>CAYLZD010000008.1:0-65836 GCA_964388275.1 uncultured Chromatiales bacterium
ATATATCGCACTCAGTGAGTAGATACTTGCTACAAACCGAGTGTCCACATTGAGAGCATTATTATAACATATTGATGCTGAGAACGGATCATTCATGTCGAGATAGATATTTCCTAAAACATGGTATGCTGAAGCGTTCTCCCGATCCTGTTCTTTGAGTATTGCAATACTTCTCTTGATCATCTCCACAGCTTTTGTGTATTCCTTTCGCCTATAATGCACTTCTCCAATGATTCCATATGCGAGATTTTCTGAAGGATCAAGCGCTATAGCTTTTTTACAATTGGATACCGCTTCGTCCAACTTGGACATATTTCGATATGCCGCCGCCAGAATTGTATAAGCGAAGGCATAGGATGGGTCTATCTTGATCGCCGCTTTGCAAAACTTTACTGCCTCCTCATTCTTGCCCATTACCTGTGAAGCGTTGGCAGAACCCACGATAGCCTCAACATCTTCAGGGTAATACTCAAGGTGCTTCCGATAACAGGACAAGGCGACCTCGTACTGTTTATTGTTCCACATTGTTTGACCCTTGTCCACCCAGTACCGTGATTCAGACTGATCGTCGGTTTCTTCGTCTTGTCCCATGCATATGCTACTGAAGGCGGCAAGAAAGAACACGACAACGCTCACATTAAACATTCGGATAGGATGCATTATCTCACTCCTTCGCGGGAAAAGTAGAATTCTTGAAGATCGTAGTATTGCCATGAGTTCGTGCAGTGGTGTCCAATGGCATTACGATAGCCTCTGTTGACTGGCTATAGGTCATTTCGAAATCTTCTGAGATTAGACGGCTCCTTCCGTGGAACTTAACGACCTCGGAGTGCACCGTTCCCTTCTCGATCACATCGCCGATCAGCTTCTTTGCCTCGTCGTATTTCCCTTTCTCAGCGAGACGTACAATCCGTTGGTAGTCCGCGTTCGTCCGTCCGACTACTGCTTCATCGAATTTGAAATGGATCACGTCTCCCTCGACCTTGACCTCAGGGATATAGGCTCCGAAGGCGTAACGCTGTCGCAGGAACAGGGTCAACGCCCCTTCAGTAGCCGGAGCCTCTGTAAAGAGCGATTCGAGTAACTGTCCACGTGTCAGCGTGATCGTCATGCAGATCCCTATTTCTCGACATCAGGTTGGCTCAATCACTCCTAACAAGAGTGCAGACTCTCCCCAGCCCGAACGGCAGGGATGGACTAGGGAATTTTGGAGGAAATATACGTCAGAACTTTGGAATTCAAAAACATGTTTCGGATCGAAGTATCCGCAGTATCCGACTTCGCATGTCCGTTTTCGAACGCACGTTTCAGCCCTACCAGTTCTGGTCATGATTGAAGCTCATCCGAGGCAGACCGAGGGGCAAACAATCTGATCTTAGCCGAACTCTTCGCCGTCGATCACATGATCGACCTCGCCAGATTCCATGCGCATCATTGTAGGTCTCGTATGCCGTCACGTCGGAGCCGCTCGCTCTGCTCCTCAATGATCTCAGCCGTTCGTTTGAGCCACTGCTCATGTGACCGCTCCGGTGCCGCCTTGATCACGCCGGTCATGATCGCTTATTATAACTCAACAACGGAAACATCTCATATCAACGTCTTTATCTTTTGCTCGTCATCATAGCCTCGTCATTATAACATTGTTTCACATCCATATCAGTAAACAACAACTTTTTGCATATGCCACATATTATTTTCTTTTAATTGATAGTATAAATATAATACATCTCTTTCTATCGGTAATCTTAATATATCATTACTAATATTTTTAGTCTGATGTATTAACTTTCCTGTTTGATTGTAGATGCGCAGCTGATTCAATGCATTGTTATTACAATGCAACACGACCGTCCCACATACCGCCGGATTTGGATAAATATAAATCTCACACTCTTCATGCTTATCTCTAATCATGGTTTGTATTTCTCTTTTATATATAAATATACCGGCATTTGCCTCCGCTAAGTATAGCATCTCATTATATATATCTGATTTGTATATCCAACCTATTGAATCTTGCGCCGGTTCCTGAGCGCATATTCGTTCCATCTTATTCTCCAAAGCAAATACATCAATTCGACCTATTTTGCTAATCGAATTTATTTGATTATGCATATTGTCATAATGCATTTCTTTTACGCCGCCGTCAACATCCGTGATTACACCCCACTCTATATAAATGTCGCCCTCTCTCCGATAACATTCCAACATTCCAGCATGTTCCATCACTATATATTCTCCGACAGAAAGCATATTATTATAATATTGCCGTCTTGCATTTACAATATAGTTATTCAGCATAACAATGCTGTTTTGTTCTTCTTTACAGCAATATATGCGACTATCCGCATAGACATAAATCGTATCTTTGGCAACCGAAATATTTGACAGCATTCTTCCGAAATCTAATTCGCTTTTATATTGAATTTTATTATTGCATATAGAGAATAATTTAACACAACTCCTCTCAAGAATCACAAATGATTTATTTGTTATTTTTCTTACATCAGATAATGGATATTTTTGTTCGGTTCTATCATAGTATATAAAATGATTATCTTTTATACCTAATAATATAATATCGCTTTTAATCGGAATTATAAGAATCAGGCTGTCAAGTACTATTGCATTCCAAATCTTTTCCCCTTGATAAATAAATGCACTTAGTGAAAAGGTGTCTATTACGGTTTTATCAATATTTTGTAGGTATAATGTATTATATGATTTATGAATATTTAATGAATCTGATACTGCTTTTACATAATCAATATCACCATAATATTTATCGACCAGCTTATAGCAGCTTTGCGAATATGCGAAAATGCTACATGATAATATTAACAATATATAAATTATTATTTTCATTGTATTTTACTACTTATAGAGGAAAGCATTTCTCCACGATCCCGTCATCACTTAATACAAACGCCCGATATTTCGGACGGGCAGATTGAACACCATCACGGTTCGACAGACCTTGCCAGTTCGATATGGCTTTTTTTTCCTACGGGACAGATCGGACACTGCTCCATCAGACTTTATCCGGCTCTGCTCACCCACCACTGTGTCGAAACCTCTGATTCTCACATCCACTCCCTGCTCTTTCGTCGGGAACTTGTTATTTCAAACTTGTCGGGAACGTAATCAACCGCTCCGCAAGATGCAAATCCGATTTCCAGGAATCTGATACTCGTTGTCCGCTTTTCTCCGACCTTGATTCTGTTTAATATCTACAGTGCTTTCGCTACATTCGCCCATCCGAAGCTCTCTCGACCTCCGTTCTGGTTCATCCGACCCTTTCTCCCATCCATCGTCCCGCTTCGGATGCCTTGTGCGCTCCATTTCCAGAGCACGTCCGATCCGGAGCATCTCTTCCAACTCTGTGATTCCGTTTCCATTCGTTCTATCTGAAGTTCGGCGAGGAACAGCCACTATCTCGTCGATAAGGTGTCCAACTGTCGCTCGATTCCGAGTTCGACGTCCAGCGTGAGCAGGATCTCGTGATTCCTTTGGCAGAGACCCATGGACTCTGTCCTCTCCGATACTGTGCAGGTCTTCCTTTGTTATCGCGTCCATTCACACAACGCGGAACGAGATGCATCAGGAGCCGACGCATTCAAATACGTTGCGTTTCAGGTAACTTTCTTCATTACTTGTACTGGACATTCTGACGGAACTATGACGGCGAAACAGGAAATCTCTTTCATGTTCTGCAGAAACAGAATCGAAAGGATAATTCATGCGCATGACAAATAGATATCTAATAGCTCACGGCCGCGGGACTACTATTGTGGCGAATTCCACCCGCGCTCCCGCGCCGCGGTCTGAATACGAGATCATCGCACAAGAGCCATGGACGGAAGGGTTCACAACTTCCAGCATCCGGCATTCGACCTCCGCGCTGAAACTTCGCGACGCGTGAGCCGCTGTCCAACCGTGCTGCGCGCGTCTACCGCTTCCGTCAGATACTTGCTTTCCAGGCCGCGATACTTCAATTTGGCGCCGTATCGATTCGCGCTTCCACGAAACCGATCCATCGCATTCAGGAGACGTTCCATGTCGCACCCACCCCGATTTCTGTTTCCCATTTTGTTCCTGACCTTCCTGACGAGCGCATCCGCACAGTGGACGAACCACCAACCGGCCGATCTCGTGCTGGGACATTCCGACTTCGTGACGAACACGATCGGCCGGGGCGCGGCCGGGTTGTACGCCGCAACCGACGTGGAGATCGATCCCGTCTCAGGCAAGCTTTTCGTCGCGGACATCGCCAACCATCGCATCCTGCGCTGGCCCTCGATCGCTTCGCTTACCTCGGGCATGGCCGCCGAGGCCGTGCTCGGGCAGACGAACTTCGACACGACATCGGCGTCTCTGGCGCGCAACCGGATGAACTTCCCGACCGCGATCGCGATCGACATGGACGGTCGGCTCTGGGTGGCCGACGCGCTGAACAACCGCGTGCTGCGCTTCGACGACGCGTCGACCAAACCGACGGGCGCGGATGCCGACGGCGTGCTCGGCCAGCCGGATTTCGTCACCAAGGACGCGCGCCTGACCCGGAACGGAATGAACTACGTCCGCGGCGTCGCGGTCGACAGGAACGGAACCCTGTGGGTGGCGGACCAAAGCAACAATCGCGTGCTGCGCTTCGACAATGCCGCCGCGAAAGCCGACGGCGCCGATGCCGACGGTGTACTCGGGCAGAAGGACTTCGCTTCGAGCAGGGACACACTGACACAGTACGCGCTCCGGCGGCCGCGCGGGCTGCTGGCCGATTCCGAGGGACGCCTCTGGGTGGCGGCGAGCGGCTACCACCGGGTGATGCGCTTCGACGACGCGGCAGCGAAAGCGGACGGGGCGGACGCGGACGCCGTACTCGGACAGGCGGATTATCTCACAGTTACCCCGGCGGCAGCGCGCAACAGGATGCGCGAGCCGAACGACATCGCGCTCGACGCCACGGGGCGGCTGTACGTGTGCGACTACAGCAATCACCGCGTGCTCATGTTCGACAACGTGCTCGCCAAACCCAACGGCGCGGATGCGGACTATGTCCTCGGCCAGTCAGATTTCACATCCAGCGTCGACACGGCGCTGGCGACGGGTCTCGCGAATCCCTGGGGTGTCACGGTCGACAACGCGAGCGGGACACTCTGGGTGGCCGACTGCGGCAACAACAGAATAGTGCGCTTCACTTCAACGGAGCCGTTCGCATGGCCGCCCGCGCCGTTTCTTCTCTCGCGGGCGGGATATTACAACACGACGCTCTACCGAATGGATCATGTGGGCGACTGTCCCGACGGTCGCCTGGCGAAGGACCAGTCGCTCTTCCTCCGCTGGCAGCCCGCGCGGTGGGGCGGCGCATTGGCCTCGCGCAACAATCCCTCGGATACGACACGCTACGAATTGAACGTCATGATCGACAGCGTGGGCGCGTCAAGTTCGAAAACCATCATCGCGCGCTTTCCCGCGGGCACGGGCGGCTCGGCCGGCGATCCGCATATCGAGATTCCCGCGACGGAAGTCTACGAGCGGATCTTCCGCCCGCCGTTTCCCTGGCCGATGGAGCCGGACACGATCGTCATGCGCGTGAACTGGTTTGTCCGCGCGTACAACAGCGTCGGCTCGACACAATCCGACACCGCTGGCGCCACACGGCGGAGCAATCCGATGCCGACGCCGGCGCTGCTGCTCTCCTACAATCGGCCGCCATACACCGCACCGACGCCGGCCACCCCGGCGCACAACGCCATGATCCGCGATGTGATGGCGACGACACCTCCGGTGCACATCATATGGACGCCGACGCGCGACCGAAATATCGATGAGCATCACCGAATCGGCGGCTTCAAGGTGTACAGTCCTGTCACGAATACCTGGATCGATGATCCTTCAGGGAGGACGGTGGACACGCTGACGTTTCAGTGGGTCGGCACAGTCGTTCACACCTCGCCGCCGGGCAAAGGTGCGGCGATCGGATCCAGGCTTGTCAGAAACACCGGAACATTACTCGGCTTCGAATTGCCGAACCCGGACATCGAATGGATCATGGGCGGTTGGCTGCCCCCGACGACCACCTGGGCCGACACGGCCGTGATAGACTGGCAGGTGTACGTCAAGGACTTCAACCAGTATGGCGATGGCGGCGCCTACCGCAATCCGCAGGAAGAGGTCACCTTCCGGTACGATCCTGACGGCACGCTCCGACCCGATACCGCCAAGTGGAGCCGCTTCGGTTGCCGGCCGCACGAACTGGTCAGCAATACATACCGCTTCACGCTCGTCAGGGGCGGGACGAACGCGATTCCCGGCGTGGACGAGACCACCCCCGGTTTCGTTCTGTCTCCCGCGTATCCGAATCCGCTTTCTCCCACCCATCCCGCAACCACGATCGCCTTCACGCTCGCGGTCCAAGCTTCGGTGTCCGTCGTGATCAGCGATATTCTCGGCAACACCGTGCGATCACTCGTGCGACAACGCATGGATGCAGGATCGCACCGGATCGCATGGGACGCGACAAACGATCTCGGCCGACGGGTACCGCCGGGGCTGTACGTCTGCCGCATCGCGGCAGGCAGCGCGGCGCAGACGCGCATGCTGAGCGTCGAATGACCGCGGCGCGATTCCTTCTGGGTCTGTATAGAGTTGTATCCGTGCATTCCCGTTCCTTTCGAGCACTATAACCTGTACTCCCTTTTTGCCAAACCGAGTCCTATCCGGGTTGTTCCGTCCTTGACGTAAAGCCAAAGACGTGCGTCTCCGTAATCGCTGCATATTAATCCACCTATTCTATCCCCGCTCTCGTCCGTAGGAAAGAACTGTCTTTCATAGACTGGAGCTTCCTCTACCGCTTTCAAAGCGATAGTTCCCAGAGTCATGAGTCCGAGAAGCCTACAGTCCCGGCGAACATGGACCTCCGATTCTGCTTCTCAAGCCTGTGAGACGGGCGAGAATAGTGTCGAGACAGGCATCTTCCGCGTTTATATTTCCTTCAAATTCTCGTGTCCGCAATATAGAGTCTATGGATATAGAACATGCTGCTTGACTATTTCATCATTCTTCCAGATTATCTCATTGAGGAAATTGCCGTATTCATCCCAGACTCCGGTCGAATCCCGGTCTCGTTAAGTCCTCGAAACAACGGCTAAGCGATATGCCTTCACTTGCTCCTCGCGATACAAAGGATTATCTTTCAATTCGAGAATCAACGAACCAAAAATGAGATCGACGATTCTCGATTGAACCGAGTATATCGAATGGAAAAAACTGGAGAAACAGAAAGGCGATATCGAGATAACACATTGATTCACAAGTAGTTATACCACGCGGGAGTAATTCAGTGGTAGAATGTCAGCTTCCCAAGCTGGACGTCGCGGGTTCGAGTCCCGTCTCCCGCTCAAAAAAGCCCCATGAATGGGGCTTTTTTCATTTGGATGTTGGACGAGGGAGCGGGGCGAACAAAGATCTAAAATCGATTTCATCGTTTTGCAGCCCGTCTGCGCACTGCAGTGCGTGAGTTCGGATTCTGCGGAGCATATATTCGGCGAAATGCTTACTTTAAAACTGATATGAAGAGCACTACGACTGTCTTGCGACCATTTGTCAGTGTTATTTTTCACGATACGGAGAATTCGCTATGAAACACCTCATATCCTTCGCTCTTCTTGCCGCTTTGGGCGCTTTCGCAATATCCTGCAGCGATTCCGACTCGACGGCGCCGCTGAACGGCCGCCTGAAACTTTACCTGACCGACGCGCAACAAGCCGGCATCGAACAAGTGAACATCACGTTCTCCACTGTCGAGGTTCATCTCAATGGGACATGGTTGGCGGTGACGTCCGCTCCAGTGACCGTGAACCTGCTTGAGTGGAACAACGGCAAGACGATGGTGCTCGGCGAAAGCGAACTCGGTCCGGGACGATATACGCAAATTCGCCTCGCCGTCTCCAAGTCCGAGATCGTCGTGGACGGCTCGACCCTGCCGCTCACAATCCCCAGCGGCGACGAGACCGGCCTCAAACTCACACACAATTTCGATATCGCAGCCGGAACCACATCGGAGATAGTGCTGGATTTCGATGTGACCAAGTCCGTTACGAAGACCGGCAATGGAGAGTACAAGCTGAAACCGACCATCCGCGTCATCGAAAAGCCCGTGACGGGCGCGATCACAGGGATTGTCGCGAATCCGAATCAGGGGATCGTCGCAACCGCAATCGACGCCGCATCGAACGATGTGACCACATCCATTGCGGATCCTTCCACCGGCAGTTTCACGCTCGCTTTCCTCCCTGCGGGCATCTATTCGGTGCGCGTCGAAGACCCCGACGGCAAGACCGCCGCGAAAACCAACGTGTCCGTGACGGCGGGACAGTCAACCGATATCGGGACGATGCAGTTGCAATAGCCGGGGACTCGGTGGTTGAGAGAGAGTGGGGAGTGGGGAGTGGGGAGTGGGGAGTAGGGAGTGGGGAGTAGGGAGTGGGGAGTAGGGAGTGGGGAAGGATCTGTCAGCCGAGGTTCAGCGGGTGGGACGGATTCGACGTGACACGTCCCGCCGGTCAGAATGCTTCACGGAGTGGAGGTTTCGCGCCGGCGCCGGGAAGCATCGTCGGGATGGAGACCGGCGCCTTCAGCGCAAGGTCTGGAATGTCCCGGCCTGGATGCCCCGCTCGGTTCGCACGACCACATGGTAAGTGCCGCCGCCCGCGAGCGATGAGCAATCGATGATGCGCTCGTTCACGCCCATGCGCGCCTCGCCGGAATAGATCGTCGCGATAAGCCGGCCGATCGCATCGTATAGCAACACCTCCGTGCCGGCATCCCCGGTGGAGATCCATCGGAGCACGGCGGTCCCGCGGGCCGGATTGGGGCGTACGTAAACGTCCCTCTCCGGCGGATGAGGCGGCGGATCCACCGCCGTCAGGTCGTGGCAGGGTCCCGCCGCGGCGGATGCCGAAACCGGAACGGACGGCGCTTGCACCGCGAACGTCTGCACACCTATGAGCACGAGAGTATCCAGCGGGTAATCGTATCGCTTCAAGTATTCCCGATACACTTCGGCGGTATACGTCCCCTGGGCGAGACCGGTGACCTTCGCTTCGAAGTCGAAGCGGCAGATGCAATCGGCCTTCATCCTGCAAGTGTCACGCTCGATCACGGTCACCGTCGATCCCGCCGTCTGTACAGTTACCCTGAATTGACAGGCGCAGTTTTCCATCGCATCCGTGTTGAAGACGCGCACTGTATCGCCGTCGATGCGCACGAACACCTGTTCGGGCGCCTGAGCGAACGCCGTTCCCGCGCAGAGAATCATCAAGATCAATCCAAGGCGTGCCATATCCATCCTCCTTGTTATCGGCATATCCGATAAGACAGTCGAAAGCGACAAAGCGTTACACCACGCTCGCGATCCTTACCCCAAACCCCTTCCCTATCTCCCCACCATGCACGATATTTGCTCCATCCACTCCACCTCCCCCGGAATGCCAATGTCAATCGAGCTCTCACAGGAAACGCGAAAAACACTCGTGGCGTCGCTGCAAAGTTACGCAGCGGAACATCTCGACTATGATCTGGAAGGGCTGCCCGCGGAGATGCTGCTGGATTTCATTCTCAAGGAAATCGGCCCGTCGGTTTACAATAAAGCAGTGATGGACGCGCAGGCCTTCATCGTCTCGCGCGCGGCCGATATGGAGGGGGTGCTGTCCGAGCCGGAGTTCGGGTATCACGAGGAGAAAGGAGTGAGAAGGAGGAAATAGGGCTGGGGTGAAGGGTTTTTGGGCATAGGCAACCTTATGAGATTTTCTCTTTTCAGTCAACCTATTTCAGGCAAGGACGCATGGCCTGAACCACCTCCGCTTTTGTTCGCCGTCCCGCGATTTCTCATTTTTCACTTCGATGCGTATGCAAAGCGAAACCCCTTTCGAGAGTCTGCTTGTTTCTTCCCGCAAATGCGACCTCATCGCGCATATGCGCGAACATCCGGAAGCTTTCGAGGAGGCGCTCAGCCTGGCCCTCGCCGACAGGCCGCCTTACTCCTGGCGCGCAGCGTGGTTGCTGTGGAGCTGCGTGAAGAAAAACGACCCACGGTTGCGAAGGCGCTACGGCGACATAGTGCGCGCGGCGGCGGCGGCGCGTGACAACTTGAAACGCGAGTTGTTCAAGATCCTTCAGATGCTGGAACCTGCTGAAGCCCATGAGAGCGAGTTGTTCGACGCCTGTGTCAGCGCCTGGGAAACGCTGAACTCTCAGCCGTCGGTCCGCATGAACGCCCTGAAACTGCTCTTGATGACGGCAAAGCGATATCCGGAGCTCCTGCGCGAGATCTCGATCCTGACACGCAGGGAGTACCTTGAAACGCTCTCACCGGGCGCAAATAAATCCGCGACGAGGATGGTGCGGTCGGCGCTCAAGCGGGGGAGAAGCGGGAAGGAGGAATTGGAGTGAAGGAGAAAAGAAAACAGGGAGAAGCGGAGGGTATATATCGATGAACGAGCAGATAACTTGCGGACTGCTGCTCTTTCCCGGTCCTGTGCCCGGCGCGACATATCCTATCTACCGAGACATCTGTCGCATTCCGGAACGGTTTGGGCCTGTCTCCCCGCAGTTCCGGACGCTTTCCGGCAAGCCCGGGATCATCGTGCTTTGATGACATTCTGTTCCTTTCCGGGAGCGATTCCCTGCAGAATCAGCATGTTTTGACCGCGATGAATAAGCCATGTACCGACTTCGATACTGCGTCATAAAGCAAATTTCCGGCATGTTCAAGATCCGGGACTCGCGTGTGAGTGCTCAGTCGGACATTCCGGTATCGACCCTGGCCGATGTTATCGGCGCATGATGATCAGCTTACTTACGGCAACCGAAGCTCCTGACCGGAGCAGTAGAAGATACGGTCCCGCCGGAAGGTCATCAGTCGCAAGGGAAAAGTCCTGCACACCCGCCCCCCTTGACAATAATACCTTCTCCGCTATGCGTATGCCCGTGATTGTGTAAAGTTCGATTGCCGCAGCGCAGGATTCAGGTGTGCGGTAACGGACCGAGACCAAGTCGACAGCCGGATTGGGATAAATGTCGGTCAATTCGAACTCCGCGAAATGGGCGAGCATGTCGTCGCGCGAGGACGGACTCAGCAGCCCGGCGTTCGCCCAGGCGGAGAACCACAGGTCCGCGACGGCTTGCGCCGACCTCTGAATCCGGCCGAGTGTCAGAAAGCGCGTGCGCTGCCACAGCGCCGCGTAATAGGAGTCCGGAGGGGTTCCGCTACCGTCCCAGCCGACGTCTTGCCTGGCCAGATCGTCCGCCCGCATGATCGAGTCCACAAGTTCGACGCTGTGCAGCACGATTTCGAACAGGTACTCCACGGGATCAGCGACGTACCGCACCGAATCGGGTACCACAATGAGCGCCGGCAGGTAATGCCGCGCATTCAGCATAACGGACTCGTAGCGATAATGTATGCCGTCGTTGCCGGTATACTGCCCGTCGTAGTTCCTGGTAGTGTGCAACGGCTGATGCGCATCCGCGACATAGTGTCCCAAGTCGGCGGCCGTGCGCAGAGCCGTGTTCCAATCATTCCGCCGCAGCTGTGCCACCAGGGAATCGTAGGTCCAGCCGACCGCCCAAGGGAGCACGCCGTTACCCTTCGCGCGCGACCATCCGTATAGCGCCGCGACTGCGCCGAAATTGCGCGGCAGATTTCCATAATCCGGGTAATCGTCGATGTCGATGTAGTGGCGCGTCGCTTCGGCGGTGAGCGTGGTGTCATCGTAATCTTTTCTGTAGTCCGCGTCCGGAGCATGCGCCGCAAGGAAAGCGCTGTCGGCGATCAGCCGCATCATACTCTCGGGGAGGAAGCGGACGGCGGAACGGTTTACCAGACGGTGAGCGTCGCCCCCCCATCCGAAGGCGTTTATGGAGACCGTAATTAATAGCAGCGCGATATCAGCGGGCAGAGATCGTTTCATGCAATTAGACAGGAGCAACAGCACAGCAATTCGAGAGGGACATTCAGGCGCGTTTCATGGGCAAATTCCAACAATGCCGGGATTTCAACGACGAATGAATGTCAGCACCTTGGTGCTCGATCCGTCGCTTATGCACAGATGGTATAGTCCCGCCGCCGCCGGTGATTGGCGCCATACGATCTCATGAACGCCGGGATCGAGTGAAAGCACGGACATGTCGCCTGTCTTCCGTCCCAGAACGGAATATGCCTCGATGCGGACGCGCATTCGACGTTTTACAGCGAGGCGCAAGTGCAGATGGTCATGGACAGGGTGCGGGTTTATTCCCAGGATGGCAAATTCCGTGGCGGCCACACTCTCGAAAGAGATACCCGTTGTCCCGCGAGTAGTGAAGCTCCATATCTGCGACCATTCGCCGGCTCCGGCTCCGTTCGACGCACGCACCCGCCAGTGATACACAGTGTTCATTTCAAGGCCGCGCGCGGAATATTCGGTTGCGGCGATTCCCGATTCGTCAACGGCCATTTGGGTAAAAGCGGCATCCTTTGCGAGCTGAACTCGATAGGAAACCGCTCCCGGCGCCGCCATCCATGAGAAAACAACATCGGTTTCCATGCCTTTCGCTGAATCGGCCGGGCCGACCAGCATCGGAGCAGGCGGGACCGCATCACGCGTCGTAAATTGCCATGTATCGGACCATTCGCTTGCAACCGTATCATCCATAGCCATCACATGCCAGTAGTATTTTGACGCCGGCTTCAGCGCATATACGGCACAGCGCACACCGGACAGGATCGTATCCAATACGGCGGAATTATCCAGAATCAATTCAAGACGATACAGTGCCGCGCCGTTGACTGTACCCCATTCAAGTGTGGTGTCAAAAGCTATGTCGTGCGAGCCATCCGCCGGTGACACGAGCTGGGGCGCGTCTAGGATCCTTGAAGCCGTAGTGAAGCTCCAAACTTCGGACCAAGGCCCGATTCCTGAAATATTCCCGGCACGAACCCGCCAATAATACTTTGTCTGCTGTATTAGCGGCCCGAAATCGCAGTGACTGTTGTTCCAGCCGTTCAAGGCGCGCTGTGAATCGACCGTCACCATGCCCGGAGACCTCGACAGCTGCACCGTGTAAGAATCGCTTCCGAACAGTTGTTCCCACGTGAGCGTGACGGCGGCAGGAACATTCACCGCGTTGTTCGCAGGACTGGACAGACGCGGGGATCGCGGGACGGGATAGGCGGGAAAGTACGTGAAGGTCTCCGACCAGGATCCCGTATCAGGCCCGTTCAGGGCGCGGACGCGCCAGAGTACCGCTGAAACGAGGTCCGGATCCACAAGTGTGCCGTACTGCGTGTCCGTGATTCCCGCGGTGTCTAGGCCGGGCGCCTGCATGCTCCCCAGGAACAACTGCAGCTGGTATGACGCCGCTCCGGCTACCGCGCTCCATCGCATCGTGACGGGATTAGGCACCATCCGCGCCGAATCAGCGGGAGAGAGCAGCTGCGGCGCAGCCAACGCCGGCCGTATAACCGGGTCGATGCTTTTAAACACCGATTCGTCTCTTGTCCCGGCGTAGAGGAAGCCGTCCTGATCGATGCCCATGATCTGCACATTGGTGAGACGGAGTCCCGAGCTGATCTCCGTCCACTGGCCGCCGTTGTCGCTGGAGCGGAACGCCCTGCCGCTGTCGGCGCCGGCGTAGAGTGTTCCGCGCGAATCGACCATCAGACACCAGGCGCCGCTCGCCGTGAGTCCGCTGTTGACGGGATGCCATGTGGCGCCGCTGTCGAGTGAGCGAAGTATGCCCCGGTCGGCCGTGCCGTAGAATATGTGTCCCTGCCTGTTGATGGCGACGGAGTTGTATGAGAAGGTTCCCGTACCCGGCGAGAGCATGGTCCAGTTCATGCCCTGGTCATGTGAAAGATATACGTCCCAACCGGAACTGCCCGCGTATACGTTGTTTTCGAGAACCGCGAGTCCGCCGAAAGACATCCCGGTAAGACCGTGACCGCGTTTCTCCCAGAAGCCGCCGCCATTGGTCGAGAAGTAGAAACCGTCGTCCGTGGTGCAGATCACATTGCCCGCGGAGTCGCCCGCCACGCTGAGCGCGGCGGTGTTGCCCAGGCCGGTATTCACGAGAATCCACTGAGCGCCCAGATCTTCCGAACGAAATATGCCCTCGCGAGACGCGTAATAAATCCTCCCTGATCTATCCCGTGTCATCTGGCCGTTGGGCGTACAGGTGATGCCGGCGGAGACGTCAGTCCATGAAGCGCCCTTGTCGTCCGAACGGAAAGGCCCGCCCATGGTGCCCGCAAACATCGTCCCTCCGGGCATGAAAACAAGAGATTCGACGCGGGCATTGAGCAGTCCACGGTTGCGGGACGTCCATGCTCCACCCGGCTGCGGAGACCTGGCGATCCCGGAATATTCGAGTCCGGCGTAGATATACCCCTTTGTGTCACGAATGATCACGCCGACCGAGCGGCCGGAGAGGCCGTCGTATGCCCAGGTGACTCCTTTGTCGCTCGATATGAAGATTCCGGAGTCAGTTCCGGCCAACAGGGATCCCGACGAATTGAAATTTAGCGAATAGGGATTTCTGTTCTCCATGCCCGTTCGCATGGGAGTCCAGGTGGTACCCTGGTCGGTCGAACGGTACACTCCCTTGCCCCATGGGCAGGCATAGAAATAGCCTTCTCCGTCAATAGCCAAAGCGTACATCGGCGCGCTGGAAATCTTCAATTTCTGCGTCCATGACGCCCCGCTGTTCAGTGTCATCTTCACTCCGCCGAAATATGTGGCGGCTAAAAGCGTGTTAGGCGCGACGACCTCTATATCGTTGATGACATCGCCCTGCAGGCCCGCCCCGGCCCAGGTGGAGCCGTCGTCCGATGACATGAATACACCGTCGCTCGTTCCTGCGAAAATCCTGCCGCCGGAGTCCACTGCGAAGGACGCCACGAGTCCGATCGCAGCCAGGGTGGTGTCCGCCTGGAACCACGTCACGCCGTGGTCCGTGGAGCATAGTACGCCGGTCTCCTGAGTTCCCGCCAGCATCTTTCCGGTGCGTGTCCGTACAAGCGCGCGTATCTGCCTGTCAATCAATCCGCTGTCGCTGAGGTCCCAGGACTCGCCGTCATTGGTCGAGCGCCAGACACCGTTCTGCGTCCCGGTAAGAAGGCCGCCGTCTTCCGCCGCTGCCATACATAGCACCCAACCGGAATACGGTCCGCCGCACTGCCGCCAGAAATCCTGGGCGAGGGAAGTATGAAAAGCAAAGAGAAGCGTGAATAAGAATGCCGAGGATATTAATCGGGTATTCATGGCAGTCCTTGCCTGTTATTGTGGCGTATGGTGATTTGCCGGATCATAGATAGTTATCGCATGTCCACGATCCCGCGGATCATTACTTTCTCCAGACATTCCGGAATCCACCGTTCTGCTTCCAGCACGCGCGGCGCTTTCAGGGAGCTTGCACGGCGTCTTTCGCGAGGGGATAGCCCCGCAGCACAGGGTGTGCACCGGGAAGCTGTTGGAATATTCATTCGGAAAGCCTCCAAGCGTGGACGCGCTCGCATACTGAAATCAAGCGTCTGCCGTCAGGCAGAAACGAGATCAGGTTGGCATCCGGGAAAAGGTCTATCACCGACTCGCGGTGGCGAAACGCCGCCACTTCCACACCGGACATCGTTTCATATACCTTCACAAGCCCTCCATCGCAGTGAACGGCGCACAGAGCGCCGTCGTCCGAGACATATGCGTATGGATTGTCGTCCTCGGGCGCCGTCAGGACGCAGGCGCCGGTGTTCACATCCCACACCTTCGCCTCACCCAGCACCGCCTTGTGGATCAAATGCGTCCCCCCGGGGGAGAATTCCAGTATCGCCATTCCCTCCGCCCTGGAGTCCACGCGGCGGAATACCGATCCCGACTTCGTGTCGATCAGCGTCGTGCCGGATTCCGTCTGCGCCGCCAGCAGAGCGCCGTCTTTCGACAACGCGATGTTGCACACCGCTGAAGGACCTTCCCCCGCATCCGTGATAACGCTCCAAAGCTCGCGACCGCTGCAGGCGTCTTTGAGGCGGAGGCTGTCGTCGCGGCATTCCGCCGTCAGCAGGACTCCGGCGTCGTTGAACGCCGCGTCGCCGAAATACCAGCCGTCACGGCTGCGCTCATGCCGCAGCCGCGCGCCCGTGGAGCAGTCCCACAGGTACACGGCGCTTCCCCAGCCGGCCAGCAGGCGGCCGTCGGCGGAAAAGCGAAGCCGGTTGGGTGCGTCGAAATCGAGTATCGGCAGTGTGCAGACGGCATTCCCCGAGGCAACATCAAAGACGGCGACCTTCCGGAATCTTCCGACCGCGATGCGCTTGCCGTCCTGCGAAAATTCCAGCGTCGACACGGGTTCGTCATCATTGAAAACACGCAGGAGCGCGCCGTCGCTCGCGCGTAGAAGGCGCACCGACCGGTCGGAGGTGACGGGCGAACTCGAGGAAGCCGTGGCGATAAGGGCTCCGTCGCCGGACACGGCCAGTTCCCATATGCCTTCAGCATGCCCTTCGGCCGTGTATTCGAGGCCGCTACGCGAGGAGAAATACAGGAATACCTGTATGCCTGTAAAAACGATGAACGCGGCCGCTGCAAGCAAGGCGGCCACACGCAAGAACCTGCCGCGTCTGATCTTATTCTTTTCAGTTTCCGCAATCGCATTCATGCGGAGTTGTTCGATTCGAGGTTTCAGCGCCTCGCCGAGCGCCGCCTTCATGCCCGCCGCATCCGCGCTGACCGCGCTCGAGCCAGCCGGCTTTTGCACGACCGCCCGCCGGTTGAGAAGCGCCTCGAAGAAAGAGACTATTTCCTCGGCTTTCTTTGTCTGCCCTCTGGGAACCGGAATAGATATTTCCGCCGAAAACCTGTGATGCCTGCGGGATTTGTACGTATAACCGAAAACGACGGCCCTGGACGGCGACTCCTTTAGCTCCACCGTCTCCAGCCTCGGGCTCCAGTTGTTCCATTTCAGCATGCGACCCTTGAAGAGGACGGCCTCCTCCGAAATGAAGGCCTCCGCCGGCTGCCGCCGGCTGCTTCCGCGGCGGAGACGCGGCGCAAGCCATGCGATCGCGCCCAGCAGAACAGGCAGAGCTGTGAAGAAGAGCACAAGATAGTAATCGAAGCTCGAGAACAGCAGAAGAAGAAGGCCGATGAGCGCGGCCGCGGCGGCCGTCCCGAGCCACAGTCTCCCGGCGGCGGCGGATCGAGTCTCGAACTCGTCGGCGACATGATCCTGCCATTGTTCTTCGCCGTAGGTCCAGTGTGCGAGGAGCGATTCGGCGAACAGCATCTGTCTGAGATTTCTCTTGCGCAACCAGAACCCGAGCGCTTCCATTACGGCCATGAGGACGATGCTCCCGCCGAGCATCAGCATGGCGCCGCCGCCCTCGTCCATTTCGATTTCGAGTATCAAGGGGACAACCACGGAAACAACGCCGAGGAAGTAGATTATGAATCGCACAAGCCTGGCCTTGCTCTTTGATTTGTCGTGAATATCCATGAGAATGAAACGGATGTGGGTGGGATATGAACCGCAACCTAACCAGAGCCCGGACGAATGGCAAGAACGATAGCTTCCATATCTTGACTGAACACTGCGGAGTTCATAATTTGTCGTTACAGTCATAAGTCGATTCAAACATTTATCGAGGAGGTACAAATGGTCCCGATTACAGATCTGATATTGCCGATATTGATTTCGGGCTTGTTCGTCTTCATTGCAAGTTCGTTGATACACATGCTCCTGCCTTATCACAAAGGCGATTACCGCTCGCTTCCGGATGAAGCCGGCGCGATGGATGCGTTGCGACCGTTCAGCATTCCTCCCGGCTGCTATTCCATGCCCAGGCCGGCGAGTATGAAGGACGCCAATTCTCCGGAGTATCTGGAGAAGCTGAAAAAGGGACCCGTCATGTTCCTGACCGTTTTAAAAAGCGGGCAGATCTCTATGGCAGGCTCCCTGATAATGTGGTTCGTATACTCGGTCCTGGTGAGTTTCTTCGCGGCATACGTAACCGGCCGCGCGCTCGAAGCCGGCGCGCATTACCTGGCGGTTCTCCGCTTCGCAGGCGTCACGTCCTTCGTCGCCTACGCGTTCGCCTCGCTGCCGGAATCCATCTGGTATTCCCGCCCGTGGAGCACCACGCTGAAAAATGCCTTTGACGGGCTGGTCTATGCACTCATAACAGCAGGCACTTTCGGCTGGCTCTGGCCTTCGATCTGAACGAAGGTCGATGCTGCGCCGAACAAGCGGACGCGGAGATGCCGCCTTTCAAGGCGTCGCAAGACCGCGGCCCGACTTGATCATTGCATTCCGCTGGTCTCAGCGAACCTGCAACAGGCGCTGAGCGACCGCTCCGTTTTCGCCCCGCAGGCGGAGCAGGTAACATCCCGGACGCAATCCGCGCGTGTCGATCCGCACTTGACTGCTGCCGGCGCCGGCCGCGGATGGTTCCTGCGTGCCGAGCTTCCGGCCGAGCATGTCGTGAATATCCGCTGACAGACGGGTCCGTGTCAGCCCTGCCTGCGACAGGGTGAGGGTTGCGACTCCGGCCGTCACAGGCGAGGGATGGCAATCCAGTATGGCGAGATCCGCCGACGCCGACACCGGCACACCGGCATCGAGGGCCGGCTGGATGTACAGGCGGATTATCCCGTTCACGCGGACGGGATTGTTGGCGTTCGAACCGTTGGCGAAAAGAAGATAGAAATCATCCGTTGCGTCGAGATTCCATTCCGCGAAGGCCAGCGCGCCGCGGGCGTCGAAACTCCCGCCGGCCGATTTGAAGGGTTTCCGGTCCCGGAGATCTGTGAAGTCGGCCGGGCGCAGCAGGCACAGGTCGAGATTTCCGGCGCTTTCCTCGTGGAAAAAGACGCTCGGCTCCACCGTCCTGATATCGTCGAGCTGCTGCTGCCAGCGGGATCCCTGCGGTCCGACGTTCGCCGCGATTTCGACAGCGAAATCCTCGACCGCGTCGGTGAGCGGCGCCGCCGTGTTGGTTCGCGTCAACTTCGGCTTGGTGACGGAGCTCTTGAGTTGGTACGCGTATTGGCGGCCGGGCTGCGCGTCGATCATCAACTGCGAAACCTGGTTGGACTGCGCCGGAAACGCGCCCGCGTTGGGCGAATCGAAGCGCGCATAATAATCGTTGCCCTTGCCCAGAATGAAGCGCGCGACTCCTTCGGCATCGGTGGCGCCGAAAGTGTCGATGTAAATACTCTGGTCCACGCGCATCGCCACCAGCACCATGGCGCCGTCCACCGGCGCGCCTGCGGCGTCCTTGCATTGAATTTCCAGAGTGCAGGTTTCCTTTGCGTACACGTCCGTCACCGGAGACAGCACTCCGTCGCTGCGCCGCGCGAATACGCTGCCGAATTTCTTCCCCCATCCTTCCGAGTATACGAGCGGATTCTTCTGCGAATTGTTCACGGGCTCCCATTGCCACCACTGCTCGTCCCAGAATTCATTCCATACGTGGTCGCTGGAGATGGCGCTGACCTCTCGGCATGGTATCAGGCAGGCGCGGGCGGCGGCGGCCGTCACGTCCCCGTGCTCGCCGCAGCGCCCCAGATGCAGTTTGTATATCCGCACGGGCTGATGCGGGCGCTCGGTTTTGGAGCCGAATTCCAGCACGTCGCGTATCCACTTGCCGATCTGCAAGACTGCCTGCTTTTCAGTGCCTCTGTCGGCCCAGAGCACTTCACAGTCCTTGACCGCTTCGCGCAGTACCGGGAAATCCACTCCCGTCGTGTCGGGCACTGGTTCCGTCACCGTGAAGAGATAGTCCCGCCAGAATTTTCCCTGCGGAGGCGGTTTTATGGCCGAAGCGCCGTCCGGCAGATTCGGATCGACATATGCGGATATTTCGTCGGTCAGTTTCGGATGGACGATGTACCAATAGTAGATGTCGCGCGGCGCTTCCACCTGCACGCGATTGGAATCCTTGTCGACGCGCCAGTACCGGACCGTGGAATGGAAATCGCCGTCCGCGACGGCGCCGTGTTCCACGATTTCCACATACGGCAGGAGGGCATCGTGAGCGTATATCAGCTCGGCGTTTTCACGAAACATCTGCGGATGGCAGAAAGAGGAGCGGAGGAATGCGGCGCTGGAATGCGCTATCGAAAAGGCAATTTCGTCTATCATAAGCTCCGGCGCATCATTAATCACCGCCGCGAGCAGGTCCTGCTTCGCCGCGGGCAGGGAACTCAAAGTCAAAGCCAGATCCGCGCGCAGCCATTTCGGGCTGCGCAGCACGGCGGACTGCGCGGCGGAGCTCAGAGCCGGCATGCTGCCAACGGCTTCGAGGCGGCGGTTGAGGCGGTCGAAGCGGAAGCCGAAATAACCGAGCGCCGGCGTCCAGGCGTCGAACTCCACGCTGTCCAGCTTGAACCAATCCTCGGCGCGGGCACTCCCGATGCTTCTCGGGACGGCAATCGATGCCTCGCCGCCAGTGGATGTGAGCGGTTCCGCCTTGTCCACGCAGATGAAGGAAGACGGAAAGCCTGCATTCTCCGTTCTTCCCGCAGGAGCATCCTGGGCATGAACGGCGGCGAGATGCAGGCATGAGATCGTTAGGGCGAGTAGAATCCTGAATTTCATCATGAACCTCGAGCAGGGCAGTGTCATTTTGATTTCGAATCGACGGATGCGCAGACGAAGCAAAGCGACGGCGAGTGCGCAAGGGATAACGTATCAAATCCGCCATGATCTAACAAATCCGTCTCCGTGCGGCCGGCATGCTGTCTGCGAAGCCTATTGGATTCGGAAAATCGCGAAATCCGCGCTCATCCGGCTGGCGTTCGCGGTTTTCCATACAACATTTTTACGGAGTCGTGACATAGCGTCACGCGATGTCCGGTACTTTATTCATGAGCCTGAAAGGCAGATCTGCAATCGTGATCATCAACCCATCCGGAGCGCGAAACCATGAAATTCCTGTGTACTTCAGCAAGGGACTCCAGCCCTCGCGGCTGCATCGAGGCAACGACGGAGAAACGACGCCTTTCATTATGCGTCTTGCAAAATCTGACTCGCAAGGGCGCGATTTTGGCTTTGATTGCTCTTCCCGGCTTCGTCACCGGAGCGCAAGCCCAGGATAGTTCCGGGGTTTCGCGAGATTTTTATCTCAGTGTGACGCTCGGACTGGGATTAGGCACGCTTGGAAACGATATCGACGGCGCCTGGGGTTTCAGCATCACCTACGGCAAGGATCGGCGGCAGATCATAGTACGCCTGAACTTCGTGACAGAGACGGAATTCATTTCGCTTTTCGGTTCTCCGCCCGAGCCTCGAGAATCCACTTTTGAGGCAGCGGCGCTTTACGGCATTTCCACCTCTTCACGGTTCTTCCGCGCATCTATTTCGGCTGGTCTAGGCCTGCTTCATCGTGTGCGGCGAGGCGCCTTGATAAGTTCGGGCAGCTGGCTGCAGGGAATTCCCGCCCAGTACAGAGAAGTCCACCAATACAGTGCAGGACTCCCCATGTCGGCGGAGTTGGTGTGGATGATCGATTCAAATCTGGGTTTGGGCATAAACGCGCTCGCAAACATCGACGGGAAGGAAAATTATTACAGCGTGATGCTGTCCGTACACGTGGGACGATTGCGCAGATAGGCAAAACGCGGGCTCTGGGCGGAAATGTCGGCATGTGTAAGATTCGGCATTCCCTTATATTTCGGCCACCATGATCGCACTACACCTCTCCTTCATCGATGGCATTCCTTGTTTGTGGGGCGAAAAGGGTGGCGGCAATACTTCTCTCGGAAAGAAGAAGACACTCAATCCTATGAGCTATCCCTTCGATCCGGGACTTCGAGAACTGCGGTCCGCGATTGCGCTGTTGTCGCCGGGGATATCCGTTACGGCAAAGAACACCGACCTTTGTTACGCATGGCTGCCTAGCGCCGACGGAATGCCGGCGGCATCCTCACCGATATTGAGAGAACTTCCGCCGCCTTCCTCCGAAATCGCAATCGCCCCCTGGCTGGTCAACGTTCGAAAACTGCACGAGGTGGAAGCCTTGCAGGTGATGATGGCAATGCGCGATGATGCGTTCAGCGGCACCGGAATACTGCCGGGAGATTCTCTTCTCTGGTGCCGTGATGCTTTCATGCCGATGCTCAGAATGGCGACAACCGGGAACTTCCTGCCCGATATGCAGATGACCGATACAGGCGCGCGGGCCCGATGGCTGCCCGCCCCGGACGCAGGAATCGCACAGACTTGCGCGGCCCTGGCTTCATCCATGCCCGCAGTGTGCCGCTGCGTGAATTCGTCGAGCCGATCAGCGCCCGATGTCCCGGCGGACTTTGTTTTGAAACAAATGCTGGAGAATTCGCTCGACGCGTTCATCCGCATGTCGGAGCCGGCCGCCGACACATCCGGCCGGCGAAAAAAGATTAAACCGGAGAGTTTGCACGACGCCTGGCTCGACGCTTTGAGTTCGGAGGACAGTGTCGTGCATTGGCAGGATCATCGCGAAATGTCAGCTTTCTCCGAGCAACTCTCGCACTGGAGACGTCCGGTAAACCTGACCAGCGCCTCGCCGTTCACACTCTGCTTCCGCATGTCCGAACCAGAAAGCGAAGGCAGTAAGGCCGCTTCGGGAGGCTGGAAGGTCGAGTATCTGCTTCAACTCAAGAGCGAACCTTCCATGATGGCGCCTGTAGCCGAATTATGGTCGCAGAAAGGCGCCGCGCTGCGCGAGTTCGAGAGGCAAGGCAATACGCTGGAGTTTATCTTATCCGCCCTTGGACAGGCGTCGGGTCTGGATCCCTCGATCGCTCGATCTCTCAAGACGAAACAACCGTCCGGGTTTCCTCTCGACACTGCTGGCGCCGTCGATTTTCTCCGCACTCGCGCCGACATTTTGCGATCCGCCGGATTCGGAGTGATACTTCCATCCTGGTGGATCGGGAAAGGCACCGAGCACGGCATCAGTTTGAGCGTGCGGGCCAAGAGCGGTCCCAAAGTCAACAACGGCCCGCTCTCCCTTGATTCGCTCGTCGACTTCGACGTCGAGGCGTCTCTCGGCGGACAGATTATCGATGCTGCAGAGCTCCGGAGACTCGCGAAGCTGAAAATTCCGCTCGTGAAGGTTCGAGGTCAGTGGGTGCTGATCGATCAGAAACACTTGCAGACCGCTCTGTCCTACATCGAGGCGGGCCGCGGTTCGAAACTGACGGGGCGCGAAATCGTGCGACTGGCGCTGGGCGCTGATGTACCGGGGCTGCATATCCCCATCGATCGCGTTGGAGCGGACGGATGGTTGCAAGGATTGATGCGGGTTCTGCAAAGGGAAGACGATGCGGCTCTACTCGACCCTCCCGCGCGTTTCACCGGCAGACTGCGTCCATATCAGCAACGCGGCTACTCGTGGCTGGGATTCATGCGGCGATGGGCTTTGGGCGCCTGCCTCGCCGACGATATGGGCCTCGGCAAAACGGTGCAGACGCTTGCTCTCATACAGCGCGAGCGCGAGGAGGGCGAGAAAAGACCTGTCCTGTTGATCTGCCCCACGACGGTCGTGAACACCTGGAGAAAGGAAGCTGAGAAATTCACACCCGCGCTGAGCGTACATGTTCATCACGGCCCCGACAGAGCGCGCAGCGCGGCGTTCAGGAAAATAGTAAAGAAGTCCGCCGTCGTCGTCACCAGCTACGGACTTCTGCACCGTGATGCGGACGCGCTCAAGGATGTCGACTGGGCCGGCATCGTGCTCGACGAAGCGCAGAACATCAAGAATCCCGACACGAAGCAGGCCCGGGCAGCGCGAAGTCTGGGTGCCGGATACCGGTTGGCCCTCACCGGCACGCCGATCGAAAATCATGTCGGCGATCTGTGGTCCCTGATGGAGTTCCTGAATCCGGGTCTGCTGGGCAGTCGCAAAGCGTTTAATAGCAGCTTTCTTCTGCCGATTCAGATCTACAGGGACGAAAAATCATCTCTCAAACTCAAAGCGATCAGCGCGCCGTTTATATTGCGACGCGAAAAAAGCGACAAGACGATAATCTCCGATCTGCCCGAGAAGCTTGAAATCAAGACTTATTGCACGCTCACGCGCGAGCAGGCAACGCTGTATCAGGCCGTCCTTCAGGAGTTGGAAGCTAACGTGGAAGGTAGCGAAGGCATCGAGCGCAGCGGGCTCGTGCTGGCGCTACTGACCAAACTGAAACAAGTGTGCAACCATCCCGCTCATCTACTGCGGGACGGCTCCGCGCTCGAGGGCCGTTCCGGCAAGCTGTCGCGGCTGAAGGAGATGCTGACGGAAGTACAAGGCGCTGGAGATCGCGCCCTGGTTTTCACGCAGTACTCCGAAATGGGCGGGATGCTTCAGCGCTACCTGCAGGAACAGTTCTGCGAGGAAGTATTCTTCCTTCACGGCGGCGTCTCCAGGAAGCAGCGCGCCAAACTTGTCGATCGTTTTCAAAATGACGAACGGGCGCCCCATGTCTTCATCTTATCTCTCAAAGCGGGCGGAACGGGATTGACATTGACGCGGGCCAATCACGTATTCCATTTCGATCGCTGGTGGAATCCCGCGGTAGAGAATCAGGCAACGGACAGGGTGTTCCGCATAGGGCAAAAACATAACGTGTCGGTTTACAAATACATCGTCGCAGGAACGCTCGAGGAGCGCATAGACGAATTGATAGAGCGCAAGTCGGGCATTGCTGCAGCCATCGTAGGGACGGGCGAGAAATGGCTGGCGAAACTGTCGAACGACGAACTGCGCGATTTGGTCCGCCTCACTGAGGATGCGATGGGGGATTAGACTATGAGCTACGACGATTTCTGGTATTACACGCCGGCCCCGCCGAAAAAGGTGAAAGGCGGCATTAAGGCGCAGCGCTCCTCGCGCGGTTTCGCGCAGAAATGGTGGGGACGGCGATGGATCGAGGTATTGGAGAGTTTCAACATCGGCGCCAGACTATCGCGCGGCAGATCGTACGCGCGCAGCGGACAGGTAGCGAGTCTCGACATCGGAAAAGGAACGATCAAGGCAAAAGTCCAAGGGACCAGATCGACGCCTTATGCCGTCACAATAGAGCTGAAGCTTTTCACCCAAAAGGATTGGGATCGCATCTTCGAACGTCTGGCGTCGGAGCCCGGTTTTGCCGCGCAGCTTCTCCGGAACGAAATGCCGGAGGAACTCGAACGTTTGTTCCAATCGATGAAGCTGCCGCTTTTTCCCGAACGCCACGGCGATTTGAAGACGGATTGCTCCTGCCCCGACTGGTCCAATCCCTGCAAGCACATAGCCGCCGTGTATTATCTGCTCGCCGAAGCCTTCGACGACCGGCCTTTCCTGCTGCTTCGGCTTCGCGGCATCGAACTCGATGACTTCCTTTCACGCCTGCGCGGAACTCGCATGGAAACAGATCCGGAAACGGAAGCACGGGCGAATCCGGCGCCGCTCCCGACGGAGCACGCGGCTTTCTGGCGCACAGGCACAAGGGATATTCCGGTCGATACGAGTTTCAGTCCAACCATCGAGCATGCTCAGCTCCCTCTCCGTCTGGGCGCGATTCCCTTCTGGAGATCCGGCATGCCGCTCCAGGAAAGCATGCGACGTATCTATGCCGCCGCCTCCGGAAGCGCCCTTGAAGCTCTCTCCATTTACAAAGGCGAGGAAGGCGGCAGTATCGAAGCGTCGGATATTCCGTTTCAGGATTCGGAGTAACACCACATCCGGACGTGCGGCCACTCTTCACACGAAGAGCTCAGTATTTGCCGAATATTCACATGACAAGCAGCATGCAATTGTCCGCTTAGACGGCAATACCGGCGCAGGCGAGTGCTGAGAGCGCACGCGCGGAAGCGACTTTGAGAACCGGCGTCAACCCCGAAGGGGCGGCATCCCGCTCGATAATTCCATTGTTGCGCCCGGAATTATCCCTGCATATCGAAAATGCTACTTTCGATTTGCAGGGATGATTATTTTCGTATATTGTGTGTATGCTAGACCGAACACTGCTTCCGGAGCTTCTCAAACACCTGCGCGCGTTCCCGGCCGTCGCCATCCTCGGGGCGCGGCAGACGGGTAAGACGACTCTTGCCAAAATGCTCGTCCGCGGCTCGCGGAAGGACAGCATATACCTCGACCTCGAGAATCCGATCGACCGAGAGAAACTGCACGATCCGTATACATTTCTTGAGGACAACAAGCGCAAACTCGTCGTGCTCGACGAAGCGCAACGAATGCCCGGACTGTTCGCTATACTCCGCTCCCTGATCGACGCGCATCGGAAACCGGGCCGCTTTTTGCTGCTCGGGTCCGCTTCTCCTCAACTCGTAAAGGGAGTATCCGAATCGCTGGCTGGAAGGATCTACACGGCGCAACTGCATCCGATCAGTTTGATAGAGTGCGCTGACCGCATCGCTATGAAAAAGCACTGGTTCAGGGGAGGATTTCCGGATATGCTCACCGCCCGCAGCGATGTTCTGTTCGCGAGCCGCATGGATTCGTTCATTTCCACTTTCCTCGAGCGGGATCTGCAGATGCTCTTCGGCGTTTCGTTCAGCAATACTCTGATGCGAAGATTCTGGCAAATGCTCGCCCATGACAACGGAGGCATCTGGAACGCGCACAACTTCGCGCGTTCCCTCGGCGTCACCGCCCCGACGGTCCACCGGTATCTCGATTACCTCGAGGGCGCGTTCATGATTCAGAAGCTTCCGGCGTTCTACTTCAACGCCCGCAAGCGGCTGGTCAAATCTCCCAAGGTTTACCTGTGCGACACGGGAGTGATGCATCGCCTCGTGCGGCTCAACCACTACGGCGACCTGCCCGGCCACCCGGCGATCGGAGCATCGTGGGAGGCGTACGTTGTTCAGCAGATATCGCGTTTGAAACCTCCCGGACTCGACATGTTCTATTACCGCACGCAGGACGGCGCCGAGGCCGACGTGCTGCTGACCGAGGCGGGAAAACCGCTGTCCTGCATCGAGATCAAGCTGAGCAACGCTCCGAGACTGTCGAAAGGCTTCCATCAGAGCATCGCGACACTCGGAACGAAAAGGAACTACGTTGTTATCCCGGAGGGAGACGTATTTCGCGTCACCTCGGAAATAACGGTCGCCGGTTTGCGCGCCTTTCTCGAATCACGCCTGGCGCGCGGCAGAATATGATCCCTGCAAATCGAAAGTTGCATTTTCGTTTTGCAGGGATAAAGTTGTATGACATCCGCCTGTTTCAACGGACAGCAAACCCGGGATACACTATGCAATTCTCACTTCGATCAGCGACCGCCGTCCTTCTGCATGCAGCCCGTATTTCCACCGGCGCAGCGTGTTGCGCGCTCTTCCTTCACTCATTCCCCGCCGCGGCGGACAAGGCGTCGGCTCAAAGCGCGCGGATAATGTGGCGCTTCGACACGCGCGACGCTTCCTTCGGCCAGACCGCGGCGGGAGACATAGACGGCGACGGCAAACTCGAATTCGTCTTCGGTTGTTATAGAAACGACAGCTCGATTTACGCGCTGAACGCCGAAGACGGCTCGTTGCTCTGGAAATTCAACGCCGCCGGACCCGGCACGGACGGATGCAACGATGTCGCGCCGCTGATAGTCGATGCGGACGACGACGGCGAGGCGGACGTTATAGTGCCGGCTTCCTGCAATCCGACCACTTTCTGCTTCGACGGCGGAACCGGCGCGGTGAAATGGACCGCACGAACGCGGGGCAGCGACTCGCCGCCCGCCGCGGCGGACATTGACGGCGACGGACGTCTGGAAATCCTGCACGGGGAGTTCGGCGGCTACGTAATCTGCATGAACGCCGAGGACGGAAGCATAGCGTGGGAACTCGCCGTCGACACCCGGTCATGGATACAGACGGCGCCGACACTTCTGGACGCCGACGGCGACGGCGCTCTCGATTTCGTCGTCGCCACCTGGAACCGCACCGCGGGTGACACTAACGCCGTCTATGCGTACCGCGCCTCCGACCGCTCCCTGCTCTGGCGCACACCGCTCGCTGATGTGGTCTATCACGGCACGGCTGTGGCGGACCTGGATCGAGACGGCAAGCCGGAACTGGTCATCGGGGATTACAGCGGCACGATAACGGCTCTCAATGCCGAGGACGGCAGCATCGCATGGACTTACGAGCATCCCGATGGGTATTATGCCGGCGCCCCCGCCTCCATAGCAGACTTGAACGGCGACGGCCGCTGCGAAATCGTCGCCGTGGACTGGTACAAGATGCTGGTATTGGCACATGACGGCAGTCTGATCTGGGACTACTCGATCGCTAGCGGCGGCACTTCCTTCCGCGGAGCTGTCCTGTCGGACGTGGACGGAGACAACCTGCCCGACGCAGTCTTCGGCACAAGCAACGGCAATCTGATAGCGCTCAAAGGCACGGACGGATCCACGCTCGCAGACGTCGACCTCGCGGCCGACTATGGAGACGCGCGCTTCGAAATCGATCACGCGCCCGTGATCGCGGATTTCGACGGGGACGGCACGCTCGATGCTTTCATCGTAGGCGGTCACACGGAGTATCCGGATTTCAGCGGCAATTTCGGTCGCGGATATGCTGTATCACTCGGGCGCGGCGCCGGACCGGACTGGCTTATGTTTCAGAACAATCATCGCCGCAACGGGAACATATGCCCCGACGGCACAAGCGCGATATCGGCCGCCGCCGATGCAGCACCCGCACTGATCTGGCTTTACCCGCTGCCCGTCCGCGAGTCGATCAACATCTCGGCCCGCGGCCTGTCCGGGGCGACTGTAATCGATGCTCTGGGACGCGTTCTGGAGGTCCGTTCTGCCACTGACGATGCAATCACATTCGACCTTACTCCATACCCGGCAGGAGTGTATTTCGCGCTGTGCGGATTGGAAGGCGCCGTGGTTGTCAGGTCGTTCGTGAAGAGGTGAGGAGGTAAAGGGTAAAGTGTGAAGAGTAAAGGGGCGCCGTCTAACGTCTCTCGTCTAACGGTTCTGTTAAACGTCTCTCGTTTGACCATCTCTCATCCCTCGCTCAGCGCCGGTTGCAATTCACAAGATGTTGATATGCGCTATGACCTGTTTGTTCTCCAAAGCATAGCGCAGCAGGGCGTAATTGCCCGATAAATGCAGCTTGCGGCAGATATGCTGCCGGTGATGCTCGATGGTGCGCGGACTGAGGTTCAGTTCTTCCGCTATCTGCATGGTCGTCTGCGACATGGCAATGAGGGCAAGCACGCGCGATTCCATCGGGGAGAGCTCGGAGGAGTCCGAGTCCCGTGAAGACGGCTGCACACGAAGCGCGTACTTGAGCAGCGACGGACTTATGTAGTACTCCCCGTTCAGCACGGCAGTAACGGCGCGAATGATTTCCGTGCCAGCGCTGTCCTTGAGCATGTAGCCGGTGACGCCGAGGTCCATCGCGCGGTTGAAAATCGATTCCTGGTTGTACATGGTCAATATCAGGACGGCGACTGGTATCTGTTCGGCATGAATCGCCCCGGCCACATCCAGCCCGCTTTTGACCGGCATCTCTACGTCCAGCAGGAGCACGTCGGGCGGAGACAATCGCACTGATCGAAGGGCATCCTCGCCGTTGCCCGCTTCGCCTACGATCTCGAAGCGTCCGTCGCGCCTTAGCACTTCGCGCAGGCCGTCGAGAACGATAGGATGATCGTCGGCAAGGAATACCGTGTGACGCGTTTTTTCCATTACGGCCTCCTGTTGATTTCAACGGGCACGAATATTTCGATCGAAGTCCCGCGGCCCGGTTCGGATTCGATGCGGCAGTTTCCGCCGAGAATTCCCACGCGCTCCCGCATCCCTTGCAGGCCGAGACCGCGCGGCCTGCTCCCGGCCGCCCGCATATCGAAGCCGCGGCCGTCGTCGCGCAGACGCAGATACAGGCCTGCCGCTGCGCGTCTAATCTCCAGGGAGCAGAAATCCGCCTCCGCATGGCGGAGCACATTGGCAAGGCCCTCCTGAACGATGCGGAAAATGTGTATCTCCATTTCCCCAGACAGGGCGCCGTCTATATCGTCCAGATCCACTTCTGCCCTGATGCGCGATGATTGCAGCATCTCGGCGGCTGTCTCCCGTATGGTTTCAGTCAACCCGGTGCGGGCAAGCTGCACGGGGCGCAAATTGTAGGCGATGAAACGGATGTCCTCCAGCATGGTTGCTGCAATGCTTAACGCCTTCTCGAGCGTCTGCTTCGCCACGTCAGGGATCGGCTTTTCGGCAAGGGCAAGGTGCAGGTTGCTCTTGACGACCATCGCCTCCTGCCCGACACTGTCGTGCAATTCCCTGGCTATGCGCTCGCGCTCGAGTTCCTGGGCGCTTATCAGCTTCCTTGTGAATTCCTCCCTGAGTTCCTTCTCCGAGCGTTCCTTCTCCAACTGCAGCAAGGCCGCCTGTGCCTCGGCCGCGCGCGCCTGCATTTCCGCCGTTTCCGCTCTTCGTACCGCCTTCTCCTTCTTTTGCCGGCTGCGCGTCACCGCGATAAAGCCCAAGGCCGCCAGCAGACCGCCTCCGAGGAGCATCGAATTACGAAGTCCCTGCTCGCGCTGCGCCACGGAGGCCTGAAGTTCCCTGTCCTTCGACAGCAGGGCGATCGACTTCTCCTGACGGTCCTTTTCCGCCGCGTTCCGTTCCAGCAGGCGCGCCCGGTTCTCCAGTTCCAGCGATTGCAGCCGGTTGCTCTGCGACAGCAGCCGGGTGTGCTCCGCGGCGCGCTGCATTTCCAGTGTCCGTCTCTCGAGTTCCACGTCCTGCAGGCGCCGGTTGTTCTGTAGTTCGCGCAATTCGCTCTCTCGTTTCTCCGTCTCGTATCGGGCGTTCAGTTCGGCTATCTTCGCCGTGCTCTCGCGGCTGTAAACTGTATCGCGGAGTCGATTGTAGCGCTTGTGGTATTCCAGCGCGTATTCGAGCTCGCCGCGGCACTCGTGCAAACCGATCAGGTTTTGGTACACCGTCATTTGCGCGTGAACATCTTCGGAGCCCGACAGCTGATCGATGGCCTGTCGGGCAAAGTAGATAGCCCGCTCCAGTTGCGTAGGTTTCGAGGCGTCGCAGTTCAAGGTCGCTGCGAGACCGGCGCAAGCAACAGCAATCTGGGCGTGAGCGCGCAATTGCACCGCAATCTCAAGCGCATTCTGGAAACACCGGAAGGCCTGCGCAGCTTCGAGTTTTACCTTGTAAGCGCTGCCGAGATTCAACAACAGCCCGCACCGCAGGTACTCATTGCCGATTTCCAGCGCGATTTTCAGGCCGCGCTCTAGATCCGAAATCGCTTCCTCTATGCGTCCTGATCCAACCAGAGGTATGGACATCTGACTGAGGGTAAAGGCTGTGATATACCTGTCGCCGATGCTCTCCGCCAGTAACAGCGCCTTTCGGTAGTATTGAATTCGCAATTCAGGAGTCGACTGAGCGTTTCCGATATTCATCAGTGTGCCGCAAATACGGCTGGAATCGCCCGTTTTTTCGTCAATGTTCAGCGCCCGATTCCAATGTTCAATGGCATCGGCATTCCGCCCGAGGTAGAACAAACTCGAAGCAGCATTGTTGAGAATGCTTGACATCGCTTCCTCAGCGCCGATCCTCTCAGCAATATCGAGCGCATAAACGTAAACCTCCACAGCTTCCTTATTACGTCCCAGGCCGGTCAGGGATCTCCCTTTCAGATTCAAAGCCTGTACGAGTTCCAACCTGGTGGGCAGGTCTCTTGCCGCCTCCACTGATTCTTCTGCGTATTCCAATGACCGTTGATTATCTCCTTTGTAACCATAAACAGACCCTATACCGGCAAGCGCACGGCTGATGCCTGATCCATAATCCATGATACGAGAAAGGTCACAGGCCTTATGCAGGATGTCAAGCGCTTTTTCGGGATTTTCTCTCTTCATCCGTATGCTGACGGAAGCTATCATTGAATTGATCTCCGTCGTGTCGGTGTTTTTCAACATGCCGACGAGGCCTGCAGTACTGTTCTTCTCCTTCTGGTGGCTGAAAACCGGTGTGGAAAACGCCAGGGCAAAGACAATAATCACGCAATTACTTTTCATAGCCTTATCTCCGCGATTGATCGGCTTCGGTGCACATGTCGGATCATATCGGTTCTTGAGTTTAAGAATCCGTTGCATAGTAGCCCGGTAAAAGACCCGTATTCCGGAGCACCATGGCAACACCGATTACTACGCCTCCAAGAGGATTGATTCCATATTCTCATTCACAAGCTTCAGATGTGCACCCAATGAGCGAGATATACGCTCACCTTTTCATGATAAACCGCCTGACACGAAGCATGTCGCCTGCAGTGAGTTCCAGATTGTACACTCCGGCTGCAAGACCTGTAATGTTCAGGATAACAGTGCGATTATCTCCCCAGTATGATTCGGTGCTCTCGAATGAACACAGTTCCCGTCCTGTTGTGGAATAGACTATGATGCGAACGGGAAGAGCGGCAGGCAATGAATACTGCACGAAGATCTTTTCCGACGCGGGATTCGGATAAACACTCAAACACACTTCCTGCGGCGCGGCAGGATTTCGTACCTCGACCACGGGAGAGTAACTCGATGAGCCTTGGTAGTCCACCTGGAGGAGACGGTAGCGAAGCAACAGCTCAGAAATAATGTTCGTCGTGAGCACATCGACAAAGCTGTAGGCGTGTTCACAGGATGCATTTCCCATGCCTGATACGGCTCCGACAGATGACCATCCCCCTTCGTTTCCGGCGTTGCGCTCGACCACAAAGATGAGGTTGCTTTGTTCGCTTGCGGTGGTCCAGCGCAGAAGGACTTCGCCTACTGTTGTCCGTTGTGCGCTGAAGGATAACAGTTCAACAGGGAAAGTACCGTTAGCATCGAAGTGAACGACGAATCCATCAGTCGGTCCTCCGCCGTACGCCGACGAATTCGTAACAGGGATATTCATGCTGTATGTTAGTCCGGAAATCGCGATACTTCCGATTCCATCCACTGCGATGTCGTTGCCCCTATCAATCCCGTTTCCTCCATAGTATGTCGCCCAGAGCAGGGTACCGCTGTTGTTGAGCTTCATAACAAACGCATCTTCACCTCCGGCGTGTGTCGAATTATTGGTGACAGGAAAATTCATACTTGTTGTATTCCCTCCGATCGCAATCGTTCCGCTCCCATCCATGGCGATCGAATTACCGTAATCATTTCCGCTTCCTCCATAATAGGAGGACCACTGCACAGTGCCTGTACCGTTGTACTTGACGATAAAAATATCAGATCCACCGGCAAGTATTGACGAATTCGTTACGGGAAAGTTAGAACTCGCCGTTGTGCCGGTTACTGCCGCGTATCCGTTTCCATCAACGGAGATCCCATATCCTTGATCTGTGTTTCCGCCACCGCAATAAGTGGCCCACTGGACTGCTCCGTTTCCGTTGAGTTTAGCAATGAATGCATCATAGCCGCCACAGAATTGTGACGAATTCGTGACTGGAATATCAGGACTCTGGGTCCATCCGGTAAAAAAAACATCTCCGCTAACATCCGTGGCAATCGCAATAACCTGATCCTGGTAACTGCCACCGTAATAGGTCGCCCATTTTACAGTCCCGTTCGCATCGAATTTGACGACATGGCCGTCCCATGTACCGGACAGAGTGGATGAATTGGTAACCGGCAGATTAGTACTGTTCGTGTGACCAACGATTAAAATATTTCCATTTCCGTCAAAGTCGATTCCATTCCCATATGTGCCTCCGTTGCCACCGTAATAGGTCGCCCAGAGCACAGTCCCGTTAACGGTGAACTTCACAACGAACATATTATATATTCCGTTGAGCGTCGTCGAATTCGTGACCGGGAAATTCGCGCTCCCGGTATCTCCCGTGATCACAATGTTACCGCTCCCGTCTGCGCATATGGCAAAAGCCCAATCTCTTGAATTGCCGCCGCAATAGGTCGCCCATAACATCATCCCGATGCCATTATACTTGACGGTGAAAGCGTCAAGGCCGCCGCTATTCCACGAAGAATTCGTGACAGGGAAATTCATGCTTTGTGTAAATCCTGTGATAATCACATTACCGTTTCCATCCATGGTGATTCCTGTTGCGTTGTCCTGCGCGCTCCCCCCGATATACGTCGCCCATGGATCGATAATCAGGTCTGCCGTCCAGTCATACTCACCCACCCGGTAGCGCAGGACGTCTCCCTCCAGAATGAACGACGACTCCACGCTCCGGCCGCCGTGCTGATACGTCACCGGCGCCTGCTCGATGACTTCACCGAGCGGTGTTGTAACGCGCAGATCACCGCTCTCATCGAGCTGCATTCCTGCGGCCCCTGAGAAACGCAGTCGTATGTCCGACACTTCTCCGCCCGGATGCACGATGAACTCGTACTTCACACGCCCGCCAGAGGAATGGTACACGAGATCTATGTTCCGGTATATCTTCTCGTAAGTGATGCACCCGTATGCCGGAACATGGGTGATGCCCTCAGAACAGTGGGCGAGGTAGTAATGAGAAACACCCTCCAGCTCCTCACTTGCGCTTATGCGCGGGAAGGGATTGGCGCCGTCGAAAAGCATGTCCATACGGTAAAGCGTGCAGGTCCCGGGATCGCGGCCGGGATCGAAGGGCGGGCCGCCGGGCGAGGCCCGGTCCCCCGCCTCACCTGTATCCTCCGGCCTCTCGTGTTTCGTGAACACGTAACTCACGCCCTCGCGACGGAAATACAAGCGGGCGCCTGGAGCATCAGCGGTATAAAGCAGGTCGGGGCGCACCTTTCCCTCGGTGTCGGCCAACTGGCCCCGGTTCGGTATGAAGCGTATCGTGGATTTCGATGCGGAAATCAGGGACTTCCCTTCCCCGGCATACGTCCTGTTTTCAGTCGCGGGAAAAAGGGAGCGCTCATCTAACAGATGCCGCTGCGGCGCCGGAAGCAATACGGACGGTGTGGATTTGTAAGCTTCACGTCCGGCTACTGCTGTGCGGTCGCGCTCGGCGTACTGAGAAGCGATCGCGGTCTGGGCGGTCAGAGCCACCGCGATCGCGATGATGCGGAGGGATTTGGGATGCATGTATGCCTCTGGGAAAGGGGTAAAGGGTAAAGAGTAAAGGGCAAAGAGTTGCCTGAATACTTTGATAATCGAAACTGCGTGTCCTTTTGCTGATTCTGAGCTGCGTTGTGCCACCAGAAAGCGTGCAACATAAAACGCCTGCCGTCTGATCGTCCAACAGTCTGATCCTCTAATCGTCCACGGGCCTCTCTATACCGGATTGGAATCGTTTTGACGAAAGGTATGAAGCATATCCCGGAAACGCAAGGATATCCTGAAAGGGATCATGCGTCTCAACGAATCACCGTCAATGCTCGCGAGTCGCGACTTCCGTCGGCTTGCAGATGCAGCACATATACTCCGGGCGCAAGCAAGCCGGGATTGAAGTTCAAAGCGTGTATTCCTGCGCGAAGCGTTCCTTCATGCACAAGCGCAATTTCGCGGCCGAGCAAATCGCTCAAGGTGAGCCTTGCATGGCAATCCCTCGACAGGTTGACAGAGACACTGGTTGTTGCTGCGCCGGAAGTGGAAAGCGACACTGGATTCGGGTGAAGCGGTAGTATCCGCGGTTCCGTTGACGACGATCCGCCGATGGAGGCAATCTGTTTGGGGCTGACGGATTGTGCCGGATCGAACACCCAAGGCTCCGAACCCCAACTCGGATGATCAGCGCTGAACAGTATTTTACCGAACATCTCAATTACTCCCCGCGGCATGGATCCCTCCGGACCGGGATGAATGTCAGCAAGCATCCGTGTGCCGGCCGCTGCCCCGTTGCTCTCCCATAGTTCCATGCCATGTACACCGTCGGTTGCCCTCAAGCATATTTTCCCGCCCGCAACGGCAAAGCGTGATTTCGAATAACACGGATTTTCGTACGGCGTCCCGAGATCGCAGTCGCCCGCAGGATTAATAGTTGCCACGAGAATGGTTCCCGCCTGCGTGCCGTCGCTTTTCCAAAGCTGGCGCGTATTGCTCTCACCGGCCGCCGTGAAATAAAGAGCACTTCCGAGCAGGGTAATGAAGCACGGGTTGGAACCGGCAGTTCCGGGATTGATATCCGCCACCATGACAGTACCCTGCGCGGTTCCGTCGCTCCTCCAAAGTTCTCTGCCGTTGATACCGTCATCCGCCGAGAAATACAGCACTCCGTTCATCTCTATGAGATGTCGAGGAATGGAGGCCCCGTTTGGATTGATGTCCTTAACCATCATAGTGCCGGCATGACTGCCGTCGGTTTTCCAGAGTTCGAAGCCGTTTGTCCAGTCATTTGCGACGAAATAGAGATTGCTGTCTGCCGGGCAAGGCAAACTGTACCAGTTGTAAGCCAGATTTCCCATCGTGAAATTTACCGGAGCGCATACACGCCATGTGCCGGCCGCAGTGCCGTCACTGCGGCAAAGTGATAAGCTGTCCAAAACGACGTAGCTGCTGTAACCATAAAAATAGACCGCGTTGTTAAAAGGCAACATGTATTTTGGAATAGTTCCCCACTCGCCTGTGCCGGGATTGTAATCGGCCGTCGATTTCAACAGGCTTTTCACGAGGACCGTGCCCGCCGCTGTGCCGTCACTGCGCAGGAGTTCCCTCTTGTAGGTTCTCCCCAAAACCATCGCATTGCGCATCACCTTGCTTTCAATACCGGCCGTGAATAATGTGGTGTTCCCAAATGTGATGAAATCAGAAGGGGAAGAAGACAGGATTTCCTTCTTGCTGTCGGCCATGATATTCTTCAGGAGTAACGTTCCGGCCGAAGTCCCATCCGTCTTGAACAGCTCATTCCCTGTTGTCCCGTTATTGCCGCTGAGGAGCAAGAATGCGCCCGTGCTGTTCTGGTTGGGGGGAAGTGAAACATAGTTTGAGAATGGGATTCTCGAACCCTCTCCGGACCCTGCATACAAGTCCTTGACAAGAATCGTATTGAGAGTAGTCCCATCCGTTTTCCAGAGTTCCCGGCCGCTGACTCCGTCGTCCGCGGAAAAATAAGCGTACCCGTTCAGCATTTCGACCGAAGTAAAATGGCTGTGATTAGAGTTGCCGGTATTCGGATAAATATCCTTGAGCAGTTTCGGATTCTGTGCGGCCAGAAACGGCGGCAGTAAAGCGAGCAATATTAATTGTGCGATGGATAATCTCATGACAATTACTCCTTGTTGAAGTTGATTATGCCGGAAAAAGCTTTGTGAATGATGAACGCTGGTTGATGATCACTGATTTCGACTTGAGGAATATCCAAAATCAGATGATTCGGCGCATCGGTGATAGCACCCTTTTTCTATGGGTGGTAGTACCTTTTTGTATAGGTGGTAGTACCAGCGGGAGGGGGGGATAGTGAAGGTGAAAGTGAAGGTGAAAGTGAAAGTGAAAGTGAAAGTGAAAGTGGGACCGAAACGGGGCGCGGAGGCGGGACGAGAACTCATTTACTTGGCCCCGTTTCCCGTTTGCCATTCCCCATTGAATACCGCCCGCCAAGGCGGACTATCTCTTCGAGGTAAAGTTCCCGTTCACGTTCCACGTTCCCAGGGGCATCGTCTAACGTCTAACCTCTCTCGTCTAACGTCTAACGCCTCAAAACTCATACTCCACGCCGAAAACCGGCAGAGGATTGTTGCTCCACAGATTCGGGGCTTCGGTTTTGCCTGTGATTTCGTTCCACCTGTAATACGGGACATTCTTGCGGCCGTACAAGTTCCATACCGCAACGAAAACGGTCAGAGTGGTTCTGCTGAAAAAGAAGCGTTTGTCGGCGCGAATGTTCAGCGTGTGATAATCCGGCAGGCGCAGGGCATTTATTCGCTCGCTGTCGAACACGCCGCTCTGAGCTGCCCGGGAGGCCTCCTCGTCGAAAGGTGTGTATGGAGATCCGCCCGCGAATATCCAGCGAATGCTCAACTCCCAATCCCTGCCCGGCGCGTAACCTCCCATGACGGAGAACGTGTATCTGTTGTCGTAGGACCGGTCGCGCCAGACGCCGTCGAGGCCCCTGTACCGCGAGCAGCTGAGCGAGGCGCTCACCGTGCCGTAAAGGTCCTTCACCATGCGCTTCTGCAGGCTGAATTCCACACCCGTGGATCTGGCGACACCTGCATCGGTCAGCTTGCCGTGACCCAGGAAATAATCCATCGTTAGTGCCAGCTCATCGAGAACGCAAAGCGACGGCTGAGCGGGATCCATCGGAAGCCGCTCGTAACGCTTGTCGTAAGCTTCCAGCAGGATGCGGGTATCGGGTGCAAGCAGATATGAAAGCCCGGCAACCGTATGCCAAGCAGTCGGTGAACTCAGATTACGATCGGCGCCGCTTTGTTTCGTAAGTACGGCCGGCAGGTTCTGTCTGTAAACTCCGCCCGACAGCGTTACCGTCGCAACGGACAGCGCTTCCCATACAATGGACAGGCGCGGTGAAATCTCCGTGCGTCGGGTAAAATCATCGTAGTCGATACGCGCTGAAGGTGCGACGAACAGCTCCTGCAGCAGGCGCCACTGTCCCTGCAGAAAAGCGCCGCCGCGCAAAGTGGAATACACTCCCGACAATACCGTTTGCGGAACCGGATTGCCGAGCGGATCCGGGCCGGCGCCGTAGAGCATATCGAGATTGTAACGGCTCAGGCGCGCATCGAGACCGGCTTCAAGAGTCAGGGCGCCGCTCAGACGGAACGTATTCACGGCTCGCAGTTTCCACTCCTGCTCGTTCGAGGCGTTTGTCATGAGTTGTTCACTGTCGCGCGCCGACGCATATCCCTGATCGAACATTGTATATGTATGCGCCAGCGTCGCCGACGAGTATGTGTCGCTTCCCCAGATTTTTTTCCATGCCATGCCTGCGGTGTTCTGAACCGTATTCAGATATCCGAAGGAGTTTTCCCCGTTTTCCAGCGCATCCTCGCGCGTGCTGGAGGAAGCGTCCATTGAGAATATGTCGAGCAGGTGAAGCTGTCCCGCGCCGCCCAGGTCGATTGCGACTTTTGCATGCACGTCGCCGTAGGCGGGCATGGAGGTCAGCGCTTCGCTCGAAAAGGTCTTCAACAGAAAATCCAGATAGCTTCTGCGCGCGGATAAGAACCAGGAGCCGTCGACCGCAGGCAAAGGGCCTTCGGCCTGCAGACCCGCGCCCATGAAGTGCAGGTCAGCCTGGAAATCCAACGATTCGCGGCTGCCCTCTCGCAAAGCGATGTCCGTCACGGACGAAAGCCGGTCCCCGTAACGCGCAGGAAAGCCGCCGGCCGAAAAAGACACGTCCCTTATCGCATCGATATTCAGAATCCCGATGGCGCCTCCCGAGGCGCCGAACTGCGGATAGTGGTTGATGTTGGGTATCTCGATGCCGTCCACGAAGAAAGCGTTCTCGATGGGACTGCCGCCCCGCACTACAAGATCGTTGCGTGTATCGTTCCCTTTGGCGATCGACGGAAACGACATGAGTATGCGGCTCAGATCGCCTCCGGTTCCCGCCTCGCGCCTTATTTCCTCAGAGCTCAACGACAGGTCATTAATCGCGACGTCGCGGCCCGACTCGAAGAAGCCGGCTTCCACCACCACTTCAGCCTGTCGCAGGGAATTCGGCCTCAGAGCGATCTCAACTTCCGTGACGCGGGCGGAGCGCACGACGATATCCGTCAGGGAGGCAGTGTGATAACCGATGTAAGTGACGCGCAGCGCATGGACTCCGACCGGAACAGCGGCGATCTCGAAACGTCCGGATGTATCCGTCGCGCTCCCTCGTTTCGAATGCAACAGCGCAACCGCGGCGCCGATCAGGGGCGCGCGCGTTTCGGCGTCGATGACTACGCCCGCCACAGCGCCGCTGCGCTCATCGTTTTGCGCCGATGAATTCGAAACACCGCATAGCAGCTCGATGGCTGCGATGCCGGCCATGATCGAAACAGCCTTCAGGTTCATTGTAACGCCAACCGGTTCGGGTTAGTGTGCATCTCTGCGGGCATTCCCGGCCCGTCGCTTGCGGGGAGTTGTTTTTTTCCTTACGCCTGTTTCGATAGCATCATTCGTGAATTGCCGGCGTCGGATCCGGGAGATGACGCTTTCGAGCCATTCGAGCTCGGCGCGCGTCACGGCAAGACCGTATTCAAGCGTCAACATCCAGAAGAATTTCTCTCTATCAGCGAGTGCAATCGGCGCCAGGCCGGCTACGCATGAAGGAACGTCGCCGTATATCTCCAATTCCGCCCGCAGACCGGTCGCCACTTTTTCCAGCCTGCCGAGCATCTCATCATCGTTCAGGTTGCCGCCGAAAAACACTTGTATCAGCGACGGATTCCGGGCGTTTTCCGGAGGACGGAATTCGCGAAGCCAGTTCATCAACTCGCTTCTCCCTTTGTCCGTGATGTGATAGAGTTTCCTGGCCGGCTTGCCCGATTGCGGAATTTCCTCCAGACTTGCGGCGCCGTCATTCACGAGCCGCGCCAAAGTGCGGTAAATCTGGCTTTGATCCGCCGGCCAGAAATGCCGCACGGTGGCATCGAAGGTCTTTTTAAGGTCGTAGCCGGTGGCCGGCGCGTAATTGAGAAAACCGAGAATGACGTGTGGTAGAGACATCGGATATTATCTGCTTGTTCATATATAGGATTGTTCCAATATAGGACTATTCATATATACAAATCAAGCCCATCTTCCATCTTCCCTCTTCCCTCTTCCCTCTTCCCTCTTCACCCTTCACCCTTCACCCTTCACCTATTTCAACCCCCACGGCACCTTTCACCCCCGCCCCACGTTATCTTAACATGAAAACACGCACAATATCAGCCGAACTCGAACTCCCGCTTCCAATCGAGGAAATCTTCGCCTTTTTCTCCGACGCACGCAACCTCGAGCGCATCACCCCGCCGGAACTGCGTTTTAAAATCTTGAACGAAGAGCCCATCGAACTCCGGGAAGGATGCCTCATCGATTACGGCCTCGGACTCTTCGGACTGCGTTTCAAATGGCGCACGCTGATTTCAAGCTGGAATCCTCCCCACTCCTTCGTCGATGAACAGCTGCGGGGTCCGTATGCGCTGTGGCATCACGAACACCATATGGAAGCGGGGGACGGAAAAACCGTGATCCGCGACACCGTGCAATACGCGCTGCCGTTGTACCCGCTCAGCGAGCTTGCCTTACCGCTCGTGCGAAAACAGCTGCGCCGGATTTTTACATTCCGTCAGAAGGCGGTCATCGAAGCCTTCGGGCAGGATCCTGATCATACACCTTGGAAGGTGACCGTGTGATACCGGCGACGGTCGAGCCCGGATTGTCCGGCAAGGACATACTCCGTCCCTAATCCTTGAAAATCGTTAGTCCAAGTACGGATTTTCAAGGATTATTTGCGGAGAAGATTGGGGACTTGGGTTAAACCTCACGGACACAAAGACACGAAGAAAATGCCGCGCGACGAAGGTGAAACGCAGCCTTTCAGTATCCGTGCTGCCTATGTTCTTGCGCGCTTAGGACCGAGTTTCCGGATTGGTGATCCGCGGACTCCCCGGGCTCAATTGCTGTGCTTGTACGGAATCCCCCACACCGTGCTGGAGAAATTGCCGGTTCCGTTGTCATGGAGAGATTCGCGGGTGGTGGCGCTGACCATCAGATGCGCGAATTTCCTGATGCTGCCGCTGATCGTCCAGCTTTTCTCGTACACGCGCGTCCAGGTGGCGGCGTTCTGCGTTTCGGAGCTCATCGTGAAGGGCGTATGATGAAGCCCGAAAGTACCGGGGAGATGGTGCAGGGCGACTATCTCCGCGTCCGGTTTCGAGCTCTCCACCGTCACCTTGATGGTCACCGGCACGTTGTTGAACACCGGGAGTTGCCTTACCCAGCGGCGCTCCAGCTCGAGGAAGTAGTTGTCCGGATCCGTGACCACGAGAGTGTTGTTGGGTCCCACGACCTCCACCTTCGTGATGTTCGCGGCGGGGGATGCAGTTCCCCCGTTGATCACCGACACCGCATCCAGTCGCCAATTCAGGCGGGCGTAGCGCGTCCGGGCGACTCGTTCGAAACGCAGATTCCTCACCAGAGTCTCCGTGTACGGTTTTTGTATGACGACCGTATCCTGTCCGTCGAAGGCCTGAATGATGAAGCGCCCGTTGATGGTCGCCGTTACATGAGCAATGGCCATCGTATCCCCGAGCATGGTTATCGGGCGTGATAAGGCCCGGCTCACGCTGTCGATGCGGCGGCCCCAGCGGAGCGGCGTGATGGGGGCCAGTCCCGCTTTCTGCAGGTTAGGCAGCAAGGCCTTGAGAGCCGTTGTCTCATCGAGGGCTTCGACGTCGGTGAGAAAGAGGTCCCTCGTGGCGTCGTCCTGGCCGGCTGCGAAAGCGGCGAACAATTCCTCTTCGGATCCCACCGGTTCCGTCGAATTGTCCTTTGAGCAACCGGAGACGAGAGACAGTATCGAAAGCGCGAACATAACCGGAAAAAGACTGCAGTGTTTCATGTGAGCTCTCCAATCATTTTGGTTGGGATAATGAACTAATCGTGCTTCAACGATTTCCGCGTGAATACGAGCATTCGACACCATCACGGCCGTTTCGGTTTAACCGGTTGTCTGAAAAAAGATGAAAAAGACGGACACGGCATGGGAAATACCCACGCCGTGTCATCCTTTTTCATGGATCTGCTTCAGACCGCGCTTATCTGACGATGCGGAACGGCCGCCCGGCCTTTCCTCCGGGGGGAACGGCGAGGTATACCCCGGCCGGCAATCCTTGGATATCCAGCGAGACCGTCGCGGTGCGCTCGGCGATCGCAGAGGAACGAACAAGGATGCCGAGCGCATTGTACACTTGCATCGCTCCCGCCCGATCGATCGGTTCTGTGAACAAGACTACGATCGAACCGCTCGCCGGATTCGGATGCAACGTGAATCCCGCTTCACGGGCCGGCGCCGCGACATCGACGGACGTGACACCGAGCGGCGTCATCTCCACGGTGTGATTCACCGGATTCGAACCCGAGGGGATCTCCAGGATGGTGCTGTATGGCTGATAACCCGGCATGTCCACGATTAGGGTCACGGCGCCTTGCGGCAGATCGCGCATTTCATAAGCTCCGGATGCGTCCGCTACGTTCCAGGAACTGACGCTTCCGTTCATGTCGGTCACGCGCGCGGTCGCCTCCGACAGAGGCGCCGTATCACCCGCAAAGCCTGATACTTTCGCGGCGATCGTGCCGCGGAGTATTCCTCCGCCCGTCAAACCGCTGCGTCTGGACAGGCGGACGATGTGGCCTGTGGAAACCGTTTCCGAGTCGATCGGCACTTGCGTTGCGCTCAGCCAGTCCGAGACGGCCGGATCGTTCTGCACATAGTAACCGGGAACGTAATCCTTCGAGTAAGGAATGACGTAGATTATATAGGCGCCCGGCTCGAGGTTGTAGAACATGAAACGTCCGTCGAGTCTCGCGCTGTCTGTGTCCGTTACGGCAACCTTGACGGCCGTTCTAGACGGATCGCTGCCCTCGATCCGGAACAGCTTAACCATGGCGGCAACCGAAGAAGACGCTGATGAATCCTTTACAAATCCTTCCAAGCCGTTCCGATAAACTTGAACGCGAGGCAGATAGAAATCGATTCCCGCGAGATCGGCGGTCAGATCGATCGTAGTGGCCAGAGACTTGTCGGACACCCCGTCGTAGTAAATGGTCGAATGAGCTCCGGAAATGTCCTTCGCGTAGAGAATGTACTTTCCGCCCTCCGGCAAAGGCAAGGAGTACGTTCCGGTCGGCGTGGTGTACGCATGATAACTCGCGCCGGTGGATGAGACGGCAAGGACTTTGGCATAGGTCAAAGCGCTGCTGTCGGCCGCCGAAAGGACCCGCCCGCTGATGGTCTTGCTTCCAGCTGATTGAACTGTCACGGCGATCCGTACGGTGTCGCCGCAGCGCACGAGCAGCGGCGTCGCATTCGCCTCCGTATCGGAATCATCATACCACTCTGTCGCAAAAGTGCTTCCCGTCACTTTCACGACATATTCGGCGCTGTCGGGCGTCTGAATGAAAAACCCTCCCCTCAGGATTTTGGTTGAAATGAACGCGGCCGCCGGATCTCCGGCGCGGCGCGCGTATGCCATGCCATCGACCGGCGAACTGTTCTGATCAAGGACGATGCCCGCGATGGCGCCGCAGCCGCCGGGATTCAAGATGGAATCCCGGCCGAAAACGACTTTCCAGGTCTGAGTCGCGGCGATATTCGGATCGGCGGCCAGGTATGCGGTGATGGTGAAGGTCACCCTTCCTTCGGCTCCGGTGGTGAATCTGAATACCCCGCTCACCGTGTCCAGTGATGCGCCGCTCGGCAGGTTTGCGGACCTGTAGCGGACCAGGTCGGAGGGATTCGGTCCGACTGCGTCGGCGTCGTAAACGTACTCCACGCCGACAAAACCCGTGTCCGGCGGAGTTGTTGAAAAACGCACTCCGCCGCCCGCCGACAGAATCGGAGCCGATACCGCCAAAAGCGCAGTGATGAGCATGGTTGTTGCGAAAAGTCTCATTGAGTCGCTCCTTGTTTGATGAAGTGATGCCGTCTATGCTTGAACTTGATTATCCCGATCGGTGCTCGTCTGTTCTCCAGCCGGTCTCCGGCGTTGCTTTTTCACCAGGTTATCCTGATGTCGGCTTCTAGATTCATCCTGTACCGTGTAAGCCCGGCAAAGAAGGTCCCGCTTACACTGTTTTTCCCCGCTTCCCGCTGAAGCAGAAGAACCGTGTTTCCTTCCGCGGGGCCGTCGATCACTATGGTTTCCAGCGGCATCGCGGTGGTGGAATCAATGCTTTTCGCTGTTACGAACGATGCTCCCCGGCCCGAGCCGGGATCGGTATCGAGCGAAACCGACACCCCGGCGGCGGTCGAATCGGCGACTGTAAAAGTCAGCAGAAACTTGATCAGCGTGTTGTATGGAGGAGTGTGGGTGCCGGAGTAACGGAATCGGATCACGGTTTCTCCACCGGATGTATCCACTTCGGCAAAAGAGACATTCACACGGTGAGGCCAGGGCATCCCGCTCTCGGTAGCCGTGACCGCCAGAACCGCAGGCAGCCACCGTGGTATTCCAGCAGTATCCGGCGGTGTTTGGCCCGATACCGTGCGCAGTCTGGGCGTATCCGGTTCCAGCGGTGAAACACAGCCCGCAGACAAAAAGGAGAATACGGAGATCACCACAAGCAAATGCGCGGTGATACGCGCATGCCGTTCAGAACGACACGAGGATACCATAGCTCACACCGATTTTTCCTGTTGAGAACCAGTGATCCTTGAAAGGAAACGCGAGAAGCGCTCCTTCAACGGCCGCCTCCACGGCGATCATTCTCGTAAGAGAATACTGCGCCCCCAGAGCGGCGCGTCCCGTCGGCCATCCCTCTCTGTTTACACCGGCGCCGAGTGAAATGAACGGCGACAGCGCGCTCGAAGGCTTGGCCCAAAGCGGCCTGTATCTGTAAATGCCGGTCATCCACGGCGTTAGAAGGTTCTGCTCGTAGCTCACGCGCAGGCCGTTTTCGATGCCGTCGAATTTCTGCGGGAAGGCCTCCTGTCCCCCTTCTATGCCGATTGCATGTTCTTCGGTGATTGAATACAGAACCGCCGCCGCCATATTCCGGAAAACGGGATCCGATTTTGAGGGCAAGGCGGTCGAGGGAGACGAAGCCGCGCTGTAACCGCGCCATCTCGCGGAGAATCCGCTGCGCGCCGCAGGCATGAAAGATGTCGCAGGCTCAAGCCGGATGTCGAACTCCGCCGGCTCGTTCGCGCCGTCCTTCCCGCGAGGCGTGAAAAGCGGAATTACGCGCGCGATGAGCGCAGCTTCACCGGCGCTTTCCGGTTCCGGCCGGATCGATGCGGCCGGGTACGCGGCTTGCGTCCGGGGCTTCCCCGTCGAGGGATCTGCCGCGGCATTCGGAGCGACCGGCCCGTCGTATGCATCTCCTGCAGCCGGGCGGGCGCCGGCGACGGGCCGTTTTTCAGCATTTTGACGCAGACCGGGCGTGTTCTCACTCATCGCTACCGGACCGGTCTCCGCGAGCAAAGTCCGGCCGGAGCGCGGTGTCGTGTGCCAAGCATTCTTTCGTTCAGCTTCTCCCGGCGAAACCGGAGCATGGCCCGAGGCAGGAGTCGAGTTGGGCCTCCTTTCCGACAGTGCATCCCCGCCGAAGATCCTCTCCGCGGTCACCGGTGTTCCGGTGACGGGTTCTTCCATGACTTCTTCCATCGTGGAGGTCCCAGCCGCTTCGTCCTTGAAGACGCCCGTTCCCGAAAAATACAGCGCTCCAACGCCCAACAGGATGGCGCCTCCGAGAGTGATGAAGAAAGGCGTGCGGCCGCGTAGCGACTGGAGGCGCGCCGTCAGGCTCGCCGAGGAAGTAATCAGCGGCGCGACATCGACACCGAGACGTGAAAACAGTCTCGTGCCAAGTTCAGCCGGAGGAATCATCGACGCGGAATACGCGCGCGCGGCGCCGCGTATGGCTTGAGCTTCGCGGAGTTCGGAGCGCAGGGCAGCATCGACTGCGAGCTCGTCGAACAGCTTCGCCTCCCGCGCCGCGTCAAGCTCGCCGTCGAGCGCGGCGTCGAGCAAGCGGTCCCTCGGGTCAGTGATGTAATCGGTCATGTGAATTTCTCTCCGCTTGCCTAGGATTGCGCCAATTCCGTCATGTACGGCTGAAGTATCTCCCGGATTTTCTTCCGCGCCCGCGAGACTCGCAACCGGGCGGACAACTCGGTGCTTCCGAGTATTGAAGCGATTTCCGTATACGGCAGGTCCTCGTATTCCCTCAGGAAAAACGCTTCCCTCTGCTCGTCCGGCAACAGTTCAAGGGCAGAGTTAACGAGCCCCAGCAGTTCCGTCCTTTCAAGCGGCATGTCGCTGGCCGCGATATTCAGATTCTCGAACGGTACAGTTTCCTTTCTGCCGCGCTTTTCGTTCAGGCAGAGATTCCTCGCGATCATGAGAAGGTAGCCCGGGACGTTCCTGACTGCCGTCCCATCCCTGCCTCGCTCGAAGAAACGGACGAAAGTTTCTTGAAAAATGTCCTCCGCCGACACGCGTCCGCCGAACACGCAGCGGCAGTATGCCCAGATGCGCGACGAGTGGCGAGCGTAAAGCTCCGCGAACGCTCCGTCCGCGGCCTGTTTTTCCCGTCTCAGTTCGACGAACAGTTCGTCGTCCGACAGGCATGCCGGCCGACGCGGCTCATGGATTCTGTTATTTGGTTTGTCTGTCTTCAATGTGCCCGTGAACGGAAAATGCGGACTTGACGCCCCACAGACAATGACACGCGGGAGGAGGATTTGTTTCGCCGCGAGATCCCACGATATGGTCCTCGACGGCGACAGCGATTCCGGTGCCATCATAGCGCGGTCGATTTCGGATTCGAGCGACAGTCCAGGATCGAATTCCAGAATCACAATGTCCCGATGGGAAATCGCGGAAGCCGGATGCCGCGGAGCACGGCGACGGTGTGGCCGAGTACTGGTTCGGATTTGGAAATCATCATTTGTTTAGATATCTTTAAAATTGACCGCGGGGTGGAGCAATTGGTAGCTCGTCGGGCTCATAACCCGAAGGTTATAGGTTCAAGTCCTATCCCCGCTACAAAAGCCCTGTTTTTATAGGGCTTAATTTTTCCCCGGCAACACCAGAGTAATACAAGTCGTGTTTTTCGGGTAAAAACGACTCCGGGAAGGGGCTCAAATTTGAGTCCGGCTTTTTAGTCCACGGCGGACCTGGCCTTGCGCTTTCAGCGGCGCCGGGAGAAGACGACTCAATGCACAAAGGATGGAACGAATTTGAGACGAAGCCCTTTCAAACTCGCACAGAGACATTTAATCGCGAGCGCCAGCTGAAATCAGGCGAGGGACGCGCGAGGGCAAAAGAGCACACGCGGGCTGAAAGTCCGCCGAAGAACCGCGTCACGTCCACCGCCCTGTCCGCCGAAACGAAGCGTAGTCGCAAGTTCCGCGCCGCGGGACGCGGTGGGAAGCGGGACAAAGGCGGACTTCAACTCACGGCTGGACAGGCGATACAACCGATCGGAAGAATTGCAAGTCAAATCAGTGCCCAAAATCATTTCCAAAGTTCTCCATTGACACGCGGCACCCGCATCGCGTAAGTTGCTTCTTTGTATCAATACAAAGGAACGAGATGAGCAAGGAATTTGTAAGCGAGCAGGATCAGGAAATCGAAAGGATACCTGGCGTGTTGCCGCTGCTGCCGCTCAGGGACGTCGTGATATTCCCGCACATGATCTTTCCGGTTCTGGTCGGACGCGCCTCCTCCATAGAGGCCGTGAACACGGCCATTGACACCGACAAGTTCCTTTTTGTCTGCGCGCAGAAAAATCCACTCGACGAAGAACCGGAATTCGCTGATCTGCATCAGCAGGGAACAGTCGTGAAGATATTGCAGGTTCTGAAACTGCCGAACGGATTGCTTAAAGTGCTCGTGGACGGTCTCGTGCAAGCCAAGGTCGTCAAGTTCGTCAGCGGTGAAAACGCCGCGCGCAGCGTCAGAATCAGAAAGATTAGACCAGTGTACTCCGATTCGACGCGGCTCAAAGCAAGCGTTCGACAGCTCGACTCGGAATTCCGGGAATATGTGAAAATGCACCGGAGCATTCCAAACGAAACCCTGATCGCTTATGATGGTCTCGGAGATCCGGCGAGAAAACTCTTCTATGCGGCCGCCGGCATGTTGACATCAGTGGATGTCAAACAGAAAATACTGGTGATCGAGGATCTCGAAGAACAGCTCTACGAAGTGATCCGCCTGCTTCGCACCGAGATCGAGATCATGAAGATGGAATTTGAAATCGACGGCAAGGTTCAGTCCACGATACAGCGCTCGCAGCGCAAATACATCATACAGGAACAGATACGGCTTCTTCAGAACGAACTCGACGAAGGGGCCGAATTTTCGTCATCCGGTGAATTCGGCGAATTGAAAAAGCAGATCGAATCCGCCGGTTTCCCCGAAAACGCGCATCGCAAGGCCCTGGATGAGCTCGAAAAACTCGAACGCATGCCGGCTATGTCGCCCGAAGCAACGGTCTCGCGGAACTACCTGGACTGGCTGCTCGCCATGCCGTGGAACACGCTGACAGCCGACAATCTTTCGGTGAAAAATGCCAAGGACGTTCTCGACGAAGACCACTTCGGGCTCGAGAAGCCGAAGGACCGGATTCTCGAACAAATCGCCGTGCTGAACCTCGTGCGAGAGATGAAAGGGCAGATACTGTGCTTCGTGGGTCCGCCGGGCGTCGGCAAGACCTCGCTCGGCAAGTCCATCGCCCGCGCGCTGGACCGGCGATTCGTGCGGATTTCGCTCGGCGGCGTGCACGATGAAGCGGAGATCCGTGGCCACCGGCGCACATACATCGGCTCCATGCCGGGCAAAATCATACAGGCCCTGAAAAAAGCCGGCAGCGCCAATCCGGTGATGCTGCTCGACGAAATCGACAAGATGAGCAGCACCTTCCAGGGAGATCCGTCCTCGGCACTTCTCGAAGTCCTCGACCCCGAGCAGAATTGCGCGTTCAACGATCATTATCTCGATGTGGATTTCGATCTTTCCAGAGTGCTGTTCATCACCACCGCAAATGTGCGCTTCAACATTCCACTGCCGTTGCAGGACAGGATGGAGATCATCGAGCTGCCCGGATATCTGGAGCATGAGAAAATCGAGATTGCCAAGCGTTTTTTAATCGGCAAGCAGACGGAATTGCACGGGCTTTCCCGTAACACGGCGCGTTTCGACGATCGCGCCATTCTAAGGATCATCCGCGAATACACTCTCGAAGCCGGCGTGCGGAATCTCGAGCGCGGCATAGCGACCATCTGCAGGAAAATCGCCGGACGAGTCGTGGAAGCCCGCGACCATGCTTCGGGATCAAAAAACGCGCGGCGCACGTCCGTGCGCCTGAAAGCGGAAAACATCGAGGAATTCCTCGGCGTGCCCAGGCACCGCATGAAAAAAAGGCCTCCTCCAAAAATCGGCTCGGTGACCGGCCTCGCCTGGACCAGCGCAGGAGGCGACATTCTCCACGTTGACGTCACGCTCATGCCCGGCGCCGACAAATTCACGCTCACCGGCCAGCTGGGCGACGTCATGAAGGAATCCGCGCAGGCCGCGCTGAGTTACCTGCGGTCCCACTCGTCCGAGTTGCGTCTCGAGGCGGACGCCCTCGAAAAAAAAGATATACATATCCACATACCGGAAGGCGCGATACCGAAGGACGGTCCTTCCGCGGGATTGACGATGGCTCTGGCGCTCATTTCCGCGGCTTGCCGCCGCCCTGCCCGGTCGGACGTAGCCATGACGGGGGAAATAACGCTGCATGGAGAAGTGCTTCCCATCGGCGGACTCAACGAGAAGCTGCTGGCGGCTCGAAGACACGGGATCAAAACGGTGCTTCTTCCGGCGGACAACGAACCGGATCTCCGCGAGGTGCCGGAAGCGATCAGACAAGGCATGAATATCATTCCCATCTCGAGTATCGGCGAGGCGATTCCGCTGGTTTTCACGGAACCGGCCGGCGCCAAGGCAGCTCAGTCCCGACCGGCCGACAGCCGTGGCGACTGAAACCGTTTTATCGCTGCTGAAAAAGTCGTCAGCCTTCCTTGAAGAGAAAGGCGTCGGTGAAGCGCGCCGGTCGGCCGAACTGCTTCTTGCAGCGGCGCTGAACTGCACACGGCTCGAGCTCTATCTGCGCTTCGAACAGCCGATGCGCGAAGGAGAACTGGATCTCTATCGTTCGATGATCCGGCGGCGGCTCGCCAGGGAACCGGTCCAACTCATACTCGGCCGGACGGAATTTTACGGCCTGGATTTCCGCGTCACCGCGGACGCGCTGATTCCCAGACCGGAAACCGAACATCTCGTCGAGCTTGCGATCGAAACAGCCAGGGACAAATTCTCCGGCACGACGCCCCGCCTGCTCGACATCGGCGCCGGCAGCGGCGCGATCTGCGTGGCGCTCGCATGCAACCTGCACGACGCGGAGATAACAGCCATCGACGCGAGCGCGCAGGCGCTTCAGTTGGCGGCGGAAAACGCCTCCATGCACGGAGTTCAGGACAAAATAGTATTCAGAAAGGCGGACGTGCTGCGGGAGAATCCGCAAGAATTCGGCGGGCCCTATCATCTCGTGGTCTCCAATCCACCGTACATTCCGGAAGGGGATATTTCCGAGCTTCAAGAAGAAATCCGCATTTGGGAACCGCGGGCCGCCTATACGGACGGCGCGGACGGGTTAACTTTTTACCGCCGTTACGCGCTCATCGCCCGCGAACTGCTGATGAGCGGCGGATGCCTGCTTGTGGAAATCGGTTACGGGCAGTCGGAAGCCGTGCGCGCGATTTTCAGCGAGGCCCGACTCGGGATCGAAGCTGTCGTAAAGGATTATTCAGGCATCGACCGGGTGATCCGCGCCGGCTGAGTCCCGGACTGCCGCGGCGCCGGCGGCCTTGCAGGCGAAAAGGGCGTTTTCCGGCCGAATGCCTCTCTCCGCCATCAGACCGGCCCTTGGAGCGTAATACGCTTCGCGCATGAAGCGCATGAACGATATCTCTTTCCCCGACGGGACCAGGTTGACAGTGCATCCGCCGAAACCCGCGCCTGTCAACCTCGCTCCCAGGGCGCCCGCTTCCTTCGCGAGAACCGTGAGTTCGTCGAGCTCGGGGCAGCTGACTCCGTAATCGTCACGGCAGCTGCGATGCGACTCGTCCATCAACCTTCCGAAGTCCGATGCATCGCCGCGCAGCAGCGCGAGCTCCGCCGCCTCCACTCTGGCGGCTTCTGAGACGACATGTCTGTAACGGCTGTTCAGCGCGAAACCGTTCTCCGGCTCGCAGACCGAGCCGCCGTCGAGGACGGCGCAGTAATCGGCGGCAATCTCTTCCGGCGTGACGCCGAGCCTATCGGCTATCTCAGCCGCGCGCATCGGATGATCGGCGAGCGCGTGGTCGGTTATCAGGTCGCGCGTTCCGGCGTCCAGCCGAGCCAGCTCGGTTTCGAGATCCGCGGGCAGCCGGAATTCACTTCGGATGCCGAACCGCGACTGCAGCTCGCGCGCGATCATCGCCGTTGCGAGCCGGCATTCGACGACCCGCAGATTGTATTCGTTGCGCGCCGATGCGGTCTTTGGAGCTTCCACCATGCTGTTGCAAATCACAACGGAGCATCCCGCAGGCAGGGGCAGCGCGCGCGCGCGCAGGGGGAAGAAGTCTATGCGCAGCGCCTTGCCTCGCTCGGCGAGCAGTGACACCGCCTGGTCCATTCCTCCGCCCTCTATGCCCGCGTATCTTTCCGCTCGAGCCAGGGTGGCGGCGAGCCTCGCCGCTTCCGGCGTCACGCCGTTCACCGCCAGAAAGGCGAGAGCGGCGGCGACGACCAGCGCTGAAGAAGAGGACAGACCGGCTGCAACCGGCACATCGCCATCGAACACTCCATCGAAGCCGCGGGGGCCGCGCGCATAGCCTTCATCGAGCAGGCCTCGAATCGCCGCCTTGACGTACTGCCCCCAGTCCCCGCGCGGATACGGAACATTCACATCGCCCAATCCGAATTCGCGCGTGGTGAATCGGGGCGACAGGTTCTCTATGCGGACCGATTCATCCCCGCGAGCGCTGAATACGGCGGATACATGCCGGTCGATTGCCATTGGAAGCACGGGATAGCCGTTGTAATCGGTGTGCTCTCCGATCAGGTTGACCCGGCCGGGCGCGCTCGCGACAAAAGCGCGTCCCGGCCGTCGGCGCATGGCTTCCAGCCGTTCCAGCATGGCCGCCGCATAGTTCGATCCGTAGAGCGTCGTCATCCGTCGGCCGATCCCGTCAATACACACCCCTGTCGCTGCCCTTGCGCTCGAGCTTGATGTCCTGCAATTGCGGCGCCTTGAGACGTATCACCAATTCAAAATGCCTGTAATATCCCGTCGGCACCCATGAGAAGGTCATTTCCCAGCAGTGCAGGTCGCGTTGAACGCCGATCTGAGGAGTGCCGATCTGTTTCGACACGAAATCGTAATAAGTGGAAGCCGAGATGCGCCAACGCTCGGTGGGACTTATCGTCAGACTCGCTCTCATGCTGGACGAGCGGGTTTTCGCGTCCGGATTATAGGTGTTGAAGGAGTAATCGTAGCCGACATTCATGGACCACGGAACGCGGCGGCTCCCGGGAGCGCCCTTGCCGTCCGCCGTGTCGGCGGCAGTTCTTTTGGAGGCGAACAGCTCGTTCGAGAGATTCGCGTTCAGGTGCAAGTCGAAGGTGGTGAGACGCGCAATGCCTCTGCCCTCGGATATAAGCAGACGGTCTACTTCATGGCCGGGTTCCAGAAGAATACGTCCCCGCCCTTCTTCCCAGTCGGCGCGCTCGCGCTGATAAACATAAGGCGAGAAAGTCGCGCTGCCGTAAACATCGAGAAGGTTCTGCACGTTCGTGCGGAAGTTCATGCTGATGGGCGCCAGTTTCAGGCTGTCGCGCACCACGTTATATGAGGACGACAGATTGAGATTCAGGAGCTGGAATTTCCGCGGCGTCATCGTGGTGTCGTCCTCGGCCGGGGATATTTTCATCTCGAAAACATTCGCTATGTCCATGCCGATGGTCTGCGACTCTCCAGCGCCGGCGCCGCCGAACGCCGTGCCGGGCAGTTCTGCGTACCCCGTGTAAGGATCATAACGGATGCTCGCGCCGGTCCGGTCTTCATAGCTCTGATAATAGCCCCAGAACGGCGAAGAGAAATCCGGGTTGTAAGCGTAGCTGATCGAGGGTTGCAGCGTATGCCGGATGCCCAGGATTCCGGCGATATTCGGTGTTATCGTGCCGTAAAGCTTGGTCCCGGCCGAAACGCGGAAATTGAATGTGTTGAGGATGTAGAAACCGTTCACGAGACGGGCGCGCACCGTTGTGTCCGCCGCGTCGAGATAGCGCTCGATCCGCTGATCGTACCAGCGGGACTGGAAACTGAACGAAGGCTGCAGAGTGATGTAACCGAGCTTCGGCGATGTGATAAGGCCGATGCTGTGCTGCAGACCCCTCCGCGAATGATGTTCGGATATTTCGGATGTATCGGTCTCGTTGTATACGAAGCGCTTTCTTGTCGCCAGCGTATGCAGAGCGCGGCCGCCGTAGTTGAAGCCGATCGCCTCGTACCATGCCTCCTCGCCGCCGGCGTTCGAGCGGCGGAAGGGAAAAATCTGGGACTGGTTGAATGAAATTTCGGGCAGCACGTTGGAGGATGTCCCGTCCTGCAGGTTCTGCTCGCGGGATATGTTGACGCTCATGCTGCGGTTGCTTCCCTCCCAGGAGGTCGAATAGTTGGCCGAGGACCGCACCGACTGGTTGAGTAGTTCGTTCAGATTGTTGCTGAAGCTCTGGTAATAGGAATTCGAGAGGAAGCTGAAATTGACCGACAGTCGGGAAGTCGGATCTATTTCCTGGTTGTGCTGAATGGCCACGTTGTAATCGGTGCGCGGTTGATCGTCCGGCTCATACGGGGATCCGATGCGGAAAGTCTGCCTGCCCCAGGAAGCGTTGACCGAGCCGGTGAAATTGTAGCGCAAGGCGTAGTTCGTGCCCAGGGAGAGTTGGTAGCCGCCCTTGGAATACACGTCGGCGGTGAGCTTGGCGTCCCAGTAATCGCTCATCGCGAGATAATAACCGCCGCTTCGCAGATACCGCCCGCGCGCGTAATCGTCGCCGAAGCTGGGTACGATAATGCCGCTGGATCTGCCGCTTTTACTCGGGATCACGGCGAAGGGAAGCGCGAACACGGGTATATCGGCGATGTACAGGACTATCGGTTCCGCGACAATCACATCATCGGGCACGACCTTCATTTTCGGCGATCCGAAGTAATAATGTTTCTCGCCGCCCGGAAGATCGCAGGTTGTATATTTCCCGTCCGAGATGAAATAGGCTTCCTCGCTCATCCGCTTTATCCGTTTTCCGAGATACCAGCCGTTGTCGATTTCGGTTTCCGCTTCCGTAATGACGCCGCGCTTGGTCTTGAAATGAAACATCATCTCGAGCCCGTTGTAAACTTCGTCGCCTTCCCTGAGCACAGGGGTGCCGGCCATCCTGCCTTCCCGACCCTTGGCAGTGTCCGGGATGCCCCGGGCCGCTATTGTGGAGGAATCCCAGTTGAGGGTTATCCTTTCCGCCTTGATCCCAGTGCTGCCGTAGTCGATTGCAGCGGCGCCGAAAAGCCGCATTGTCTTGTCCTTGAGCCTGTAGACTATCGAATCACGCGCCGTATAGGCCACGATGGTATCGGCGGAGGAGGCGGTTTCAAAAGAGAGGGTCGTATCGGCTGTCCCTCCTCCCGCGTCGCTCGTCACCCCGCGGAGCGAGTCGTCCGGAGGGGTCAGAGCCGAGGGCGGCGCCGCTTTCGCCGTGTCGCCGACCGCCGGAACATCCTGCGCAACGACGCTCGAAAGCGCGCCGAGCCATAATGCGGCGGTTATCACAAGGCCCTTCATCAATGCAAATTAGTGAATTCCTCCGCTCATTGCAGACGGCTGCAGGCGGATCGCCTTCCGCCGTAGGAAGCCTGCGCCTTTCTCTCGCGTCGCTTGTTATGGTCCGTTCCGCAATCGCGAGCCGGCCGGATGAACCTGAAACCCTGGATCGCGCATCGAGCCGCGCCTGTGTTCTACTGGGGTATGGTGGTTATGGCGCCGCCCTGGTATACGTCATCGTTCCAGAACCCGCTGCGCGCGGTCTTTCCGTTCCGGTCATACACGATGCCGGCGCCATTCCGCTTGTTGCCCCTCCACTCGCCCACATAGCGGCTGCCGTCAGGAAACATCCAGACACCTTCGCCTTCGTAAGCTCCATTTACGAAAGAACCTTCGTATCCGGAGTTTTCAGTGAAGACAGCTTTACCGCGGCCGTGGGGTAGACCGTCGAGCCACTGTCCGTCGTATCGCTTTCCGTCGAGCCATGTCATGACTCCGTGACCGTTGTACACATTGTTCTTGAATTCCCCCTCGTACCTGTCGCCATTCGGCAGTAACAGCTGCCCTTTGCCGTTTCGCGCGTCGCCCTTCCATTGGCCGACATACTTCATGCCGTCCGGGTAGATCTGCCCTCCTTCTCCGCTTCGCATGTCGTTTTCCCATTCTCCCGTATAAACCTCGCCGCCGACGTAATGATAGGTCCCGCTTCCATGGAATTTCCCGTCCAGGAATTCCCCTTCGTATTTTTCACCGTTCGGGAAAGTAAGCACGGCTTTGCCGGTGCGCTTGTCATTCGTCCAATCACCCTTGTAAACACGTCCATTTGGATAGGTGTACACACCTTGTCCGTGGCGCGAACCGTTTCTAAAACTTCCGGTATATTTGCGGCCGTCAGGAAAAAACATGACCCCCTGCCCGTTCTCACAATCCCCGCCAATGCAATCCCCGGGTACATCGGGTAATTGTGAGGATGCGGGGATCGAAAGCAGACAGACAAAGAATGGTGTAAAAAGCGATAGTAATTTTTTCATGTGAGGCCTCGTCGTAATGAATCAAGCCGATCTCACATGAAATATATTCAATCATACGGGTGTCAGAACATTAATTGTGTGTAAGGATTGTAATTTTTAACATAACCGGCTGATACAAGGCGGGATGATGTAGATTTTACACCACTCCAGTTTAAAAACACCCACGCCACAGAGAATAAATCGCAATGTCGGCGCAGGCCTGGGCGTGATCTCAAGGCATCATTTTAAAACGACGAACTTCTTCAATCCGGACCAAGATGTTCCGGCTTCAACACGCAGATAATGGATGCCCGTGCCCAGATCGGCGGCGGGCAAGGCCGCCCTGTATTCGCCCGAATTAATAAATCCAAGATCGAAGGTCTTGATTCTTTTTCCCATAACATCAAAAATCTCTGCTTTGACCGCGGCTCCGACGAGCATTTCAAACTTGACCGCCAGGGTCGAACCCTCCACCGCGTTCACCGGATTCGGGTAGAGGTCGTAAAGTTTGAATTCACCCGCCGCGGGGATACGCTGTGTGTCGAGCAGAGAGTAACTGGATTTGAACGCTCCTCTTCCATGAGTGGCTGCGAAGAGAGTCCCGTCGCGCCGGAATTGCAGGTCCGCCACGGTGACGTTGCCCATGCCCGTGTTCATCACCGTCCAGGTCGCGCCGTCATCCAAACTGATGAAAACACCGGCATCCGTTCCGATGTACAGACGTCCTTCCACGACAGGATGAACGGCGATCGTATTGACCGGCACATCAGGCAGGGCCGCAGGTCCCGTACCCGAGGCATCCGACCAAGTCGCTCCATGATCTGTGGTCTTCCAGACATGCCCAGTGCCGAATCCGCTCACGGTAAGATATGCGCGAGCCGGATTCGCGCGATCGAGCGCCATATCCGTAATGTATCTCTTGGGCAATCCGGCGTTCGACCGCGTCCAGTCGAGTCCGTCGTTAACCGTGACGTACACGGCGCCGGTGGATGCGCCTGTGTAAATGACGCCGCTGCCTGAAGGACCCGGGCCTATCGCGGAAATGAAACCGCCCGCGCTCAAGTCCTCGCTCGATGGCGTCCACAAATCAGCCGCATTGGCGGTGCGGAACAGCCGGTACGTGCCGGCGTACAGAATTTTGGGATTTGCGGGATCCATCTCGAAGGGAGCGATGAAAGCGCAGCGGTCCGAGGTCCCGCCTTCCGGATCTTGCGGGATGCCGTTCATTCTGGATCTCCAGCTACCGGCGGCGCCGGAAGCGGTGGACTTGTAGAAATCCAGATAGTATATCTCCGAATACATGACGCGCGGATCGTTGTAGTCGATCGCCGTGAATCCACCGTCGCCGCCTGTCACATCCGTCCAGGAAGCGCCGCTTGAGACGCGCAGGTTGCCGTTGTCGATGGTGCCCCCGAGGACCAGATCCGACGACGGATGCGGTGTTCCGCTGTGGAACTGCACAGTCACCAGCCCCGAGTTGGCGTCGAGAAAGGTGACGCCGCCGTTGTCGGAGCGGAATATGCCGCCGTCCGAGGCGGCGACGACCTGCGATGCGTTGCGCGGATTGAAAAGGAAAGCGTGCTGGTCCGCATGAACGTATGCGTATCCGGCGAAAGGATACCAGTTCGTAATCTGTTTCCAGGAAACTCCGCCGTTGCTCGTCCTGTAAAGATCGATGCCTCCGGCAATGACGAAATCGGGATTCGTCGGATGCACCGCAAGCACGCTGTTGTACTGTCCCTGAAAACGCATGTAGTCCTCGCCGTCGATTTCACTGACGGGAGTGGCGGTCTTGTTCCAGTTCGAACCGCGGTCCGCGCTGCGGAACACGCCTGCGCAGCTTTCGTCGCGTTTTGTGAAAGCCGCATACAGCACGTCGCCGTTGGAAGGCGCCGCGGCGAGCTGTATGCGCGTGTAATCGGACACAAGAAGTCCGTTCGCGAGGGGACCTTCCCAGTTCACGCCGTGATCGGAGGAGCGGTAGATTCCGGCCCCCTCTATTGCGGCGTAGACCAGGCCTTCCGTAGTGCGGCTGAACACCGACATCATTCCGCGGATCTGGGAGAAGGTGATTCGCAGCCGGGTCCAGGTTTCGCCGCCGTCGCTCGACCTCATGACTCCGACGCGGGTGCAGGCCAGCACGACATCCGGCCGGAAAGGATCGAAGGCGATGTCGAAGACGAATTCGAAGTTCGCGTTTTCGGTCGCGGGAATCAACCGCCACGACTCGCCCGCGTCGTCCGATCTGTAGATGCCTCGCCCGTAGGCGAGCGCGTCCTGCCAGAGGACGAAGCCCTCGCCGTTGCCGGCGAACACGGTGCCCGGCCTCACTGGATGCACGGCAATGCTCCCGATGCGCAGATTGGGGAGAAAATCGTTCAGCGCCCTCCAATTCCTACCCATATCCGTGGTTTTCCAGATGCCGCCCCCGGCTGCGCCGGCGTAAAGCGTGTTGAAGTCCGCAGGATCGGCAGCGAGGGCGCGTATGCGTCCGGCGATGTTTCGAGGTCCTATCGAAACCCATGACCAGAATTCCGCCGGTTTCAACAACGACGCGTATGGTTTCATCGAGTGGATGTGGTCAACAGCGCGCCGGCGCCAATCCGCGGGAATAATTCCGGACGGGTATGCCCTCTGCTCGTAGAAGAACTTGTCCGCCTGTCCCGGTTTGTCGAATCTGCGCCTCTCCGTGCGGTCGCTCGTCATGCGATCGTGGAACGCTGTTGTAAGCCGCAAATGCGTGAACACAGCCGAAGCGGAGAAAACAACGAGCAGCGCCGCAGTGCGGGTTCGTGTGAAAACAGCCACCTTTTTTGGATTTTTCATCAGAACAACTGCCATGATACACTCAGGAGAAACTTGTACATGATCATTTTCAAGGGATGTTCGCTCGATATCTTCTGCGGACTGTAGTCGACCTGCAATGAAGGAATGATATACAGGTTTTTAATCGGAATGAAGGCGTACTCGGCGCCGATGACTATCGAAGTCCGCATTTCGGTCGCGCCTGCGAATTCGCCCTCCTCGATCAGATAAGTCTTGCCGGGTCCGTATTCGGTTTCAGTCACGCGCACATTCCGGCTGCGCGCCCATCCGAAGCTGGGGCCGACGAAAACGCGTTCTCCGTCCTGCCTTCCTATCAGGCGCAGGAGCACATCCAAGTGGAACAGTCCGTATCTGAGCGTCAGCTCATCGCCGATCTCGCCGTACCCCGCCGCGGTGCGCAGACTATCCTGCCTGCCCGCGAAGAATACCGTCTGCGTCCCCTGCCACCCTGCGCGGAGGTAAATCGCGATGTCATCGAATACCGGGATGTTCATCCACGCTCCCACGGGGGTGTTGAAACTGCTCTCCTCCGCGATGAAGTTCCGGTTGCCCGGAGCGAAATATCCGCCCGAGAACACATTGAGAGCGACGCCCGAGTAAACGGATATCTGGAATCCGTTCACAGGTTTTTCCGGAGGAAGAGCGGGCGATTCGGGTTCTGTCTGTGCCGTCAGCGACGAAACGGCGCAAATGCACGCGAACACGGCCGCAAGCATCCGTCGCGGGAGTGATTTGAGAGCCGACGCTCCGGGAGGCGAAAATCCTTTCAGGATGTTCCGGGTCCGTATTGCGCTATTCTGATTCGAGACCTGCAAGATTGTTCCGTAGCTTCTCCAAAGTGCTGAGGAAATTCCTCTCCTTGTCCCGTTCGCGTCCGACGACTTCAGCGGGAGCGGAAGCGGTAAACTTCTCATTCCCCAGCTTAGACGCAATACCCGCCAGGAGCCCTTCGATGCGGGCGGCTTCACGGGAGATGCGGCGGCGTTCGGCCTCTATGTCGATAAGGCCTTCCAGCGGCATGTACACGTCGTCGCCGAGAACGACCATGCCGGCGGACAGCGGCGGACGCGAGAGATCCGCGCCCGCGTCGATGCGGCCGATTCGGGCGAGCCGCTCGAGGAAATGAGGATTCTCGCCGACAGCCCGCAGATGAGCCTCGTTGCCGGAAATGATGACGAGCGAGCACGCTTTCGAAGGTGGCACGCTCATCTCGCCGCGCACGCTCCGCACGCTTTCAACCAGCGTCTGCAGGTACTCCATAGTCGAGTCCGCTTCGGGGTCGATGAGGGACTCGTCCACGTCAGGCAGCCGTTGCTGCATGATGCTCGATTGCCCGCGTCCCGGATCCAACTGATGCCAGAGTTCCTCCGTAATGAAGGGCATGAACGGATGCAGAAGTCGCAGTATCGAATCGAACACTGTCAGCGCGCGCTCCAGCGCTTCGCTCTGTCTGTTCTCATCCTCCGAGTAGAGACGCTCCTTGACAAGTTCGATGTACCAGTCGCAGAAATCCCTCCAAATGAATTCGTAGATGTCCCTGGCGGCTTCATTGACGCGGCAGCGCTCCATCGAGTTGCGAAGTTTTACCGTCGTTTCGTTCAGCCGGCTGAATATCCATCGATCTTCCAGAGCGGCTCCCGCGCGCGGTGGAACGGGATTCACGCCGGTGAGGACGCCGGATTTTCGGCCGGTTTTCTCCTCGAACGCATCCCGGTTCATGAGAAGGAAGCGCGCGGCGTTCCATATCTTGTTGGCGAAATTCCTGCCGAGTTCGCATTTGGATGTCGAAAACAGCACGTCTTGGCCGAGTGGCGCCAGATAGACGACCGTGAAGCGCAACGCATCAGCTCCGTAGTCGCGTATCACATCCAGTGGATCGGGAGAGTTGCCGAGGGATTTCGACATTTTCCTCCCCCTTTCATCGCGGATTATGCTGGTGAAATAAACGTCGCGGAAAGGCACGAGGTCGCGCATCTCCTTCCTCGGCGAGCCGTCCGGAAGCGGTATGCCGGGCATGAATTCGAGTCCGGCCATGATCATGCGCGCCACCCAGAAGAAAATGATATCCGGGGCGGTTACAAGGAGGGAAGTCGGGTAGAAATAACGTAAGTCGGCGGAATCCTCGGGCCAATGATGCACACTGAAAGGCCACAGCCATGAGGAGAACCACGTGTCGAGCACGTCCTCGTCCTGCCGCGGATTTGCAGAGCCGCAGGAGGGGCAAGCGCCGGGATCCGCTGTCAACGCATCCCGCCAACCGCAGCCGTCGCAATAGTAAACCGGTATGCGGTGTCCCCACCAGAGTTGGCGCGAAATAGTCCAATCGCGAATGTTCGTCATCCAGTGTTCGTATACTTTGAACCAGCGTTCCGGGGAAAAACGCACATGCCCCTCGCGCACCGCCCGCAGAGCCGGTTCCGCCAGAGGTTTCATGTTCACGAACCATTGGTCGGAAAGCCGCGGTTCGACCGGCACGTGCGTCCGGTAGCTGTAACCCACAGCATGCGTGTGATCTTCGATTTTTTCAACGAGACCCTGCGCCTGCAGGTCCTCGATCACGCGTTCGCGCGCGGTGAAGCGGTCCAATCCCTGATAAGGGCCTCCGTTCTCGTTTATCGTCGCGTCGACATTCATCACATTGATCCGCGGGAGTCCGTGTCTTTCGCCCACTTCGAAATCGTTCGGATCGTGCGCCGGAGTTATCTTCACGACGCCGGTCCCGAAAGCGGGATCGACGTACTCGTCCGCGATGACGGGAAGTTCCCTGTTGATGAGCGGAAGAAGGACTGTCCGCCCTATCAGTGCGGAATAGCGCCTGTCCTGCGGATGCACGGCCACGGCTGTGTCGCCGAGCATGGTTTCAGGCCTTGTCGTGGCGACCACGAGGCACTCGGCGGCGCTCGGGATCCCATTTTTCAGAAGAGGGTATCTGAAATAGTACAGTTTGCCCTGCTGTTCCCTGTGCTCCACTTCCTCGTCCGACAGGGCTGTATGTGCGACTGGATCCCAGTTGATGATTCTCTTGCCCCGGTAGATCAGTCCTTTGCGGTAAAGTCGCACGAAGGCCTCGGTAACGGCCTTGGAAAGAGCGGGATCCATAGTGAAGACTAGGCGCTCCCAATCGCAGGACACGCCGAGTTTGCGGAGCTGCCGCAGGATGATGTCGCCGTAGTTATCACGCCATTTCCATACGAGCTTCAGGAAAGCCTCGCGTCCGAGATCGTGCCGGGTCAGCCCTTCCCGCCGCTTCAACTCCTTTTCCACGACGGTCTGTGTGGCGATCCCGGCATGATCCGTGCCCGGTATCCAGCAGGCGCGTTCTCCGAGAAGCCTGTGCCAACGGACGAATATGTCCTGGAGCGTGTTGTTGAGAACATGCCCCATGGTCAACATGCCGGTGATATTCGGCGGGGGTATGACTACGGTGAAGGGGATCCCGTCAGGATCCGGATCGACGTGGAACAGCCCTTTTCGCTCCCAGAAGTCGTACCAGCGGTCCTCGACGTTTTTCGGAGTATAAGCGGATTCCAGTGATTTTGTTTGCTTGTTTTTACTGGTCATGGCAATTAACACGGATCGGTATATCTGTTAAAGATACGAAGCATCGAGCGTCTCATGAAATGGTGAAGCGCGCCGCGAAACCATGCTTGAGTTGTTCGATCTCTCGGGAAGCGCGCATAAGAAGCTGAGGGAATTGTCGGGAGGCATGCGTCAGTAAGTATGCGCCGTCATGGCGCTGATGTTCGACGCGCCGATGTACGTGCTCGACGAGCCGACCGCGGGACTGGACCCGCTCATGGCACGGAGAGTCAAGGATATTCTCCTCGAGGAGAAGAAACGCGGAAAGTCGATACTTCTCGCTTCGCGCATCATGGGAGACATCGAGGAACTCGCCGACAGGGCAGTCGTTCTTCTGGAAGGAAAGGTGATTTTCGACGGAACCATAGGGGAACTCGGAGACGCGACCGGCCGTGCCGGAATCGAACGGGCCGTCGCGGCGCTGCTCGAAAACGGCAAGGCGGATTAATGACATCCGTGCTGATCAAATACCAGCTACGGAACATTTTACGCAGCCGCTGGATTACAATTTACTGCCTGCTGTTTGCGATCACCGGCGAACTGCTCCATCAGCACAGCGGCGATGTGAGGAACATGCAGCTGGGTTTGATGTATGCCACGCTGGCGGCTGTTCCGCTGATATCCCTGGTATTCGGCACGTTGTATTTTCACAATTCTAGGGAATTCCATGCAATACTCGCCGCGCAGCCCTTGTCGCGCGGAAAGGTGTTTTTCAGTTCCTGGGCGACGGCAGCCGGAACGCCGGCTCTCGCGTACGCGGTGGGAACGGCGGTCCCGGTTGAATCCGATAGATCTTTCCAGAATAGTGCTGACACGGAGGTTCGACGCCTCGGCTCTCATGGGATACACCGGCGCGGTCTTCGAACAAGCCCTGGGAGACGCTCAGGGTCTCCTGCTGGCGGCCGCGGTCATGTGCCTCTGGATCATGGCTCCGCTGCTGCTCGCCCGGCGGGCGTTTGTGCGAAGCGATTTCCGAACAGGCGAGTCCATGCGGCGGCCGCCGACCCGGCACAAGTCTCAAAGCAGCTTGCGTATCGATGCTTCCCACTCTTCTTTCGTCTCCAGACCCACTTTCACGGCTCTCACTATCCCCTCGCGGTCGATCAGGAATGTGGTCGGAATGCTTTCGATATTCCCGAACGTGGCGGACACCTCGTTGTTTCCCAACAGCACCGTGTAGTTGAGCGGCTGCTCGCGGAGGAATGCCATCACACTTTCAGGCTTGTCGAGCGCGATACCCACGATTAGCAATCCCTTGGCGCCGTATTTCTTCTGCAGCTCGATGAAATCAGGAATTTCACGCTTACACGGGGGACACCAAGTGGCCCAGAAATTCAGCATCACCACTTTGCCCCTTTTTTCAGATAAAGAGAACAGCGTTCCGTCCGGCGTCGACAGTGAGAAGTCCGGCGACGGAGCCTCGAGAAAACCCGCCGGACCCGTGGGGGGCGCCGGCTGCCTCATTTCGCCGGCGTCCATTTCCTGCACGGCTTCCGTCCCGTCATAATCTGCGACCGGGACAGTACGGCGCGCAGAATCAGCACCGATAACAAGGTATATTATCACCGCCAGCAGGACTAATCCTGCGGTTGCTGCGATCCATATGTATTTCCCGCTTCCCGTTTTGCCGGTATCGGCAGGATTTGTGTTTCGGGTTCCTTTGCCGCTCATGACTGCGCTCCTTCCGCTTCTTGTATGTGTTCGTTGAGCATATTCAACAGCTCGAGCCGCCGAGCTTCGGGGATGCCTTTCTCCTGCATGGCATCGCCGAGCGTCCCCCAAGCGGGTTCGCCGCAAAGCAGACAGCGAATGCCGTGATCCATCAGAAAATTCACAGCCGAAGGGCTGGATTCCACAAGTTCCTCTATGTAAGTATCGAGTGTTATCATGGATTGCATCCCCGCCGGTTCCTCCCGGCGACTTTTATTTGATGTGCGCGGACGCGCTTTGGTTTCGCCAGCGGCGCAACTTTCACGAAAATCCGAGAGCGTCGAGAATCTTCACGATCCCGGGCTGCAGGTTGCCGCGATCCACGCGCCAGGCCCTGAATTCTCGTCGAGGCCGGTATGAGGATCGGTAATCCATGAAAGCCCGGCGTCTCGAGAAAGAGGGCAAAGCCGCTATCCGGCGCATAGCCGCATCGTCGGCGTCTACATCCAGGGCGGTTGCGAGTATGCCCCGGATGAGTTCGACGGGCGATTCCGGCAGGCGCCTGACCGCTATGTCGAGACTGACTTCGGGAAGGAGTTCCGGGAATGTCTTGACCGGCTGCTCACCGAGAAATGAACACAGCGCCTCGTAGACCATCACCGCGCCCAGAAGCTTGCCGTCCCAGGAATGCCCGGCGATGTGCGGCGTCGCGACATCCGCCGCCGCGACGAGTTCAGGATCGACATCGGGTTCGTGTGGCCAAACATCGAGTATCAGACCGCGCAGTTTGTTTCCACGGAGGGCTCGTTGAAGAGCCGCGGTGTCCACCACGCCTCCACGGCTTGTATTGATGAAGATCGCGCCGTCGCGCATGCGGTCGAACGCGCTCTCGTCGATCATTCCAGCGGTGGGATGCGGACCGAGGGACTCCAGAGGCACATGCATCGTAACTATGTCCGCGGCCAGAGCTTCATCCAGCGGTCTGAACATGCGGGCGCCGGTCGCTTCCCTCAGTGGCGGATCGTTCAGAACGGTTTTCATGCCGATTCTTTCGGCCATGTGCTGAACCCACGCGCCGACATGACCGACGCCGATGATTCCGATGCTCAGATCGGGCAGGGAGAAATCGAGCTTCGCGGCAAGATGAAAGAGCGCTGTGAAAATATACTCGGCAACCGAGAGAGCGTTGCTTCCGGCCGCCGAAGCGAAGACGATACCGCTGCTCTCGAGGTATCGTGTGTCGACGTGATCGATCCCGGATGTGGCAGTCGCCACGAAGCGTACGGGAGATCCGGCCAGGA
>CAYLZD010000008.1:65846-146396 GCA_964388275.1 uncultured Chromatiales bacterium
GTCGGTCGATGCGAGTTCCTCCTTGATATCCGTCCGCGACCGCGGCTCGAACAGACGTACTTCGCCCAGCTGCGCGCACAACTCCCCGATTCCGGGGATATTGGCATCAGACAGGATGCGAAGGTTTGATTTGCTGGTATCCGGCATGGCGCGCACTTCTCCCGTCGGCAACAGCCGCGAGGATAATGACAAATGAAAACAGCGGGAAGTGGAAAAACAAGATAAAAATGCGGCGGTACCTGGATGGCCCCGACGCAGTGTGCAAAGGGACAGCACCCATTATTTCACCAGCTGCATCGTTTTCGGAATCACTACGAATCCGGCATGCAGCGTGAGTATGCATATTCCGCTGGCCAGCTTCGACGCGTCAAAGGAAACACAGTGGTTGCCGGCGGAGTCGAAAGTCGCGCAGTAGCGTTTCGCGCAGGCATGGGTCGGCGCCACGAATCCGCGGATCGACGCAGGACGAAGTTGACGGCACCGGGGAAGCGATCCCGGCGCCACACCTCTTCCATAGCATACTAATCGCGGAAAAATGAAGGCGCTTGTCGAATCCAGCGCGATTTCTCCGAAGAAAATCCATTTCGGCTGTCAGGTTTTTGACCTTTCAGTTGTCTATCTTTATGTTCGTCCCGGTTATCGGGCTTCCCGGGTTACCGGAAGCGTCGAGAAAACGCGTTTTTCCACACAATGGAACCTGACGTGCCGACAGCAGTCGCAGAACTCGTTCAAAGCGCGCCGCATGCGAAGCGTAAAAGCTGTACCGCATGCGCCCGTCTGACTGTCGCAGTGCTGGCGCTGTTCGCATTCGAAGGCGCCGCGGCCCAACCTTCGGTAGTCGTCAAGCGCATTTTTGTGAATCCGCCGATAATCGACCTTTACTTCACGGCCTACTGCTCTTCCGTGCCGAATTTCGACATAGATCCTGCACGAGTCAGGTTGACCGAAAACGGGCTCGATGTGCCGGAAACGGAACTATCCTGTCCGAATCCGGCGGCGCCCTGCCGCATGGCGGCGGCGCTGGTGCTGGACGCGAGCGGCAGCATGACGGGCCCGTACAACCTGGGCGCCCGCGCAGCGGGCCGCGCTTTCATCGACAGCATGGACGGTTCGCAGGACCAGGCGGCAGTCGTCTGGTTCAACAACGCGGCCGCCGTGGCCTGTCAACCGACAAGCGACACGGCACTCCTCCGCCGCTCCATAGACTCGCTCCCCGCTTTCGGCGGCACGGCTCTCTGGGACGCGGTTTACATCGGACTCTTGCAGGTTCGCGGAGCTTCCGCCAATCAGTGCAGGGCGGTCGTGCTGCTGACCGACGGCACGGACAATGCTTCCACAACACCTCCCGCTACGGTAATCGATTTCGCAATCAGAAATCGTGTGCGGCTGTTCATGATCGGCCTCGGTCATTCGACTAATGACGAGAAATTGGCGGAAGCCGCTCAGCTGACGGGAGGAGTACATTTTCATGCTTCAAACGAGAGCGAGCTGACCCCGATTTTCCGCTCGATTGCGGGATTAATCCGCCGGGGTTTCGGAGAATGCAGGATCTCGTATGCCCTGTCATGCGCCGACGGAGGGGAGCGAGAGCTTCTTCTGACTTTGCAAATCCCGTGCGGACAGGCGCAGGCGGCAGCAGATTTCACCGCTCCGCTCGATACGACTTCTTTCAAGCCCCTCTTTCTCCGTCTGGGTGAAGCCACGATCGCAGGAGGTTCAGAAACCGTGTTACCTCTCTGGATCGACGAACCCATGATCGAGCGCGCGGAGCTCATGTATCCCGCTTCATTCAAAGTGGCATATGATAACGGAAGCGCCCGCTTGCATGAGGTAACCGCTCCTCCAGGATGCGCCTTCGAGGGCGCCGACTTCAAAGTTGTGCAGACCGACGACGGCGCGGAGGTTCTGATGCAAAACCGCATCACAATCCGCACCACAGGACTTCCGCAGCTCGCCGCTCTCCTGCGCGTGAGCGCTGTGGGACATCCGGGCCCGGATACGCTGCGATGTCCTGTCTCGATATCTGACTTGAAGTTCTCTGCCGGCTGCCGGAAGCCCCGAATGCGCGGCGGCGTCCTGTCTGTGCTCCCCTGGCCGCCGTCAGTCAGCGCAAGCAGCCGGGCGGACGAACGGCTGCGCTGGGACTGCTGGAAGGACGGCTACGAACCGGAGTTGCTCCCCATAGCGCTGACGGTGCGCAACGACGGCAACGGCGTCGCCACGGGGGGAAGAGCGTTACTCGGGACACCGAGCGACGCCTTCGTCATTGTGCACCCGCCCACCGCCGAGCAGGCATTGACGCCGTCCGACATACCGCCTTCGGGCACGGCGACCGTTTCCTGGCTCGTCAAAGCTCTGCCCCGGAAGTCGAGCGACTCGATCCAAATCTCTCTGATATCGACGTTCAGCAACCACCCGCCTGTCGAAAGCGAAGCAAGGATTTTCGTTCCCGCTTCACATCCAGCGCTGCCGCTCGAATTGGACGGCCCGCCGTATGCGTGCGAAGGAAGCGGAAGACTGCTCACGGCGCTGCCGGGGTATTCCGGATATATATGGTCGACGGGCGCCAATACGCGCACGATTCACGTGACCCGGACAGGCACTTACTGGTACACGGCAATCACGGCTATAGGAGATCGCTACTGTTCGGATACGGTAGGCATAATTTCCCGACCGCCGCCGTCGCCGCAGATTGTGGCGGACGGTTCGCTTACCTTCTGTCCGGGCGATTCGTTGCGTCTGTATACTCTCGACGAGTATCCGTATTTCCGATGGTCCACCGGTGAGAACTCCCGCTACATATACGCGCGCAGACCCGGAGAGTACTCGGTTGTGGTGATAGACAGCTTCGGTTGCGAGGGCGCGTCGGTTCCGGTAAACACCGCTCATTACACGACGCCGATGCCTGTGATCGAGGGCCCGGTGTCGATTTGCCGCTTCGATACGGGAAGCTATTCGGTGGTCAACGATTCCGGTTGGGCGCTTCGATGGAGCGTCGAGCAGGGTCGTATCGAAGGATCCTCCACCGGAAGCACTGTGAGGGTGAGATGGGGTAACGCCCCGAGGGGGCTGCTCATGGTCACGGCTGTTTCACCGGTTACCGGCTGTTCAGGCAAGGCAATCTTTCAAGTGTGGCTTTCGCCGGGATCGACACCGCGGATCTCACCCGGCAGCGTCACTTTGTGCAAGGGTGATACCGCGACTCTTTCCGCGGACACGGGTTTCGTCTCGTGGCGCTGGAGCGACGGTGTAACGACACGCGTCCGCAGAATAACGACCCCGGGAACCTTCGCCGTGGAAGCGAAGGATGAAAACGGATGCGCTGCCGTTTCGGACAGCATCACGGTCACCGTCAACGACCCTCCCGCGCCTTCCTTGATCGGAGAGGAGCAGGTATGCCGGGGAGACACGGCCTACTATATTTCCGCGCCGACGGCGGGCAACGAGTACGGTTGGCTGATAAGCGGAGGAAGCATCCTGGCCAGTCCATCCCCCTGGTTTGTCTACGTCGCCTGGAACGACGGAACACGAGGGAAAGTGATTCTCCGTGAAAAGGCCGGCAGCTGCGTGGGCGCCGATACGATGCTGGTTGAGGTCGGCGCCGGCCGAAAACCGGATGTTTTCATCAACGGCGCACTGCGTTTCTGCCAGGGAGACAGCGTGATCTTGACGGCCGAAGACGGTTTTTCGGACTACAGATGGTCGACCGGAGAAACTTCCCGGAGCATTGCGGTCAGAAGCAGCGGAGCTTATATCGTGCGGACGAGCGACGGGGGCGATTGCCCGGGCTGGTCGGATTCGGTCCGCGTGACATCGATACCTCTGCCCGAGAAACCCGTGATAAGCAGAGCCGGAGATGTTCTGAACGCGAGTCCGGCGAACGCATATCAGTGGTACGCCGCCGACAGCCTCCTGCCGGGCGAAACAGGCCGTTCACTTCACCTCACACGCCCTGGAATATATTTTGTCGAGGCGTGGGACCGCGAGGGTTGTTCTTCGATATCGGACCCGTTCGATGTCACGGTTCTGGATGCGGATCCGGCGCCTATGCCCCGCCATCCGTTGATCAGCATCTACCCTGAACCGCACAGCGGCAGGTTCACGGTCAATATCCACATGGAAAAGGACACCGAGCTGACTTTGAGAATTCGGGACGCGCTCGGCAGGCTGATAGCAAGCGATCGTTGCCGCACGGAAGACGGAAAATTGACCAAGGTATTCCGGCTCGACAAAATGCCTTCGGGAATTTATCTTCTGGAAGCCGAACACGGGAAAGGGATGGAAAGAATCAAAACCATGGTAAGGCATTAAAGAATCGCGCGGCAAGACATGCATTCCGGCGGCAGGGACGGAACAACAGACATTTGCGCCGGTTTAGGATACGCCGGTTTCAGCTTATCAGGTGTTCAGGGAGTTGTTGCGCAACGACTGCAGCAACTCTCGTAGAACCTGAAGATCGGACGCTGTGTGTGCGCCGAGCTCGTTCAAATACTGCTGATGAAGAGCAGCCGCCCTGCCTCCTACGATGAGCGCGCAACCACGAGGAAGCAATGATGCTACGGTTTCAAGGTCGGTCCGCAGCATGTTCTCGTTCGCGCGATATATGATGCTCAAAAGGAGCGCGCCGGCCCGGCTGAGCCGGACCGCAGAGGCGATCTCGTCAGCCGGTAGATCCGCGCCCAGATACACCGCCTTCCATCCCATATCGACAGCTGTTGCCGCAGCCATAAGAGCGCCCATTTCATGCAGCTGACCCGAGAGCGTCGCCGCCACGAGCACGGGCGAATCCACCGGCGTCTGGCTGGAATTTATGCGGCCCGCGAGAAACGCGCGAATCACCGAGCTGGACAAATGTTCTTGCGCGATGCGCAGATCGCCGTGATGCCACAATCTCCCGACGGTTTCGAGAAACGGCGTCAACACCGACTCCAAAAGCCCGGCCAGGCTTGTCTCCAGGGATGTGCGGAGCAGTATGCGCTCGAACTCCCTCGCATCGAGAACTCTGGCAGCGTTCAGCAGTTCAGAGACAGCATCCGATGCAATGGACGACCGCTTTCCGGAAGCGGTTCCGGATCTGCCGAGTCCGGCCAGTTCCGCTGCGCTCAAGCCCGAGATCGTTTTTAGGGAATACCCGGCATCGACTGCGCGTTTCAACAAGATCAACTTATCGATGTCCTCGTCGGAATACATGCGCCGGTTGCTTCCTGTCCTCACGGTGGAAAGTATTCCGTAACGTTTTTCCCAGGCTCTGAGGACGTGAGGAGTGAGACCTGACAAGCGAGCCGCCGCACCAATCGAGTACATTCCGCTTCAATCCTGATAGCTACATACGTGAAATGAAAATAATGCTAACTCTTTAAAAATCCGATAAAAGTAGCTTTGCCAAGGAAAAATACTATTCTTCGTCTAACTTGGGAACTGTTTTCCTTAGACAATAGTTTACTATTTCGTAAGCACTGCAACGAACTTAGACAAAAGCTACATCACAGACAAGACTCACAAACGAAACATTCAAATGGAAGAACCGAAAGAATCAAACCGGACAATGGCCCGCGCAACGCAAAACATCGCTGCGTCCGTGAGCCGGATATTTGATCCGAGGGAACTCTTCTCAGGCATACAAACACAACCCACCATAAAGGAGAAAAAAATGAAACGAGTCAAAGCATATAGCGTACTGCCTTTCGCGGCGGCAATGTTCTTCGCAGCTTCCTTCACCATGGCGCACGAGCACGAGAAAGCGGCAGGCGCGAAAGATATTGTAGCAACCGCTGTCGAAGCAGGTTCCTTCAACACACTAGCCAAAGCTCTTGTCGAAGCCGGACTTGTGGACGCGCTGAAGGCGAAGGGCCCGTTCACTGTTTTCGCTCCGACCGACAAAGCTTTCGATAAACTGCCGAAGGGAACTTTGGAGTCTCTGTTGAAGGACAAGGAAGCCCTCAAGAAAGTGCTTCTGTATCACGTAGTGCAGGGCGAGGTCTCCGCATCAGACGCAGCCGGCTTGACGGAAGCGACCACTCTGTCCGGCCAGGTAGTCAAAATCAAATCATCGGGTAAGAAGATCAAGATCAACAACGCCAGTGTTACACAGGCCGATGTGGCGGCGTCGAACGGCGTGATTCACGTTATCGACACCGTGCTACTGCCAAAATAGCATACACTGCCGCGGCGTGATGCGGTGACTTGTTGCGCCCCGACCGGGATTCCGGCCGGGGCGCGTCCATTCTAGGCGGCCGGGGCTCTCCATCGGTCTCCTTGTCGGACTCCCGGATGATGCGCACGCTCGTCGGACGGCGGCGGTATGCGTGAATATTCCCCTACGTTTTGCGTATCTTTTAATGAATTTTTTTCAGTCCGGAATTCCGCAAATGGATCGCCTATATCTCATCGACGGCATGGCCATAGCATACAGGGCCTATTTCGCTTTCATCAACCGCCCCCTGATAAATTCCAAAGGGATGAACACCAGCGCCGTCTTCGGATTCACAGCCGCCCTGGAAAAAATCCTCGGCGAAGAGAAGCCTGAGCTGGCGGCGGTGGCCTTCGACACCAAGGAACCGACCTTCAGGCATGACCGTTTCCCCGCCTACAAAGCCACCAGGCAGAAAATGCCGGAGGACATGGTCGAACAGCTTCCTTACCTGAAACGAATTGTCGAGGCCTACAACATCGCCTCGATAGAACTCCCCGGCTGGGAGGCCGACGACATCATCGGCACACTCGCGAAGCGCGCCGAGGCCGAGGGACTGGAATGCGTCATGGTGACTCCGGACAAGGATTTCATGCAGCTCGTCAGCGACAGGGTGCGCATTTTGCGGCCGGGCAAAGCATCCGATACCTGGGAATGGGCGGGCATCGGGGAGGTGGAGGCCAAATTCGGCGTGCTTCCGGAACGCGTTACGGACGTCCTGGGCCTGACAGGCGACCAGTCGGACAACATTCCGGGGGTGCGCGGCATCGGCGAGAAGACCGCAATACCCCTCGTGCGGGAATTCGGTTCCATAGACAGCATTTACCAAAACATCGACAGGATAAGCAAGGCCGGCGTGAAGGCCAAGCTCGCAGAACATAAGGAAACCGCCTACCTCTCGCGCGAGCTCGCCACTATCGATATCAGCGCCCCTGTGCAGGAGCGGCTGGAGGATCTGGTTGTCAGGCCGAGGAATACCGAAGCCCTGCGGAGTCTGTTCACGGATCTCGAGATGAAGCGCTTTCTTCAACGCCTGGACGAAACAGCGCAACCGGGCGGCGCGGAGACCCCCGCCGAAAAAAGCGCGCCTGCGCCGGAACGGGATTATCGGACCGTCCTGTCCGCAGACGAACTTCAGGCGATGGTCCGCGAGATATCAGAGGCGCCGGAGTTCTGCTTCGATACCGAGACTTCGGGAATGAATCCGATCACTTCGGACCTCGTGGGCATGTCATTCGCCGTCCGCCCTCATCAAGCGTGGTACGTGCCCGCCAACGCGGGACTTTCCGCGGCTGAGATCGCCTCGGCGGTCGCGCCGCTATTCGACGGCCGGCGCACGGTGATCGGGCAGAATCTGAAATTCGACCTGCTCGTCCTGCGCGGCTGCGGGATAGAGCGCGATCCGCCCATATACGACACCATGATCGCGGCATACATTCTCAGTCCGGAGGGCCAGCACTCGATGGACGCGCTCTCGGCGAGGTATCTGGGCCAGGAACCCATACACATAGAGGAACTGATCGGCAAGGGCAAAAATCAGATTTCCATGTCCGATGTCCCCATCGAGAAGGTCGCGGAATACGCCGCCGAGGACGCGGACATCACGCTGCGGCTGGCTCCTGCGCTGCGTCCGGAAATCGAGAGAACGGGGCAGGCGCGCCTTCTCGCGGAAATCGAGTTCCCGCTCGTCCATGTGCTCGCGGACATGGAGGCGGCCGGCGTGAAAATCGACGTGGACGCGCTGGCGGAGATATCCAAGGAGATGGAAACCCGGATAGCGGACGCCGCGGCGAGGATCCACGAGCTGGCGGGAGACCGGTTCAACATCGGATCCACGAAGCAACTCGGGACCGTGCTTTTCGAGAAGCTCCGCCTTCCGGCCGGCAAGAAGACGAAAACCGGCTACTCGACGGACATCTCGGTTCTGGAATCGCTGCAGGGACGGCATCCAATCATCGAGGAAATACTGCTCTACCGGCAGCTCACCAAGCTGAAATCCACATATGTCGACTCGCTGCCGCGCATGGTGAACCCCGCAACCGGAAGGGTGCACACATCATACAATCAGGCCGTCGCTGCCACCGGGCGGCTCAGCAGCACTGATCCCAACCTGCAGAACATTCCCATACGCAGCGAGGCCGGAAGGGAGATCAGGCGGGCTTTCGTGGCCGAGGCAGAGGGCATGGTGCTGCTTTCGGCGGATTATTCGCAGATAGAATTGCGCCTGGCGGCTGAAATCTCCGGCGATGAAGGCCTTATGGAAGCGTTTGCGGGCGGCGAGGACATACATGCCGCCACCGCCGTGAAGCTGTTCAACGTCCCGTCCGGCGAGGTGACCTCCGAAATGAGGCGCGTGGCCAAGACAACTAATTTCGGCATTCTCTACGGCATCAGCGCCTTCGGGCTGGCTCAGCGTCTCGGCATTCCCAATGCCGACGCGAAGGACCTCATCGACGTCTACTTCGAAAAATATCCGAAGATAAACCGCTATCTCGCCCAGACCATAGCATTCGCCCGCGAGAGAGGTTATGTCGAGACCATAATGGGACGGCGGCGCTACCTGCCCGACATCAGAAGCCGAAACCGCAACCTGAGGATGTTCGCCGAGCGCATGGCGATCAACGCCCCGATACAGGGCAGCGCCGCGGACATGATCAAAATCGCGATGATCGACATTCACCGGGCCATGCGGAAAGCGGGCATGCGCTCGCGCATGATAATGCAGGTGCATGACGAGCTGGTTTTCGAGGCGCCGCTCGAAGAGCTGGATACCCTTCGGAATCTCGTCGAGGAACTGATGAAAACCGCCATGGGGCTCAGAGTGCCTGTCGTGGTGGAGACGGGGACAGGCCGGAACTGGCTGGAAGCGCACTGAATATGACCTTGAGCAGTTCCAGTCTCCCGAGGCCCGTGACCGCGGAGAAACCGATAAGGGTGGCGCCGCAGCCGAGCGCGCGGATCGAATCGAGTAGGGAGCGGCCCAGGCGCGCCCTCTCCGCCTGCTTCAGTTTGTCGATCTTGGTCAGGACAATCTGGAGCGGGGTTTCCCGCTCGACGAACCACGCGATCATCTCCGCGTCCGAATCCTGAAGGTCGTGCCGCGAGTCGACGAGTTGCACGACAAGCGCTCTCGGCCGATCGGCGTCGAAATACCCTCGTATGAGCCGGACCCATCCTTCGCGCTGTGCCGCGCCGACCTTTGCATATCCGTAACCGGGCAGGTCCACGAAACGCATTCTCTCCTCGACGCGGAAGAAATTAATGAGGCGTGTTTTGCCGGGCGTGGAGCTCACTTTTGCGAGGCCCCTGCTCCCGGTGAGCGAATTCAAGAGCGAGGATTTCCCCACGTTGGATCTGCCGGTGAACACGATCTCGGGCAAATCCGCCCGAGGCAGGCCGGATGTCGCCGCCGCCGACGTTTCGAAAACCGCCTTAAGTTGTTTCATGGAAGGTTCAGGAATGAAACAGGCCGCTGGACTTCGGTCCGGCGGCCCGCATCGGATTGAATACGAGCTTCAGCTCTTCGGTTCTTCCTGTCCGCCTTCTTGCGGAGGGCTTTCGGCGCCTGCTGCTCCGGCGGCGGTTTCCGCAGCTTGCTGAATCTCGGGAGTCCCGGCTTCCTCGTCCGGCGTCTGTGCGGCGGCGGCGGATTTCTTCTGCCCATCCGCCGCTGTGCGGCGGGCCTGCGCCTGCTTGGAGCGCTCGACTCTGGTTTTGCGGCGTTTGGCATCCTGCGCCGCGTTGTAATCGACCAACTCGATAATCGACATGTCCGCGCCGTCGCCCTGGCGCGCGCCGATAGGAAGGACTCGCGTGTATCCCCCGGGCCGCTTCCCGACTTTCTCCGCAATTTCGGAGAAGAGTATCTTAACTGCTTCCTTGTCCCGGATGAAGGTCGCGACCACTCTGCGGGAATGTATGTCGGCCTCGCCGCCGGATTTTTCCTGAAGAAATGCGTCCCGCGCGCGGGTAATGATAGGTTCGATAACCCGGCGGGTTTCCTTCGCTTTAGCGGTGGTTGTTGTGATTTTCTTGTGCTTTATCAGCGCGGTGGAAAGGGCCGAAAGAAGCGCCCTTCTGTGGCTGGCGGTGCGATTCAGCTTCCGCCCTTTTCTGTTGTGTCTCATGCTATCGACCTGTGCTTAAAATTCGGATTCCTTCGGTGGCGCGTCCTTGATGTACCTGTCGACGTCCATTCCGAACGTCAAGCCCTGCTCCTCCACGATGGTGTGCAATTCGGACAGGGACTTGCGTCCGAAATTCCTGAACTTCAGCATTTCACTTTCCTCGCGACGGACCAGATCCGCGAGTGTCTGAATGTTCGCGGCCTTCAGGCAATTGTGCGAACGGACGGACAGCTCCAGCTGATCGACCGGTGTGAGGAGCTTCTTGCGCATCAGCGAAACTTCGTCGTCCTCGGGCGCATCCCCTTCCACTTCCTTCTTGGCGATGTCGAAATGAAGGAACATATGAATGTGCTCGAGCAGGATGGAAGCGGCCTTGGTCAGCGCATCCTCGGGAGTGATGGAGCCGTCAGTCGTGATTTCCAGCGTCAGTTTGTCGTAATCCGTGCTGCCGCCGACTCGCGTGGGATCGATCACATACCGTACGTTCCTGATGGGCGTATAAACGGCATCCACGGGAATGGTGCCGAGCGTATGGTCCGGCAGTCTGTTCTCGTCGGCGGGCACATACCCGCGTCCGTATCCGATTCGTATTTCGATATCGAACTTGGCTTCATCGCCGAGCGTGCAGATGTACTGGTCGGGATTGAGAATCTCGAATTCCGGAGACGCCGCCTGTATATCGGCCGCAGTGAAAACCTTGGGCCCCTTCAGCGACAGGTTGATCCGGTTCGCCTTCGGGTTTATGGGCTTCAGCCGGATTTCCTTCATGTTCAGCACGATTTCAGTGACGTCCTCAACGACGCCGTGAATTGTCGTAAATTCGTGAAGGACTCCGTCGATCTTGAGCGCGACTATCGCAGACCCCGGAAGCGACGACAGAAGCACTCGACGGAATGAATTACCGATCGTGACTCCATACCCCTTTTCGAGCGGCTGGATGATGAAGCGCCCGAAGGTAGTCGAGTAGCTCGCCTCATCCAGGACGATGCCGTCCGGCATCTGTATCATTGTCAGTGTCATGGGTGCTTGCGTCTCCTGCTCGGTTCAGAGTTATTCGAAATCCGGCCCGCGCCGTTGCGCGGCTGTCGGCTACTTGCTGTACAATTCGACAATGAGCTGTTCATTGGCCTGGAGAGGTATGTCCTCCCTTTCCGGTATGCTCATGAAAGTGCCGGCGAGGTTCGCCTTGTCAAGGCTCAACCACGGCAGCATTTGAGTATCCCTGACCCGTTTCATCGAGTCATGGATTACATCCATCTTCCTGCTGTCGGTGACCACCTGGATAATGTCTCCGGGAGTCAACAGATAAGAGGGAATATTGACCGATTTGCCGTTGACGAGGAAGTGCCGGTGCAGAATAAGCTGTCTGGCTGCTTTTCTCGAGGGGGCGAGTCCCATCCGGTACAATGTGTTGTCGAGCCGGCGCTCGAGCATCTTGACGAGGTTGACCCCCGTCACGCCTTTCTGGCGAGAGGCCTTCTCGAAATACAGACGGAATTGCCGTTCGTTCAAACCGTAAATCTTGCGGACCTTCTGCTTCTCGCGAAGCTGAACTCCGTATTCGGAAATCTTCGTGCGGCGGGATTGCCCGTGCTGACCCGGCGGATAATTACGTTTCTCGATAGGGCACTTCGCGGTCAGGCATTTCGTGCCCTTGAGAAACAGCTTCTGCCGTTCACGGCGGCACAGCTTGCAGTTCGCATCATGGTATCGTGCCATGCAGACTCTACTCCTAACTCCTTAGTTACACTCTTCTACGTTTAGGGGGACGGCAACCGTTGTGCGGAATCGGCGTTACGTCACGGATGGCCATTATTTCCAGGCCGGCAGTCTGAAGGGACCTTATGGCGGCCTCCCGGCCCGATCCCGGTCCCTTGACGAACACGTCGACTTTACGCAGTCCCAGGTCGTAAGCTTCCTTGGCCGCGGTCTCAGCACAGATCTGCGCCGCGTAGGGAGTGTTCTTGCGCGAGCCCTTGAAGCCCTGCTTTCCCGCCGATGACCATGAGATGGTGTTGCCGTAGACGTCGGTCAGCGTCACGATAACATTGTTGAACGTCGCCTTGATGTAGACGCGTCCGGTCGTGTCGACCTGAATTTTCTTCTTTGTTTTTCTGGTGGTTTTCGCCACGGGTACTCCTCTGCGATGCCTTCTATGCTGGTTGCTCCAATTGCCTTACAAATCGGCCTATTTCTTGGCCGCCGCTTTTTTCTTTCCGGCTACGGTTTTGCGTCTTCCCTTGCGCGTGCGGGAGTTCGTGCGGGTGCGCTGGCCCCTGACGGGCAATCCCTTGCGATGGCGCAGGCCCCGGTAGCAGCCGATGTCCATCAGCCGCTTCACGTTCATCTGCTGCTCGCTTCTTGCGCTTCCCTCGACACGCATGCCTTGTATGATGGCGCGTATGCCGCTCACTTCCTCGTCCGTCAGGGCATCAACCTTCTTGTCGTGCGGAACGTTGACCTGATCGAGTATCTTCGCCGCGGTGGACCGGCCGATGCCGTAAATGTAAGTGAGACCGATGACGGCGTGTTTGTTTTTCGGTAAGTCGACTCCTGCTATGCGTGCCACGCGTAATTCCTCCTGGATAACTCGATTGAACCGATCAGCCCTGACGCTGTTTGTGCTTGGGATTGACGCAGATCACACGGACCACGCCCTGCCTGCGGATGATTTTGCATTTGTCGCACATTTTGTGGACCGAAGAACGGACTTTCATTGTGGTTGCTTCCTGCTGCTACTTGTATCTGTACGTTATTCTGCCTTTGCTCAAATCATACGGCGAGAGTTCGACCGTGACCTTGTCGCCCTGCAGTATCCGGATAAAATGCATCCTCATTTTGCCCGACACATGCGCGAGCACTTCATGGCCGTTGTCGAGACGCACCTTGAACATCGCGTTCGGCAGGGTGTCCACGATGGTCCCGTCAACCGTTATGTGTCCCTGCTTAGCCATTGTCGCGTATGAAATGGTTTGTCAATGTTTCCGCGCCGTTTTCGGTGATCAGGACGGTGTGCTCGAAATGCGCCGAAGGGGAGGCATCCAGGGTGAGAACGGTCCAACCGTTCCGGTCGAAGCGGATCTGCCAATTTCCGGCGTTCACCATCGGTTCCACGGCAAGCGTCATGCCCGCCTGCAGGACCGGTCCCGAACCGGATTTCCCGAAATTGGGCACTTTCGGCTCTTCATGGAGATTCTTTCCGATTCCGTGTCCGACAAGGTCTCTGACCACGGAGAATCCATTATCCTCGACGTATTGCTGCACGGCGGCGGACACGTCTCCGAGCCGGTTTCCCGGCATGGCCTTGTCGAGTCCGCGGTACAGGCTTTCGCGCGTCACATCCATGAGTTTGAGTTTGTCAGCCGTGGCGTTCACGGTTGCTATGGTGACGGCGCCGTCGCCGTAAAAGCCGTTTTTCTCGACGCCCACATCTATCGACACTATGTCGCCCTGCTCTATACCGCGGTCGCCCGGAATTCCGTGCACGACCTCGTTGTCGATTGAAATGCAGAGAGTGGCCGGAAAAGGCGGGATGGATCTGCTGTGGGAAGGATAGCCCTTGAAGGCCGGTCTCCCGCCGTTGGCGAGTATGAAATCTTCCGCCATCGCGTCGAGTTCCGAGAGACGAACACCGGGCTTGCATTCGGGGGCAAGCAGGCGCAGCGTGTCGGAAACTATTCGACAGCTTTCACGCATAAGTTCGATCTCTTTTTCGTTCTTCCGGTGAATCATCGTTCCTGTCCAGGTCAGCCCCTACCGATCCTGCCGCGGATTTTTCCGCTTTTCATGAAGCCGTCGTAGTGTCTCATGAGCAGATGTGATTCGATCTGCTGCAGCGTGTCGAGAGCGACTCCGACGACGATGAGCAGGCTCGTGCCTCCGAAAAACTGGGCGAATTCCGGATTCACGTTCATGCGCATCATCAGTGACGGAAGTATCGCTATGATGGCGAGAAATATCGATCCGGGAAGCGTGATCTTCGTGAGAATGTTCTCGATGTACTCGCGCGTGTGCGCGCCCGGTCTGATGCCCGGTATGAAGCCGCCCTGCTTCTTCATGTTGTCGCTCACATCCTGCGGATTAAAGGATATGGCGGTATAGAAATAGGTGAAGAAGATGATCATGAGCGCGTATATGAACATGTAGAGCGCGGAGTCCATTCGGAAGTAAATCGCGACCGTCTGCATGAAGTCGCTCTCCGGGAAGAACATGGTCACAGTCTCGGGCACGAACATGATGGACTGAGCGAAAATGATCGGCATGACTCCCGCCGTATTCACGCGCAGCGGGATGTACTGGGTCACTCCTCCGTAGACCTTGCGGCCGACGACGCGTTTTGCGTACTGAACAGGTATGCGGCGCGTGCCCTGTGTGACCATAACGACGCCGCCCGTGATAAAGAACATGGCGACGATGACGATTGCTTCAATGATAAGATTCTCGGATTGGCTGATTTCGCCGATAATGGCGTGCGGGAAACGCGCAACGATGCCGATGAAAATTATAAGCGAGATTCCGTTCCCGATGCCCCTGTCCGTTATCTGTTCGCCGAGCCACATGAGGAACATCGTGGCCGTGGCGATGATGATCATGGTGGAAATTGCGAAGAAGATGCCCTGCACTTCCGGCGGAACGATCGGAGCGCCGTTGCTCGGGAGGGTGAGATTCTGCAGCCGGACGCTTACTCCCCAGCCCTGCAGCGCGGCGATGCCGATGGTGCCGTAGCGTGTAAGCTGAGTGATTTTCTTTCGCCCTTCTTCACCGCCCTCTTTCTGCAGCTTCTGGAAATACGGCACGACCGCGCCCATGAGCTGTATGATGATGGAAGCGGTGATATACGGCATGATGCCAAGCGAGAAGATCGCGGCGTTCTTGAATGCTCCGCCCACGAAAAGGTCGAACATGCCCAGCAGGCCGCCGCCCGCTCCCTGTTGGGATTCGATCAGCGTTGCCAGCAGGGTGGCATTTACGCCGGGCAGAGTCACATGCGCTCCGATCCGGGCGATAATGAGCAATCCGACCGTAAACAGGATCCGCTGACGCAGTTCCTGTATTTTGAACATGTTCCTGAGACTTTCGGCGATACCAGCCATGGGATTCCTGTCGACTACGCTGTGATAACTGTTGCCGCCCCGCCCGCAGCTTCGATTTTCTGCTTCGCGGCGGCGCTGAACGCATGTGCCGTCACGGTCAATGCCGCAGTCAGATCGCCGAAGCCGAGAATTTTCACCAGCGAACGTTTCCGGCTGACGATTCCGAGCGCCGCCAGCAACTCGGGGGTCACGACACCGTCGGTGATGACCCCGGCGGCCGCCAGCTTTTCGAGCCTGGCAAGGTTGATCGGGACATACTCGACGCGGTTGACGTTCGTGAATCCGAACTTGGGCAGACGGCGATGGAGAGGCATCTGGCCGCCCTCAAAACCGATCTTCCGTTTGTAACCGGCGCGGGATTGCGCGCCCTTATGGCCGCGCGTGGAGGTGCCGCCGCGGCCGCTTCCCTGGCCGCGCCCGATGCGTTTCCGCTTTTTTCGCGATCCGTCGGCGTAATGGAGATTTCCGAGATGATTCATGATGCTTCCGTATCTGCGGTGTCTTTATCTTCTACTTCCTCGACGACGACAAGGTGCGAAACCGCCCGTATCATGCCGCGAATCTGCGGCGTGTCGTTGTGCACAACTGAGTAGTTAGGCCTGCCCAAACCGAGGGCCTTTATTGTGCGCTTCTGCCGCTCTATCCTGTCGATAATACTGCGCACCTGGGTGATTTTCAATTTAGCCATGGCAGTTGCTCACTCCTTGCCCTGCTGCTGAAATACCTGCGGCATGCTCAATCCGCGTCGACCGGCCATGTTCCTGGCGTCTACCAGAAGCAACAGCGCCTGCATTGTAGCCTTTACGACGTTGTGCGGATTAGAGCTGCCAAGCGATTTGGTCAGCACGTCCTGTATGCCGGCGCTTTCGAGCACCGCGCGAACTCCGCCTCCCGCGATTAGGCCCGTGCCCGGGGATGCCGGCTTCAGTATCACCTTGCCCGCCCCGTATTTGCCCAGAACCGGATGAGGTATGGTGCCGCGTATGACGGGCACGCGCACGACATTCTTGCGGGCGTCTTCCACACCCTTCGAAATCGCATCGGTGACCTCGTTGGCCTTGCCGAGTCCTATTCCAACGTGTCCGTTGCCGTCGCCGACGACCACGATCGCGTTGAAGCTGAAACGGCGTCCGCCCTTGACCACCTTCGCGACACGCTTGATCTGGACGAGCTTCTCCTTGAGTTCCAGCTCGCTCGCTCTGACTTTACTCAACGCCCACTCCTTGAGTTATTTAACCGCGCTTGCATATTGCTCCTAAAACTGTATTCCGCCCTCGCGAGCGCCGTCGGCGACGGCTTTCACGCGACCGTGGTAAAGATATCCGCCGCGGTCGAAAACGACCGCAACGATGTTTTTCTCTTTGGCCAGCTTCGCCAATTCCTCGCCGACAATTTTCGCCGCGCCCGTCTTCCCTTTCGCGTCGGCTGTTCTCGCTTTCACCGATTCGGAAAGCGTCGATACGGTTCCGATGGAAACACCCTTCGTGTCGTCGATGAGCTGAGCATAAACATGTTTCAGACTCCGGTACACGGACAGTCTCGGCCGTTCGGCCGTTCCCACGACTTTCTTGCGGATACGGACTCGCCGCTTGTCCCTCTTGGACACCCGTTTCAAAATTGACTTTCTGATCATATGCTTCGTCTCCTGGATTCCGTTTTCCTTCAGGTCAGGACTTGGCCGTCTTACCGGCTTTGCGCCGTATGCGCTCGTTGTCGTACTTGACGCCCTTGCCCTTGTAGGGCTCCGGCGGCCTGAAGGACCTGATCTTCGCGGCCATTTGTCCGACCAGCTGCTTGTCGATGCCTTCAACGGTCACCACTGTGGGCGAAGGGACGGTTATCGTCAGGCTGTCGGGCACGAACACGACAATTTGATGCGAAAATCCGAGCGCGAGGAACAGCTTGTCTCCGCGCAGGTCCGCGCGGTATCCGACTCCGACGAGCTCGAGCGTCCGCTTGTAGCCCTGCGTCACGCCGAGCACCATGTTCTGTATTCGAGCCCTCGTGGTGCCGTGCAGGGCGCGATGCTCCTTGAAATCGCTCGGCCTGGTCACCGTTACGGATTCCGCGTCGATGTCCACCTTGATGTCGGGATGTATCGGCATCGACAGCTCGCCCTTGGGGCCTTTAACCGCCAGTATATTGTCCTTGCGGACAACTTTGATGCCCGCCGGTATAGTTACAGGATTTTTGCCTACTCGTGACACTGCATTTGCTCCTTGACGCTGATAACCTGCATTCTCCGCTACCAGACCCGGCAGAGGACTTCGCCGCCGATGTTAGTGCTGCGCGCCTGGGCGTCGGTCATCAGCCCCTGCGGCGTCGACACAATTGTGATACCCAGTCCGTTTAAAGTCCGCGGCAATTCGCGGGCGTTGGAATACTTCCGGAGTCCGGGCCGGCTGATGCGCTGCAGACCGGTGATTGCCGGCCGCTCCTGCTCGTATTTGAGATACAGCCGCAAGGTGCCCTGGACGGCGTGCTCTATTACCGAGTATCCCGCGATATAGCCCTGCTCATAAAGTATGTGGGTGATGGCCTTCTTCACGCCCGAGATGGGAATGTCGACGGATGTGTGCTTCGCTCCGACCGCGTTGCGGATGCGGGTAAGGTAATCTGATATCGGATCTGTCATGGTGATATTGGTGTTCGGTGATGATGTCCTGTTACCAGCTCGCCTTTCGGACGCCCGGGATCTGGCCTTGCAGCGCCAATTCCCTGAAACAGAGGCGGCAGATGCCGAATTTTCTGTAATACGCCCGAGCTCGGCCGCAGCGGCTGCAGCGTGTGTACTCGCGGACGGCGAATTTCTGTTTCCTCTTCTGTTTTACACGTAATGACAGACGGGCCACGGGAACTTCCTTTTTTATTCGATTGTGATCTGCGTAGTTGTCAGGCGACTTCTTTTTTGCGGAACGGCAGGCCGAATCCCTGCAGGAGAGCCATGGCCTCCTCGTCGGTAGGCGCCGATGTCACCACTGTTATGTCCATCCCGAAAATCCTTCCGATTTTGTCTACGTCGATTTCGGGAAAGATGATCTGCTCTTTCACGCCGATGGTGTAATTACCGCGGCCGTCGAAGGATTTGTCGGACACCCCGCGGAAATCCCGGATGCGCGGTATCGCCGTGCTTATGAAACGATCCAGGAACTCGAACATGCGGGCGCCTCGAAGAGTCACTCGCACCCCTATCTGCATTCCTTCACGAAGCTTGAAATTGGAAATGCTCTGTTTCGCCCGGGTGATCACCGGTTTCTGTCCAGTGATCTGTTCGAGATCCGACAACGCGTGCTCCAGAAGTTTCGGATCCTGAACGGCGTCGCCGACTCCCATGTTGATGCTGACTTTTTTCAGCCGGGGAACCTGCATAACACTGCTGTAGGAGAAACGTTTCATCAGGTCGGGCACAATGACGGCCTGGTAGCGCTCGAACAGACGCGGAGTGCCGCTCGGGTCGTCACCGTGCTCGACTTCCTTTTTGGACTTTGCCGCGGATTTTGCCGAGGCGGTCGCTTTCTTGTCCTTTTTGCTCTCTGCCATTCTATTCTCTGAGTTTGTATTAATCGATGGTCTCGCCGCTGGCTACGCTGCGCCTGACGTAGCGGCGTTTCCCGGTTTTCTCGTCGGTGATCGGGGATTTTCCGACCCGTGTGGGAACGTTGCCTTTCGGGTCCAGCAGCATGACATTCGACACATGGATCGCGGCTTCCTGGCGCGTGATCGATCCCTGAGGATTCATCTGCGAGGGTCTGCGATGGCGGCTGACGAGGTTGACTCCTTCCACGATCACGCGGCGCTTGTCGGTGAACACCCGCAACACCTTTCCGGTGCGGCCCTTGCCGTTGCCGGCGATAACCTTGACCATGTCGTTTTTCTTGATTTTCATGGGTTTCGATCCTTCCTCACTGAGGCGTTGGAGCTTTTACAAGACTTCGTTGGCGAGTGAGACGATTTTCATGAACTGCTTCTCGCGCAATTCCCTCGCCACCGGGCCGAAGATGCGCGTGCCGCGCGGTTCCAGGTTCTGATTAATGAGAACGGCGGCGTTTTCATCGAAGCGGATGTAGGAGCCGTCCTGCCTGCGGTATTCCTTTTTCGTCCGCACGATGACGGCCTTGGACACCTCGCCCTTCTTGACTCCTCCGCCGGGAATGGCCGACTTGACCGTGACGACAATCACGTCTCCCACCGTCGCATAGCGGCGTCCCGATCCGCCGAGGACGCGGATGCAGCGTATTTTTTTAGCGCCGGAGTTGTCGGCGGCCACGAGATTCGTTTCTTCCTGTATCATTGCTAGGTCCCTCCGATGCTAGCGTGCGCGTTCGACGATCTTGACCAAACGCCAGCGCTTGTGCCTGCTTAGCGGCCTGGTTTCCATGATCAGCACGGTATCTCCCACATCTGCCGCTTCATGCTCGTCATGCACGAGAAATTTCTTTGTCTTCGTGAAGTACTTCTTGTACAGCGGATGCGGCACCTGCCTTTCGATGGAGACCGTGATGGTCTTGTCCATCTTCGCCGCCACGACAATTCCTGTCCTGGTTTTCCGGGCCGGCCGCTTGGCGGCAGTTTTAATCGTGTTTTCGGTTTCCATGCTCATTTCTCCGCCCGGCCGCGTTCCCGCTCGCTCAGAACGGTCCTCATCCTGGCGATATCGCGTCGGAGAAGACGTATGCGGGCCGTGTTAGTTAGCTGACTGGTCGCGACCTGGAAGCGCATTTTGGCGAGGGCTTCCTCGTCCTGCGCAACTCGCTCCTTGAGGTCCGCGTCCGGCATCTGCCTGATTTCGGTTGCTTTCATAGTTACACCTTGTCCTGCCTGCCAGGAGTTTCTACGTAATCCGGGCGGGTGACGATTTTTGTCTTAATCGGCAGCTTGTGCGCCGCAAGTCTGAGAGCTTCGTGGGCGAGTTCCGAGGGCACGCCGCCGACTTCGAACATGATGCGTCCCGGTTTGACCACCGCGACCCAGAATTCAGGTGCGCCTTTGCCCTTGCCCATTCTGGTTTCGAGCGGCTTTTTGGATACCGGTTTATCGGGGAAAATGCGTATCCACACCTGTCCATCGCGTTTCATTCTGCGGTTTATGGCGATACGCGCGGCTTCGATCTGCCTGCTGGTAATCCAGCCCGGTTCCTGCGCTTTTATTCCGAACGATCCGAAAGCCACGCTGGATCCCCGATACGCCTTGCCGGTCATCCGACCTCTCTGGGACTTCCGGAACTTCACTCGCTTCGGCATTAACATGACGTGCTACCTCTTGTGCCTTTACCAATGATCCTAACGCGCGGCTGCGGCCGCGAATTTGTTTCCTATGACGTCGCCCTTGCAAATCCACACCTTCACGCCGATGGTGCCGTATACGGTTTGCGCGGTGGTCACCGCGTAATCGATATCGGCGCGCAGCGTATGGAGGGGGATCCGGCCGTCCTTGTACTGTTCGGTCCGCGACATTTCGGCGCCGCCGAGCCGGCCGGCGCACATTACGCGGACGCCTTCCGCGCCCATCCTCATGGCCGAAGTGATGGCGGCTTTCATGGCGCGGCGGAAGGACACCCTCCCCTCGAGCTGCGCCGCTATGTTTTCCGCGACGAGATAGGCATCGAGCTCGGGACGCTTTATTTCCGATATAAGGATCTTCACGTCCTTGTTAGTCACCTTCCGGAGCTCTTCCTCGAGCTGGGCGATTTCCTTGCCGCTCTTTCCGATAACCACTCCTGGGCGTGAAGTGTGAATAGCCAAAACAACTCGCTTGGGCGTTCGCTCGATGATGACGCGCGAGATGCCGGCCCTTTTCAGCCGATTGCGGATGTAATTGCGGATCATCAGATCCTCGTCGAGCTTCGAAGCGAAGGTCCGCTCCTCATACCAGTTGGCGTCCCATTCGCGTACTATGCCCAGCCGCAGTCCGATTGGATTTGTCTTCTGACCCAAGAGTCCTCCTGCCTGCCTACTCGTTTTCCGAAACGATTATTGTGAGATGATTCGTGCGCTTCCGGACGCGGTACGCCCGGCCCATGGGCGCGGGCAATACCCGCTTGGCCGCCGGGCCTCCGTCCACCATGACTGCCTTGACGAACACGTTGGCGGGGTCCAAACGACCGCTTTCCTTGGCGTTCTGCAGATTGGAAATCGCAGACCGTAAAGTCAGGCCGCAGACCTTTGCGGCGCGCTGTGGCGCAAAATGGAGCAAATTGATCGCCTCCTCCACGTTTTTGCCGCGGATCTGATCCGCGACAAGCCGCATCTTCCTCGGCGATCCCTGAATGAATTTCTTGACTGCCCGCGCTTCGATTGACATAGCCGTTACTCCTTATCGCGAGGCCTTCTCGGCCTTTGTGCCGGGATGCCCGCGGAAAATCCGGGTCGGAGCGAATTCGCCCAGCTTGTGACCAACCATGTTTTCCTGCACGTAGACGGGGATGAACTTGTTGCCGTTGTGCACGGCGAAAGTGTGACCGATGAATGCAGGCGGTATATCGGTCCGGCGCGCCCAGGTCTTGATCACGCGCTTCTGATTTGTTTCGTTCAACTGCGTCACCTTGGCGAGCAGTTTGGCGTCGACGAACGGGCCTTTTTTTAGCGAGCGAGACATTACTTCTTCCGCGACTTGATGATATACTTGTTCGACTGATTTTTACGCTTGCGCGTGATCAAACCCTTGGCATACTGGCCCCAGGGCGATACCGGATGCTGACGGCCGCCACCCGACTTGGACTTGCCTTCGCCGCCACCGTTGGGGTGGTCGACCGGATTCATCGCCATGCCACGGGTCTGAGGACGAACACCCAGCCACCGCATGCGTCCGGCTTTTCCATAGCTGATATTCTCGTGGTCCGAATTGCTGACCACTCCTATTGTGGCCGTGCAATCTAAACGCACCATGCGGACTTCGCCGCTCGGGAGGCGCACCTGTGCAAAATCTCCTTCCTTCGCCACAATCTGAGCCGAATTGCCGGCGCTGCGCGCGATCTGGCCGCCTTTTCCGGGTTTCAACTCGATGTTGTGTATGAAGGCTCCGAGGGGAATGCCACGGAGCGGAAGCGTGTTTCCTTCCTTGATTTCCGCTGAAGGACCCGACTCCACCATTTCTCCGACCTTCAGACCGGACGGCGCCAGTATATAACGCTTTTCCCCGTCGGCATAAACGAGCAGCGCGATACGGGCCGAACGATTGGGATCGTACTCAATGGCCGCGACTCTGCCGGGAACGCCGGTCTTGTCGCGCTTGAAGTCGATTATGCGATAACGGCGCTTGTGCCCGCCGCCGCGATGCCGGGAAGTGATTCGACCCTTGTTGTTCCGCCCGGCGGATTTTTTCAGCGGCGCGAGCAAGGACTTCTCAGGCGACGCCTTTGTGATCTCTTCGAATGAAGCGATCGAGTAGTACCGCGTCGCGGGAGTCATCGGTCGTAATTTTCGTATAGCCACGTTTCCTTCTCCGTCTGTATCCTGTTACCCGTCTCAGCCTTCGAGCAGTTCGATGGTTTGACCCTTGGCGAGCGTCACAATGGCCTTTTTCCAAGCGGAACGCTTGCCTTCGAAGCGGCCCTTCCTGGTGAAATGCACCTTGTTCTTGCCCCGGTAGTTAATCGTGCGCACGCTCGTCACGGTTACCGAAAAGCGCCGCTCCACGGCCTTCGCGATCTCGATTTTATTCGAGCCGATCTCGACTTCGAAAGCGTACTGGCCTTTTTCGCCCAGCGTGGTCATTTTCTCGGTCAGGATCGGTTTCTTTATTATCCGGTTCATCTCTTCACCATCCTCAGATTCTCGTGAAGCTCTTTTCTATCACGGGCAGAGCGCCGGCCTGTATGAGCAGCGTCTGATTGTTGAGTATGTCGTAAGTCGAAGCCCGATGCGCCTCCATAATGCGGAGATTCGGAATGTTGCGTCCTGCCCGCCAGAGATTCGCATCGTATTCGGGGACGAGCAACAGGGTTTTCCTGCCCTCGAGCGACAGCGCTTGCAGTATTTCGAAGACGTTTTTCGTCTTGGGCTCGGTCACGGTGAAATCGTCCACAACCATCACCTGTCCGTCCTGCGCTTTCATGGAGAAAGCGGATTTCCTTGCAAGCTGGCGGACTTTGACCGGCAGCTTCATGCGGTAGCTCCTCGGGCGAGGTCCGAAGATTGTGCCTCCGCCCACCCACAGCGGAGACCTTGTCGATCCGGCGCGGGCAGTGCCGCGGCCCTTCTGGCGCCACGGCTTTTTACCGCCGCCTCTGACTTCGGAACGTTCCTTGGCCTTGTGCGTTCCCTGGCGCTGGTTCGCCAGGTACATGCGCACGGTCTGGTAAACGACATGGGCATTCGGTTCGGCGCCGAAAATCTCGTCGTTCAAAGAGACTTCCTTGCCCTGCGCGCCTGAAACTGTATAACTCTGTAAGTTCATGATCGCACCGCGCTCAGGCTTGTTTGTAAATTTCGAGCAGTCCCTGGGGCGCACCGGGCACAGCTCCCTTCACGATTAATATGTTCGACTCGGGTATGACGCGGACCACGGTCAGGTTTTTCGTCGTGATCCTGGCGCCTCCTGTCCGGCCGGCCATCCTCATTCCGCGGAACACGCGCGAAGGATAAGAGCTCGAGCCGATGGATCCGGGCGCGCGCAGACGGTCGCTCTGTCCGTGAGAGGTTCCGCCGACTCCCCCGAAATTATGCCGGCGCATGACCCCCTGGAAGCCCTTCCCGCGGGAAGTTCCGGAAACCGACACCTTTTCGCCGACGGCAAACATCTCGACAGTCAGTGCGTCGCCTTTTTTGTGCCGGCCGTGCTCGAATCCCTTGAACTCGCGCACGTACCGGGAAGGGTTCATATCCAGATTTTCAAAGACGCGGAGCTGAGCTTTCGCAACGGTCTTCTCGCGACGCTCGCCGAAACCCATCTGAAGGGCTTCGTAGCCGTCCTTTTCCTTGGTGCGGACCTGCAACACCGTGCAGGGCCCCGCCTCTATGACTGTGCACGGTACGATCTTGCCCTTCTCGTCGAAGAGACTGGTCATTCCGAGCTTTTTTCCTAACATTCCGGGCATGGCTGTGTCGTCCAGGTATCTCTCGTGAATTAGACCTTGATTTCCACGTCAACGCCTGCGGGCAGCTCGAGCTTCATGAGACTGTCGACGGTGCGTTGTGTGGAATTGAAAATATCGATGAGCCGCTTGTGCGAACGGGTCTCGAACTGCTCGCGCGACTTCTTGTCGACGTGGGGCGAACGAAGTACAGTGTACACCGATCGCTTGGTCGGAAGCGGAATCGGACCGGAAACGAGGGCTCCGGTGGACCTTACGGTCTTGATGATTTTCTCCGCCGACTTGTCGATCAGATGATGGTCGTACGATTTTAGCTTGATTCGAATCTTCTGTTGTGCCACTGTGGTTCCGCCTTGTTGCGAAGTGAAGAACGGGGCCGTTGCTTACGGGCGCAGACGGCCCCTGTGACTTGCCTTGCTTATTCGATGATTTTCGATACGACGCCCGCGCCCACTGTGCGACCGCCTTCGCGAACGGCAAAGCGGAGCCCCTCTTCCATGGCGATCGGAGTGATGAGCTCGATTTCCATGCCGTCCACGTTGTCGCCGGGCATAACCATCTCGGTCCCCTCCGGGAGCGTGGTGACGCCGGTCACGTCGGTCGTGCGGAAATAGAACTGCGGACGATAGTTGTTGAAGAACGGCGTGTGCCTGCCGCCTTCTTCCTTCTTCAGAACGTACACCTGGCACTTGAATTTCTTGTGCGGGGTTATGCTGCCCGGCTTCGCGATGACCATTCCGCGCTCGAGTTCTGTCTTGTCCACGCCTCTCAGCAGGAGCCCGAGATTGTCGCCGGCCATGCCCTCCTCGAGTTCCTTGCGGAACATCTCGACGCCGGTCACGACGCTCTTCTTGTGATGGCCGAGACCGATGAGCTCGACGTCTTCGCCGACACGGATGCGACCGCGCTCGACTCGTCCGGTTCCGACGGTGCCGCGGCCGGTGATCGAGAACACGTCTTCGACGGACATCAGGAAGGGCTTGTCCACTTCGCGCTGCGGTATCGGGATGTAGCTGTCGCAGGCCTCCATCAATTCCGTAATGCACTTGAAGCGATCGTCTTCGAGCGGGGTGGCGGGATTCGCGCCGGCCTCGAGAGCATGCAGAGCGCTGCCGCGGATTATGGGAATCTCGTCGCCGGGGAATTCGTAAGAAGTGAGAAGTTCGCGCAATTCCAGTTCCACGAGTTCGAGAAGCTCCGGATCGTCGACCGCATCCACCTTGTTCAGGAACACCACGATGCGGGGCACGCCGACCTGCCGGGCGAGGAGAATGTGTTCGCGCGTTTGAGGCATGGGGCCGTCGGTGGCTGCCACCACCAGAATCGCGCCGTCCATCTGCGCGGCGCCGGTGATCATGTTCTTGACGTAGTCGGCATGGCCCGGGCAGTCCACGTGCGCGTAATGGCGTGTCGCGGTCTGATACTCCACATGGGCCGTCGCGATGGTGATGCCGCGCTCGCGCTCCTCTGGCGCATTGTCGATGGAATCGAAGGTGCGGATCTCCGACAATCCCTGTCGCGCCAGCGTCATCGTGATCGCCGCGGTCAGCGTCGTCTTGCCGTGGTCAACGTGGCCGATGGTGCCGATGTTGACGTGGTCCTTCGTCCTCTGGAATTTCTCTTTTGCCATGGTGATTTTAGCTCCTCTGACTGTCTGTTTATGCTGTGCGTGCTTTCGTGTGTTGGTTGTTTATCGCGATCAGCCGCGTTTTCCGCGGTATTTCTCTATTATCTGCTCCTGAATGTTGCGCGGCACTTCCTCGTAATGCTTGAAGTGCATCGTGTACAATGCGCGGCCCTGAGAAATCGACCGCAGGGATGTCGCATAACCGAACATCTCGGAAAGCGGCACCAAAGCGTTGACCACCTGGGCATCGCTGCGGGTTCCCATGCCCTCGATGCGGCCGCGGCGCGAATTCAGATCGCCGACAACATTGCCCATGTATTCTTCCGGCGTCACGACTTCCACCGAAAACACCGGTTCGAGTATGGCCGGGGCGGCTTTGGCCGCGGCCTCCTTGAAGGCTATGGATCCCGCAATCTTGAACGCGATTTCCGAGGAATCCACATCGTGGTAAGAACCGTCGAACAGGCGCACTTTGACATCCTCCATCGGATAGCCTGCGAGGATGCCGTTGCGCATGGCTTCCTGTATTCCGTTCGAAACCGCCGGGATATATTCCCTCGGGACCACTCCCCCGACAATGGCGTCGACGAACTCGTAGCCCTTGCCCTTCTCGTTCGGCTCTATCTCGATCCAGACGTGCCCGTACTGCCCACGGCCGCCGGACTGCCGGATGAACTTCCCCTCGGCCTCCACCTTCGAGCGTATGGTCTCGCGATAGGCGACCTGAGGCTTGCCGACATTGGCTTCCACGCCGAATTCCCGCTTCATCCTGTCTATCAATATTTCCAGATGCAGCTCGCCCATGCCGCTGATGATCGTCTGGGCGGTCTCCTGATCGGTGTGGACGCGGAAGGTCGGATCCTCGTCGGCAAGTTTCTGTATGGCCTCGGAGAGATGTTCCTGGTCGGCTTTCGTCCGGGGTTCGATCGCTATGTCTATGACGGGCTCCGGGAAATCCATCTTTTCCAGGACTACGGGCTCGTCCAAACTGCACAACGTATCGCCGGTTTTGGTGAATTTCAGCCCGATCGCCGCGCATATGTCGCCGGTGTAGGCGGTCTCGACGTCTTCGCGGTGATTTGCGTGCATGCGCAGTATCCTTCCCAGACGCTCTTTTTTGCCTGAAATGGAATTCAGCACGTAGGAGCCGGCATTTACCATCCCCGAATACACGCGGAAAAATATCAGCTTCCCGACGAAAGTGTCGGTGGCCACCTTGAAGGCGAGCGCTGAAAACTTCTCTTCATCGAGCGGCAGGCGTTCCACGTGATCGCTGAGGTTGACGTGATGGCCTATGGTCGCGCCGATGTCGGAAGGAGAGGGCAGGAAATCGACGATCGCGTCGAGGAGTTTCTGCACACCCTTGTTTTTAAAGGATGAGCCGCATAACACCGGCACGATTCTCATCTCTATAGTGGCTCTGCGCAGGACGTCGAGCACTTCCTCGGGCGTTATCTGTTCGCCGTCGAGATATTTAACGAGCAGCGAGTCGTCCACGTCGGCGACCGCTTCCAGCATTCGTGTGCGGTGCTCGTGGGCCAGGGCCTGCAGATCTCCCGGAATCGGGATTTCATCCCAGGTATTGCCGACGCTTTCCTCATGGTAAATGCGAGCCTGCATCGTGATCAGGTCGAGGATGCCGACGAAGGTTTCCCCCTGCCCGATCGGCAGGTTAATCGGTATGGCGTTCGCGCCTAAACGCCGGCGCATCATTGCGATGGCGTTGAAATAATCCGCGCCCACCCTGTCCATTTTATTGACGAAGGCGATCCGGGGGACCCTGTACTTGTCCGCCTGGCGCCAGACGGTTTCCGACTGGGGCTCCACGCCGCCCACGGCGCAGAACAGGGCAACCGCGCCGTCGAGAACTCGGAGTGAACGCTCCACCTCGACCGTGAAGTCGACGTGTCCGGGCGTGTCTATGATGTTTATTCTGTGCGCGCGCCAGAAACATGTCGTCGCCGCGCTTGTTATGGTGATTCCGCGTTCTTTTTCCTGCTCCATCCAGTCCATGGTGGCCGCGCCGTCGTGCACCTCGCCCATGCGATGAAGCACACCTGTGTAGAACAGGATGCGCTCCGTCGTCGTGGTTTTCCCGGCATCGATATGCGCCATGATACCGATGTTGCGGGTTTTTTCGAGTGTATATTCGCGCTTTGCCATTATGTGAAGCAGCCGGATTCCGCTCTCCTTACCAGCGGAAATGAGCAAACGCCTTGTTGGCGTCCGCCATGCGGTGAACGTCGTCCTTTTTCTTGATGGCGCCGCCCTCGTTGTTGGCCGCGGCCAGCAGCTCGGCCGCCAGGCGCCGGACCATGGACTTGTCGGCGCGGGAGCGGGAGGCGTTGAGCAGCCAGCGTATCGCAAGCGCCGTGCGGCGTTCGGCGCGCACTTCCATGGGCACTTGATACGTAGCGCCGCCGACTCTCCGAGCTCTGACCTCTATCAACGGCTGCGCGTTAAATACTGCCTTCCGGAACATCTCGTAACCGTTCTGTTTTGAACGTTCCTCGATAATGTCGATGGCGCCGTACAGAATGCGCCGGGCGGTGTTCTTCTTGCCCCGTTTCTGTATGGAATTGATGAAACGAGTGACCAGTATGTCGTTGAACTTCGGATCCGGCGGAAGAGACCGGCGTTCGGCGCGTTTCTTTCTCATTGCTCTGTAGACTGCTATGAAAGGATGATCAGGATTTGGGCTTTTTGGCGCCGTATTTCGACCGGCCCTGCTTGCGGTTCTGCACTCCCTGCGTGTCGAGCGTCCCGCGCACGATATGATAACGCACCCCGGGAAGATCCTTGACTCTGCCGCCCCTTATCAGGACTATGGAGTGCTCCTGCAGATTGTGTCCCTCTCCCGGTATATAGGCCGTGACTTCTATGCTGTTCGACAGGCGCACACGGGCGACCTTCCTGAGGGCCGAATTGGGTTTTTTCGGCGTTGTAGTGTACACGCGCGTGCACACACCGCGCTTTTGAGGACAGGACTGCAACGCCGGGGCTTTGCGCTTGGTCGTTATTTCCTCGCGGCCTTTGCGGATGAGTTGGCTTATCGTCGGCACTGTCGTGAACCTTTAGCTGGAAGTCTGAAAAAAACACACGAGTTCGTAAACTCGTCAGAGCCAATAAACTTATGAATTTTCCATGAAAATGTCAAGAGGAGCCGGCTTATAAACGGCTCCTCCTGAAAAAAAAAGCGCATTATTATTTTCGATCACGCCGGCCGCGCTCCGGGGACGGCTTATTATATCGCAATTCGGTCATCTCAATGCGCCGCGACGGGCGTTTCGACGGCCGGCATATCCTCGGACTCCTCTTCTTCCGTGCCGGACAGGACCATGAGATTCTTGAACTTCTTCAGACCGGTTCCAGCAGGGATCAGATGGCCGATTATCACGTTTTCCTTGAGACCGAGCAATCCGTCCATCTTCGACTCGATGGCGGCTTCAGTCAGCACCTTGGTGGTTTCCTGGAAGGATGCGGCGGAGATGAAGCTTTCGGTGCTCAGAGACGCCTGGGTGATGCCCAGCAGCACCGGCTCGTACGAGGCCGGCTCCGCATCCCGGAAGTCGGCGCCCTGTTTGCCCTTCTTCTTCAACTCCAGATTGGCTTCCTTCATCTTCTTCCTGGGAACAATCTGCTGCCGCTTGAACTTGGAGGCATCGTTCCGGGCAAGCACCAGGACTTTGTCCGTGAACTCGGTGTTGATGTCGACGACCTTGAAACGTTCCACGATGTCGCCTTCGAGGAAACGCGTGTCACCCGGCGCGATGATGCGCACCTTCTGTAGCATCTGCCGCACGATTGCTTCGATGTGCTTGTCGTTGATCTTCACGCCCTGCATGCGGTAGACTTCCTGGATTTCGTTCACCAGATATTCCTGCACCGCGCCGGCGCCCTTGATTCGGAGTATGTCGTGCGGATTCACCGCGCCGTCCGTGAGCGGCTCTCCGGCCTTGACGTGATCGTGCTGCTGCACCAATACGTGGCGTCCGATGGGCGCCAGGTACGTGCGTATGTCGCTTCCGTCGTGACTGGTCACGATGATCTCGCGCGATCCGCGCTTCATCGCGCCGAAAGTCACCACGCCGTCGATCTCGCTGACTATCGAGGGATTCTGCGGACTGCGGGCTTCAAACAACTCGGTTACGCGAGGCAGACCGCCCGTGATGTCGCGCGTCTTTCCGATTTCGCGCGGTATCTTGACGAGCACCGTGCCGGCGACGACTTTCTGCTTGTTCTCAACGGTCAAGTGGGCGCGAACCGGCGTCGCATATGAAACGAGAGGATTGCCCTTCGAGTCCGCCACCATGATTGTCGGGTTGAGGTTCTTGTCCTTCGTATCAATGACGACTTTCTGGATGTGTCCGGTCTGCTCGTCGGGTTCCTCGCGGAATGTTTTACCCTCGTGCAGATCCGAAAATTCCACCACGCCGGAGTGCTCGGCGATGATTGTCGCGTTGTAGGGATCCCACTCGTAAAGCACCTCGCCCTTGGCGACCGCCTGATTTTCCCTGACTGTGATGGACGCTCCGTACGGCACGTCGTAACGGGATATGACGCGGTTGTCGTTGTCGAGTATGTTGATCACGCCGTTTCGATTGACGGCGATGAACTTGGCCTCCTCATCGTCCGCGTACTCCACATATTTGAGGCCTTCGAACTGGACGCGGCCCTCGAAGCGGGTGGATATCTGAGACTGCGCGGCGATGCGGCTCGCCGTTCCTCCGATGTGGAACGTGCGCAGAGTGAGCTGCGTGCCGGGTTCGCCGATCGACTGCGCCGCGATGATTCCGACGGCTTCACCCACGTCCACAAGGCGTCCTGAGGTGAGATTGCGTCCGTAGCAGCGCGCGCAGACTCCGCGCCGGGCTTCGCAGGTGAGCACCGATCGGATGACGACCGATTCGATGGAGGTTCGCGCTATCGCCGCCGCCTTCTCCTCGTCGATCATCGCTCCGGCATCCACCAGAAGTTCGCCGTTGAGCGGATCCCGAACTTCGTACAGCGAGACGCGACCCAGAATGCGCTCGTGAAGGGGCTCTTTGATATCCTCGCCTTCCTTGAGCGCCTCGACCGAGACGCCGCGTATCGTGTTGCAGTCGAACTCGGTGACGGCGACGTCCTGCGCCACGTCAACCAGACGCCTGGTGAGATACCCGGCGTCCGCCGTTTTTAGCGCGGTGTCGGCCAGACCCTTGCGGGCGCCGTGCGTGCTGATGAAATACTCGAGGATGGAGAGGCCGTCGCGGAAATTCGCCGTAATTGGATTCTCGATGATTTCACCGGTCTGGCCCGTGAGACTCTTCTGCGGTTTGGCCATCAGTCCGCGCATTCCGGCCAGCTGGCGCACTTGCTCCTTGGAGCCGCGCGCGCCGCTGTCCATCATCATGTACAGGGAGTTGAACCCGTTCTGGCTGTTCTGCAGCGTATCGAAAAGCTTGTCGGCGACGCGGTTGGTCGTGCGCGTCCAGATGTCGATCACCTTGTTGTAACGCTCTCCGTTCGTGATGAAGCCGCGCTGATACTGTTTCATGATGTTTTCGACGTCGGACTGCGCCTTGTCGATCAGAGCGTTCTTCTCTCCGGGGATTTCCACATCGGAAATGCTGATTGACAGGCCGCCGGCGGTCGCGTAACCGAATCCGAGGTCCTTCAGATCGTCGAGGAACCTCACGGTGGCGAGATTGCCGAGTCTGTGGAAAATCATGCCGATGATCTGCACGAGGCGGCGCTTCGTGAGCAGTTCGTTGATGTAGCCGATCTGCTTCGGAACCGTGCGGTTGAAGATGACCCGGCCCATCGTCGTGTCGAGTATCTGATGCCTGCGGCCGTCCTTCACCTGATCGGGAGGAATCGCCACCCGCACCTTTATTCTAGCGTGCAAACCGACTCTTTTCTGGTCGTATGCGATTATCGCTTCATCCATCGAGGAGAATATCCTGCCCTCGCCCGGCGCTCCCGGCAGCGCTTTTGTCAGATAGTAGCAGCCGAGCACGATCTCCTGGTTGGGAATGGCGATCGGAGCGCCGTTCTGCGGCGAAAGCACGTTGTGCGCCGACAGCACGAGTATCATTGCCTCGAGCTGGGCGTCGAAGGAAAGCGGCACGTGAACCGCCATCTGGTCGCCGTCGAAGTCGGCGTTGAACGCGGTGCACACGAGAGGATGTAGCCTGATGGCCTTGCCCTCGACGAGAAGCGGCTGGAAGGCCTGTATGCCGAGCCGGTGCAACGTCGGCGCGCGGTTCAGGAGAACCGGATGTCCGTCGATGATTTTCTCGAGGATGTCCCACACCTCGGCGCCTTTCTTGTCGACGACCTTTTTGGCGCTCTTCACGGTCTTCACTATCCCTCGCTCGATGAGCTTCCTGATGATGAACGGCTTGAAGAGTTCCACCGCCATGTCCTTCGGCAGACCGCACTGATGCAGCTTCATCTCGGGCCCGACCACGATCACGGAGCGGCCGCTGTAGTCGACGCGCTTGCCGAGAAGGTTCTGCCGGAATCGTCCCTGCTTGCCTTTCAGCATGTCGGACAACGACTTGAGAGCTCGGTTGTTCTCGCTTCGAACCGAGTTCACGCGGCGGCTGTTGTCGAAAAGCGAGTCCACCGCCTCCTGAAGCATACGCTTCTCGTTGCGGAGTATTACCTCGGGCGCCTTGATGTCCATCAGCCGCTTCAGGCGGTTGTTGCGTATGATAACGCGGCGATAGAGGTCGTTGAGGTCCGATGTCGCGAAACGTCCTCCCTCCAGAGGAACGAGAGGGCGAAGTTCCGGCGGTATTACCGGCACCACATCCAGCACCATCCATTCAGGCTTGTTGCGGGACTCCCCTTCCTCGCTAGTGAAAGCGCTGACCACTCGCAGCCGTTTGATGGCCTCGTGCTTCTTCTGCTGCGAGGTCTCGACCGTGATCTGGAAGCGCAGACGGTCGGCAAGCTTGACGATGTCGATCATTCTGAGCAGTTGTTTGATCGCGTCTCCGCCGATCAGGGCTATGAACTTGTTCGGATCGTCGTCGTCGAGTTCCTGGTTCGAGGGATCCAGCTGGTTCAGGACGTCGAGGTATTCCTCCTCGGTCATCAGCGTGAGATCGTTGCGGAACAGCGCCTTGTCCAGCTTCTCGGGGTCGCTGTCGTCTGCGGTCATGTCGAGATTGCCGAAGGGCTTAGGAAAACTGGTCGGACCCGGATTGATCACCACGTAGTTCTCGTAGTAGATTATCCGCTCCAGTTCCTTCGACGTGAGTCCGAGTATGTTGGCGATCTTGCTGGGCAGGGATCTGAAATACCAGATGTGCACGACCGGAACCGCCAGGGAAATATGCCCCATGCGCTCGCGCCGCACGGATTTCTGAGTGACCTCCACGCCGCAGCGGTCGCAAATGATGCCCTTGTAGCGTATGCGCTTGTACTTGCCGCAGTGGCATTCCCAGTCTCTCACGGGTCCGAAGATCTTTTCGCAGAAAAGACCGTCCTTCTCAGGCCGGAAGGATCTGTAGTTGATGGTCTCCGGCTTGCTGACCTCGCCGTAGGAGCGTGCCAGTATCGCGTCCGAAGACGCCAAACTGATGGATATTTTCGTGAAATTCTTTTTTACCGGATCTTGAATTTTAAACGGCATCGTCTGTCTCCAATCGTTGTCTCTGGCATATCGGGGAAACTGTGGCTGATGGGCGCCGCGGCGTCATTCTATCTTGATTTCGAGACCCAGTCCCTGCAACTCGCGCACAAGCACGTTGAAAGATTCGGGCACGTTCGGTTCGGGCAGGTTTTCGCCCTTCACGATCGCCTCGTAGACTTTCGCGCGGCCCTGCACATCGTCGCTTTTCACTGTCAGAATCTCCTGCAGCACATGCGCCGCGCCGTACGCTTCCAGCGCCCACACTTCCATCTCGCCGAAGCGCTGGCCGCCGAATTGCGCCTTTCCGCCCAGCGGCTGCTGAGTAATAAGACTGTATGGTCCGATCGACCTTGCGTGTATCTTGTCGTCGACAAGGTGCGACAGTTTCAACATGTAAATGTAACCGACGGTTACCGGCTGATCGAAACGATCGCCGGTGCGTCCGTCGTAGAGCACGGTCTTGCCGCTGGGATCCAGTCCGACGCCTTCGAGCAGCTGCTGGATTTCGGGCCAAGTAGCGCCGTCGAAGATCGGGGATGCGAAGTTCATACCGATTTTTTTACCCACCCATCCGAGGGCGGTTTCGTACAACTGCCCGAGATTCATTCTGGATGGCACGCCGAGGGGATTCAGCACTATGTCCACCGGTGTTCCGTCGGGAAGGAACGGCATGTCCTGCGCCGGGATGACGTTTGAAACCACGCCCTTGTTTCCGTGGCGGCCCGCCATTTTGTCTCCGATGGACAATTTGCGCTTCTTGGCCACATAGACTTTCGCAAGCTGAACTATTCCGGGCTGAAGTTCGTCTCCGACCTGTATCTTGCCTTTTTCACGTCGGTAGTCATCCTCGATCTCGCGCGAGGCGGCGGCGAAATTCGCGTACATCCTCTGCAAAAGCTTGTTGTGCTTGGGGGTTTCCGTCCAATCCTGCGAAGGATCCAGCGCCGGGAGCTGGTCCAGGATCGATGTGAACGTGTCTTCCTTGACCACGGTTCCGCCGCGTATGACGCTTTTCTTCTCGAGATCTCGGACACCCAACAGCTTCTGACCTTCGAGCAGGAGAGTGATCTTGCGCGCGAGCAGTTCCAGATGTTGCCTGCGCCTGCGGTCGAATTCGGCGTCGAGCAGATCGAAGCGGCGTTTTTCCTCCTTCTTGTGGTCGCTTTCCTTTTTCTTGCGGCTGAACAATTTGGATTTGATGACGATGCCCTTCATTCCCGGAGGCGCTTTGAGCGAGGCGTCCTTCACATCGCCGGCTTTGTCCCCGAAGATCGCTTTGAGCAGTTTTTCCTCGGGCGTCGGATCGGATTCGCCTTTAGGCGTGATTTTGCCGATGATGATGTCGTTCTCGCGGACCTCGGCGCCCACGCGCACTATGCCGTCCTCGTCGAGGTCCTTTGTGGCTTCTTCCGACACGTTCGGGATTTCGCGGGTGAGTTCCTCTTCGCCGCGCTTCGTGTCGCGCACCTGGAGCTCGAACTCCTCGATGTGTATCGAAGTGAATATGTCCTCGGCCACCAGGCGTTCGCTCACCACAATGGCATCCTCGAAATTGTAACCGCGCCAAGGCATGAAAGCCACCAGGATATTGCGTCCCAGCGCGAGTTCGCCGCTGTCGGTTGAGCTGCCGTCGGCGAGCACGTCGCCTTTGCGGAAATGCTGCCCCGGCTTGACCGAGGGCCGCTGATTGATGCAGGTGTCCTGGTTGGTGCGGAAGAACTTGACGAGTTCGTACTCGACGATGCCCTGCGCGTCGAAGCTCACGAGAGTTTCGTCGCTGCTCCGCCCGATGTCGTACTGGACGCGGATGCGGTTCGCGTCGACGAAGAGTACGACGCCGTCGTGTTCCGCGATGATCATGGCATGCGAATCGCGGGCGGCCTTCTCTTCGAGGCCCGTGCCTACCAATGGAGCTTCCGGTCGGAGCAAGGGCACGCCCTGGCGCTGCATGTTCGAGCCCATCAGCGCGCGGTTGGCGTCGTCATGCTCGAGGAACGGGATCAACGCGGCCGCGGGACTCACGATCTGGTTCGGCGCGATATCCATGAAGGCCACTTCATTTCTTGCCACCACGGGAAAATCGCCGCGATAACGGGCCTTGACTTTTTCGTTCACAAAACCGCCGTCAGGATCCAGCGGCGCGTTCGCCTGCGCGATAACCGCGGCGTCTTCCTCCTCGGCGGAAAGGTACACGATCTCGTTGGTGACCCGGCAGTCCTTCACTACCCGGTACGGCGTCTCGATGAAGCCGAAATCGTTGACGCGGGCGTGCAGGCACAACGAGGAGATCAGGCCGATGTTCGGGCCTTCCGGCGTCTCGATTGGGCAGAGGCGTCCGTAGTGAGTGTAATGCACGTCCCGCACTTCGAAGCCCGCGCGCTCGCGCGTGAGTCCTCCGGGGCCCAAGGCGGACATGCGGCGCTTGTGAGTGAGTTCCGACAACGGATTCGTCTGATCCATGAACTGGGACAGCTGGTTGGTCCCGAAGAAGGCGTTGACGACGCTGGTAATAGTGCGCGCGTTCACGAGATCGGCCGGAGTGAAGGACTCGACGTCGCGGATGTTCATTCTCTCCTTGATCGTTCGGGCCATGCGGGACACGCCCACGTTGTACTGAGCGGCGAGTTGTTCGCCCACCGTCCGCACGCGCCGGTTTCCGAGATGGTCTATGTCGTCGACCGACTCGTGACCCTGCATGAGCTGTATCAGGAAGCGCACGATGGCGACGATATCTTCCCTGGTGAGAGTGGTGATCTCCGGATCAACCGCGAGGTCGAGTTTACGGTTCAGCCGGTAACGTCCCACGATGCCGAGATCGTAGCGTTTCGGATTGAAGAACAGCCTGTCGATGAGGCCGCGAGCGGTTTCCAGGTCGGGAGCGTCGCCCGAGCGAAGCTGCTTGTATATCATCTCCAGCGCTTCCTCGTTGTTGTGCGACTCATCCTTGTGGATGGTGTTGGCGATTATCATCGCATTTTCGCTGTCGGTCCTGTAACACAGGACTTTCTTGATGCCGTGTTCGAGCAGCGTGTCGGCTATCTCCTCGGTGATTTCGGTTTCGATTCCCAGCAGCAGTTCGCCGGTGTGCTCATCGATGACTTCCTCGCATAAAATCGCGCCCAGCAGGTCGTCGGTTTTCGCGCGCGACACCGGCAGTTCTATCACGAGACCGAAGAGTTCCAGCAGTTCGCGGTTGGTAGAATAGCCGAGGGCGCGCAGAAGTGTCGTGACAGGGAATTTCTTTTTCCTGTCGATATACGCGTACATGACGGAATTGATATCCGTCGCGAACTCCACCCAGGAACCTCTGAAGGGTATCACGCGGGCGGAATACATGCGCGTGCCGTTGGGGTGCATGTTTTCGCCGAAGAACACGCCCGGTGAACGATGCAGCTGGCTGACCACGACTCTTTCGGCGCCGTTGATAATGAACGTGCCTTTCTGTGTCATGTAGGGGAGGTTCCCGAGGTACACCTCCTGCTCCACCGTGTCGAGGTATTCCTGGCTGTTGGGATTGTCGGCCTTGCTGGAGAGTCTCAGCCGCGCCTTGAGGGGCACCGCGTAGGTGAGCCCGCGCTCCTGGCATTCGGCTACGGTATATTTTGGTTTTTCTATGAAGTACTCGAGGAATTCGAGTATGTAGTGCTCTCGCGTGTCGGTGATCGGAAAATTGGTGAGAAACACCTGCTGCAATCCGATCGGCAGCCGAGCCTCCGGTGTGACTCTTTCCTGCAGGAATTGCTCGTAGGATTCGCGCTGTACGTCTAGGAAGTTCGGATAAGCGATGACCTCCGGAATTTTTCCGAAACTGTGCCGGACGCCGGATTCCGGGCTCAGTCCGAGGGCTGCGCGTTGTTCCTTATTCCCGGTCGCTGCTTTCGTGGCCAATGCAATGCTCCTTCGTTGGATTGTGACGCCTTCGTTATGACGGCTGGTATCCTATCATACTCACGGAAAAAACAACAATATCGGGCCGACGCCGTCGACCCGAAATTGTCGCAGTATTATTCCCGCTTCGAATTGCCCTGTTCGGGATCGAAACGTCAAGTTGAAATAATCCCGGGTGTGGTGTCTGTTATTTGAGGACGACGGTTGCGCCGGCTTCCTCGAGTTCCTTTTTCAGCTTCTCGGCATCGGCTTTCGGAAGAGCTTCCTTGACGATGCTCGGAGCTCCGTCCACCAGGTCCTTCGCTTCCTTCAGGCCGAGGCTTGTGGCAGCCCGCACGACCTTGATGACATTGATCTTGTTGGCGCCCACCGCGGCGAGTTCCACGTTGAATTCGGTTTTCTCCTCGACCTCGGCGGCCGGGGCGGCGCCGCCCGCGGCGGGACCGGCCATCATCATTGGAGCGGCGGCTGTCACGCCGAATTTGTCTTCCAGCGCTTTTTTGAGTTCTGCTGCTTCGAGAAGGCTGAGTTTCTCGATTTTTTCTACGATTTCATCAATGACGGACATGAATGTGTCTCCTCACGGAATCTGGATGTTATTGTCTTGTTTGCTTGCGTTTTCTGTCAGGCGGCTTGCGCCATTTTCTTCTCTACGGCATCGAGAGCGTACACGATGCCGGCGGCTACGCCGTTGATGGCGCCGACGATGCCCCTTGCCGGGCCGTCGATGGTCGCCATGATGCCGGCGATAAGGTCCTCGCGCGTCGGCAGCGAGGCGATCTCCGAAAGCCGCGAGCCGTCGTAAACCGCGCCTTCTAAGGAGCAGACCTTCGCCGCGGGTTTTTGGTTGTTGTCCTTTATGAACTTCTCCAGCACGCGCGCAGGCGCGATGGAATCGCCGTAGGCCAGCACCATGCCGGTCTCCTGCGTCAGGTACGGAAGCACTTCGGAAAAACCGCCGACCTGTTCCAGCGCGCGTTTGAGCAGCGTGTTCTTGATGACGATGTAATCCGCGCCGAGTTTGAAGAACTCGCGGCGCAGGCTGTCGGCCTGCTGCACCGTCATGCCCGAGAAGTTCAAAAGGTACAAGCCGCTGGCCCGGCGGACGCGTTCGACCGCATCAAGGATGATTTCGGCTTTTTTCTCTTTTGTCATTTCTTCCTCGGATTCGGAATTTCGCCAGTCCACATTGGTAGGCGATGCGATAGAAGCGATAGAAGCATTGAGTGCGTAAGGGCCGGATGAAGCCCAGGTGCTGATATATTGCTGATAAGAGGATTTAATGCAACGCGGCCGCTTCGACCTTGTCGAGTCGGATGCCGGGGCCCATGGTGCTCGATATGGTTACGCCCTTGATATAGGTGCCCTTCGCTGCGACCGGTTTGAGACGGTTCAGCGTGATGACGAAACTCTTGATGTTCTCGACCAGCTTGTCGCTCTCGAAAACGGTTTTTCCGATCATCGCGTGCACGATGCCGCCCTTGTCGACCCGGAAACTGATTTTTCCCGCCTTGACCTCGCGCACAGCCTGGCCGATTTCGTTGGTTACGGTGCCGGATTTCGGGTTGGGCATCAATCCCCTCGTCCCGAGAATCTTGCCCAGTTTGCCGACCTCGCCCATGACATCCGGCGTCGCGATGACGACGTCCACGTCCGTCCATCCCTCCTGTATGCGCTGAATGTAGTCCTCGAAGCCCACATGCTCCGCGCCGGCGTCGACGGCTTCCTGCGCTTTCTGGGAACGCGTAAGCACGAGCACGCGCACGTCCTTTCCGATGCCGTGCGGGAGAGCGGCCGTGCCGCGCACCATCTGATCCGATTTCTTGGGATCGACGCCCAGGCGCACTGCGATGTCGACGGATTCGTTGAATTTGGCCCGCGCCGTTTTTTTAAGGAGCTCGACGCCCTCGGTGAAGGAGTATTCGCGGCTCCGATCTACCAGCGTGTTCAGTTCTTTCATTCGTTTTGTCGTTTTCATGTCGCTTTCCTCGTCACTCGACTGTAATTCCCATGGAGCGGGCGGTGCCGGAGACCATGGAGACAGCCGCATCCACGGTGTGCGCGTTCAGGTCGGGCATTTTCAGTTCGGCGATCTCCCGCACCTGATCCGCCGTGACCTTGGCCACCTTGTTCCTGTGCGGTTCGGCGGAGCCCTTCTCGATGCCGGCGGCTTTTATCAGAAGCGTCGCTGCCGGAGGCGTCTTCGTGATGAAAGTGAACGACTTGTCCGCGTAGACTGTGATCACCACGGGGATGATCAGGCCGAGCTTGTCCTGCGTACGGGCGTTGAACTGTTTGCAGAACTCCATAATGTTGACGCTCTTCTGGCCGAGCGCAGGGCCCACCGGCGGGGCCGGATTCGCCTGTCCAGCGGGAATCTGCAGTTTGATGTATCCGGTGATTTTCTTTGCCATAAACGTCTGCCTTGGTGTTAGGTGTCGAATTCAACCTGGCTGAAATCCAGTTCTATGGGAGTCTTGCGTCCGAAAATGGACACCATGACTTTCAGTTTCTGTTTCTCCTGATTCACTTCCTGCACGAAACCGCTGAAGGTGTTGAACGGGCCGTCGATCACGCGGACAGGATCGCCGACGCGGAACTGCATCTCGGGAGTTTCCTGGTCCTTTCTTTCCTCCATGCGGCCGCGTATGCGGTCGATTTCGTCCGGACGCAGAGGAACGGGCGTGTTCTTCGGACCGACGAAGGAGATGACGCTCTGAATGCCCTGTATCAGATGCTTCACCTGATTGTCCATGGCGCATTCTATCAGCACGTAACCAGGATAGAAATTGCGGGTGCGGGTCCGCTTCTTGCCGTCCCGTATTTCGTAAACCTTCTCCTCGGGAACGATAACGCAGGTCACGCGGTCCTCGAGTCCGAGGCGGCTTACTTCGCTCTCGATGCTCTGCTTCACCTTTTTCTCGTGCCCCGAGTAGGAGCGGATGGCGTACCATCGCAGATGCGAATTCCGCGGACTTTCATTTCCGTTCGCCGATTCCATTTGACGTTCCGTCATTGTGTGTGGGGCTGTGGCGGAATCAGGCGCCGAGTACGAAGTTGATGACCATGGTGATGATGTAGTCGGAGGCCGCCACGAACGCGGCAAAAAGAACCGTCGCAACAGCCACGATCATCGTGGACTCCTTGAGTTCTTCCCTGGTAGGCCAGGTCACCTTCCGCATTTCCTTTACCACGTCGTTGACGAAATTTACGATCTTCTCTTTCATGTCGGCTTATTCTCCGTTATCCACGCCTTGAAGCAGTAGTTCCCTGTTCGCACGTGAGGAGGGACTCGAACCCCCAACCTGCGGTTTTGGAGACCGCTGCTCTGCCAGTTGAGCTACTCACGTATTGCGGCTCGAATTACTTCGTCTCCTTGTGAATCACGTGCTTGTTGCACCACGGGCAGTATTTCTTGTGCTCGATGCGCCCGGAATGTTTCCGCTTGTTTTTGGTGGCCGTGTAGTTGCGGCGTTTGCATTCGGTGCATTCGAGGGTGATATTGTCGCGCATTTTAACTCCTTTTTCTTTCGTTTTTTCTGAGCTCACGACCGGGATTGAACCGGTGACCTCTTCCTTACCAAGGAAGTGCTCTACCTACTGAGCTACGTGAGCGGCTCGAGCGGGAGACGGGACTCGAACCCGCGACCAACAGCTTGGAAGGCTGTGACTCTACCAACTGAGTTACTCCCGCGGTCCCGATTCCCGGCCTTGCGGCCGAGTATCGTGCAGAGGGAAGGATTCGAACCTTCGAAGGCGTTAAGCCAACAGATTTACAGTCTGTCCCGGTTGGCCACTTCGGTACCTCTGCAACGCGAGCTGGCGACCAGAGTCGAACTGGTGACCTGCTGATTACAAGTCAGCTGCTCTACCAACTGAGCTACGCCAGCAGGTGCAATCCCCGTAAATCGGGGCCAGGAATGCAAAGATATCGGTTTTTCAATAAAAGTCAAATGCGGAATGAAAAAAACGCCAAGCGCCTTCCCGGCCGCTACAAATTCGTTTTAAAAAATTCAATGACTGTCCGCTGTAAACCCACTCCGGCTTCGAGCATATCGGTTCCATGTCCGGCATTGTCGTAAAGCTGCGTCGCCGCCCGCCCCTTCGCAATATCCCGGATTTTTCTGACGGCGTCCGCCGACCTCACGTCTTCCCGGCCCGCCACAGCGAGCATGCTGCCTTTGTACTTGGTGACGGAAGGTTCGATGGGAAGCACATTGAAGTAGTTGAGCCCGGGGCTGAGCAGCGCTACGGCGGCGATTCTTCCGTCTTCAGCGGCGTACATGACCGCGTTCGACGCCCCGTACGACGCGCCGATCAGCCCGATGCGCTCGGGATCGGCGGCGCGGTTTCCTCTAAGGTATTCGACGCCCGCGGCCACATCGGCCATCGCATTCCTGTCGGCGCTCACGGCGCCGCCCGTGCTGCTTCGAACCGACCCTCCGTGCCCGCGCAAGTCAATGGCGAGCACGGTGATGCCAGCTTTTTGCATCTCGGAAGCCAGTCCGGCAAAAGCGTTCCGGTCGCTGCGCCACTGGTGAAGGCATAACACCGCCGGCGCTTTGGGTCCGGCTGCATAAAATGTTCCCGTGATTATGACCCCGTCGGAAGTCGTGAGAGACACGGCTTCCGACTGCCTCACCGCCGCGACATTGCCCGCGACAGGCGCCGATGCGATCTTTCCGGCGCGCCCCGCCGGCGTTCCACCGCCTTCGGTAGCGCAGCCGAAAACAATGACCGCGCTCACGGTTAATACAACCAGGTTTGTCTTCATTTTTCCTCCGTTCCTGCTCTTCGAATATAACCATTCCGCGCTCTCGGCCCGCATTCAATCGATGCGGTGATTTCCCGGGCGCAGCGGATCAACAGGTTCCCGCGGCAGTCCGCTGAAATTCCCTGAAGTCCTTCAGGATATCCGCCGCGGCTTCGCGCGCGCCATCGGTCGAGTCGTACCAGCGGAGGCGGCTCTCTTTCCTGAACCAGGTCATTTGCCGCTTGGCATAGTTCCGCGTGTGCCGGCGGATCAGAGTCGCCATTTCCTCGTAGCCGAGATCCCCGCGCAGGCGCCGTATCGCCTCCTTGTAACCGACCGTATTCAAGGCGTTGCATTCGGGATTCAGACCGGCTTCGAGCAAGGCGCGGGTTTCCTCGAGGAGGCCGGAGTTCAACATGCGGTCCGTCCGCTCATCGATGCGTTTGTAAAGGAGATCGCGCGGAAGCAGCAAGCCGCAGACGAAAGCGCTCCACTCCGGCGCTTTCGTGCGTTCGCGGCGCAACGCCGAAATCGGCCTTCCCGCGACGCGGCACACCTCGAGAGCGCGCAGAAGACGATGATGGTTGTTCGGTGAAACGGACGCCGCAGCTTCCGGATCCCGGCGCGCCAGTTCTTCGTGCAGCGCGGCGGCACCGAGCCGCTCGAGCTCTTCAATCAGCTTTTCCCTCTCGATCCTCGTCTCGTCCTCCGGACTTTCGAACATGCCGTCCAGCAGCGCGCGCACGTAAAGTCCCGTACCGCCGACCACAACGGCGGTTTTGCCCCGGGCGTGGATGTCCCGCATGCATTCGACCGCTTCGGCAAAATATCTGCCGGCCGTGTAGGTCTCGGAAGGGTCCACATGATCGATGAAATGATGCCTGACCGATGCCAGTTGTTCCCGGGAGGGCTTCGCCGTCCCGATGTTCAAGCCGCGGTACACCTGCCGCGAATCCGCGCTGACGATTTCGCCGTTCAACGCGGCCGCGCATTCGATCCCAGCCTCAGTCTTGCCCGTGGCGGTCGGTCCGGTTATGACGAGGATTTTCTGCTGCATGAGTTCAGCTCTGGACGTGATGCCGGGGCGCCCGTGTCGCGATTCCCGCGTCATTCGCGCCGCCTGTGATGCCCGCCGGATTACCACCCTTCCTTGCCCAGCAGAGGGACGAACTTGAATCCCTCGTAGCGCATGTACGAAACCCCGCCTGCCCTTTTCTCGGCGCGCACCATGGTCTGTTCATTTTTGGCGCCGACCGGCGCCACGAGCACGCCGCCTTCCGCCAGCTGGCGCAGGAGTGAAGCCGGCACCTCCGGCGCTCCGGCCGTTACGATTATCCGGTCATACGGCGCGAACTCGCTCCATCCGATACTCCCGTCGCCGGCTTTGGATGCCACATTGTATTTGAGAGCTTCCAGTGTTTTTCTCGCTTCCTCGAGCAATTCCGCGTGCCGTTCGATCGTGAAGACCCGGGCGCCCATGGCGGCAAGCAGGGCCGCCTGGTAGCCGCTCCCGGTGCCGATCTCCAGCGTTTTGTTCCCGCGCTTGACGCATAGCAGCATGGTCATGAACGCCACCGTGTACGGCTGCGAAATGGTCTGGCTGCATTTTATGGGCAAAGCGCGGTCTTCATACGCGCTCAGGAGCCAGCTCTCGCCGACGAAGAGCTGCCTCGGCACTTCCGCCATGGCGGCGAGCACGGCCTCGTCGTTGATTTTCCGTTTTCGCAGGTATTCCACCAATTCGCGGCGCTCTTCATCGAAGCGGCGGCTGAAACGGATCCCATTGGACATCGGAGTTCTAAGCCCCCGCTTTCTCGTTGAAAGAAGTCTCTTCCGGCGTGGCGAGCGCGACGTTGAGCCGCCTGCTCAGTTCCTGCTTCAGCTCCTCCGGGTCGAGCCTTCGCGACAGTTTTCCATCCTGCGCTATCGAAATGATGCCCGTCTCCTCAGACACGGCCACGGCGACCACATCCGCCTGCTCGGAGACGCCGACCGCCGCCCTGTGCCGCATTCCCATGATGAAATCCCCCGTACGCAGCGTGTTCGTCAGCGGCAATGTGCAGCGCGCGGCTTCAACGATGCGGCCCTTGACCACGACGGCGCCGTCGTGCAGAGGCGACTTCGGATTGAAAATGGAAATCAGCAGCTGTTTGCTGATCTCGGCTTTCAGCGCCACGCCGGTCTCCTCGATCATGCGGATCCCGGTCGAGCGCGTGATCACGATCAGCGCGCCGATCTGTCTCTGCGATAATTCGTCGCAGGCGTCGACGATGTCGTCTATTGTCTCCCTCAGACTGTACCGGAAGAACTTGGACATCAGTTTTCCCTGACCCAGGAGCACAAGCAGCCGCCGCAACTCTGGTTGAAAGAGTATTATGAAAGCGATGACCCAGATGTCGGTCAGCGTGCGCAGTATCCAGGAAATCGCCTGCAGATTAAGCGCGCGCGCGACGAAAGAGCCCGCGATGATAACCAGCAGCCCCATGAAAATCTGAACGGCGATGGTTCCCCGCATGATCAGATACAGGCGGTAAAACACGAACGTCACGACCAGAATGTCGAGCAGATCCGTCCATTGTATTTCGAGAAAACCTATGCGGAACAGCATCAAGCGCCTCCGAGTCTTCCGCCGTTGACGGCTTCGGCTACCTGCACGGCCTCGCGCACTTCGCGGACGTCGTGCACGCGAAGTATCGACGCTCCGTTCAGGGCCGCTATCACGCAACTTGCGATGGTTTCAGGCAGGCGGTTGCGCGGGTCATTGCCGGTGATTTCTCCGAGAAAGCGCTTTCGCGACGTTCCGACAAGCACGGGCCGGCCGAGTTCGCAGAGAGAGCGCAGCTCGCGAAGGAGAGTCAGATTGTCCTCGAAACGCTTCCCGAAACCGATGCCTGGATCTATCGCGATTTTCTCGATGCCGGCGGCCGCCGCGAATGCGATGCGCTCGGCAAGAAAGGCCCCGACTTCGGCGGTCACATCCGCATAACTCGGGTTATGCTGCATGTTTTCCGGCGTTCCGAGCATGTGCATGAGTATCACGGGCGCCTTCCGGCCCGCGGCGGTCCCGGCCATGCGCGGGTCGTGCCGAAGGGCGCTGACGTCGTTTACTATGTCCGCTCCCGCGTCGAGGGCGGCTTCGGCGACGGCAGCGTTCCTGGTGTCTATGGAAAGCGGCAATCCGCAATGCCTCCGGATTTCCTCGATTACCGGGACGACGCGCCGCATCTCCTCGTCCAACGGCACGGGCAGAGCGCCGGGACGAGTGGATTCGCCTCCTATGTCCAGAATGTCGGCCCCCTGCTCCGCCAGCAGCAGGGCTCTTTCGGCCGCGGCCGAAACTGAAAAATGGTCTCCCCCATCCGAAAATGAATCCGGCGTCACGTTGACCACGCCCATGAAACTGCAGCGCCGCGGCCGGGCCGCGAACATGTCGCGGGCGTCGATTTCGGATTCGATCCGTGTATTGGCTTGAGACATTTCGTGCTGTGTATGGGAAGGAAGGCGGAAGTCATCTGCAGGGTCACGGTCGGACTCGCGCATGGTCCCGCCGGTTTTTAGATTCCTTCTGCAAGAATAGAAAAATCATCGCAAAAGTCCACGCTGCTTCATTCGAGCGGCGCCGGCCCGGTTTGTCAACGCGCTGAAAAAAAACCCGCGCCGCGCGTGAGAGCGCGGCGCGGGTGGAAAGGATTAAAGGTTGCTTGCCGACGGAGAATTATTTCGCCAGCAGCATCCTCTTAGAGTCGCTCCAGGAACCGGCGGTCATACGGTAAATGTATGTGCCGCTCGGGAGGTCGGAAGCGTCGAACTGCACCGAGTAGCTGCCCGCGGGCAGGGTCTCGTCAACCACTGTCGCGACCTCGTCGCCCAGACTGTTGTAAACGACCAGCCTCACGGCCGCCTCTTCAGGCATCGAGAAATCGATGGCCGTGGAGGGATTGAACGGGTTCGGATAGTTCTGACCTAGCGACCAGGCGATCGGCAGCGCGTCGGAAACGGACTTAGGCGTCCAGTTGGTCACGAGGCAGTGGTTCCCGCCTATCGTAGTGGGCGAGTAAGTGCCCGCATGCACGTAATAGAGGTTCGGGAAAGAGGTTGAAGTGACGCCGGGGATCGGATTCTGCCAAGCGCCTCCGGAAACCGGCTGGCGGATGGCGTACAGCTTGGTCGGATCGGTGATGCCGCCGGCCTGAGCTTCAGCGTCGGTGTAGTACCAGTCGATATATGCTCTCCAGCCCGTGCCGCTGGAAGTAACGTTGAAGTAGCGCTGCACGTAGCGGTAGCGGGCTATGCCCGGCGGCAGAGCGTTCGGGAACGCCTCGATGCACATGTTGGTGATGGTTCCCTGCGTCACGGTGACCGCCGCAAAAGGCATGCCCTGCGGATCCGAGAACACATACGGTTTGGCGCTCGTCGTCATATTGCTGTGGCAGAAGGATATGCTGCCGGGAGTGCCAGGCACGCCGGAACCGGCGTCAATGACGGTCAGCTCGACTGTGACAGGGAAGGGATCGTTCGTGGCCTTGATACCGCCGTAGTTCGGCGGACTGCCCGGGAGATACGCGTACTGCTGGTTGTACAAGCGTCCGTAGAGAGTCAATGTGCCCTGGTAGGTGCCGGGCTGGAAACCGGTGGGATCGACCTCTAGAAGGAAGGTCTGACCCTGGCGCGGCCTCGGTGGTGAAAACGGATTCTTCGGCAGGTAAAGAGTGGGATCAGGGATCGACTTGGTCACCTTGATCCATGGCGTGCTGGTCTTGACATCCCAGAGGAAATCGCCGGGAGCGCCGTAATTGTAAGTGGTGCTCACCACTTCATAGGTCTTCTGTATCAAGCCCGGTTTCTTGTAAATGGCCAGTATCTGCATCTTCACCGCGGGATCGTCGATGTGCTGCCCCTTCGCGGTGCCGGGCGCGCCCCAGCCGATTTTCGGCGGCGGAGTCGGATTCTCGTCGAGTATGATGTTGTCGACGGCCAGGCAGGACTGGGCCGAGGGCGCGGTATTCACGCGGAACGCTAAGTAGTAATTCGCCGCGCCCGCCGGATCCGTGTTGAAATACGGTGGCACAGCGCCGCTTCCGATAGCCGTGATGAATGTGCCTGTAGCCGGAACCGTCCAGGTGTCGACCACCGTCATGGTGGCCGGATCGGGATTCTGGCCGTACAACAGGCTGAAGGTTACCGGTTGGCCCCAACTGCACCCGGCGTAACGGAACTGCACGCGGTAACTCGAGCCGGCCTGCAACAGGGCGGGCGGACTGATCAAGGCGTCATTCGGACTGGGATCCGTGATATAGGCCCCTACTATCGAATTCGGGTCGCCTGTGAATCCGCCGACATAAACAGCCCATTCGGATGTTCCGCCGCCGTTGAACACTTTCCATCCGGTCCTGAAAGAGGCCGACGTGCCGCTTGCGGTCAGTCCTTCGAAATCCTCGAAGCCGAAAACCTTGATGTTTTGAATATTCGTGAGGTAAGACTTGCTGTCATTGGCCGCCGTCATGTCGCCGGTGTAAAAGGCCTTGACGTAGATGGTCACGGGGCCTGTCGCGGAAGGCACGAAAGGCGTCGAGAAAGTGGCCGTGTAGAGGCTGTTGGCCCAGGCAGGCGTGAAAACCTGCTTTGTTCCGTCATCCGCGTTCGCAGGAACGCTGCCCGCTTTGTAGGTCAGCGTGACCGAGGTCGGCGGAGCTTCCCAGCCGTTGTTGCGTATGACCGCGCTGACTGTGTGAGGAAGGGAAACCACCTGCGCCCAGCGGTCCTGCGCGTAACCGAGACCAGCGGAGACGACTTCCACGTCTTTCTGCGGCATGATGCCGATCATGATGTCGTCGATGACCCATCCTGATTGATTGACGGATCCGTCGCTGCACGCGAAGAAGCGCAGTAGCACGCAGGACTGGCCCGCAAAGCCGGTCAGAGTGCGCACCGAACGAACCCATGAGGTCGTCGTGCCGTTCCAGACGGGCTGCCCGTTCGAGGAGTTGACGGAAGACGCATTGTACCAGTTCATGCCGTTCGGGTCGCTGACCGTGCCGAGAGTGGTCCAGGTGACTCCGCCGTTAAGACTGTACTCTATGCGACCGCCGTCCCAGCTCGATTCCCAATCGTACTTGTGGCTGAACGCGAGCACCGGATCCTGTGTCAAACCCACGAAGCTGAGCGGGGGGAACTGAGCCCAAGCCTGAAGGTTGTTTGAATACAATCCCGAAGTGGTCTGGCAGCAAAGAGCGTTGGGAACCGAGGCCGGTTGCGTGCCTATTGTTCCCGCGGGATTTCCGACACGCCAGTCAGAAGCCGCCGAGCCGCCGAAAGTCCATGCCCCCTGCCCTCCGGCGAAGTTCTCCGAATACGGGACCGTGGCCGGGATGGCGTAATTATATAAGGTCGCAGGCGGCGTCGCGCCCGGAGGAGATCCGGTGCCGCTGCCGCCGGCTGGGTTCGTCGAAGTTAGAGCCGGAACGTTGTTGTCCCTCGCGGCCACGTACCAGTAAACCACATCGCCCGGGGCAACGCCGCCGAGCGCGCTATGATTGACAATGAACGTGTAAACACTGCCGGCTATGTTGGTCTGGGCGGCCCAGTTCCACGAGCCGGCGTTTTTCTTGAACCAGATCACCGCCTGGTTGATGCCCGCCGGCGATGTGATCGTGGCAGTGATTGTCTGGTTGCTCGTGCTCGCGCAACCGGCGGGCGCCGTGTTGATGGAAATGGCGGGCGGTCCGGCTGTCGCGAATACCAGCTGTATGTTGGGACGGTATGTATCCGCATACAATGTGGTCGGCACAGTGTTGTCCTGCTGATATCCGCGGTGCATGTTCGTCGTAGTCGACGTGTAGCGCCATTCGGCGTACGGATAGTAATAGGAATTGTCCTCGCGGAACGCTCGCACTAGCAGGTTGTTGCCTGTGTACGCGAAGGCGACAGGCAGGGAGAAATTGATCCAGCCCGTCGCGGTCAGCGCGGGGATGTTCCCCTGCCAGACCAGCGTGCCGGTGGGCGTCCAGGTTCCGGTTGAGAGGGTGGTGGCCGTGGTATTTTCGAGGTATATCTTCAGAGTGCCTCCTCCGGTGCCCTGAGATACGCCGAGATACCAGCGCACGTTGGTAACATAATACCCCGCCGCCGCGCTCCATCCGCCGTTGACGAGGTCGGTGTTCGTGTAAATCGCCTCATCGACGCTGTTCATCCAGTACATGTCGATCGGCAGAGTGTTTGTTGCGGTGCTCGTCCCGATAGTGACGGTGGTCTGCGCGGTCGCCGAAACCATGCCCGATATCAGGAAAAGAACGGCGGCCAGTGTGGATATCGCGTAACGCTTCCTCATGGCAGGCAGCTCCTTCGAATGTTGTGAAATGGTGAATATCGATGTTTCATCGTATTGGTATGCATAAACAACGGCTCTTGCCGTGGAAATATCAGCAAAACTTGTGTCGATTTGTCAGAGGCGGTCCGGAACGGGTTAAACTTCATCCTCATTAATTGGAATCTACGAGTATCGGGAATGAGTTGCAAGTCCATTGATAGAGAACGAGAGGCGCCGGAGATTTGGAGAAGATTCACAGGGAGAAACTGAGGGAGCGTGGCATTTTATCAGAGGAGTGCCGCTGTGAGAAACGTCGAGCCGGGCTAAATTCATCGCATGCGCCGGTAGAGGAGGAAATAGCGGTTCTTATGCTCCGGTGTGAATGCCGTGAGAAGCGAGCTTTCGTTCTCACGCCAGTGAGCCGCTATCTCCGCGCCGTCCGGGGCGGGATCCAGTCCTACGACGATCCATTCGTATCCACCGACGACGTGAGCGAAGTCGAGATTGCGCTTGTCGCTGTTCAGGGCCGTCGTGAAACGAGAGGTCGATATCCAGCTCGATTGCATGATGCGGTGCGACTGTCCCGATCCTGTTGCCGCGAGTATGTTGCCGCCCTCCCATTTTTCCTTGAGGATTTCGCCGATTTCGGCGGCATGAGGCGTCTGCATGTAATAGAATCCTCCCGCCGCGTCGGCCACCGCGACAACCCCGCCTTGCTGAAGGGCGGTTTGGAGTATGACGCCCACGGCGAAAGCGGCTATAATCGGGATCCGCGCGCGCCTGTCCCTCACGCGCTCCAGGAAAAAGCGGGCCGTGAAACCCAGCGAGATGGCGATGAAAGGCAGCAGCAAAAGTGCGTAACGTGAATTCCACCATCTTGTCATTTCTGCCACACCCGCATAGAGCGAATACAAGGTGAATGCAGGCATTATCAGCAAAGCCGTGAAAAGGAACGCCGTCGTTCCCGCCGGCTTGCGGCGCGCGAACAGCGCGGCGCCCGGCGCGGCCAGGCACAAAGCCGGAATGCCGAAGCATGCGATAACCGTCACCGAGTAAATGTCGAACGTGTTCCACAACTGCAGATAATACATCGCCCGCACGGGCCTGTTTCGAGCCTGCCAGGCGGCCGAATAATACTCCGCGTTGTGAAAGAACAGCGCGTCGCCGAATTGAAGCCGATTCCACAGCAGCCAGAGAATTATTCCAAGGAAACACGTCAATGACAGGGCGGCGTACAAGGCCCTTTTGCTCGGGCTCTCGGATCCTCGCAACGACGCGGCGCAGAGAGCCGCGAACACGACGCCCGCCAGCATCCACGCCTCGTATCTGCATAGCGTTGCCGCCGCGGCGGACATGCCGGCGAGCAACGCGTTCACCGCTGTTCCCCCCTCGTCCTCGCGACTCAACCATACCCACGCGTTGTACACGGCGGCAATAGAGAAAAACACCGCGATGGTTTCGGTCATCGCCGTCATGCTTATGTAGAGCATGTTGGGATTGAGCGCAAAGAAAAGAGCGGCAAACAGGGCCGCTCCGCGGCTGCCGGTGAGGCGCTTCGCGAATCCGTACAGGAGCGAAGCGCTCCAGGCCAGCAGGGGCATGCATACAGCGAAGCCGGCCAGGCCGGTGAAAAACAACGGGTCGATCAGCGCAAATGGGAGGAAAAGCAACTGTGGAAGAGGAAGCCATACAGTCCCGAGCCAATGCAGTCCCGGCTGCGCCGAGTCCACGATGGACCTCGAACCCGTCAGGCGCGAGTTGGCATCCCCGTAGAACATGAAGAAATGCGGTTCCACCGCGTACGCGGCCGCCGCGATAGCCGCGCCCGCGAGCAGCACGCCCAGGAATATGCGCCCGGGATTTCGATCGAGAGTGTCCTGAACCGCGGATGTGCCGGTTTCCATGAATCAAATTCCGAATATGAGCAGGTACGACAGCAGCGTGGCGAATCCCACCCGCAGCGCTCTGTGAAGCGCGTGTTTGTGTTTCTCCGAATAAACCATCACAATTCCGACGGCAAAACTCAGGGCTATCATCAGAGCCGCGAGGAGAGCTCCTTCCCAGAGGGGAAGCTCGTTTTTCCATATCCGGCTGACCGACCATACCCAGCCGTTGCCGAAAACGAACAGCACATGCGCCGTGTATATGTGTATGGTCTTCTTGCTCAGATCCGAAAAATGCCTTTCAAAACGCCTGAGGAGGTTGAAAAACACCGAGTAAAGGCCGACGAGCAGTATCGCGAGACCAACCTTTTCGGCGAAAATGAAGGGACTGGAAATGAAAATATTGTGAGGCGGAAACAGGTTGCGCCCGTACACGCCCGCGCTCAGCGCGACGATAGTGATGACGAAGCCGATCTCCGCCATGCGCTGCGTGAATCTCCACGGGTTTCCCTCCTTGAGAAGGTTCAGAGCGTAGCTGCCGAACGCGGCGCCGATGAACATGAAGGCCGTGTGCGGGAAAATTGAGAAGTAGCTCCCGCCCTCGTATGTCAGGTAATGCGCGACGAACGGCGGGAACATGCCGAACCAGTCGACGTTGTGCGCCCAGGGGGTGGCCGCCGCTATGGCGCCGCCGAGCAGCAGGGAAACCGTCATGAAACTCCTGTCGCTTCGCGTGAAACGCATGACGAGCGTCACCAGCAGGAGCGACACGCCGATGATGTTCAGAGTTCCGACTCTGAAAAATCCGTTCCATGCCGCCGCGTCCAGGGCCAGAAGATCCCAGACCCTGTTGCCGGGGAAAATCAGCAGATAATCGATCAGCACCAGCAGCAGCGCGCGTTTGACCCGCTTGCGGAGCACTCCGGGCAGAACGCGGCCGTTTTCGTCCCGCTTGAGCCCGAGGAAGTTGACCATGCCGGAAACCACCAGAAAGGTGGGCGACGTCAATCCGCGCAGCCACATGTAAATGTTCCCAAGAAAACCTTCGCTCGGGATCTCCGCGGATATCACATAAGTCCCTATCGTATGCCCCTGTATCATCATCAACACCGCCATCAGGCGGGCGAAATCCAGCACCGCGTAACGCGTGCGCGTCGAGCGTGCCGCGCCGATTGCGGCGCCACCGGTTTCGTTTACGAGCATGATCGGAATCTCGATTTCACCGCCGCGGCTCGCGGCAGCGCCGAAAAATACGATTCATATCCCGTGCAAAGCACTACCGTGGAAAAATTGTTGCAGGAAGAAGGAAGCGCTCAAATTGCGAACGAAGCGCGTTCCCACGTTGTAACGTTCCCACGTTGTAACGTTCCCACGTTCCCACATCCCTACATGTTCACCTGTCCCGAAATCCACGCCTGATTCACGTGATAGTCGTGATACGCGTCGTTGGAGGAATTGCGCAGATACCGATATCCGGCTCCGAGCGACAGGAATGCGCTGCCGTCGGCGCGGCTGAACAGCGGGTGCGCCGCGCGGATGATGAAGGAATACCGCGAGTCCCTGCGCTGAGGACTGCCGGGCAGGTCCTCGCCGTACAGGTCCGCCGCGTTGCGCGGATATCTGCGCGCCGCCGCGCCGGCTTCGGCTTCGAGCGTCAGCCGGCCCGCGACGACGGCGCTGAACGTCAGCAGCGCTTCATCGGCTTCGTAACCGTATCGGTCCTCGAAAATCTCGTCTTCCGTGGCGCCCGTCAGGCCGCGCCTGTCCAGATAACGCGCCTGATCCGCCGTGTTGATTCGGCGCGCCCATGAAGCGCCGAGAACGACGCCCGGCGCCGCCGTTTGCACGACTCCGAGACTCAGCGCGAGCTGACCCGCGGCGGGAGTGGAATATTCGGATACGATTTTCTTTTTCGGCTTGACTCCCCCCTTGCCTTTTCCGCCGTTGCCGACCTCGATGAAAACCGTGTCGTAGACGGTTTCCGTGTACGACTTGAGGCCGAAACCGGCGCTGCCGTAGACTTCGGTCGCCGGGAGGATGCGGAAGTTCAGCACGGAGGACACCTCGTTTTCGATGTGCGTGAACTGCACGAAGGACGGATACTGCTTGTAGCCGAATTCGTACTGCAGGCGCCCCATCAAGGGGCCCGCGATGTGCCTGCGCAGGAGAACATTCAGCGCCGCCCGGCGGAAATCGTAGAAAGCGAACTCCTTCCGGTCGAAACGTCCTGAGACGAAGGGCTTCGTGATCAGGTACGTGACGAGACTGTCGTTGAACGCATCTGCAGGCGGCCGGGGCGGCAAGGCGGGATCCCGCCGCGCCGGTCCGCGGACGACGGAGCTTTCCCGCGGGACGGTCCGGCTGTTCCGGGTTTCTTCCCCGGCGTCGCCGGCATCCTCTTCATCTTCGGCGTTTTCCTCCTCCTCATCTCCGTCATCTCCCAGGTAATCCAGCTGCCACTGCGAGTACAGACCGGCGGTATGCTGATTGTAGGTCCTCGTGTCGTAAGTCCTGAACAGGACCAGCGCGCCGTAGTAAAACGCCTGGTGGAACGAGTATTCGGCGCCGAAATCGCGGGATAGGGAAAGGAAAATCTGATGGTAAACGTCCGCCCGCTTTTCGTAGAACGCCCAGGAATTGTCGTCGTACGTGCTTGTCGCGTAGATGGAGGCGTTGAACTGCGCGATCGCGGGCGCCGGGAGAGCGGCGGGAAGCGCGGCCGCCGCGAGCAGCGCCGCGAAAACGCGGGGAGAGCAGCGGCGCCTCGTCATTTCTTCGGCCCCGCGGCGAAACGCACCGTCTTGTCCCATGATCTTTTCTCCTTCCGCACCACGTCCAGCCAGAAAGCGCGGGCGACCACAGCCAGCCAGAACTGGCAATATGTGAAGTACATCAGCCCGATCAGCAGCGGCGCCGTGAACGTGTCCTCGCCGTCATAGGAAACCGCCAGCATGATTTCGGCGAAAAAGAGGACTATCGCTATCATCCACACAAGCGTGTACGGACCCGGGAGGGTTATGGCCGCCGCGCCCGAGGCCGCGATTATGAAGAGCAGGTCCGAGGTTATGATCGCGAAAAAGAACACATAATACAGCGCCAGCGAATAGAGTATCTCGAAACGCAGGCGGCGGCTTTTCATCCCGCGGCGCAGGCGGAAAAACTTCTTCGACACGTAGTTGTTGCCCTGCACCCAACGCGTGCGCTGCCGCATCCACACGCGCCAGGTCTCCGGTTCCTGCTCGTATGTGACCGAGTAGGGAATGTACTTGATCTTCCAGCCCTTGAGATACATTCTAATGCTGAGTTCCGAGTCTTCGGTTATCGCTTCCTCGTCCCAGCCGCCGAGTTCGTCGATGACGCTGCGCCGCACGACGAAGTTCGTGCCCGGAAGCGTGGCGATGTTCAGGAGGCGCCAGCGGCCCGCCTGCAGTATCGATTGAAAGCTCAGCGTTTCGATGTTGATGAATCGCGTGAGGAAGTTCCGTTGCTTGTTCACCGTGCGGAATTTCCCGAGCACGGCGCCCAGTTCGGGATGCGCGAGCAACTGGACCACCAGATGGCGGAGCGCGTCCGGCGCGGGAGTGTTGTCGGCGTCATAAACGGCCAGCAGCTCTGATTTAACTCTGCCGAGAGCCAGGTTCAAGGCGCGGGACTTGCCTTTGCCTCCCTGCCCGGCGGGCACGTTGAAAGGCGCTATCCTGGCGTCGCGGCGCGCGTATTCGTCGAGGATTTCACCGGTGCGGTCCATGGAACCGTCATTGATGACGATGATCTCCATCCTGTCCTTCGGATATTCCAGCGCCAGCATGGCGTCGAGCGTGGCGGCGATCACGACTTCCTCGTTGTGGGCCGGTATCAATATGGAAACCGTTGGAAAGTCGCAATCGAGACCTTCCATCTCCCTCTTTTCCTTGAGGGACTTCTGGTGATGGAAAAAACCGGCCACGGTCAGAATCAGCTGCCAGGCGATCATGAACCAGATGAGGATCACCGCCAGCAGGAATAGGATGCTGAGATCCGTTTCGATGAAAGATTCCACGGCACTACCCCGTCTTCGCCGCGGCGCGGCGGCGCTGGATCTTCACGACGGCCCAGAACAGCAGCAGCACGGCGGTCGAAATGAAACCGAAAAGCACGATGAGGGACGAGGACCAGAGGCTGGTCAGGTCGATGCCGTAAGACACGGCGCTTTGAGTGACGATGCGCACGTCGCGTGTTCCGGGCGGCAGCATGAGGGTGTAGCGTCCGTTGCCCTCGAGTGTTTCGAAGGCGCTTTCCTTTCCGTCGATGAAGAGCGCCACCGGGGCCTTGTTGAGCGAGGCCAGGCATCTGCCCGCCGACGAGTAACGGAACTCCACGCTGCGATCGCTTTCGCGCAGCGATAGCAGTTCGCCGGTGATGGAAACCAGCGTCGCGTGCATAATATCCGCCGAGAACAGCGCGCCCGGATTCACATCGGTCCGCACGGTATGCGCGCCCGCCGGAATGAGGAAGCAGCCGCCGGAGGTCGCCGTGCGGATCTCGCCGTCGACCTCGAGCAGCCGCTGCCCGCTTCCGAGAGCCAGCTTCACGGCATACGGAGCGGTGATTCTGTATCCCCCGTCGATGCGCTCGAACAGCGCCTGGGAGGCCGCGGCGAAGGGGAACAGAGCGAGGTCTTGAGGATTGACGCTGGATTCGGAATAGATGACCACGCGGGGCGTTTCCTCCGAACAGACGGAGACGAGCTGCAGGGCTTCGGTTCCGGTCTGGAGCAGCGTGGGAAACATGCCGGGCTGTTCCTCGGATCTGAAAGAAAGGATGTTCAGATCCAGGCCGAAATCAGCGCCCGCCATGGCGCGGTACCGCCGGGCTATTTCACGATATCGCTCGGGCGATTCGGACCAGCGCGAGAGCGGATCCTCGATGATGGGCGTGAAGGGATGCCGGCTCCTGAGGGAGAGCACGGATTCCACGTCGATGCCCTGGCTGCGGCGCAGTTCGGGCGAGCCCGGATTGTCGAGCAGTGTGACCAGCGTCTCGAAGCCGGGCCGCTGCCTGCGCACGTCGTCCGCCAGACGCAGTAGCCGTTCGTGTATCTCCGCGATTTTCCAGACCCTGTAATCTTCGAACAGCTTCCATGCGGCCGGATTGCGCTTCCAATGAAACGCCGACGATTCGTCAAGCAGCAGGGCCGGATCGAAACCGTTCCGGCGCGCGAACTCGCGCCGAGCGGACGGATGCATCGGCGTCAGGTTCCCGGGCTCCTCCGGACCGCGTGTGCCGGATTCGAAATAGACTTCCGCGATGTTCACGCCGTCGAAATCGTAACCCCTGAGCAGACGGCCGTACTCGGCGGTCATGGCGTTCAGACAGGAGGAATCGGTCATCGCGAGCGGATAGCGCCAGGAAGGACGCGCGTCATCACCCGTGTAATTTTTTTCGCGCCACTCGGGGTGTTTCATCCAGAACATCTGGCTGACCTGGGGCGGCTCCAGCCAGGCGTACACCAATATGCCGTTCGCATGGCAGAGCTCTATCAGGCGGCGGTAATCGTAAGTGTATTTCGGGTATTGATGCCAACCGGCCGCGTGTATCGCGCGCACGCCGTTCTCCGCCCAGTGCTTGACAAGATTCTCGACGCTGACCGTGCCCCTGTAGCCCGGATCGAAAAACATCTCCAGAGCATCGCGGCGCAGTATCGGCGTCAAGTCGAATTCCCTTCGCAGATACTCGGCGAAAAACGGATACCTGGAAAAGCCCATGCCGCTGACCGGATCGAAACGGCAGCCGAGATAAAGGAAACGGCCCTTCTCGAAGCGCCTGCCGATGACCAGCGGAGCCTCGCTCGCTTCGTCCTGCGCGTAAATCTCGTCGTCGTCCTCTATCTCGATCTTGGAATAGGACTCCGGAATCCTCCATGCGATAAGCTCCTCTGGGAACAACCTGTCGCGGATCTTATCCACTTTCAGCCGGGTTCCGGTATGCCTGATCCCCAGTTCACGGCTGAACTCCGTCCTCCCGTCCGCGACACAGAAACCCCCGTTTCGCACCCATTCCACGATGGCGCTGAAAGTCGCGACAGGCATGGCATCCACTGTCCCGTATGGAACTATCAGGAGATTGTAGCGCGAGGGATCCGCCCCGGCGGCGGCGTGCAGCGTGTCGGGCGTCATGCCGGCCGCTTTCAGGGCCTGCGCGAAACTCTGCTGATTGCGCATGGCGCCGCCGGTAGCCGAGGAATCCCAGACGATGGCCGCGCGGGCTTCCACGCGCTCCTTCCTCGTCGGACTGAAGAACTCGGCGACATCCCGCAGAACACGCTTCACCCGGTCCGAAAAAGTAGGTGTTCTGTCTTTAATTTCGGTGGGAGTCGCGACGTAGATCTCGCCGGGCGCCAGGGTGATTTTGCGAGTGATGGACCCGGTTATCCTTTCAGGCAGCACGGAGGCGCGGAGGATTTTCCCTTCCCTGTTCATCACGTATTCACGGAGATATTGATCGTCCAGAGTCACGGTGACGGGGCCGGCGCCGGTTCTGATGGCTTTATCAGGCAGCTGCACCGTATGAGCGAAATCCTTGAGATCGGCGAATTGATAGCCGAGTTCCCTGAAACCCCGCACCAGGCGCCTGAGGTTGTCGATAGGCACGAAGGAATGATAGAAACAGGACGCCCAGCCGTCGCGGACCTGAAGCCCGACGCGGGCGGCGTCGAGTATTCGAGTCACGCTCTCCGAGCTGAGCGCGGGATCGTCCGGATCGAAAGGAACGTATCCGAGGTTTTCCGGAATGATGCGCTGCCCGAAAAGATCGCGGCGTATCAGGTAAGGGAAAAACTGGCTGTAATCCTCGTCGTTGGCCGAAAGCCGTTGCTCCATCGCCGTCGAGAATATCGTGGAAACGGCCTCGTACGTGGTCAGCGATCCGGTGTAATGAGGCGTTTCCCAGAGCAGGGGATATATGCCGTTTCGAATGCATTCCTCGAGCCCCATGAGGATTTTCTTCCTGATCGCCTCCACGGACTCGCCGCGTATGGTATCGTTCCGCGCCGCGTCCCAGAACTCGTAATCGGCCGCCGTCACCCCCTTGTGCTGATGGGTCACCCCGTGCAGCAGCACCGTCGCGCCCCTCCGGACCATGTGGCGGATGGCATCGGCGAAATCCGGCTTGTCGGATATGCTGACCCTCAATCCTTCCCCCGGATCGACGTAAAACGGTATGAGTGAAACCACGAACGGCACGCCCTCGCTCGCGAGATAATCAGCCACTCCGCGAAGCCGGTCCGGATCCTCGAACGGGTGCACGTCCTCGATTCTGATCACGGCTCTGTGCGCAGCGGGATGATTCTGCCCCAGCATGTCGTGGAGCATGTCGGCGAAAAGCAGATAACGGTCCGTTTCCATGGCCGATGCGAAGGGGCAATCCGCGACGTACCAGAAGTTCCGGCTGCGCAGAATGTAGGGAACGGTGGCGTTTTTCGAGGATGCCGTGGCCAGCACCGCGCAACGGGCGGGATCGGTCACCCGCACTATCGTGATGTTCGGCTCTTCCTTGGTGAATGACGATTTCCCGGTCCTGATAAGATTGTAGCCGGTCGATGTATCCACGGCTGCCGGCTCGAAACCATAGCGCGGCGCCGTCGGGAAGGCCGAGTTGAAGGCCGTCATGCCGGTGTGCAGCCAGATAAGTGTCCGCCGCCGCGCAGCGGCGTCGGACATGAAGGCCCATGAGGGAGCGCATCGAAGAGTGAAGCCGATGAAAAAAACCGCGTCGTATCGTTCCATCCCGCCGAGCCTGTAATCCGCGTCGGACAGGATGTCCACGGCCGCGTCGAAGTGCCCCAGCAGCGCTCCGAGCTGCCGGGCGTCCGCTTTGGCGAAGTTCCTTGCTTCGTCCCTGCCTTCGTACACCACGAGCACGGACGCCGTCGCCGCCGCGCAACTCGTCGCGGCCCCGATCGACAGGGACATGCAGAGCATCAGCGATGCGGCGGCATTCTTCATTTCAGCACGGTGAGTTTTCTGACCGCCGTTGTGTTGCCGGATCTCAACATGATGAAATATGCGCCGGGCACTGGAATATCCCAAGGATTCAGCCGGATCAGCTTCGCGACGCCGTCCGGCGCGGTCAAACGCGACGAAAGATCGGCCTTTACGCGGCCGAGAGCATCCGTGAGCAGCAGCTCGGCCGCTCCGCCGGACGGAAGCGTGACGGCAAAGGCGCTCGACGCGGCGGCTGGATTAGGCGCGGGCTCACCCAGCATCGACCGGGCAAAGGGGGAAGCCGTCCTTTTCAGTATGGCTTCGGGCAGCACGGTTTCCCGCCCGTCCATGTCGTGCTGTCGCAGGCGGTAGCGCATGATGTCGAAGGCGGTTTCCGGCAATGCGTCGACGAATTCGTACGAGGCGCCGGGCGAGGCGGCAATAAAAGCTCTCCGCAGCCAGTTCCCGCCGGCGTTCCGCTCCAACGTGAAGCCGGCGTTGTTCGTCTCGGCCGCCGTGCGCCATTGGAGCGTTGCGAAAGCGCCTGCTTCCTCGGCGGTGAAGGAGAGGAGTTCCACCGGGGTCGGATAGGAGGCGTTCGAAAGGACCATTCCCATGTCCCCTGCCGCATAGACAACGCCCCCGCTCGCCGCCGCGGCATAGAAAGAGTACATCGCGTGGCTGACCTCCCTGCTCCATGTCGCGCCTGCGTCGCTGCTGCGGAGAAGCAACCCGTCCGTGCCCGCAGCCACGAGATCGTTGGGTGAAGTCTGCGCGATACGGAAAAGCGGATCAGCGGTTCCAGCCGCCGTGGAATCCCAGTTCTGTCCGGCGTCTGTCGTGAACAGAATGGTGCCTGCGTCGCCCGCTATCCATCCGTTGTCTGCTGAAAGGACGACGGAGAACAGGGCGTCCTGCGTCCATGACGTCTGCCTCTGCCACGTTACGCCCCCGTTCGTGGTGTGCAGGATGGTCCCCTCCGCGCCGACAACCGCGCCGATGGTCTCGGTGAGCATGTCGATGCCGAAGAGGTCCTTGAACGTTCCGCTCGCGATCGGCGACCAGGTGGCGCCGCCGTCGGTGGATTTCAGGATTCTGCCGCCTGACCCGACGGCGAATCCCGTGTTCGAACCGGCGAAATCCACGCCGTTGAGGGCGACCGTCACTCCTGTCGGCGCGGGACTCCATGAACCGCCTCCGTTGGTGGTGCGCAGGAGCAGTCCTCCGGCGCCGCAGGCCCAGGCGCGCTGCGCGTCCGCCGCGCATATCGCATAGATAGGAAGCGTGGCGCCCGAGGTCTGTGAAATCCATGTATTTCCCGCGTTCGTGCTCGCGATTATCGTTCCCGCATCCCCGACCGCCCAGACCGCGGAAGCGCCCGCGCCCGCGATGGCGTTCAGTGTGTTCCGATTCCCGGTGACAACGCCGGCAAAGCCCGAAGGCAACGCAGCTCGGACTATGCTCCCGAAAACGCCTACAGCTGCAAGCACGCGGCCCGAAGACCCGCTTCCGGCGGCGGCAATCCCCTCGAGTCCGTAAATCGTCCCTGACGAGAGCGGGGTCCAGGCGTTCCCTCCGTTTGTGGAGTGCAGCAGAGTGCCGCTTTCCCCGCAGGCATATCCGTTGTCGGGATCGAGAAACACGACCTTGTTCATATCCTGGCTCGTGCCCACGCTCATCGATCTGCTCCAACTCGCGCCCCCGTTGGTCGTCCGCAGCATGGTTCCTCCGGTGCCGGCGGCCCAACCGAGGTTCGCATCCAGGAAGAACACTCCGATCAGATCGGAATACGGCCCGGAGACGAACTGGGGCGACCAGCTCGCGCCTCCGTCAGTTGTTCGGATTATGGTTTTGCCGGCGCCGACGCACCATCCGTTGAACTGATCCACGAAACAGATGTCGTTCAGATTCATGGCGACGCCGCTGTTGACCGCGGACCAGGACGCGCCGCCGTTGCCCGACAGGTACATCAGCCCGTTGTCTCCGACACATATGAGAGAATTCGCTGAGCCGGCCACGCAGATCTGATTGATGCCCAGCGTGGTGGGCGGAGTGAGCGAATTCCAGGACGCGCCGCCGTCGCTTGTATGGAGCACGACGCCGTAATCGCCCGCGGCAAAGGCGAGCGAAGTCGTGACGGCCTTGACGCCGCGGAGAAAATAGTCCGTGCGGCTTTCCTGCGTTTCCCAATTGCTGCCTCCATCCGTGCTGCGGACGATCGTCCCGGCGCCGCCCACCGCCCAGCCGGTCATCGAGGAGGGCGCGAAGGACACGTTCCAGAGATCGTTGCCCTGCGGCTTCGGATTCCGCCAGCGCCATTGCGCCTTCGCGATGTTGATGCATGATGCGAGCAGCAAGCCCGTGAGCAGGACGCAAGCCGTGTCGCGCCGCCCGGCCCGGCGGATTGCGCCGTGTTTTCGAGTTCTCGTCATAGTAAACCCGCTCTGTAAAAGCCGGAATCAGGGATTGATGACGTCAATGGATCCTCATAATCGGATAGGTGTATCTGTTTCCGTCCACGACGGCTTCCACGATCAACACGCCCCGCGCCGGCAGCCGCTGAGCGCGCAGCGGCATCGATATGCGGTTCCGCCCCGCCGCGATCTCGCCGCGGAATCGTTCCGATAGATCGAGGACCTCCCGTCCCAGCGCATCCACGATCCGGAGAGAAGCGGTCTCGGCGCGCGGGCGCCCGCTTTCGAGCCGCAATTCGAGCGTCGTGCTCTCGTCGAAGGGATTCGGATGATTGGATACGATGAGGAAATCGGCGGCGCCGGACGTCTCCCCGATGCCGGCCGCAGCGTCCCTGTAGAGCAGAGCTACGCCGTAATCCCCCGAAATCCAGCCGCGTGCATCCGAAATGAAATCGGCGCAGAAGAGATCGTGGCTGGTGGGAGCGTAAACGCGCCGCCAGTTGGAACCGCCGTCCGAGCTGCGCACGATCGTGCCGCTGTCGCCGACGGCCCACAGGTTCCCGCGCGAAGGCGCGGCGATCACGTACAACGAGTTCGATACGCCCGTGTTCAGCGGAATCCAGTTTGCGCCGCCGTCGATGGTATGGGCCACCGCGCCGGCGTCGCCGCAACACCAGCCCTCGTTCGCGTCGCTGAAACACACCCAGTACATGGTCTGATTCGTGCGGGCGCCGCTTCTCTGCCAGCTGGCGCCTCCGTCGGAACTTCTCAGGACGATCCCGCCTTCTCCGACAATCACTACGGTCAGCCGATCCAGCACATGCAATCCGTAAAGGTATTCCTGAACGCCGGGATCCTGCCTCGTCCATGAAGCGCCGCCGTCCGTGGTATGGAGAATCATGCCGAGTTCGCCCACCGCCCAGCCGGCGCTCTCATCGGCGAAATCTATCGCCAGCAGTATGTTGCTGAACGCGTTCGTCTGCTGGGACCAGGTGACTCCGGCATCGCCGGTGCGCAATATGATTCCGCTCTCGCCGACGGCCCAGGCGGTCGAGGAGGACATGGCTTTTCCTCCGAACAATGAATTGCCGAACACCGCCGTTTGAGTGCTCCAAGAGCCGCCGCCGTCCGATGTGTGCAGTATTATCCCGTCTTCCCCGAAACCCCAGCCGTTGGCCTCGTCGGCGAACGTGATCCAGTTTACGCTCCTCCGCGTTCCGCTTCCGACGGTCCGCCACGACGCTCCTCCGTCGGTCGACTGCAGCATGTGCCCGAAGTCGCCGACCGCTATCAGCGACGATGCGTATCCCGTGATCGCTTCGAGCACTTCGTCGCCGAAACCCGAGTGCAGGATTTCCCAGGAAGCGCCGCCGCCGGACTTGAGCATCATCCCGCCGTCACAGGCGGCCCAGATTTCCGAAGAGCCGTGAACGTGAAGAGAATTTATATTCCGGTTGATCCCGCTCGAGAGCTGGTCCCAGCGCAACCCGCCGTTGACCGTCATGAACATGGCGCCCCCAGAGCCGGCCGCCCAGCCGCTTGTGGGAGACTCGAAGGCGACGGCGAACAGGTCGGGATTTCCCTGCGCCTTGCGCGAAGACCAGCTTGCCCCGCCGTCGGAACTTCGCAACAGAGTGCCGTTCTCGCCGACGGCGAAACCGATATCAGCGTTGACGAAGGTCACGCTGTTCAATGAGATCGATACGCCAGTGGTCCGGGCGCTCCAGGTTGCGCCTCCGTCCTGCGTGCGTAACATGGTTCCGTTGTCTCCGCAAATCCATCCGTTCCGGTCGTCAATGAAGGAGACGGCATTCAGTCCCGCCGCGGTTCCGGTTTGCAACTCCATCCAGTCGTAACCGCCGTTGGTGGTCCGCAGGCAGGCGCCGTTGTCTCCCACCGCGAACGCCGTCCGCCCATCGATTACCGCGAGTCCGATCAGATTGTCGGTCAGGCCGTCCATTTCATTCAACCAGGAGGCGCCGCCGTTGAAGGAATGAATGATGGTGCCGTGATCGCCCGCGGCCCAGATTTCGGTCGGGCTCACGTAAGCTACCGCGTTGAGTCGGTTTCCCTGCGGTATGGGATGCGACCAGAGCAGGCGTGTCTGCGCATCAGCGACCGCAGCGCAGACCGCGATTGCGGCCATAAGGGATGCCGTTGTTTTAAGGCGCCTGAGGATCATGGCATGAAGTTCCGTTTGGTCCATAAGGTCCGCGATAAGAGCGGATCAGCGGAACGCAAATTAATGATGCTCCGCTCGCAAACAAGGCGGACGGTCGCTCGCCGTGCAGCATTTTCAAGCGCTTGCGCCGCCGGAAGCAAGGCCAGTCATTCGTTTCGCTCCAATCGAATCGATATTGGCGGGAAAACGGAACCGGCGGACGTCCATCCTCTTGTTTGTTGCAGGCGCCGTGCATAGTTTCAACCGTTTATTTCACGCGGCGTCAAACCGGCTTAGCGACAAAGCGATGAAGCGGCCGGCGTGCGAGGTGATGCTCGCGAACGTCTATCCTGCCACATTTTTGCTCAGACGAATGCAAGAAGCTGAAATCCGTTCAGGAGACCGCTCTTTCCGGAGAGAGCTGGGTCTGCCGGCTTCGATCATGATCGTAGTCGGCTCCATGATCGGCTCCGGCATATTCATAGTAAGCGCCGATATCGCCCGCACGGTCGGCTCTCCGGGCTGGCTGCTGGTTGTCTGGATGATTACGGGGATAGTCACGGTGATGGCGGCGCTCAGCTACGGAGAGCTGGCAGGCATGATGCCGAAGGCCGGCGGCCAGTACGTTTACCTGAGAGAGGCCTACAATCCTCTCGTCGGTTTCCTCTACGGGTGGACGCTGTTCCTGGTGATACAGTCCGGCACGATTGCGGCGGTGGCGGTCGCTTTCGCCAAGTTCAGTTCGGTTTTCCTGCCGTGGTTGGGGGAAGAAAACACGCTTCTCTCGCCTTTTGGACACAATATATCTTCCGCGCAGCTCTTCGCCGTTTTCAGCGTCTGGGCGCTCACCGCGGTGAACCTGCGTGGAGTGCGCGAGGGAAAAATCGTGCAGGTGATATTCACCACGATTAAAACCGCGGCGCTCCTGCTTCTCATACTGCTCGGAGTCGTCGTCGCGGGAAGTCCGGAGGCGCTTGCAAGAAACCTCGGAAATCTTTGGGACGCATCGTGGACGCGGGCCGGCGCCGGCGGCCTGATCAGCGTCGAGAACCTCTCCGGCATCGGCATACTCGCCGCCGTCGGAGTGGCTATGGTAGGTTCGCTTTTTTCCTCGGACGCCTGGAACAACATCACATTCGCGGCAGGCGAAGTGATTAATCCCAAGCGCAGCATACCTCTCAGTCTGGCTCTGGGAACCGGAATCGTCACCCTGCTTTATCTGCTCGCCAACATCGCCTACCTGAACCTGCTGCCGCTGCACGGCTCTCCCGATTCGGCGGACGTTTTCGGACGCGGCATCCAATTCGCGGCATCGGACCGCGTCGGCACAGCCGCCGCCCACATGATCTTCGGAGAGACGGCCGTTTATCTGATGGCCGCGCTCATCATGGTGTCCACTTTCGGCTGCAACAACGGGCTGATTCTTGCGGGCGCAAGGGTTTTCTACGCGATGGCGAAGGACGGATTGTTCTTCCGCGGCGCGGGACGGCTGAATTCGAGATCGGTGCCGGGCGCGGCGCTCGTGATGCAGGGGCTCTGGACTTCGGTGCTGTGCCTTAGCGGATCATACGGCGATCTGCTGGACTACGTTGTTTTCGCCGTCCTGCTGTTCTATATGCTCACGATCGGCGGCATCTTCGTCCTCCGTCGCAAACGTCCCGACGCCGAGCGGCCGTACCGGGCCTTCGGTTATCCGGTCGTGCCCGTCCTGTATGTCCTCGCCGCCCTGGCCATATCGGCGGACCTGCTCGTCTTCAAGCCGGCTTACACCTGGCCGGGGCTCGTCATCGTGCTGCTGGGAGCGCCGGTGTATTACCTTTGGAAAGGGAAAAACGCGGGAACCCGTTCGTAAAAAACTGTTGCAAATAATTAATATCGGTTATACATTCCATTTATAGTGGAGTCGTACCAGAAGGAGGTGCACTCATCGCCGGCTTACCCGGCGGTTATGTGCATTGAAGAGGCCGGAAAAATGCGTCGGCATTTGAAAAAGACCGTCGGCAAAAATGCATAAACGCTGCACGAGCGCGGACGCGTCGACGGTTCAACCGACGGTTCGGGAAATAATCCCTGACAGCAACGATCGAAGGTTCACTTTTCCAATCCAGCACTGAGGTGTGACATGTCGAAACTCCGCTACAATCTCATCGCGCTCACCGCAATCCCGGTTCTATGCTTGTTCCTCGGCGCCGCGGTGCATGCGCAAACACCGCAATTCTCCATCAATCCGGGCTCTTTCAGCACGAGCACGAACACATTCCCGTTCAATTCGACCACACAGATCCAGCTGAACTACACGGCGGGCCAATTCACCGGCGCGTACACCGGGACAATCACGAAAGTCTACTTCAAGAGGGCCTCGGCCAACACCGCGACCGCGACATACACGAATTTCACTTTGAAAATGGCGCAGATCGCTTCCAGCGCCTTCCCCTCGACGACTACATATTACTCGCCGATGAACACGATCTACTCGGGTCTTTTGACGGTGCCTCCCGGCAGCGTGGACCAGTGGTTCGCGATTCAGCTGCCGACACCCGTCTCCTACGACCCGAACCAGGCGCTGATGTTCAACGCCTGCAATACGAGCATATCGAACGGCTTCACTCTACGCACTTATTCCGCCACCACACCGCCCTATCGCAGAATCTACGGCGGCACCTGCGGAGCGACGACCGGAACGAGCGACGCCTACCTCTACGCTTGCGGTATCGACATGGCGCCGGCGCTTCCCAACGACGCCGGAATCGCCGCGCTGCTCTCGCCGGTCAGCTTCTGCGCCGGGACCTTCGACATCAAGGTCAAATTGCGCAACGCCGGCACGAATACACTCAGCAACGTCTCGATAAACTGGGAGTACGACGACGTTCCTCAGGCGCCGATTTCATGGACGACCCCGCTGCCGACGCAAACCGAGGCCGACGTGACGCTGGGATCGCGGAATTTCGCGGCGGGGATCGCGCACAGGTTGAAAGCCTGGACGTCCAATCCGAACGGAGTCCCCGACACCTTCAATCCGAACGACACCCTCTACGCGGAACTCAAGCCGGCGTTGAGCGGAGTATTCACGGTCGGAGGATCGAATCCCGACTATCCGACGCTGAAGGCCGCGAGAGACGATCTCTACGCCGTCGGCGTTTGCGGGCCGGTGGTCTTCAACATCAGATCCGGCACCTACGACGAGCAACTGGCCCTCGGATCTTCCGCGTCATTCATAACGATACCCGGCGTTTCCGCCACCAACACCATCACATTTCAATCCGAAACGGGAAACCGGGCGGACGTGATCATCACCTTCGCTTCCCTGACCGGCAATCCGACGCTGTACCTGAACGGGGCAGACTGGATTACCTTCCGGAATCTGACGGTCCGCGCGACGAATCCGAGCTACGGCATAGTGGTTTACATACTGGGCGGTTCCGAGCATTGCACTTTCGAGAATCTCGATCTGGTGAGCAGCGTGGTTTCGACGACCTCCACGAACAACGCAGTCGTTTATTCGCCCAGCGGTTCTCTCGATCATTACACGACTTTCCGGGGCTGCAACCTGATCGGCGGAAGCTATTCGATGTACATGTACGGCAGCAGCACGAGCGCCCTTGAAATCGGGGACGTGATAGAAGACAACACAATGACGGATTTCTACTATCAGGGCATGACCTTTTACTACCACGATTCCCCGGAGTTCAGGCGCAATCTCGTGCGCACGGCGTCCGGTTACACGGGTTACGGCGCCTACCTGTATTACAACCAGAACGAAAGGATATTCACCGGCAACAAGATCATATTCACTGGCGCCGGCACCAAATACGGCATGTACGTGTATTACAACCAGGCCACCTCGACGAAACAGGGACTGATTTCAAACAATTTCGTCAGCATAGGACCGGCGAGCTCGGCGGGTTACACATTGTACCAATACTACAACACCTTCCAGAGAGTCTACAACAATACTTTCTGGAACGCCGTGACGGGATCCTATTACGGAGCTTACGTCTATTACGGCAACGACATCCGCTTCATGAACAATATCGTCTACACCTACGGGCCCGGCTATTCGTACTATGTCACGCCCGCGACAGCCGTCACCCATTCGGACTACAACCTCTACTATACCAACGGCGCCACACTGGCGTACTGGGGATCCGCCGCGGCGAATCTCGCCACACTGAGAACGTTGAACGGCAAGGACATGAATTCGGTGAGCAAGCCGGTTATCTTCGCAAACGCTCCGTTGGGCGATCTGCATCTGGCGGGCGCCTCGCAGGATGATCCGGACATCAGGGGCACGCTGCTGGCCGAGGTTCCTGACGACATAGACGGCGAACCCCGCGCGCGGCCGTACATCGGCGCCGATGAGGGATGCTATGTGACTCCGGGCGCCGTCGACTTCGAGATGTCCGACGCGAGCGGCAATCCGGCGCCGTATTTCAATTTCCCAGGCACTGCCTACGTGAAATACCGCATCGGTTTTCCGGACGAGGCATTTTCGGCGACAGTGACCATCAATTTCTACACCATACCCGGCAACAATCTGGCCTACACTACCAATTTCGCCGTGAACAAACTCGCGGGCATCACTCTCGAAGGCATCACGGCGATCAACGTCCCGACACTTCCGCCGGGTTATTACCGCGTCGAGGCCGTGTTCAATACCTGGAATTCCTGCCTGGCCTACACGAATTACAGGCCTGAGGAAGAGGCGGTTCTCGTCGTGCCGCAGGACCAGATTCCCTGCGTGGTCTGGCCGGGCGACGCCAACAACGACGGCATCGTCAACTACGGCGACCGCAGCGCCCTCAACAAGTACATCATCAACGCCAACCTGAGCCCGGCATGGCTGCAGGGACCGGCCCGTTATAGACCGGACGCGGCGACCAATCCGCTCACCTATTACACCTGGGTCGGACAACCGGCGGTGCCATGGGCCACCGCTCTCGGCTGTTACATGGACACGGACGGCAACGGCGTGGTCAACAGTTTCGACTACCTGGCGATGAAATTGAACTGGTTCAGGACTCACGGCATACCCAAGACACAGGATGCTCCCGCGGAACTCTGCGCCTTCGATCTCTCGCAGAACTACCCGAATCCGTTCAATCCGGTCACCACGCTCGTCTACTCCATCCCTGAAAACGCGCACGTCCGCCTGGTGGTCACCGACATGCTCGGCCGCGAGGTGGCGGTGCCGGCTGAAGGATACAGACAGAGCGGCGTCTATCGCGTGCAATTCGATGGCTCGACGCTGCAGAGCGGCAATTACACGGCGACGCTGACCATGACCGGCGACGAGCCGGGCGAAGCGATGGTGAAATCGGTGAAGATGACGCTGGCGAAGTAGTTTTACATCAGCATCCTGCCTGTACACGGAAAAAGTCCGACAGGCAGGATGCCTCATTTTAAGCGCCCGCCGCCGCACACGGCGGGCGTTTCATCGCGGCGCGGTTTACAGAACCGTGGGCCGGATTTACCGCGCGCGCCGGGAATCATTCCGGTTCCCCCGTCGTTTATATATTGCAATCTTGACTTTTCCGTACAGATTGCAGTAGCTTGCATCCCGAACGGCCGGTGGACCGGAAACGAGACACAGGAAAACCTGAAATGAGCACCGATCAAAACACGCTCGAAGAACTTGCATCATCCGAATACAAGTACGGCTTCGTCACGGAGATCGAATCCGAAATCATTCCCAAGGGGCTCGATGAGAATGTAGTCAGACTGATTTCCCTGAAGAAGGGCGAACCCGAGTGGATGCTGGAATGGCGTCTCAAGGCCTTCCGCCGCTGGAAAGAGATGGAAGAACCGAAATGGCCGAACGTCACATACCCTCCCATAGACTACCAGGACATCAGTTATTACGCCGCCCCGCGCATGAAGGAAAGGCCGAAGAGTCTCGATGAGGTGGAACCGGAACTTCTCCGCACTTACGAGAAACTCGGGATACCCTTGCAGGAGCAGGAACGCCTCGCCGGCGTGGCCGTGGACGCGGTATTCGACAGCGTGTCGGTGGCGACCACTTTCAAGGACAAGCTCTCCGCGCTCGGCATCATTTTCTGTTCGTTCTCCGAGGCCGTCCGCGAGCATCCGGAGCTGGTGCGCACATACCTGGGCTCCGTGGTGCCTGTTTCCGACAACTACTTTTCGGCCCTGAATTCGGCGGTGTTCAGCGACGGATCCTTCGTGTTCGTGCCCAAAGGCGTCCGATGCCCCATGGAGCTGTCAACATATTTCCGGATCAACAGCTCAGAAACCGGGCAGTTCGAGCGGACGCTTATCGTGGCAGAGGAAGGCGCCTACGTGAGCTATCTGGAAGGATGCACGGCGCCGATCCGGGACGAGAACCAGTTGCACGCGGCCGTAGTGGAGCTTGTCGCGCTCGACGACGCCCAGATAAAATATTCGACGGTCCAGAACTGGTATCCCGGGGACAGGGACGGCAAGGGCGGCATATACAACTTCGTCACCAAGCGCGGAAAATGCGCAGGCGTGAACTCGAAAATCTCCTGGACGCAGGTGGAGACCGGTTCAGCGATCACCTGGAAATATCCGAGCTGCATACTGCAGGGCGACAATTCGGTGGGCGAATTCTATTCGGTGGCCGTTACTAACAACCGCCAGCAGGCCGACACCGGCACCAAGATGATACATATAGGCAGAAACACACGCTCGACCATCGTATCAAAAGGCATCTCCGCAGGGCAGAGTCAGAACACTTACCGCGGCATGGTGAAGATTCTGAAGAGCGCCGAAGGCGCGCGCAATTTCTCACAATGCGACTCCATGCTCATGGGCGACAAATGCGGCGCGCACACTTTCCCCTACATCGAGGTCCGCAACAACACCGCCAACATGGAACACGAAGCCACCACATCCAAAATCGGCGAGGACCAGATATTCTACTGCAACCAGCGCGGCATTTCCACGGAGGACGCCGTCAACATGATCGTGAACGGCTTCTGCAAGGAGGTCTTCCGCGAACTTCCCATGGAATTCGCCGTCGAAGCCCAGAAACTGCTTGGCATCACCCTGGAAGGAAGCGTGGGATGAGGGGTGAAGGGTGAAGGGTAAAGAGTGAAGGGTGAAGGGTGAAGAGTGAAGAATGTAGAAATTGATTCTCCCCAGTACCCAGTTCCTGGTTCCCAGTTCCTAGTACCTAGTTCCCAGTTCCTAGTTCCTAGTTCCCAGTTTTCACAACCATTCCATCAGTAAATCCGACACATGCTCCTACAAATCCGCAACCTCCACGCTTCCGTTGAAGGGAAGCAAATTCTCAAGGGCTTGTCGCTATCCGTCAACCCGGGCGAAGTCCACGCGATCATGGGCCCGAACGGCTCCGGCAAGAGCACGCTGGCCAATGTTCTCGCCGGTCGAGACACTTTCGAGGTCACCGAAGGTGAAATCCTTTACAAAGGAGAAAACCTGCTGGACATGGCGCCTGAAGAAAGGGCGCGCGCGGGCGTGTTTCTGGCTTTCCAATACCCGGTGGAAATTCCCGGAGTCAGCAACACCTATTTCCTGAAAGCCGCCCTCAACGCGGTCCGCAAGTCGCGCGGCCTTGAAGAATTGGACGCGATGGACTTTCTCAGCCTGATAAAGGAGAAGATGAAACTGGTAGAGATGGATCAGAAGCTACTGAACCGTCCCGTGAATGAGGGATTTTCGGGCGGCGAGAAGAAGCGCAACGAAATACTGCAGATGGCGGTTCTGGCGCCCACTTTGAGCATTCTCGACGAAACCGATTCCGGTCTCGACATCGACGCCCTGCGCATTGTGGCGGAAGGGGTGAACAAGCTCCGCAGCTCCGACAACTCCACCGTTCTGGTAACGCACTACCAGCGCCTCCTGAATTACATCGTGCCCGATTTCGTGCATGTGCTGGTGGACGGACGCATCGTGCGCTCCGGCGACAAATCCCTGGCGCTGCACCTCGAGGAGGAGGGTTACGACTGGGCCAGGTCGCCGGAAAACAACACGGAAATCGGCGCCTGAGGCCACCCGTATGCAAAACACAACGCATGAACCGGTGGCCGCCTTGATGGAACGCTTCGATGCGTTTCAGCGCGCCTTCAACGGTAAATCCTGCAAGCCCCTCCGCTCGCTTCAGAACACGGCCATGCAGCGGGTGGTCGCCATGGGCTTCCCGACGCAGAAACACGAGGAGTGGCGCTACACAAACCTGACAGCGCTGTACGCCGGCGTCTTCGCTCCGGCGGCGCCGCGGGAAGCACCCGCTCCGGAAGGCATAGCCGGCCCTCTCGTAGAAGCCGATCCCGATTCTCCCGTGCTCGTGTTTCTCGACGGCGCATACATGCCGGATGCCTCGAAACAGGCGCCACTTCCCGGCGTAACCATCATGCCCATCTCGGAAGCCATACGCACGCGCACGGGGGAGGTTCTCGCCGCGCTCGATGCGACCGGCGCGGGCGGAGCGAACGTCTTCGCGGAAATGAACAGCGCCTTCCTCGCCGACGGGGCATGGATAATGGCGGAGCGCGGGACGCCGGCATCGAAACCCATAAGGATTCTTCATCTCTCCTCCGGAAACGAAACCGCCTCGATGGCGTCGCCTCGCGTCGCCGTGCTGGCGGAACGGGGCGCCTCGGTCGCAGTGACGGAAATACACGCCGTGCTCGGCGAAGGCCGCTGCTACGAAAACGCCCGCACCGATATTGCGCTCCGAGAGGGGGCGTCGGTGGAACACGCGCGCGTGCAGCTCGGCAACGACCTCTCCCTGCACACGAGCAATACTCATACGCTGCAGTCGAAAGACAGCACATTCGTCAGCCACGTTTACACGCTCGGCGGCGCTCTGACGCGAAACGACATGTCCTCCGTCCTGGACGGAGAGAATGCCGAGGCGCGCCTTTTCGGTCTCGCACTGGCCGGAGGAGAGAGCCACGTCGACAATCACACGCGCATAGACCACGCACGCCCTCGAGGACGCAGCATCGAGAGATACAAAGGCATAGTCGGCGGCGCCGGGCGCAGCGTCTTCAGCGGCCGCATCATAGTGAGGCCGGACGCGCAGAAAACCGATGCGCGGCAATCCAACAGCCATCTCCTGCTCAGCAATGAAGCTTCCGCCGACGCCAAACCGCAACTCGAGATTTTCGCGGACGACGTGAAGTGCACGCACGGGGCCACAGTCGGCCGTCTCGACGAGAACGCTCTTTTCTATCTCCGCAGCAGGGGTCTGGGACTGGAAGAAGCCCGCGGCCTGCTCACCTACGCCTTCGCGGGAGAGTTGCTCGAGGAACTCGCCGACAGCCGTCTCGGCGAAGCTCTCGACGGCGTTCTGCGAGAGAGACTGCTCCGCATATTCTGATTTCCACCAAATGAACCCTCAAACCGACATCAGCACCTTGCAGGCGTCTAAAGCAGCGACAAGGCTTTTCGACGCTGAAAGAATCCGCGGCGATTTCCCCATACTTTCGAGGGAATTCAGGGGCAGGCCGCTCGTGTACCTCGACAACGCTTCGTCGACGCAGAAACCTGCCGCTGTGATCGAGGCGGTGAAAACATTTTACCAGGAGCGGAATTCGAACGTGCACCGCGGAGTGCATCATCTCAGCCAGTTAGCGACCGCCATGTTCGAAGCCGCGAGGGAAAAAGCGCGCGGCTTCCTGAACGCGGCCTCTTCCAGCGAGATCATTTTCACGCGGGGCGCCACCGACGGCATCAATCTCGTCGCCCGCAGCTTCGCCCGCGACAACATCCGCGAGGGAGACGAGATCGTCGTTTCCACAATGGAGCATCACTCCAATATCGTGCCCTGGCAGATGCTGTGCGAGGAAAAAGGCGCGTCGCTGCGGGTGATACCGATCAACGACGAGGGCGAACTGCTGCTCGAAGAGTACGGAAAACTCCTCTCCCCCCGCACGCGCATCGTGGCCGTCACTCATGTGTCGAACGCGCTGGGAACCGTGAATCCCGTGCGCGAGATCATCCGGATCGCCCATGAAAGTGGGATCCCCGTTCTCATAGACGCCGCGCAATCGGTGCAGCATTTCCCCGCCGACGTACGCGAATTGGACTGCGATTTCCTCGTCTTCAGCGGGCACAAGGTTTTCGGACCGACCGGCATCGGCATATTGTACGGAAAGGAGGAATGGCTGGACCGCCTGCCTCCGGTGCAGGGAGGCGGCGATATGATTCTGTCGGTGTCCTTCGAGAAGACGGTGTACAACCGGCTTCCCTACAAGTTCGAGGCCGGCACGCCGAACATCGCGGGCGCCGTCGGCCTCGGCGCCGCGATAGATTACCTGCGCTCCTTCGACATGGCCGCCGTGGAAGCCTACGAGAGCGAACTGCTCGAGTACGCGACCGCACGGCTCACCGAAGTGCCGGGCATGCGGCTGATCGGAACCGCGAGGGAAAAAACGAGCGTGCTCTCTTTCATGCTCTGCGCCGTGCACCCTCACGACATCGGCACCATACTCGATCAGCAGGGCGTGGCCATCCGCGCGGGCCATCATTGCGCGCAGCCGACAATGACGCGGCTGGGAATACCCGCGACGGCGAGGGCGTCGCTGGCGCTTTACAACACGAGAGAGGACGTCGACGCCCTGCTCACAGGCGTTCAGCGCGTCCTGGAGGTGTTCGCGTGATGAACGAACTCGGCGACCTGTATCAGGACATCATTCTCGACCACAACCGCAATCCCCGGAACTTCCGCGCCATGGAGGACGCCGACGCGAAGCTCGAAGGTTACAACCCCCTGTGCGGCGATCATTTTACGCTGTACGTCAAATTCGACGGCGACAAGGTGGCGGACGCGAGTTTCGACGGCGCGGGCTGCGCCATCTCGAAGGCCTCAGCCTCAATCATGAGCGACGCAGTCAAGGGAAAATCGCGCGAGGAAGTGCGGCGTCTCTTCGAACTGTTTCATTCGGTGGTCACGGGCAGGGACACTTCGGAGGAAAGCGTTCAAAAACTCGGCAAGCTCGCCGCCTTTTCCGGGGTTTCGGAATACCCGGCTCGCGTGAAATGCGCCACGCTCGCATGGCACACAGTGCTCGCCGCGGTGAACGGAGAAATCGGCGCGGTATCGACCGAGGAGTAAGCGCCGGCGCCGCAAACCGGCTCTCAATGAACGACCAGCAAATACCGAACCCATATGCCCGATCAGAAGACGCCCGAGGAATTGCACGATAGCATAATCAAGGTATTGAAGACCTGTTTCGATCCCGAAATCCCGGTCGACATATACGAACTCGGCCTCATATACAGAATCCGCATTCAGGCGCACGGCAAAGTGGTGATCGATATGACGCTGACTTCTCCCGCCTGCCCGGCCGCCCAATCGCTGCCTTCGGAAGTGCAGAACAAGGTCGCGGGGATTCCGGGCGTAAGCGAGGCGGCGGTGGACGTGGTATGGGATCCGCCCTGGTCTCCCGAACGTATGACCGAAGCGGCCCGCCTGGAACTGGGTTTCTTCTGAGACGAATCCGCCTTTTGCGCAACATTCATCAAGAAAGGAAACATTGAATCATGTTCAATAGATCAAACACAACTTCGCGCGGTCCGCTGTATGACGATGCGTCGGTTCAGCCGATGCGCGACGAGCTCACCTATGTCGGTTTCGAGGAACTTCTGACACCGGAAGACGTCGAGCGCGCGCTTGCCGGCGACGAAGGAACCACACTCGTCATGCTCAACTCCGTCTGCGGCTGCGCGGCGGGCAGCGCCCGCCCGGCCGTTACGGAAGCCCTCCAGCACAGCGTGATACCCGACAGTCTCGTCACCGTGTTCGCCGGAATGGAACGCGAGGCGGTGGACCGCATGCGCGCCGCCTTCACCGATTACGCTCCCTCCTCTCCGAACATCGCCCTGCTCAAGGACGGCGCCGTCGTACTCATGCTGCAGCGTCACGACATAGAGGGTCGCAGCGCGGAGGAACTCGCGGAAAAGCTCAGAGCGGCTTTCGACAAACACTGCCGCCGCCCCGGTCCCTCGATCCCCGCCGACAAGTATGAAGCCCTCGTGCATGCGCGCGTCTGCGGATCGACGATACCGAGGGGATGAGGAAACTAGGAACTAGGAACTGGGAACTAGGAACTGGGAACTGAAAATCAAAGCAAAATTTCATTTTACCCTTCACCCTTCACTCTTCACTCTTCACCCTTCACTCTTCACTCTTCACTCTTCACCCTTTACCCTTCACCCTTCACCCTTCACCCTTCACCCTCCCCGATGAAATTCAGTTCCCAGGAAGAATACGGACTCCGTTGTCTTTTACAGCTCGCGCGCGGAGGCGGCACGGAGGCCTGTCTGACTTTGACGGAAATTGGCCGGGAGGAGGGATTGTCCGTCGCTCATGTCGCCAAGCTGATGCGGATTCTGCGTCTGGAGGGCTTCGTGGAGAGCGTGCGCGGGCAGGAGGGAGGGTATTCGCTCGCGCGCCCCGCCGGCGAGATAGCGGTTTCGGAAGTCCTGGCGGCCCTCGGCGGCAGGATTTACGAGAAAGATTTCTGCGACAATTTCACGGGCATCGGCGACAGCTGCGCCCACAGTCTCTCGTGTTTAATAAGGCCTCTCTGGCGCAGAGTGCAGGAGGCGATCGACGACTCGCTGCGCGGATTGACGCTGGCGGATTTGATCCCGGCAGCCAAAATGACCGCCGTCACCGGACGATGAGTCTTCCAGTCAGCGCCTGGTTGTTACTCGTCACCCGATAAAAATACACGACTGCGGCCAGGCTTCGCCCGTCGATATGTATTTCGCGCCCATTGATATCCTTGATTGCGAGTGCCGATCTGACCAGACGATCGAATACCTGCAATTCCGCATTCTCCATGGCGATCTTCAAATCCACAACAGCCCACGCGGAGAAAGGATTGGGATAGACCGACGGTTCCATGGCCGGTCGAATAACAGCCGTTCCGCGTTCGATATTGAGAACCCGGCCATCGAAGGGCTCTATGAGAATAATCCCCGCGACCGGTCGGACGTCCGACCTCGCCGCAAGGCCGATTCAAACTGATCGTCCATTCTTTTCTCCGTGGCCCTCGCCCCAATCCCTACTCCCACTCCCAGCCCGGACGGTGAGTCGGTATTCCGATCGCGCGCAGCGCTTCAAGCACGGGAGCGAACGCGGCGGAATCCGACAGCAGGGCGCGCAGACCTCCGTAATCGGCCGGACGCGGGCGCGCCGGAAGCTTGAGATTTCCCGCGGCCCAGAGCGCGGTGAGCAGCTTGTCGCGGTGCTCCGCGTCGAAACCGTTCGCCAGGTAAACGTAAAGCCCGCCGTAGCCGAGCTCGGCGAGACGGAGCACCTGCGTAAGCGTCCAGTCGGGCGCGCAATCCGGTTGCGTGAATATCGAGGCTCCGTGCGGTGTGGAGCAGCTGGGAGCGATCCACGGCTGAAAGCGCTCGAGCGGAATGCCGTTCGCCCCGGCCCAGGACACGACCTTATCCGAGTAATCCAGGTAACGCGGCCCGTTGTCGAAATACCTCGCTCCGGTGAAGATCAGCAGACGCTTCAATCGCGAGGTGGTCAATTCGCGGGTTACGGCATCCCTGTGACGCTCGTCGAAACGCCGAGCCGCGTCGGTGACGAGCCGGATTCCCTCCAGCTCATAGACGTTCACGCCCACGTCCATGTCGTGCTCTTCGGCTATTGAAAGCACGGAGTCGAAACCGTTCCAACAGCCCGCCGGATCGAAAGGAGTCCAGGGCGGCGCCGCGCCGCCGTCGTACGCCCAGGCGAACCAGCCATCGTCGAGATACAGCCCCTGGAAGCCGGCCGCCACGCTCGAATCCGCGAGCAGTTTCTTCCACTCGAACACATTACGCAGTCCGGGTCCTCCCAGAAAACGCTGCGAATAGCCTTCGGATTTGCGCAGGTTCTCTCGGGCCGCGGCGAGATCCGGGCAGTTCAGCATGACGCCGTCGGCGCCGGCCGCTTTCCAGGCGGCCAGCATGGGAGTGTACGTGTCATTCCGGTAATCCCATTGATACCCTCGAGTCGGCGCCATCCAGAATCCCACATGGCAGAAGGGTCCGGGAAGCGGAGCGCTGTCGGAAGGTGTCAAGTAAGTCCATGCCGGCGACAGTATCTCCTCGGAACAACCGCGCAGCGCCGTAATCGACAGCGCGACACAGAACAGCAGAAGGACGGGTCGGAACGGTTTCAGCACGCGGCCCCTCAAGGTTTCGGACTCGGATCTGTTTCCCGCGGCATTACAGTTTCACCCCGTCTTGAAGCAGCCTTATCCCCGCCAAACGCGCACCGCCGCGGTCCATCGCGCAGAGGTCGATCGCGCGCATAGTCGCCGCAGCGCCGTTGCTTCCCGATATGTCCGCCATGTTGTTCACTCCTCGCCGCCGTCCGGATCCGGCGTCCGGTTTGTAAGTAGATCACTTTCCAGGCAATCCTATGGATATTTTCACATTCCGGCAAGTTTCGATGCCGGCAGTTTCATCGTGAAGGCCTATGCCTGCGAGCTTGCTCCGGACCGAGCGATATCCGCCGGAGACTCCGGCGCCTCGGGCGTCGATGATCACGGATCGCGGCCTGATCGGTTGACAATTGTTTATGGACGTACGTGATCCCAGGGCTGAAGCCCTGGGCTGTGCTCTGTCGCCCTCCGCTATGCGTCGGGCTCACCGGACTGTGTGTGCATGCTGTCCCAGGGCTGACGCCCTGGGCTGGTATATACCGCCCTTCCAGGGCTCATTGTTTTCTGGGCGGCACACTGAACCCAGGGCTTGAGCCCTGGGCTGAATAGTGCCGTCCCTTCGGGACTTATTTCGAGCCGATCATCTGCCTCTCTTAATCTCCAGCACCGGCCACCCTTCCGGGGTAGCCGCTTCGCGTCAACCCCGGGCCCGGTTTTTCGGATACCTTCGGGATACGCTGACTGCGCAATCATTGCTGCACGACCTGAATTCCTTCATAACAATGGGAAAACCGTCTGAGCGTCTTCCCCTAACTACGTTCTGCGATACGGAGCTTTTACCAACAGGCCGCAGAATTTCGTCACACGCGCCTCTTCCGCTCTTCCGCTCTTCCGCTCTTCCCCATACCTTTCCAAAATAGTCAAACGAACTAATCCCTCACGCAACGGACCGAAAAACCGTAATACCTGTAGTAGTTGTAGCGACCCACGCCCGCGCTGTAGCAGGCCAGGTCGCGGGCCCACGCGCCCGCCGTGGAGGACCACCAGAGACCGTTGCTGCCTATGCCGCTGAAGGTACCACTGCTGTACCGGCAGCCGCCCGGAAGAGCTGTGAAACCGCTGCTGTTGTCCGCCACATTGGGACTCGACCAATGCGCTGTCCCTGCTTCCTTCAGCTTGCCTCCGGCAACACTCTGTCCGCCGAGATAGGTCGTAAGAACTGTCCATTCCTCGTCCGTCGGCACATGCCAGCCCGCCGGCGCTAGGCCGCGAGGATCGTTAACCGCATACCAATTGTAAAGCTTGCCGTATATGGCGGCATTTGCCGGATCGTTGTTGTAATAACACCATGCCCCGGTTGTCAAGCTTGCCCATTGCGCGGGATCGGTCACCTGAGGTATCGGATCGCCGTTGCGGTACTTGTCCACATCCAGATTCTTCAGCATCCATACCTGCGTGCCTATCGTTACGGATGCACCGCCGGAGCCCTGTTGAGTCGTGAACGATACTTCATTTCCATATCCCGCGCCCATGCTGTTGATTGCATACGCGCGCACATAATACGTTGTATTTGCCGCAAGACCTGTGATCGAACTCTCGAAACTTCCCGTCCCGGCGCCGTCAGTAGTATGACTGTCCACCGTAGTCGGACCGGGCGACGTGCTCCAGCACACGCCTCTCGCCGTCACGGGATATCCGCCGTCGGACGAGATATTTCCTCCGCTTCTCCCTGTTGTCGCCGTGATGTCGGTTACAGCGGCCGTAGTCAAAACCGGCAGGAACAAACTCACGTTTACCGCGCTGTCCAGGTCCCCGCAGGATGAGTTACCGTACAAGTCCTCCGCGCATGCCCTGACATCGTATCGGCCAACGGAAGAGTACACATGAGTGAACGCCGCCTGCGCGCTGCCGCCCGTGACGGCTATGGAATCGTCCATCACACCGTCGTTTTCGAAATCGATGAGTATCTTCGAGAGACTGTTTATCGCCGACCTTGCCGTAACCCCGAAACGCGCCGTGTCGCCCGGGAACAGATTCGGAGTCAGGCAGGCGAAGCTTTCGATCACGGGAGGAATGGAAAGGCGCCTCATCATGAATACTACCGATGTGTCCGATACAGGCGCGGCCGTCACCGTGTCGGGATGGAATGTGCCCGCGTATCCAATGAAACGGTATGCCGCGGCGCCCGGCTTGCCGATCGCCTCAGTCACGGCCACTCCCGTGCTGCCGCCGGGAGAAAAGAATGGAGTTCCGGCGCCGGCCGGCCCGTTCTTCACGATTCGAACCGTCCTCGACGATTCTCCCGACCGCGCCGTGAGCAGGTACACGCCCGCCGGAAGCGAGGCGGCGTTAAGCGAAAACGCATGCGTCCC
>CAYLZD010000009.1:0-128764 GCA_964388275.1 uncultured Chromatiales bacterium
CTAAATGTTCCCCACACTCCCCCCGCCTCGTCGAGGCGGGGGGCTGGGGGGGTGGCAAATTGTAACAAGCGCACTCACCGGATTGTCACCTATTTATAAGCCATCTGAACCGATTACCAGGACGGAGGCGCCGGGAGATGAGACGATTGAACCGAACCATATGCTGGTGTTTCATCGCATTGCCGATGACGCTCTGCGCTCCTGCATACGGGCAGGGGAACATCGATTGGGAGGAGTGGTGGCTGAATCAGCAACCCGACACGAACAGCCACCACATGCTCGGCTGGATGGCGGGACAGAGGCAGTATACGGGACTGGCTTACGATAAATGGCGCGATCTGTTGTACGTCGTGAATACGGCGCTCGTGACCGTCGGCTCCCGGACAGTTGCCGTGCCGAAAATCCGCATTTTGGATCCGTACACCGGTATTCCGGTTGCATCGATCGGGCGCATAGCCGCGGGCGTGCCGGGTGAAACCGCAGGCCTCGGCGGACAGCTTCCCGTTCCGCTGGATACCATGGTCGCGTCTCCTGCCGGGTGGCCGGACTCGAGCTACGGCGGTCACGGGCAGGGACAATTCTCTCTGTTCAAGATCGATCTCGATGACGAGGGCCGCATCTACGCGTGCAATCTGGTCGTTCCGGTATGGGGCATGTGCCATCCCGGTCCCCCGCCGAATTGCGACTCCGCTTACCTCAGGCAGGGCCCCTTCCGCGTTTACAGATGGGATACTCCATCCTCCACGCCGCGGTTGATTTATGCCACCTGCGACAGCGCTCACACGCAGATCGGTTCCATTGCGAGCAGCGAGATGCCCGGATCGCGCTGGGGCGATGCCTTCGACGTGGTAGGGAAACGCGACACCGTCTTCCAGCCGCCGAGTCCGCAACCGATAGTGCATGACAGCACCCGGATATACGTCTCCGGCGCGGGGAACAGCGAAATCGCCGTGCTGCTCCCCGACTCGCGCGCTTCGCGCCCCCTTGACACCTTCGGCCGGCCGTTGGAATTCCGTCTCGGCGCAAGGCTCATCTCGAATATACCCGATGTCGCGGGCGGAGGTATCGCGGCGACAGGCCGATCTTCCACCGCGGGCATTTGGATGGACGGTCCGACGGATTCCGTCCGGCACTTCCCGGGCGCGCAGGGCAGCGGACCGCTGCCGCACAAGATCACAATGAGCGGACTGCATTCCCTCTCCACGGATCCTATCACCGGAACCGGAGCTTCCGCGGCAATAGCATATCTCACGACTCCCTATTACCATCCGAATCAATGGCTGATCTGTGCGGACGGCCGCCCAACCGATCCGTCGAATCCCGCGGCGCCGAACTACAACACGAGAGCGCGTGTAATGAACATTTCAGTTCGGAGTAGAGAGTTTCGAGAACCCTATTTCGGGGATACACCGTATCTGGGGAATAAAGCGCTCGCGCGAATCGGCGGCAACTCCTGGATCAGTGATGTCGACCACTATTTGGAAGTGTATTCCGATTCCGGGAAAATCCTATATCTATACCTGTTCATTCTAATGTCCGACAACGGCATCGCCGCTTGGCGCACACGGTTCCCCTTTCCTGTGGGACCACCGGTCGAATTCAGCGCTTTCAACGCGGCTCTGGTAAAGGATCATGTGCTTCTAAACTGGACGGTGGAGTCCGAAACAAACAATTACGGCTTCCATGTGGAACGGAGCTTCGACGCTTCCACGGCCTGGGAAGATATCGGCTTCGTTCAAGGCCGCGGCAGCAGCCGCTTGCCGCGCGATTACACTTACTTCGATCCGCTGACGCGGAGACACCGCGAGTGCCGGACCGCCCATTACCGCCTTCGCCAACAGGACTTCGACGGCGCCGCCGAGTATTCGCCCGTCGTCGACATAATCATGGATCCGGGAAACGGCGGTTTCGAAACACTTTCCAATCATCCGAATCCGTTCAATTCTATCACCCGCATCCTGTACACGATGGGTGCTCCCGGCCGCGCGATCTTGAAAGTCTGCAATCCGCTCGGCGCGGAGATTGCCACGCTGGTCGACACAGACGTGGAAGCCGGGTCGCACAGCGCGACCTTCGACGCGCGCGGCCTGCCGCCGGGCGTCTATTACTGCAGACTCTATCTCGACGGCCGCGCCGCGGCCCGCCCGATCATCCTGTCGAGATGATCCGGCGGCGATATTTTATTTCACCAGCGTCACCGCCCGTGTGCGGACAAAGGCGGGGGTCCGCATGGTGATGTAGTAAATTCCCGAGCCGAGACCGGAGGCGTCGAATGCCTCGATATGCGTTCCCGCTTCACGGGCGCCGTCGACAAGCACGCGCAGTTCGCGTCCCAGCGCGTCGCTGACGGTGATGCGCACGTGAGCCGCCTCGGGGATGCCGTAACGGAAGGCGGTCGACGGATTGAACGGATTCGGCCACGCCGACGACAGGAAATACTCGGAAGGCGCCGGCGCAATCGCCGCTCCGGCCACGGAACCCTCGCGGAGTTTTTCGCCGTGAGACTGCAGTATCGGGCCCGGCTTCCCGCCGTCGAAGCGGTGCACGAAAGCGATCAACTCGGCCTCTTCAGCCACGGAATCCACCGAGGTGAACCAGATCTCCCTCTCCACATAACTCTGCGTGGCATGCGTCCCTCCGGTCCAAAGCGATTCACCGGCGGAGTCCGGCGCCACGGCGCGCACCGCGTGAGCGTGATAGTACGGGTACAGCAGAGTCGATTTTGCCTGTCCGAGACTGTCGTAATAGAAGTACGATTGTCCCACATTCAGCCCGCTCTCGGTCTGAATGAGATTCAACCTCAGATCGCCTCTTATACCCTGATGGAAGAACACCCGCACACGCACTATGGTCAGACGGGTCGCCGGATTGTGCAGCTTGGAGACGAACTCGATCCGCAACGGGCTCCTGCCCTCGGCGAGAATCGATTGGGTGACATCGCGCCATGTGCTCCTCCCCATTGTCAAGCGTCCTGTTCCCGGATCCAGCATGCGGTTCAGCGCCGCCGACGGGTAGGATGTGACTCCCAGCAACTTGAGCACGCCGCTCCCGTTCGGGGTGGTCAGGGGATCATGCGTGCCCTGATGATAGGTGACTCCATGCACGCGTCCGGGATAATCATGTATCAATGCTTTCAGGGTGTCGGCGCCGTAAGGGCACCAGCCGCACCAGGTTCCCGAGAACTCCTCGATCATGACGTTTTGCGGTTCGTCCACCGGTTCATCCTGCACGTGCACCGTCACGTGGAGGTCTGCGCTCGGCTGGGTTTGATCATTGCTGCTCAATGTCAGAACGGCCGTATGGTCGCCGTTCGTGACGCCCTCGCCGTCGAATTGAAGTTCCACGGACGCCGACTGCATCGGCGGGATAGTGCCGCTCGAGGCGGAAAGAGAAAGCCATCCGGCGCCGCCGGACGCGATGGAAAGGTTCCAGGTCAGATCGGCGTACCCGTTATTGTGAATCACGAGCGGTTCCGCCACCGGCTGCGATCTCTGCACCCAACGGTCCACGGCATTGCGGCTTAAAGCCAGCACAGGCGCGCCCTGCGCGCCGGTGTCGAAAATTTCCAGTGTGTCCGTGGCAAATCCCGTGAATGTCTGACCGCCGGGCAGATACACCTTCTTTCCGTCAGTGCCCGCCTGAACGAGCGCTTGAATACCCTTGACTTTCGGCTCGAGAGTGGTCCATGCGTCCGCGGTCGGATCGTACTTGAAGCTGCGCTTTGTGGCGGGCGCGTTGTTGTCCGCCGAAGGCCGGCCCCCGAAGAACCATGCCTTGCCGTCTACGCCCACACCAGACATGTAAATGGTCGGACCGATCGGATAATCGGCGACCTTCCTCCACTCCAGCACTCCTCCGTTGAGGGCGCCCACGTAAGTGTCGGCTATGTAGTACATGTTGGGATAAGTGTTGTTGTATCCGCCCGTGACGACAATCTTGTCGTTTACGGTGGCGGCTGACAGATATTTCACATTCCTCGGATAATCGGTAGCCCTGCTCCATGTGTCGGTCGCCGGATCATACACCTGCACCAGCTTGTGAAAAGCGTCGTTCGTGTTGCTCACGCCGGCGATCGTGTAGATTTTGCCTTCGAGAACTCCAGACACGCAGAAGCCTTGAGGCAACGGCATATCCGTTTTCTTCGAATAGGTATTCGCCACAGGATCGTATTCCCAGACGTCCGGCACGACTTTGTAGGATGTCCCGAGGTTATCGACTCCCGCCATGATGTATATCTTCCCGTTCACCGCCTGCGCCTGGCCGAACAAATAACGTCCGACCGGAAAGGCGGTTATGGGAGTCCAGGTATTGGTAGCCGGCGAGTACCGGTAAGAGGCGCTGTTGTAGTAGTTGTTCGCGGTCACGCCGCCGAAAACGAATATTTCGCCGTTGAGCGAAGCCACGGTATGGTATTGCTTTGCGACCGGAATTTTCGCGCCCATGGCCCAGGCGGCGGCGGATGCGGAGGGTGATGACTTGAAAACCGCCTGATGCAGGGCGGCGGAAGACAATGCCGGATCGTCCGGCGCAGCGCAGCGTTCCTGCGCTGAAGTGAAGGCGATCATAAGAAACATGGCCGCAGTCGTCAACAGTGTCAGCGACGGTTTCATGCAACGACTCCTCGGATATGTTGGTAGATGTTTGGAAAAGTCGAGTCAGACCGGGTGATCCGGATGGGAAACTCTGTTCTGTATTATACGAAACAATGCGATGAAATGCTCTTGCCGCCCGCGGTTCAATCCTCGATATATCTTGCCAGATCTTCCCGCTCCGTCAGATGGGCCAGCCAGTCGTGCTCGACGAGCTCAGCTACGACCTCGCGCAACCGCTGTATCGGCACGCCGTGCTTCCAGGCGAAATGCCAGATGTCGATCGGATCGCTCACGATTTCGAACATCAGCGCTTCACCCACCGCGAGATCCCCGCCGGCGGCCGCCCGCGCGATTATGCCCTCGAGTCCGGCCGCGCCGTCCGGTTTAATATGGCGTGGAGTGAAGTAATAGTTCGGCTCAAGCTCCAAATCGCAGATCGGAAAACCGCGGCCGCCCGCGCGCAGGGCCGGCAGGAAAGCCAGAGCGACGCAGGGATCCTCGTCTCCGCACCAGAGGTCGTTCCAGACGTCCGGATCTTCGACTCGCAACCAGTCGAAAAACCTCCGTTCACGCGGCGGCAACCGCATGAGAATGTGGCCGCCATGCTTTTCCATCAATTGCGCGATATCCGCGTCGGAAAGCGAATCGAGCTCTTCGTCTGTCATCTCCAGCGGCGAACCGCGTTCACGTATGCGTTCCTCGATGATCTGCAGCATGCTCATTGCGTCGTCTCCACAGCGGAAAATACGCGACAACGCGGAAAGATGCATTTCCCAATAAACGAAGCGGCAAAACGCCGGCCCGGTCACAGCTTCAGAGCGTGCCGTCCGGAATTTGATGGACCTGTGTTTTCAAGCGCGTTCCTCCCGAGCCATCGACTGAATTCTCCTGCCGGTTTTCACAAGGACAGGCGGAACGCGTGCATATAACGGGCATGGAACGACGGATACGAATTGCCGCATATTTCCGGATGAAGAAGGACGTTTCGAGATCGGGCCTTCCTCGTTGGATATCCAGATGATTACGGTCTCGCCAGAGGCGAACGGGTAGGACCGTCGGCGCCGAATCCGGCGCCGCATCTTCGACGATGCCGCCCGATTTGCTCAGGATGATCTCTCGGACGCCCGTCCGAAAGCAGCGCCCGCTCAGCCTATCAGCCGTGGTCCGCGCGGAACCGTTCGAGCCGTTCGCGCAGATCAGGCAGTTGCGACTCGGCAACCAACGACACGCAGGCCCTGATCCCTTCCCTGCGCAGGCTGCCCGTATTGGAAAGCGAAATGGCGCTTATGCCGTAATGCAGCAGCTCCGCGATGAGTTTCTCACCGTCCATCCCCGGATATGCGACCGTGAAATAAAAGCCGTCCGCGATCGGAGTGTCGACGTCCGTGTCGTAGACTATGCGGAAGCCGTTGGCCGTGAACATATCCTTCATCACATTGGCTCGTTCGCCGTATACCTTCACCTCGTCTATGAAACGGTATTCGCCGTCGTTGACGGCCTTGAGCATCGCGGCAAGGCCGTATTGGGACGAGTGCGTCACGCCGGCCGATACTGCATACGCGGCGCCGTAAATCAGCGAGTGCCCGAAAGTCCCGCGCGTGTAAAAGCGTTTCAATCCTTCGGCCTCTTCCCTGAATAAACTGTTCGACACCGCGACCATGCCCACTCGCTGGCCCGCGTAACTGAATGCCTTGGAGCTGGATATCAGCATAATATACCGGTCCGTGTACCGTGCGACCGTGGGTTGGAAAGGCGGTTGACCAGGGATCGAATAGTCCTTCCTGAAATCCATCGTGAAGTAGGCAAGATCTTCCATGACCACTGTCTTGTATTTCGTGGCCAGTTCTCCGATTATTTGCAATTCCTCTTCCGTGAAGCATATCCAGGTGGGATTGTTCGGATTCGAGTAGAGTATCGTGGAGATATTTCCGCGCGACAGAATCTCCTCCAGTTTCGGGCGTAGTTTGGCGCCTCGGAATTCATAGACGTCGAGACTGTTCTGCTTGAGTCCAAGCACCTGCAACTGCTGCTTATGCACGGGGAAACCTGGGTCCAGGAACAGCGTCGTGTCTTTCGCCGGATCCATGCGTCCAGCGACGAGAAAGCAAACAAAACTTCCGGAAGTGGATCCCGTGCACGGAATGCAACAAGAGGGATCCACATCGATATTCACGAACAGCTTCACCAACCTGGAAATTTCCTTTTTGAGTTCCGGGAGCCCTTCGATGCTTGGGTAGAAGGATGCGCATCCCTCGTCGAGCGCCTTCTTTTCCGCCTCGATGCCGATGCGCGAGGCGGGCAGGCCCGGTATTCCCATCTCCATGCGGATGAATTTGACGCCTGTTTCCAGCTCGATGCCGTTGATAAGCGTGCGGATCTCGCGTATGGATGCGCGTCCGACGTTCACTAGGCCGTTCTCGTCGAGCTTGCGCTGCACGATGGATCTGTCGATGGGGATGCCGTTCATAGTGCGTTCTCGCTTTTTGTGGATGCTGTGATGGGCACAACCGCGCCGTACGGGTCGGAGTAAAGTACCATACCCGCTCCGTACGAGCAAACCCCGTTTCAGATAAGCACGGACGTGATTGTTTGAGGGACGGAGGCGCGAACCCGCAGCTCGGCGGACGCTACGGGGCGCTCGCTGTCAACGCAGGAGCGTGAGCACGCGCGACGCTGCCGCGTCGGCGGAGCGCAGACGCACGACATAAGCGCCCGACGGCAGTGATGCGCCGTTATCGTCGAGGCCGTCCCAGCGGAGCCCGTAATTGCCGGCGTCGACGGACGCTTCCAACAGCGCGCGGACGCGCCGGCCCGAAAGATTCATGATGTCCACTCGAATGTTCATGGAACGCGACAGTGTGAAAGACAGCAAGGCGCCACTTTCGGCGGTAGCCGGATTCGGATGCGGCGCATGAAGACGCATCGACACGGGCGCGGTTCCCGTATTATTTTCCACACTGCTTATCGAGGTGATCAGCAGAGGACCCGGCGCGCGGCGTGAGCCCTTTTCGTCGGCAAGGTACACGTTGACCCAATCGGGTCTCGCCTGCGATGAGCGCATGACGCTCTCCGTCCATTCCTCGTCGTTGTATCGCTTGAAATTCGTCGACACCTGCTCGTGGTAGCTCATCATGGGGCCGGTGTAAACGACATCGCCGCCGTTGGGCGACGGCGCCGTCACGAAACCCATGTTTACCTTGCCCGTCCCGACGTGCAGCACCCAACCCACTGGGTTTCCGGCTTCGTCCGTCGGGGCTGTGTGAACATCAGCGATGATGAAGTCATGGTCGGTGATGTCCCTGTTGAAGAATAGACGCTGGTACCAGCCGTCATAGGCGGGCGCGCAGCCGGCCGAGACCGCGAAGAGCATGCCTTTGAGAAATCGGTTTTCTTCGGGCGCGGGCGGCGTTCCGCTCAACTGCCTTTCGGCTATGCTGCGCAGGGTGTCCATGGTGCCGGCCATCCCGGTGAAATATTCGGTGGTTCCGTCGATTTTCTTCGTACGGAAGTAGTCCGCCGCGTTTCGCGCGAACAGGGCGAGGCGCCCGTACAACTCGGGAAACGGCTCCACATAACTCTCGGGGAAAGAACAGGTCACGCCGCCCGAATAAGATTGTTTGGCATACAGGATATTATCGTGCCTCAACTGGGCCCACGAGGCAAGCTGTGTATTGAGTTTTTCCTGCCACCACGCGCCGGTGCGCATGAATGCAGGATATGCTTCCAGGTCACCGGGAGGATTGAGAGCCCTGATCGCGCTCAGCCAGGTATTGTAAAGGGATGCCGTCCAGAAGTTGTCGTCATACGAATCCACAAGGTAGCGCAGGGCGGCAAGGTTGGGAGCGTAGTGGTAGGCGTCCAATTCGTTCTGGAGGAGCTGTGCGGCCGCGTCATTGCCGATGGCAAACATGGCGTCCAACGCCTTCGGGAGCATACGGCGCACCTTGCTTCCGTCATGAATGATGTTGTCGTATACGACGTTCCAGAATACGTACGAATCGATAATAAAACGCTGCCCGAGAAGCAGGAAGGCCGACGGCGGCTTGAGTTGCTCGGGATTCATCGGATCGGACATCAGTATCTGCGAATTGATCTTCTGGTCGGCGAACGGTTTGGCTGCGAGTTTTTCCTGAAATGCGGCCAGAAGCGCTATGTCCAGCAGGGCGGAAGCGTCGCCGAAGCCGAGATCCCGCTGCAACTCGTCCAGATGAGCCGGTCTGACGTTGTCGCTCTCGCCCACAAGAAATTCGAGCATGTCGTCGATCTCGTCCAGTCCGGTCTGAAGTCCGTTGCTTTCGAGCATTTCCTTCAGCAGGAACGCTCCGATCGCCTGCCTCTGTATATCCGCGTCGGTGGGCGTGTTCGGTCCGTGCTGTACCGGTTTTGTAAGCATGAATTCCGTCCTGCCCAGCCATATCATCGAGCGGAAATACCAGCCCAGGCGCCGGTCACGCATATAGTGGCCCCGAACTGTGAACTGGCTGAAATCGATCGTCCGGCTGGTGGAGGCGAACAACGGGTAATCGCAGGGCATAGCGCCGTCGATCAGGGTCATCAATTCCCTGACGGCGTTTGCGTTCTCCTTGTAGTACACGGCTACATCCTGTCCAGTCAGCAGCCGGCGCGCGACGGTCAGGTAAACGTCCACATCCCGCAGGGAAGGAAGCATCCCGGGTACGGATTTGTAGCGCGCATCCCGGTCCGGCAGCGCTTTGACGTGCAGATCGGAGAGAAGCGCCTCGAGCCGGGGAATCAGAAACTGGAACTCCGTGCTCATGAGAATCTCGTCGTACGAAAGATGGACGGCATGCAATATCGCATCCGACGTCACGAATACCGGAAGATCCTTCACCCACACCTGATTCAGCGCCTCGCCGAAGGAGTGATACGACAACCTCTCGGTGACCACGAAGCCGTGCTCGCGAAGCAGGGATAATTCATCCGGCGTCAAACGGAATTTCACCGTGACCGAATCCAGCCAGCGCGGCTCTCCCAGCCCGGCGATTTTTGAATTGAATATCGGAGCAGGGTATTCGCGCAGAATGCCGCCTGTGTTCATGCCTTGATTTGCGGCCAGATAGGCGCGATAAGCGTCTATGTCGAACGACGGCTGCTGAGCACGCGATGGAATGGATGCACAGAGAATCAGCGTCGTGAATATCGACGGAATGAGCAAATGTTTCATGATCGTCGTCCTTATTGTACAGACAGTCAAATTTACCTTTTCATTCGATGAGACACAAGACCATAGCCGCTCGAAAGATCCGATGATGGAGTAATGACACCCGGAGCGCGCCTCGCGTTACGGCGAGGCCGATGAATGGCCGCCGACGGACACAGCCGGAGACAACAACACCCGGAAATTCCGACGCCGCTTCAACTCCGCATCATCGAGCACCTCCGGATTGCTCCTTTCACGCGAAATGCATAGTTTTCTATGCCCTTAAAGGAGCGTTCAGCTCCGGGTCCATCCGGTAGACACCCACAACACACCCCACGAGGAGCGCGCATGGAACCCACCTCACGCAGTCTTCCGCACAACGCGTACACCCCGCTCAAACCCGGCGAGCAATACGTGCCATTGGTACCCGCTTCCGAGTCGCCGAGGGAAATCAGCGCATACTCTGTCGGTTGGGGTATGTTCTTCGCGGTGCTTTTTTCAGCGGCAGCCGCTTATCTCGGCCTGAAGATCGGACAGGTATTCGAAGCCGCCATTCCGATCGCCATAATTGCAGTCGGTATTTCAGGCGTTATGCGCCGCAAGAACGCCCTTTCGGAAAACGTGATCATCCAGTCGATCGGCGCATCATCCGGCGTGGTTGTCGCGGGCGCTATTTTCACTATTCCCGCGCTGTATATTCTCGGATTGCCTGCGAATTTCTGGCAGATCTTCCTGGCATCCATGTTCGGAGGTTTTCTCGGCATCCTCTACTTGATACCGTTCCGCCGCTATTTCGTGAAAGAGATGCACGGAGAGCTGCCCTTTCCGGAAGCCACCGCGACAACGGAAGTGCTCGTCGCCGGCGAGGGCGGAGGCGAGCACGCCAAAACGCTGCTCATCTCCTCGCTGGTGGGCGGACTCTATGATTTCATGATCACCACCTTCGGTTTCTGGAAGGAGACTTTCTCGTCAAAAGTGTTACCGGTTTTCTCCGGTCTTGCCGAGAACTTCCGTATCGAATTCCGCCTGAATACGCTGGCCGCGGTTACCGGGCTGGGCTATATCATAGGTCTGAAATACGCCGCGATTATCTGCGCCGGGTCCTTCCTTGCATGGTTCCTGCTCGTGCCGTTGGTCGGATATATCGGCGAAGGGCTTGCCAGCCCGCTGGGCGCCAATATCTCGATGCTCGTAAAGGACATGAACGCCGAGCAAATCTTCCGCTCCTACGTCAGGCACATCGGCATCGGCGGCATCGCCATGGCCGGTATCATAGGAATAATCAAGTCCGGCAAAATCATCGGAGGAGCGTTCAAACTAGCGGCTCAGGAGCTATTCGGCCGCAAATCCGAAGCCGCCCTGGATGGCAAGGAAGAGAGAACGGACAAGGACATCCGTCTCGGAACCGTTGTCGCGCTGATAGTGGTCGTGCTGATCGCGGTGTTCGTGTTTTTCTGGCAGGGCGTGGTCGGCGGGAATCTCGGACAGGCCGTCACCGGACTTCTGATCGTGGCCGTCATCGCCTTTCTCTTCACCACCGTCGCGGCGCGAGCCATCGCGATAGTCGGCACGAATCCGGTTTCCGGCATGACGCTGATGACGCTGATCGTCTCTTCGTTCATTCTCGTGCAGGTCGGTCTGAGCGGCCCCATGGGCATGGTTTCAGCTCTCATCATCGGCGGTGTCGTCTGTACCGCGTTGTCGATGGCGGGTGGTTTCATAACGGATCTGAAGATCGGTTACTGGCTCGGCAACACTCCGCGGCATCAGCAGCGCTGGAAATTCCTCGGCACCGTGCTGTCGGCCGCCGCGGTGGGCGGAGTGATACTTCTCCTGAACGAAACATACGGTTTCACCGGCGAAGGCGCTCTTGCGGCGCCCCAGGCGAACGCCATGGCGGCCGTCATTCAGCCGCTCATGTCCGACCAGCCCGCGCCATGGGTGCTGTACCTGGCGGGAGCCCTGATCGCACTCACACTCGAGATGATACACATACCGCCGCTCGCCTTCGCGCTGGGCATGTATATTCCCCTCGAACTCAACACGCCCATACTGGCCGGCGGAATCATTTCTCATTTCGTTTCAACCCGTTCGAAGGACGAAAAACTCAATACGGCCCGCAGGGAACGCGGGACCCTGATCGCCTCCGGTTTCATCGCCGGCGGCTCCATCATGGGCGTGCTCAGCGCCTTCCTGAAATTCTACGGTCAGAATCACGAAGACTGGGGATGGACCTGGGCCGGCACAAGCGGCGCGGAGCTCCTTGCCATCGTCGCCTTCGCTCTGCTTGCCGCGTACCTGTACTGGGATTCGAAACGGGCGAAAGTGTAAGACTTGACCGCCGCGGATTCAGGACTCCGGGAAGTCCACCTCTCACGGTCAACTGTTTATCCCGAGACGGCTGATTTTCGTGCCGCGGCATGCCGTGCAATGCCCGCCAGACGCACGACATCCGCTTCGCCCCTGTGGAAGCGGCCTTCGCCCAAATCAACTGTGCGCCTTTCAAAAACTTCAAATTCGATAGTCGGGAAATCATCCTTCAAATCCTCGAGCGAGTAGAGAAGTCTTTCGTCCTTCGGCCCTCCGGTACCGAGGTCCAACTGCTGTTTCGAGAACGCTTCCAGAATAAGCATCCCCCCCTCTCTGAGTGCTGAGGAACATGCCGCGTGTGCGAGCTTCCGCGGAGCAGGCGGAAGATGAACGAAAAAAAGACCGGCGGCATCGAAGTATCGGTCAGGCAAGTCGATTTCTTCAAAATCAGCGATGTCGTATCGTATCGGCGCGTTCCTCTCCGCAGACAAGGCAAGTGCCTTTTTGCGCCCCTCCTCGCTGAAGTCGAAGGCATGAACGTCCCAACCGATAGACGCGGCGAACACCGCATTGCGTCCCTCGCCTTCGGCCGGAAGCAATATCCGGCCGGGCCGTAGAGTGGAAAGAATCTCCCGGAAGAAGGCATTCGGCTCGGTGCCGTAAGCGTATTCGGGTTCTGAATAGCGAGCGTTCCACATGTCTTTCATTATGAATCCGTTTTGTACATTGCACTAGTATTTTTTCAAACAGGAGCCGCATGAAGCAATATTTCATTCACCGCATCGATGAAGGCGTGCATCTCGACGTCGTATTCAACACTAATAACTGGGAGAACGTGCCTGCGGCTGAAATCGACAATTTTCCATGGCATGTTTCGGGAGCGCGGCATCGTTCGCAGGCCAGGCTTCTGCACAATTCCACTCACCTCTTCGCGGAGTTTTACTGCGAGGATACGCATATTTCATCCCGGGTGATAGAACTCAACGGCATGGTGTCGGGCGACAGCTGCGTGGAGCTTTTCGCGTGCCCGGACCCCGAGCATTCGCGCGCTTATTTCAACATCGAGATCAACGCCACCGGAACATTGCTGCTGGCCTACGGTTCGGACAGGTACGATCGCAGATATATAGACTTCGACTACGCCAAGGACATTAAAATATGGCGTTCCATACAGGGCCTGCTGAAGGACGAATCTCCGGACGACCGGGATTGGCGCGTCATCGCATCAATGCCCTACGCTTCACTTTCGGCCGTCGCGGGACGCGACATAGCACCAAGGGAAGGCGCGAGATGGACCGGGAATTTCCACCGCTGCGGTGGACGTACCAATCCTCAGCATGCGTGCTGGGCGCCGATCTCTACCCCGATGCCGGATTTTCACCAACCGGACTTCTTCGGGGATCTCTTATTCACGTAACACCGAAAGCTACCTTGCCGAGCCGCCGCCGAGTCCGATGACAGCGATTCCGCCACATCAAATTGCCGGGCCGCGGGCCGACGTGAAGGATGCCTTCGGGTCGATAGGTGACGCATTCTTAATGAACCGCAAATCGCCGGTTTGAAACGGACATGCCTCTGCTTGGAGAACTCGCCGCGCTGCTGACAGCCGTCCTATGGTCGGGCACTTCGATCGTATTCACTTCCGCGACGATGCGTGTGGGCGCGATGCAGGTGAACATCGCACGCCTGGTCATGGCTCTCCTTCTGCTCGCGGCAACCATAGCCGTTCTTGGACTCTCGCTGGAGATGTCGAGCTCGCAAATGCTCAACCTTGCGATCAGCGGTCTGGTGGGACTATCCTTCGGCGACACCTTCCTTTTCTTTGCGTTTCGCGATATCGGCGCGAGAATAAGCATGCTGATAATGGCTCTGGCGCCGCCGATGTCGGCGGTCCTGGCATTCTTCTTCCTTGGAGAAACATTGACCCCATGGGGTATCGGCGGCATCGGGCTTACGGTGGCCGGCATCGCATTGGTCGTGTTGGCAAGGGAAAGCGCAGGGATGCAAAATCCCGGGGTCCGGCGGGCGAGAGGCGTGCTGTACGCGTTTCTCGGAGCGCTCGGACAGGCGGTGGGACTCATATTCGCCAAGCTCGCCTTCAACGAGGGCGACATTCATTCTCTCTCGGCGACATTCATCCGCATCGCCGCTTCCCTGCTGCTGCTGTTTCCCCTGGTTCTGTTGACGCGCGGCTATCAGAATCCCCTGCGCGTATTTGCCGCCGACAAACGCGCGCTTCTTCAAACCGCGGTCGGCTCCATCATCGGTCCGTATCTTGGAATCACCTTCAGCCTACTGGCAATCACGCATACGAACGTGGGAGTGGCGGCGGCCATAATGGCCACACCTCCCATCATAATGCTGCCGATGGTTCGGATGGTGTACAAGGAAAAACTGACTCTGCGCGCCGTCGCCGGCGCCGTGGTCGCGGTTGCCGGCGTTGCGATCCTGTTTCTGCGCTGAAGAATACGAGTCAGGCGGCGGCACGGCGTCGATCGCCTTTTTCCGGACGCGCCCCTTCGCGCCCTTCCCCGGTTTCCCAGTTCTTACCTCACCTGAAATACAAAGCCGGTCACTCCCTTACGCGACATTGCGCGCAGATGGGCTTCCGCCTGCCCGCGCGTCTCGAAGCTGCCTACCACGAGGCGATGCAACGTCTTCTCCCCGCCGGCCGCTATCTGCACGTACAGTGAGCCGATGTTCTTTCTCTCGAGTTCATTCAGGCGTTTCAGCAGCTTGTCGAGATCCGCGAAAGAGCCCACCTGTATTCCGTATCCACGCAAAGCCGACCGTGTTACATCGATCCGGTAATAGTCGTTGCGCGACACATGATCGCCCGCGACCGACGGCGCTTCGCCCACAACTTCCAGGCGCACCATCGTCTTCCCTTTCTTGACCATGCCCAGCCTGGCCGCCGCGGCCTTGGACAAATCTATGATCCGCTCGTCCTTGAACGGCCCCGCGTCGTTGATCCGCACCACCACGGTTTTGGAATTCGAGAGATTGGTCACCCTTACCAGAGTGTTGAACGGCAGAGTCTGATGGGCCGCGGTCATGGCCCACATGCTGAAGCGCTCACCGTTCGCCGTGCGCTTGCCGTGAAATTCCTCCGCGTAATACGACGCCATGCCCACTTCCTGTTGAGCCGCCTGTGCGGCGGGCTGTGCAGCAGCCGCGGCCGTCGCGATGAAGAGCAAGAGCGTCGCGCATACCGCTCCCATGCCTGCACGCTTCAGGCGGAGGTCCGTCATCCCTTGCCCCGTGGCAGGGAACCGCTCATCAGCACGGCCACGGGCTTCAGACCGTCCACCTGCTCGAAAACGATTTTCAGCATGGACATGATCGGAACCGCAAGGATCATTCCCCAGATGCCCCAGAGCCATCCCCAGAAGATGAGCGAAGCCAGTATCAGCAGAGGGCTGAGATCGAGACTGAAAGCCATGATTTTCGGCTCCAGCACGTTGCCGATCAGATTCTGAGCAGCGCCGATCAGAACCAGCGCAATCAGGGCGCGGGCCGGGCTGTCAAATTGCAGAAGGGCAATCAACACAGGGAAAAATGTCGAGATGATTGATCCGATGTTCGGTATGAAATTCAAAAGAAAGGCGAGAAACCCCCAAAGCAAAGCAAAATCGACTCCGAGTATCAACAATATGACCGTTGTGACTGTTCCGGTGAACAGGCTGACCACCGCCTTGGTAAGCATGTAGCGGCGTACCCGGTCATCGATGTTCTCGATGACGGACGCCGCGCTTTCCGCATGCTCTCCCGAGAAAGCGAACACGATCTTGCGGGAGAGATCCCCCGCACCCGCGAGGATGAAAATCATGAAAAGCAAGATCATCACGCCGTCACCCAGCGCGGAAAGCAATGATCCCAGGCTGGCGCTCACCATCGAAGTCACCGAGGAAATCGGAATCGCATCCGAGATGCTGAACTCATCCAGCGACCACCCCAGTCCGGATGCGGTTCCCTGTACGGCGCCGAGAAGCTCGCTTGCAAGGGCCGTGAGCCGCGCTTCATAGCGTGGCAGCGCGGCGATGAAGGAGTTGACACTCGATACGGCAACCATTGAAACGCCGGTCAGCACGGCCGCCACGACCAGCACGACCGCAAGCAGAGCAACAGCCGTCGGAATACGGCGTTTTCGGAGTTGTTCAACCACCGGCTTAAACAAAAAGGAAAGAAACACTGCGATTACGAACGGCAGCAACACGGACTGAAGGAGATACAGCACTGCTCCAACCGCAAACAGCGCCAACACGGATAGCAAAGCGATGATCATCCGCAGCTCTCGCACCTGCTCGCCTGCTTCGTTGCGATGGGCCGCCGCTCCGGAGGGCAATTCACTTTGTGCGTTTTTCAGCTCGTCTTCTTCCCGGTTCATGGGTGTCTCGCTGATTGAGATGCATGTAAATACCTGTTATGGCGCGCGGTCCGGCAGTGAAGTCGGGCTTCGAAGCCCCCCTTGCGCCGCTCAAACGGCAGCTGTCTCTCTTTCCGCTCTCTTCCTTGCCGACATTTCCCAAGCGGCCGTGTCTTTACCCGGTTCCAACTCGCTGGGACCCGACACATGTTCCAGCTTTAAAATATCGAAATCCGCGAACAGGCCGCGCAATTCGTCTTCAGTGAAGAAGTGATGCGGAATATGCCCGTCAAGGGCATCCATGTCGATCCTGGTGTTGGGTTCGATCTCGCGGCCCGATTGGCATTTAGGATGTTCGGTGGATACGGCGACCAGATAGAGCCGGCCGCCCGATCTCAGGACGCGCCGTATTTCCTCGCATGCTTTGCGTATATCCCCGATGCAACCGTGTTGAAGCACCTGATAGCATAGTATCCCATCTAAAAAATCCGCGTCATAAGGCAGGGACGACATATCACAAACGCGGAATTCCGCTTCTGGGATCAGGCTGCGGGCGATTTCCACAGCCTCTGCAGAGCAATCGCAACCGTAGACTTCGAACCCACGGTCGATGAGCAGTGTCGTGTGTCTGCCGGTGCCGCATCCCAAATCGAGAATCCGCTCGAGTCCCTCGGACTTGAAACCCTCCGCCGCCGCCTCCGCTGACGCCGAGGGCAGACTCTGAACTATGCCTTTCGCCTTATAAATCGAATTCCAGTCCTTCATCCTGTATCCTGTCTCCTCGTCCCGTCCGGCTTCCTGTCCTGCTGTTCCGGCGGCAATGGCCGGTTCGTTTCTCAATTTGAACGCCGCTTGAACCGGGCCTGTGATTCTTATTCGTTCTCCAGTATTTCCTTCGCCTTCTTCAGCTCCTCGCGGTGGACCTCGCTCACAACCGGATAGCCGAGGTCCAACGAGCGCAATTTCTTGACTATGATGTCCGCCACGACGGCGCGCGTGAACCATTTGTGATCCGCGGGCACGATATACCACGGCGCCCACTTCGTGCTGGTAGAGGATATCGCGTCTTCGTAGGCTTCCATGTATGAATCCCAATATCCTCTTTCTTTCGCGTCGCCCAGGGAGAACTTCCAGTTTTTTTCCGGACGGTTGAGCCGTTCGAGGAATCGTTTCTTCTGTTCCTTATTGGAAACATTCAGAAAGAACTTCAATATCGCAATGCCGTTCGATACAAGATATCGCTCGAAGTTGTTGATTTCCTCAAAACGTCGTTTCCAGATCTCGCCCTTTATCGATTCAGGCGGCAGCTGCTGCTTACCGAGTATCTCCGGATGCACGCGGGTAATCAAGACTTCCTCGTAATACGAACGGTTGAATATCCCGATCCGCCCCCGCTCCGGCAGCGCCTTCATGCAGCGCCAAAGGTAGTCGTGATCCAGTTCCTCGGCCGACGGTGTTTTGAAACTGTAGACCTGACAGCCCTGCGGATTAACCCCGGACATGACGTGCTTGATTGTGCCGTCCTTGCCGGCCGCATCCATGGCCTGGAAAATCAGCAAAAGCGACCAGGTGTTTTGCGCGAACAGGACATCCTGCTGCTTTGCCAGTTCCTCTATGTCCTCGAGCATCATTTGCTGAACAGCTTCCTTGTCCTTGTAACCTGCGGTGAAATCGGGATCGAAGTCCCTGAGGTGTATTCTCCCTTCATGAGGAACCAAATAAGGCTCGTGATTCATCCTGGAGTCCTCCGATTTAGTGTAAAACAATGAAAGGCGCGGGCAGCATCACTTCGCCGGAACTGATGCGGCAGAAAAACGCCCCGGCCGGTAAAGCGGGCAAGGCGGGCAACACATGGCGGCCGGCAGTCAACTCTCCGACGTTCAGATCGACCATGCGCGCGCCGAGAGCGTTGAATATCTCGATCCTGGCCGACGGCAGGGGCCTCGGGCCGTCGAGCGTGAATTCGAGGAATCCCTCCCCGTGCCGCACTCCGTTCAGGAACCATTGAGACGGCCGCGAGACGACTTGTCCGGCATCCGTCGAGATGCTGCCGTCATAGGCGATGTTATAAAAGTGATCCGGCAGCAGGGACGTAAACGCGCGCTGGAAACCGTTGGGGTACCGGACAACCACACTGTCGATGGATGACGACGAGCCGAGTCCGAAATGATACAGATTGCTGTTCTGGGAGGCGGTCGTGCCCGTACCTCCGGAATGTATCCCGCGGTAAAACTTCCTGCCGCCGGCGTAGACCGTCACCTTGCTGCCGTAAGCGTCCATCGATACTTGATCCGCGGGGCTGCCGCTGAGCCGCACGGCCAGAAAACCGCCCCTCCTGGGGACATCGTTGCGGAATACCCGCACGGAATCAGTGGGACTCGCCACGATCAGATCCATGTCCCCGTCGTTATCGAGATCGATGCGCGCGGCCGTCCAGGCGCCGTGTATCCGGGCGCCGAAATGCCAGGTCATGTCGCGCAGTCGGAAATCCGGCGGTCCTTGATTGATATACATGCGGGACATGCGGTATGGTTCCCCGCCGGCGCCCGCGGCGTTGTAGGCATACTGGCAATGCCAGATGTCGAGATACCCGTCGAGATCGAGGTCCAGCAGAACGACTCCGAAATTCATTTCGAAGAACTTCAATCCCATAATGGATCGGACTTCCTCGAAGCCTGCGCCTCTGTTGTTCATGAATATCAGCGAAGGATTGGAGACCTGGCCGCGCCAGTCGGGATGCCCGAGATTTCCGACCACAAGGTCCTCATATCCGTCGTTGTTCAGGTCGCCCCATTCCGTGCCGGCGCCGTGCCCGAAATACTGAGGGGAGGCTGTGGGCGATCCTCTCACACCCGTCGACGCGCCCACGTCCGTGAAAGTTCCGTTTCCGTTATTCCGGTGAAGCAGATCCGGGGCAAGACGGTAAGTCGCGACGAAAATGTCCGTCCTGTCGTCGTTGTTGTAATCGCAGGCGCTCGCCGCCCAGCAGTCGTAGTAAGGCGACGGTTCGGCGGCCGCCATGCCCGATGACGATGTTACATTGGTGAACGTCCCGTCTCCGTTGTTTCTCCAGAGTTGATCCGGGAAATATGTTTCCGCGCCGCCCGATTCCCTGCGTCCGTTGGCGATGAATAGATCCAGCTTTCCGTCGTTGTTGAAATCGAGCCACATGGGCGTAACCGTCGGCCGCGGATTGGAGAGCCCCGACTGAGCGGTGACGTCGCTGAAAGTGCCGTCGCCGTTGTTGCGGTACAGCTTGTCGTTATCGCCGCCGTTCACGGCGTAGCAATCGATGCGCCCGTCGTTATCGTAGTCGCCCCAGACCGAACTCGATGCCTGTATTCCCAAATCCACGCGTTCGAAGTTCCCGTCCTTGCGGTTTTTCAGGAAATTGGATCCTATGGCCACATCGTCCCAACCGTCCCCATTCCAGTCCACTACGCTGACGCGGCCGGCCTTGATGTTCTTTCCCGATGCATCCGTTATGCCGATTTCCTTCGTTACCTCGCGAAACACGGCCGGAGGCGGGGGCGCGGATGTATTGCCGTCAGGAAAGTCGTATGCGACCTCGGCGCGAATCATGAAATCTCCGACGGCCCGGTAATACACTCCCGGGAAACCGAGCGAACTGTTGGTGAATGGATCGAATAAGTATGCGGCCAGAGGAGTCGACGTGCCGTTGTTGTCGATGCCGAAAAACGGTCCCGCCGGCTTCATTCGATGCTGAACCACTATGCGGTCGTAACCGTCGCTGCGAAGTCCGGCCGAACTGATGTCGAAATCGTACCACCCCGCCGTGCCAGGATAATCGAATACTATCGGCGGGATAAGCATATTGTATGACCAGACGAAGCTTGTCGGCGGTACGCCGCCCTCTGTCGGATCTCCCACGAGATATATGGTGTCCTTGCCGGCTGTCGCACCGGCGAAGTAGATTCGGATCTTGTTCACAGCGCAGGGTCCGGCCGGCGTCAGGTATGCGGTCTCCTCCCAGTACCTGAGCGGCGTTCCTCCCGATCCCACATGATAACCTCCATATTGTCCGTTGTCTATCTGCAGGGTGACGGTTTGCGAATGCAACGCGGCGCTGCAGAGAGCCGCGAAGGCGATCAACGGGAGCAAGGTTTTCATGAGCGTGTCCGGGAGCTGTTTGAAAGCGCGGGAAAATGAATGATATGAATCTACGTGTAAGCTCGGAAAGAGTCAATCGGCGCTTTCTTTGGGCATATGGGCCTCTTCCTCTATATTCGTGTTGATATACCGCCCGCCAATCATCCCACCGGAGCAACATATGAATTCAACCTCATCAGCCGCGGTAAAACCGGCGCCTTTCCCGAGCACATTCTGGACGGCAAACCTGACCGAACTTTTCGAGCGCGGCGCTTATTACGCGATGGCGAGCTTCGTGGTCCTGTATCTCGGGCAGCTCGGCCTGGGAAATTACTGGCCCAGCAATCTGAACGGCATATTGTGGACACTCGTGTATTTTTTGCCCATCCTCTCGGGCACCATTGCCGACATAGTCGGTTTTAAACGTTCCCTCCTCGTGGCATTCGTGCTGCTGGCCATAGGATATTTTCTGATGGGGTACCCGGTCTGGTTCGGCGGCCAGCACCTTTCACAGGAATTCGGAGATGAGGTTACGGCCGGCATGGGCGTGCTCGCGCCCGTCATCCTGGCAATCATACTCATCGGCATGGGCGGTTCGGTCATAAAGCCCTGCATCTCGGGAACCGTGCAAAAAACCGCTCTCGGTCGAGCCACCCTCGCCTTCGGCATCTTCTACATGGTGATAAACATCGGCTCGCTGTTCGGCCGCGGCGTAAGCTACTTTGTGCGCACGAATTTCGATCTGAGCTACATATTCGCGGTCTCGACCGCATGTTCCATCATCGCTTTCTTCACGGTGCTCTTCCTGTACCGCGATCCTGACACGCTGCCGGGCGTGGTCAGGGTGGAAAAACCGCGGCGCAGTATCGGCCGCATCCTGCTGGACATGGTCCTCGTCATAAAAAACGCGCGTTTTGCGATGTTCCTTCTAGTTTCCAGCGGTTTCTTCTTCCTCTACGCGCAGGTCTACAACGTCCTGCCGCTGTACCTGAAGAAGGTGGTGGAAACCAATCCTCCGGTCGACATATACACCATGGCGAATCCCTTCGTGATAGTGTTCTTCCAGCTCCTTATCACGAAACTGTTCGGTGGAATGAAACCGATACGTTCCATAATAGTCGGAATTATCATCATCGGCATCTCCATGCTCATCAACCTCTATCCGATTTACAGCGCCGGCGGCGTGCGCATGCAGGCGTTGGACCTCCTGCCCATCGGGTCCCTGTTCATCGTGCTTACAGTGGCGCTGATCGCCTTCGGCGAGTTGTTCACTTCAGCGCGGACTTATGAATACATAGGCGCGCTTGCGCCGAAAGGACAGGAAGGCCTCTTCCTCGGTTACGCTAATCTGCCTATGGCCATCGGCGCGCTGGTCGGCGGACCCGTCGGAGCCGCGATATTCAACGAGGTTATGTGCCATAAGGCCGTGAAGATGGAAAACGGCCTCCTGGAACTGGATCCGACCTGGAATGCCGCCGGCTGGCTGATTCTCATGGCAATCGGCCTGGCATCGGCGTTCAGTATGTGGCTTTATAACAGGTGGTTGCAGAAGGGCGAAGTGAAGAGCGACGCATAATGTGTCGGTCCCGGGGTTTATTTGCTTACAGATCTGAATAACATCACCGCCTTTTCCTTCTGCACGGTGTGATCCACCAAGGGGCGGGGGTAGTCTTCGCCCAATTCGCATCCGGCCGCGCGCTGTTCGGCAATCCCGACTCCGTGCGGCCAATGAATAAGCTTGTCCGAATATTTTTGCAATTCCGGACAATGCGCTCTGATGAAGCGGCCATGCGGATCGAATTTCCTCGACTGCAGCACCGGATTGAATATTCTGAAATACGGCTGGGCATCGCAGCCGGTGGAAGCGCTCCACTGCCAGCCGCCGTTATTGGCGGCAATATCGAAATCCAGCAGCCCGCGCGCGAAACAGGCCTCTCCCCAACGCCAATCCACGAGGAGATCCTTCACCAGGAACGACGCGACTACCATGCGCAGTCTATTGTGCATCCAGCCGGTCGCATTGAAATGCCGCATCGCGGCGTCGACAATCGGGTAGCCCGTGCGGCCCTGCCGCCAGGCCTCGAAGTGCTCCTCGCGGCCGGGCCAGCGGACGGCGTCGTATTCGCGCCGGAAAGCCCCGGAGGCCGCGTGCGGGAAACGGTCCAGTATCATCTGGTAGAATTCCCGCCAGATCAATTCCGTCAGCCAGGCTTCAGCGCCTTCACACTCGCGCTCCAAGGCCGACCGTATCAATTCGCGTATGGAGACGGTGCCGAAACGCAGGTGAACGGACAGACGGGAGGTCCCGTCGATGGCCGGAAAATTCCTGTCCGCGGCGTATCGGTCGACTTTCCTCATAAACTCCCTCAGCCGCGTTTTCGCCGCCCTTTCGCCGGCCTCGGAATGCGTGTGATTCTCGACGAAACCGATCTTGCCGAAGTCCCAAGCCGCCGTCAGCCGGGCCGCTTCCGCGGCGGACGCCATCTTCCCCGCAGGAACGCGCATCTCACGGGCCGGCCCGGCGCCCTTCTCGGCTTCGTCACGGAAACGGGCGAGCCACGCGCGCTTGTACGGTGTGAAAACCACATAAGGCGTCCCAACTCGCGAAGCGACCTCTAAGCCTTCGAAGACCACTTGGTCCTTAAAATCCCATAACTCCCTGCCGTCAGCCTCTAGCGCGCGCCGCACGGCCGTGTCGCGCAACTTGGCCCGCGGTTCGTAGTCCCTATTGACGAAAACAGCTCCCGCGCCGGCCTCCGATGCCAAGCGCGGAATGACGTCCAAAGGATCACCGATGAGGACAACGAGATCCGATCCGCGCTCGCGCAGTTTCCGCGCGAGTTCCTGAAGCGAACGGTGTATGAAGGTCACACGGCGGTCGTCCTTGTCCTCGAGCCGCGAGAGGATCGTCGTGTCAAAAACGAATACTGGGATCACCAGCCGCGATGCGAGGCATGCCTGCGCGAGCGCAGTATTGTCCGAGAGCCGCAGATCCCGCCTGAACCAGATGATTGCCTTGTCGTATTTCATTTGCCGGATCGGCTGCTCATACATGTGCGTGTGCGAAATTTCGATTGCGCTGTCGGCCATGACCGCGAAGCAAATTTAGCAAAACGTTTCCGAATTGATCCCGACGTCACCGGACGCGCACGTTGACCTCCGCATCGAGAATCGCCTGACCGCGCTTTGAGCTTTGCTGTTCTGTCCGCTTTTCGTCAATTTATGCGCTGGATTTCACGGGGAAATCACCGGATGCCGATAGGCCGGCGTTGCGGCTCTTCCTTCCGGCCGAGTTACGGCAACGATGCCGACACCCGAATCCGTTTCCGGGGACAACGAACCTGCTTCGATAATTCAGCCCCGCATCTCACAATTCATCATCATCTTCAGACATGAAATTCAAATCGAATCCATTTCTTGAGGAAGGACCGCCGCCGTTCAACGGTTTTCCGGAAGACACGTTCAGTTTTTTCAGAGATCTGAAAAGGAACAACAACCGCGAATGGTTCCAGGATAACAAGCATCGTTTCGAGTCATCCGTGCGCGCACCCATGGAATCCCTGCTCGCCGAGCTGGGGCCTGCGCTTGCATCGGAAGCGTCCGATCTCACCGTGGATCCTAAGAAGTCCATCTATCGGATTTACAGGGATACGCGTTTCAGCAAGGATAAGACTCCCTACAAAACGTGGATAGCCGCATCCTTCACTTTCTCGGACAAGGACCGGAAAAACGATGCGGGTTACTATTTTCATATTTCGGATGACGAATTCTTAATCGCCGGCGGACTCTACGCTCCGTCGCCGCTTCAACTGAAGAAACTGCGCGCCGCCATCGATGCCGACTCCGCGACGCTGCGCGCCATCCTCCGCGACAAGAAAGCCAAGTCGCTTTTCGGAGAAATGCAGGGCGATTCTCTGGCGCGCGTGCCTCAAGGATTCAACAAGGATCATCCCGACGCGGATTTGTTGAAGCGCAGACAACTCCTGTTCTGGAAAAACCTGAATCCTGACGAGGCCCGAAACCGCAAGGTTCTGAACGTCCTGACAAAGCACTTCATCGTGATGACGCCGTTCCTCCGCTGGCTCGCGGACAACAGCTGAAAAGTTTATTATCCTCCTACTCGAAGCGGACGCGCAAGTGCAGGATCTCAGCGCGGCTTCCGATGCGCATGGGCGGCCCCCAGGAACCCACACCGCTCGAAACGTAATACTGAGTCCCGCCCTTCCGCAAATAACCGTAGCTCAGCTCGTACACGGCATCCGTGATATAGTTGAGCGGCCAAAGCTGTCCGTAGTGCACGTGCCCCGACAATTGCAACGAAACATTGTTGTCCGCGGCTTCGTCCAGGTCACGCGGCTGATGATCCATCAGTATCACCGGGAGGGAAGCGCCGGTCGTTTTCAATAATTCGGCCAGCGGCTTGCGCCGCACTCCGGCGAATCTCTCCGACGCATGGTCTTCTCGCCCGACGAGTGTGAACCCGCCGCTGAAGGTGATTGCCGAATCGCGCAGCATTACGATGCCGTGTTCCGAAAGGTAACGAACGGCGCCCTCGACTCCGCCGATGTATTCATGATTCCCCGTAACCCCGTAAACCCCGAGTGGAGCCGACAGGGAGAGCAGTTTTGAACCCAGGTTCTGACGGATTACCGGTCCGAGATCTTCATCCAGGATGTCGCCGACCAGCAGAACCATGTCCGGTTCGAGCCGGTTGACTTCATCGACAATTTCATCGACGTGGCTGCTGCAGATTATCGTTCCGAGATGCATGTCGGTCAGGACGGCGATGCGCAATTCCTCCCGCAGGGCTTCGCGTCTTTCAATGGTCAGCGCGATATCCCTTACAACAGGATTTCGCTGATTGACGCGGCCGGCGATCATGAGTATCACAGTTGCGGCAATAACGCCGAAAAACGTGAAATACTTGGGACGGACGGATTGACTGGATTTCGGGGACTTGATCCGGCGTGCGAAATAAATCCCAAGTCGGAAAACATCGATGAGCAAAACGCTGAGGAAAAGATAGAGCATGGCGCCCAGCCAGAAGGAACCAATCCATACCAGAGCATCGCTGACAAACGATTGGGCGATGCCCTCCAGCACCCTGCCCGCGAAGAAGGTCGCGGCAAGAGGCATGTAGACCCAGGTGAATATCCCGCGCGTTTTGGTCCGTTCGGGAAGCAAAGCGCGCAGTCCTCTCCAGGTGTACCAGGCGCCCGATATGTAAACCGCGAAAACTACCGTGAAGAAGATGATGACATCCATCCGCTCAACTCCCGCCGCACGACAGCGGCTCTATATTCCGCCCATGCACCAAGCCGGCGCTGTGAATCCCGCGAGGAATAGAAGACCCCGCCGGAGCGGGGCCTGTGTAATAAGCTCTGTCGTCACGGGGTGTCCGGTCAGTTGTCTCCGATCTCCCAGGTATTGCCTTCGCGGAACAGCCCGTCGAGATCGCCTTTCCCTTCCTTCGACTGGACATGTGCAATCTGAAGCGTGAGATCGTCCTCGTAACTCGGACGTTCGACGCTGAGAAAAACACCGAAAGGCATCGGGAAACCCGGCGTATCCGTCATTTGCGCCAGTATGAATGCGAGTTCCTTGGATTTGCTGTCGTGTACCAGCAGATCATCGGCGCTGAAGTCGCTCATGCTCACCACCGTAGGGCGAAGACCGTCCAGCTTGATTCCCTTGTCGCTGTCTTTTCCGAAGAGGAGCGGTTTGCCGTGTTCGATGAATATGGTGCTGTCGGGTTTCGTTTCTTTCTCGGTGTATTGCAGGTATGCTCCGTCGTTGAAGATGTTGCAGTTCTGCATGATGTCGAGAAAAGAAGTGCCGTGATGTCTGGCCGCGTCGGCTATCACGCTCTGCAGATGCTTCATGTCGCGATCCATGCTCCGGGCTACAAAGGTGCATTCGGCACCGAGAGCGATCAGCACCGGGTTGAAGGGATGATCCACGACACCGTAAGGGGACGATTTGGTTTTCTGTCCGTGCCTGGATGTCGGAGAGTACTGGCCCTTGGTCAGGCCGTAGATGCCGTTGTTGAACATCAATATATTGATGTCGAAGTTCCTTCTGCAGGCATGGATGAAGTGATTGCCGCCGATCGAAAGACAATCTCCGTCTCCTGTCGCTACCCATACAGAAAGCTCGGGGTGCGCAGTCTTGAGACCGGAAGCTATCGCAACCGCCCTTCCGTGGATGCCGTGAAAGCCGTACGTCGACATGTAATAGGGAAAGCGGCTCGAGCATCCGATTCCGGAAACCACCGCGACATCCTCTTTCCTGTATCCGAGGGTTGGCATGACCCTCTGCACCTGCGCGAGTATCGAGTAGTCACCGCAGCCCGGGCACCACCGCACGTCCTGGTCCGACACGAAATCCTTGGCCGTCAGCTGCTTGCTCTCCAGAGTCGTTTCTTCGGCTGTCATTGTGCTTGCTCCTTTTACTTCGCTTCGAGAATGTTGAGGGCTGCCGTTTCGATTTCGCTGGGCGTGAAGGGCGTACCCTGGACCTTGGACAGGGTTTCGGGTTCGATCAGGAATTTTCCCCGCAGCAGAAACGAAAACTGCCCGAGATTCATTTCCGGAATCAGAATTTTCTTGTAACGGCGCAGCACCTGCTCGAGATTCCGGGGGAACGGGTTCAAATACTTCAAGTGCACATGAGCCACCGATTTTCCTTTCGCGAGAAGCCGTTCGGTAGCGGCCCTGGTAGCTCCGTATGTGCCGCCCCAGGCGACTAGCGCTAAATCGGCGCTTTCATTGCCGAAGAAATCCTGGTCGGGAATGGACTCTTTCACCTTCTCCACCTTCGCGGCTCGCATTTCACACATGAACTGATGGTTCGGCGGCTCATGGCACACCGAACCGACTATGTGCTTCTTCTCGAGACCGCCTATCCTGTGCTCGAGTCCCGGTGTTCCCGGAACCGCCCAGGGTCTGGACAAATCCTCATTGCGCTGATACGGCTGGAACGTGGCCGGGTCTTTCGCGAAGGGGATTTTGATGTCGGGAAGGGAATCCGCCTTTGGAAGAAGCCACGGCTCAGAACCCTGGCCGAGATATCCGTCTGTCAGGAGAATCACGGGCGTCATATACCTCAAAGCGATTCTCGCGGCTTCGAACACCATCCAGAAACAGTTGGCGGGGGATGAGGCCGCAAGCACCGGTAGAGGCGCTTCGCCGTTCCGCCCCAATACCGCCTGAAAGAGGTCCGATTGCTCGGGCTTCGTGGGCAATCCCGTGCTCGGGCCGGCGCGTTGGACATCCACAATCACGAGCGGAAGCTCGGTGATGATGGCGAGTCCAATGGCTTCCTGTTTCAAGGCCATGCCGGGCCCGCTGGTGGTCGTGAATGCGAGCGAGCCGCCGTAAGCCGCGCCGATTGCCGTGCAGATTCCGGCGATCTCATCCTCCGCCTGGAAGGTCCGGAAGTTGAAACGCCTGTAATGGGAAAGCTCGTGAAGAATCTCGCTCGCGGGAGTGATAGGATATGAGCCGAGGAAACCCGGCAGTCCCGCCTTCTCGCAGGCCGCTATGATGCCTATCGCGGTGGCTTCGTTGCCGGTTACGTTCCTGTATGTGCCCCGGGGCAGTTTAGCCGGCTTTACTTCGAACCTGTGCGTGAAAATTTCCGTTGTGTCGCCGAAATTGTAGCCCGCCATCAAAGCCCGCCGGTTGCCTTCGGCAATCGCGGGATTTTTTGCGAACTTCTGCTTTATCCATTCGAGCGTCGGATCCAGGGGACGGTTGTAAAGCCAATAGCAAAGTCCCAGAGCGAAGAAGTTTTTCGACCTCGTGATTTCCTTCATCGACAGGCCTATACCCTCCAACGCGGATATGGTCATCTTCGTTATGGGCACCGGGAACACTTTATAGCCGCGCAGCGAATTGTCTTCCAGAGGGTTCGCGTCGTAATGAGCGAGTTTCAGGTTCTTGCTGTCGAATGCGTCGGTGTTGACAAGAATATGGCCGCCTTCCCGCACGTCCTTCAGGTTCACTTTCAACGCCGCGGGATTCATCGCAACCAGCATATCCGGCTTGTCGCCGGGGGTGTAAATGTCGCGGCTGCTGAAATGAAGCTGGAAACCGGAGACTCCGTAAAGTGTGCCGGCAGGGGCCCGGATTTCCGCCGGATAGTCCGGCAGAGTGCTCAGGTCGTTTCCGACCTGCGCGGTTGTGGAGGAAAACTGCGATCCGGTGAGTTGCATACCGTCGCCGGAATCCCCTGCGAAGCGAATAGTCACCTCGCTCAATTCCAGAAATTCGACAATTTTCTGTGCTTTCCCGTCCGCTGTTTCGATCGTTGTGGTTTTCATCATGCGCCTGAGCTAATGTACTTGATATTCTGTAGCCAAACGGGAACAACGGTCGCAAGGTTCCGCAGCCGCGTCCCTGGTGTTATTGCTGTCGTACCACCCATACTTTGACGCGCGCGGCGACGTCATGGTGCAGCTTGATGTTCACCGTGTAAATGCCGAGAACTTTGATCTGTTCCTCGATTTCTATCTTCCGTTTGTCGATTTGGAATCCCTTTTCTTCCAGCTTCTCGGCGATCATTTCCTTCGTGACCGTCCCGAAGAGTTTGTCTTCTTCACCGACGGGCATTGGTATTGTAATGGCGTTCTCGTGCTTCTCGAGTTCCAGCGCGATTTTCTCGGCGTCCTTCAACTCGCGGTTCTGCCTGACCTTCATGCGTTTTTTCTCTTCATCCAAAACACGGGTGTTGCTGGCGGAGGCCACATACGCCAGACCGCGGGGCAAAAGGAAGTTGCGGGCATAGCCGTCCTTGACGGCGACGATTTCACCGATGTTTCCCAGGGCCGGGATGGTTTCTCTCAATATGACTTTCATGCTGTGATCCGCCTTCTTGATTCGCTTTGCGTTGATATTTGTCAGGATTTTTCGTTATGTCCGTCATTCGGGCTGAAGAATCCTTCATCCCGGTCCTCGAAGAAATCAAACAGATCGTCTTCGTCGTGCATTGTGGAATCTTCGATGTCCTCGAGAATCGATGAGCTGCCGTTGGTTCTGATCTGCTTGTTCAGAAACTGTATGCGGCGAGCCTTGACTTCCAGTATGCTTCTGTGGGTTCCATCTTCCACTTTCCAGTTCCGCATCTGGAGTTCGCCCTCGACCAGCACCGCGTTCCCTTTTTTCAAGCGCTGATGGCAGCTCTCCGCCAGGCGGTTCCAGGCAACAACACCCACATAACAGACATCTTCCTGCCAAAAGTTGGATCTGTCGCGATACCGTCGGTTGGAAGCGATGGAAAAATTTACGACGGGCGTATTGTTTGAGGTTGTGCGGAAGGTCGGGTCTTTAGTCAGATTGCCGACGATAAGCACATAATTTAGTTCCGGCAGCTTCAAATCGGCCATGATTGCACCTATGCTATTCTTTGCCGTTGACGCAAATATCGGTTCGTTCCGGCGCTGGATGGCTGCTCATCAGAGATCCGTGTCAGATGTTGTCATCTTCGGACGAGACGGCCGGTTTGGCATCCTCGAGCGGCTCGGCGGCCAGCTCGAGCACGGCAGCCGCACGCAGTTTTTTCGCCTCCAACTGGCGTTTATCGAGTTTCAACGTCAAATAGCGTATTACGTTTTCGTCCAGCGTCAAGGCGCGCTCCACACGCTCGATAGCCGACCCCTCCGCTTCGAATTCAATCGATACGTAGTAGCCGTTGTGCTTCTTCGCTATCGGGTAAGCCAGCCGCCGCCTGCCTATGCGATCGGTAACGGCGATCACGCCGGAATGTTTCTGTATGGTTTCTTCCACCGCCTTGACTACGCTCTCGGTTTGCGCGTCGTCAAGCGCGGGATTGACGATGAACGTGCAATCGTAGTAGTTCTTCATTTCTGTTTCCGTCCTTTGGACTTGTTATAAAATCGGCCCGGCGCCTCGACGCCGAGCAGGACAAGTGGGGTTGCGGTCGGCAACCGCCCGGTCTTTGTGTGAAAGACCGATCACAAAGATATGATTCCGGCTGATCAGGTCAAAATATCTTGTCAGATCCGGACGGGCTCCCGGACTCGGGCAGGCTTCCAGGTTCCGGCGCGTCCGCGCGTAAAATGGCGTTCCAACGGTTCATGGCCGTTTCAAAGCCCTCGGAGATCGCAGTTTCTACCGCTCTTGCTGCTCTTTCCGCCATGTTTGCGACGGATTCGAGCTCCTCCTGCTCGAAAGTGCTCAGAACAAATTCCGATGGATCGACACCTTCGGGCAAAGGTCCTATTCCACAGCGAAGACGAGGTACGTTCACGGTGTTCATGGCGTGAACGATCGATTCGAGTCCTTTCTGCCCGCCGCTGGAACCCCCTCTGCGCAGCCTCAAGACGCCCAGCGGCAAGGCCAGATCGTCCAGGATTACCAGCATCTCCGACGGATCAGGCAGACCCGGCCTGGAGAGACCGGCCAGGGCTTGACCGCTGAGATTCATGTACGTCCAAGGCCTGCAAAGCAGAATGCGCCTGCCCGCGCAGATTGCTTCGGATACGAATCGATTGCTCTCGAATCGTTCCTCGCTCGCGCCCAGGCGACGAGCCAGGAGTTCAATCACACGGAATCCGACGTTATGCCGGGTATCGATGTATCTCTTTCCGGGATTGCCGAGACCGACTACACAGAATACCGGATCCACCGGCAAATCGAGAGCCTCCGTCGCGTCTCCGCGGATAGGCCGGCTCAGCCCTGCTCTTCGTCGGCAGCCTTGCCGCGGGAGATTACTTCCGGTTCGGCCGGCTGTTCCTCGGCGACCGGTTCAACGGCTTCCTCGGCCGCGCGCGCATGGCTTACCGTCACGACAGGAACTTCCGGATCAGCGTTAATCTGGAAGTTCACCGCCGGTATGTCGCCGACGGTCAGGACATCTCCCAGTCCCAGCTTCTCGATGTCGATGTCAATGTGCTCGGGCAGGTCGGACGCAAGACATTCGATTTCAACCTTGTGAAGCATGTGGTTGAGCAAACCTCCCTGTCGCACACCGGCGGCGACGCCGTTGAGCACGATGGGAACTTCCATCCGTATCTTGTCCGTCATGGCGATGCCCATAAGGTCGAAATGGACTACTTTGTCCGTCACGGGATCGAACTGCACATCCTTCAAGATGCATTTGCGAACTTCTTCCGAACCGATGCGCAAATCCACGATGTGCGTTTCCGCGGTATAGACTAGCGGACGCAGATCGAGGGCTTTCACCTCGATTGCGATATTCTGATGATCATGGGTATAGAAAATTCCCGGAACGCGCTCCTGCCTGCGGAGCTCGTTGGCACTGGATCTGCCCACGTCATTGCGCTTATTCGCGTTCAACAATAATGCTTGCACGGTTATGCTCCTGTATCCTTTATATATTACATGGTCTTGTCTTTGTCGACATCGAACAACGAACTTATGGATTGATTGAGATGGGTGCGCAGGATGGCCTGGCCGAATAAATCAGCCACGGTCAGCGTTTCCACTCTGCACGATTTCGGGAGGCGTCCGTCGGTCGGGATTGTGTCGGTGACGTAGAGGCGCTCGATGCAGGACGCCTGCAGCAATTCCAGGGCATTCGAGGAGAAAACCGGATGCGTGCACGCGCCGTATACGTTCGCCGCGCCCGCGGCCTTGAGCGCGATGATGGCGTTTGTGAAAGTGCCGCCTGTATCGATGATATCGTCCACGATCAGAACGTTCCGGCCTTCCACGTTTCCGATGATGTTCAGCACTTCGGATTTGTCGTGCGCGATGCGGCGCTTGTCGAGCACCACGAGTTCGGCATCCAGCCGCTTCGCATAAGCCCGTGCCATCTTGATGCCGCCGACGTCGGGAGAGACGACAGAAAGATCAGGTATGTCCATCGCTTTGAAATGAGGAATGAACACTGCTGATGAATAGAGGTGGTCGAACGGTATGTCGAAAAATCCCTGGATCTGCGGCGCGTGCAAATCCATGGTCAATATGCGGTCGGCGCCGGCTACCGTTAAAAGATTTGCCACGAGCTTTGCCGATATGGCCACTCTCGGTTGGTCCTTGCGATCCTGCCGCGCATAACCGAAATACGGTATCACGGCGGTGATGCGGCGCGCGGAGGAACGCCTCGCCGCATCCAGCATGATCAGAAGTTCCATCAGGTTTTCGGCCGGCGTGCAAGTGCTCTGTATGATGAACACATCCCGCCCGCGGATGTTCTCGCCGTATTTGACCCAGAGCTCGCCGTCCTTGAATTTATCGATTTCGCATGCTCCCAGATGGGAATCGCCCATGCCCAATTCCATCAGAGCGCTGTTTACTGACTCGGCTATTCGCGAGGCCAGCGCCGGATTTGAACGTCCGCTGAACAGGACCAGATCGGTTTGGCTTATGTCGTTCATTTTTCTGTCCGTTTGTCGCTGGGGCGGGAGGATTCGAACCTCCGCATGTCGGCTCCAAAGGCCGATGCCTTACCGCTTGGCTACGCCCCAAACGAAGGGCATGTAATTAACCGTGCTCAAAGGCACGAGAACATTAAATATAGTTTATTTCAATATTCTGTCAAATATTTGCGTGCTCATACCATGGTCATTTCCCGATGCGCAGCCGGTCTCCCAAAGAACGCGGCAGTCCCGCCTCCCTGATTTTCCTGATCGTGGCTTCCAAGTCGTATTCCAGTCGGACGTTTTCGTAACTGCCCGCCACCGTGTCCAGGAGGCCGTAACTCGATCTCGGATCGCCGTCCCTCGGCTGCCCTACGCTGCCGGGATTGATTATGAAACGGTCGACCACATTGTATTCACGCACCGAAGGAGCGAGCGGATGAACCGCCGCCACATGCGAATGTCCGATGAAGCACAGACGTTCTGAAAAAGCTCCCGCTTGCACACGCGCCTCGAAGGCGCTGAAAACATAATCCCAGGAGCGGGACGCCTTCGGCGTCGCATGCGCGAAACGAATGCCTTCCATTTCGAGCTGGTAAGGTAGGCCTTTCATCCATTCGATCTCGCCGGCCGTGAGCCTGCCCGCCGTCCATTCGATCGCTCTATACGCGCGTTCCGTAAAATTGTCCCGCTCGCGCGGATTGAACACCGCCTCCTCGTGATTCCCCATGACAACCGCAGTCGCCCGCTCGCGCAACAAAGAAAGACAGGAGGACGGATCCGGACCGTAGCCGACTATATCGCCCAGGCAAACCAGCATGTCGGCGCGACGGGCTTCCATGTCCGCCAGCACGACGCTCAATGCCTCGAGGTTCGAGTGAATATCCGAGATGACGGCTATCAGCATGTTTTCATTGCGCGCCGCTTACGCCGCGACGCTTGGCGAATGTGAGCAAAATACTAAAAAGACCGACGCGACGACGAAACGGATTTCGCGCGCGTTTCGTAAGTTGCCCCATGACCTCCTCCACGCCGCGACCACCGGCCTCTCGCCGCTCGAAATTCCGCGCGCCGGCTCCCGCCGCAGCTGCGGTCCTGCTGCTATGGCTTCCCTGGGCAGAGCCGCTCATGGGACAGACAGGCGCGCTCGTGACGGTGGAACATGCCGACAGCCTCGTGGCGAAGGAGGTCCAGGGCGTGTCCTTCCGCGAACTGCTCGGCAACGTGCGCATACGACACGATAAGGTCGCCATTCGCTGCGACCGTGCCGTGCAGAACCTCTCACTCAACGAGGTCGAACTCATCGGCAATGTGATCGTCCTACAGGACACTCTGACCTTCAAATCCGCCCGCGGCATGTACAACGGCGACCGGCGCACCGCCTGGTCGTCGAACGGCGTATTCCTCAATGACGGCCATACCACTTTAACCGCGGACGCGGGAAAATACGAGACCGGACCCCGCATCGCCCGTTTCACTTCTCGCGTCACGGTCGACGAACCGCAGGCGAGGATTCAGGCCGACGCGCTGACTTACGAACGCGACAGCGCCCGGGCCCTGGCCGCCGGCAATGTGCGCGTTGAATTCACCGGCGAAAACGCCGTCGTGCTTTCGGACACTGCCGAGCATTTCATCGAGAGGCGGATATCATTTTTCACGGGCAAACCGGTCCTATGGCGGATTGACACCAACTATCTGCATCCCGATACTCTTGCGATCGCGGCCGATTCCATCCGTCTCGACACGACAACCGTCAAGGCCCGCGGCATGGAGGCCCGCCGCGACAGTTCCAATGCTTTCATCGCTTATGGCGATGTGGAGGTTGTGCGCGGCGAAATGGCGGCACGGGGTCAGATGGTCGCGTTCCTCCGCAACGACAGCCTTGTGATTCTCCGGAACGACCCCGTCCTCTGGTACGAACGCACGCAGGCCACCGGAGACTCGATCGCGGTCACGCTCGCGAACGGCGCCTTACGACTGCTGGAGATCCTGGGGAACGCTTTCTCCCTCTCCGAAAGCCGACCTTCGGAGCAGGATACGACCGGCCCGCCCGGACGCTTCGACCAAACCAAAGGCCGTTTCATACGCATGCTTTTCGAAGACGACGCTCCGCGCAGAATAACAGTAGACAGCACTGCGTTGAGCATTTACTATCTCTACGACGGCAGGGCTCTCAACGGGGTGCGGCGAGAGAGCGGAGACCGCATAGTCATCGATTTCGTCGACGGCGAAGCTGATACCATCATCTCAGTCGGCGGCGTGGAAGGCACATATTATCCGGAAAAGTACGTGACGGGACGGGAGAGTTCCTTCAACTTGGAGGGATTCGTATTGCGCACGGACAGGCCGCTTCAACCGCCCCACCCTGACGGCGCGGCCCGATGACGGATGATCCCGAATACTGGCATGCGCCCGGACAGAGGTATCCCTGCACGGCGCTCCGCATCGGCGGTACAAGAATACTCAACACCATTTCGCAGCCGCCGGCTTCTACGGCGTAAAAAGTCCAGATCATGATTATTTCCGCTCTCCGCTCCCAATTCCCTTACCTCGAAACCGGCTTGATTTATCTGAATCACGCGGCCACGTCCCCGTGGTCGTCGGCGGTGGAAAGAAAAATGCAGGAAATCCAGAATGAATTCGTCAGAGGCGAGGTCGAGGTGTTCCCGCAGGCGATGCGCACGATCGATGAAGCCCGAAGCATGGCCGCGGAGATGATCGGCTGCGAGGCAGCGCGCGTCGCCTTCGTTCAGAACACGAGCGAAGGCCTCAACGTGCTGGCCAGCGGATTGGACTGGCAGGCGGGCGACCGCATTGTCATCCCCGAGCGGGAATTTCCCGCCAACGTATATCCCTTCCTCAATCTAGCCGACCGCGGAGTCGAGCTCGATTTCGTACCGCAACGCCAGGGAGAGGTGAAACTGGAGGATATCGAACGGGCGATCGGGCCTCGCACACGGCTTGTAGCAGCGAGTTGGGTGCAGTTCCTTTCCGGTTTCGTTCTCGATCTGGCAGGCCTCTCCGAGCTGTGCCGCCGTAAAGAGGTACTGCTGTCGGTTGATGGAATCCAGGGGATTGGAGCATTGCGCCTCAACCTTGCGGACACACCCGTGGACTTTCTCTCGGCGGGTGTGCAGAAATGGCAGATGGGTCCCCAGGGAGTGGGCATCATATACGTCGGAGAGAGAGCTCAGGAACTGATACATCAGGCGCATCTGGGCTGGCTGAGCGTCCCTCACGCATGGGATTTTTTCGCGTACAAGGCCGAGCTCCGCGACGATGCGAGGCGCTATGAAAACGGGACCTACAACACCGCCGGGATCTACGGCTATCACGGCGCGCTTTCCCTGTTTCGAGACATTGGATTCGACGAAGCGGCGCGGCTCGTAAGAGCGAACGCCGATTGCGCGTGGTCGCTCGCCGCCGATGCCGGCTATGAGGTGATCACTCCCGCCGATCCGGCACGGCGGGCCGGTATAATCACGTTCAGACATGACAGAGCGGAGGAAGCGGCCGCGGCGATGCAGAAACGCGGCATAATCGTATCGGCCCGGAGAGGGCATATCAGGATTTCTGCGCATTTCTACAACACGCGCGAGGAGGTCCAAGCGGCATTCGAGGCGCTAAGGGATTTCCTCGTGCGTTAAACCGATATCGATCCGGTCGCCGGCGCCGGCATGCCGAGACGACAAGCCGGACAGGAAGCGCCGCCGGACAGGCGCGGCGCTTCAGGGTTCACAGGAGCGCAGCGCGGCGTCCACGGCCAGCAGCTGTCTCAGCAGGCGCTCGATGTCGGCGAGGGGCAGCTGGCTGGCCGCGTCGCTGAGCGCGCCGCGCGGATCGGGATGCGTCTCGATGAAAAAGGCGTCTACGCCCACTGCCGCGGCGGCGCGGGCTATCGGAAAAACGAACTCCGGCCTGCCGCCCGACGCCGCGCCGGCGGACGGAATCTGCACGGCGTGTGTGGCGTCCATCACGACGGGGTAGCCCAGATCGCGCATGACCGCGATTCCGCGCATGTCGACCACCAGGTCGTGATATCCGAAGGATGTGCCCCTTTCGCAAAGCAGTATGCCGGCGTTCCCCGTCGAGGCCACCTTTTCAGCGGCATGACGCATGTCCTCCGGCGCCATGAACTGGCCTTTCTTGAGGTTCACCGGCTTGCCCGTCGCGCCGGCTGCGAGAAGCAGGTCCGTCTGCCTGCAGAGAAAGGCGGGTATCTGCAGCATGTCGACCACCTCCGCCGCGACGGCCGCCTCATTTTCGGAGTGTATGTCAGTGACCACGGGCATGCCGAATTCCGATCTCGCCGCTGCGAGCAACGAGAGCGCTTCGTCCATGCCGATGCCCGTAAAACCGGACAAGCTCGTCCTGTTCGCTTTTTTATATGACGACTTGAAGATGAAGGGCATGCCGAGCCGCTTCGTCGCCTCGGCCAAGCGCTCGGCCGTCCTGAAAACGATATCCCTGCCTTCGACGACGCATGGTCCGGCAATCAACGCCAGCGGACTGCCGCCGCCGATGTCGACGCCTCGGATCTCGACCGGGCTCATCCCGAAGCCCTCCTTTCGATCCCCGCCTGCAACCGGGCGGCACGATCGGCGATTTTAAGTTTCTCGATCAGATCGGCGATGTTCCCGTCGATGATCTCCGCGAGATTGTACATGGTCAATCCGATTCTGTGATCGGTAAGCCTGTTCTGAGGAAAATTGTAGGTGCGTATCTTGTCGGATCTGTCGCCGCTCCCCACCATCGAGCGGCGCGCCGCCGAAATCTCGGCGTTCTGTTCCCGCATTTTTTTCTCGTACAACCGCGCTCTCAAAACCTTGAACGCCTTCTGACGGTTCTTGAGTTGCGAGCGCTCCTCCTGGCAGGTGACGACTATGCCCGTCGGAATATGCGTGAGTCGGACGGCTGTCTCGACTTTGTTGACATTCTGTCCTCCTTTGCCGCCGGCCCGGTAGATGTCAATCCGGACGTCGCCGTCGGCTATTTCCACATCCACTTCCTCCGCTTCCGGCAATACCGCGACGGTTGCGGCGGAGGTATGGATTCTTCCGGATGCTTCGGTTACGGGGACGCGCTGCACCCTGTGAACACCGCTCTCGTATTTCATCGCGCCGTACACGTCATCGCCCGAGAGGGAGAAGACTACCTCCTTCATGCCGCCGGCCCCGGCTTCGCTGAGTGAAACCAATTCCTGTTTCCAACCCCTGGCCTCAGAGAAACGGCTGTACATCCGGTACAGGTCCGCCGCAAACAGGGCCGCCTCCTCGCCACCCGTGCCGGCTCGTATCTCCATGATCGCGTCCTTGTCGTCATCCGGATCCCTGGGCGCCAATTGCAACTTCAGCTCGTTTTCGACTTCATCAACTCCTTCGCGGAGCTGTTCGAGCTCCTCTCTGGCCAGCGCGAGCAATTCAGGATCGCTTTCGGAGGCCAGTATTTCCTGATGGCCTTCAAGGTCCTTGCGGAGCCGTGTGTATCGCGCAAAGGCGTCGACGACAGGCTCGAGACGGCGGCGCTCACGGGCAAGACGCGTATAAGCCGCCTGGTCCGCAGCCACCTCTGGCCGGGCCATTTCTTCGCCGAGTTCCGCAAAACGCTGCCGAATCGCTTCCAGTTTATCGAACATTATTGACATGTCGGTTTCCGCGCATCCGAAATAAAATCAAATATAAGAATAAACCGGGCCGCCTCGGAATCGTCGCGGGAGGCCTGCGCCCGGATCGATTGCTTTTAAACCGGATATTGCGCTAATTGCATTTCATAGGAAAAACCGAACCGGGACCAAGAATGAAAAAAATAATACCAACCACTCTACTGTTTGTCGCGGCCGCCCTCCTGACAGGAAGCGTCTATGTAGCTTCCGGTCAGACGTTCAGCGTCACACCGAAGAAGATGGAGACCACCGGCGCGCCGGGCGCATACATTGAGGACGCCAAGGCCGAAGTCAAGAATCTGACGGGAAACAATCTGCAGATCCGAATTCAAAGGATCCGCGCCGTTCTCCCCGAGAACTGGTTTGTTTCTTTCTGTCTTGTCAACTGCTATTCACCAGACGCCGTCGATGTGACGGACGAATTGCCTCCGAACGGCACTTTCGATTTCAAACCCTCTTTCGAAACACCATCCGTTCCTGGATCGGCGGAGGTGGAGTACGCATTGAGTTCCGTGGACAACCCTTCCGAGAAATACACCTTGGTTTTCAGAGCGACGACCTCCACAACGGGCGCTCAGGATAGAGTGCCGTTGCCGAGAAACGTTACAATAGCCCAGAACTACCCGAACCCATTCGTGGTATCCGAACTCGCGGTCACGACCATCGGCTATGCCATCCCGAGGACGGGTCCGGTATCGATCAAGGTTTACAATCTGCTCGGCCGGGAGCTTCGCACACTTGTTCAGGACGTCAAGACGGCCGGCTCTCATGTAGTCGCGTGGGACGGACTGGATCAGAACGGAGCGATCGTTCCACAGGGCATTTACGTCTACAAGATTTCCTCCGCGGGCTCCAGCATTTCCCGCAGAATGCTCGTCGCCCGTTGATTTTTTTTATCCGCATCGGATGGGAAGGCAGTCGGAAATGACTGCCTTCCGCGTTTCAAACGGAGTATTTTCGCTGAATGGGAACCGATCCAAGACGGGCTGCCTCCACCGATAGCGAAATGCCGATGAAATCTCGACAAACCCCGCCGCTGCGCCGCGCTATTGCTCCGGCTATCCTGTTGATATCATTTGCGCTGTTCGCGGGTTGCGCGGCGCCATCGGCTTTGCGGCACGACTTGCGCGCCTCCAATGCAGGCGGCATCGTCGTGAGAACGCACGATCGCTCCACATTCACATTTCGTGACGACGGCTGGTCGCTGACGGCGCGGGGCATCTCCGGCTTCGCGGATGTTTCCACCGACGGCGGCGAAGCTCTCCTGAAGGATACCACTCTTTCATATGCGGACGTCGCGTCGGCGGCGCCGTCCGACGGGCGGAGCAGCACGATGCGCCAGTTCCTGCTGACCATACTCGGCGTCGTTCTGGTAATCGGATTGGCGGCGCTGATTCTTTACGCCGCTTTTCCCGCAACCGACCGCTGACGGACGCCTTTCACCTGACCGGCTCTGCACGGAAAGAAAACCCTACGCCCAAAGGCGGCGCCGTTTTGAACGGACGGCGTGAATCTCCTATCTTCAAAGAGTGCCGCGCAATTCCGTGCGCGCGATGACACATTACGACAGAGGCGGTATGGCGAAAAAGAAAACTCTCTTCGCGCGCGCGCTGGATCGCGTGGAAATAATAGGGAATGCGTTGCCGCACCCCGCGACAATCTTCGCTATCCTCGCGGGCCTGGTGATAATTGCATCATGGATAGCCGAGAATTTCGGCCTCGCTGCGAGGCATCCGGGGACGGGAGAGTCGATTGCGGCTCGAAGTCTGCTGAGTTCCGAGGGAATCCGTTGGATGTTCGAGAACGTCGAACACAACTTCGTTCGCTTCCCTCCGCTCGGACTCGTGCTCGTCGCCATGATCGGCATCGGAGTGGCCGAAGGATCGGGGCTGCTCACCGTTTTGATCCGCGCCCTCGTCCTCAAAGCTCCCCGGCAGCTCATAACGGCATCCCTCGTGGCGGCCGGGGTGCTCTCGCATCTTGCATCCGAGGCCGGATACGTCGTACTGATACCCCTCGGCGCCGTGATTTTCCTGGCGCTTGGCAGGCACCCGATGGCGGGACTTGCAGCGGCCTTCGCTGGAGTCAGCGGAGGATTCGGCGCCAATTTCCTGATCGGAAGCGTTGATCCGGTCCTGGCAGGACTTACGCAAAGCGCCGCGCAGATCATAGATCCGGAAATCGTGATAACGCCCGCTACGAATATCTATTTCATGTTTGTCTCGGCAGTGATGATAGTCGTCATCGGCACTCTCGTAACAGAGCGTTTCGTCGAACGGCGTTTGGGCAGGTACGAAGGATCGGTCACCGCGATCGAGATGGAGCAACTGACGGACGTCGAGAAAAAGGGATTGCGCTGGGCGGGCTTCAGCGTGCTTGCCGTGGTCGTGGTTTTCGTTGTCACGGTGGTCCCGGAAGACGGTCTGTTGCGCCATCCGAATGCTTCGGTGCTGCATTCGGCTTTTTTTAACGGGATGATCACCGCCATCATGATTTTTTTCCTCATCCCGGGCATCGTTTACGGTTGGGTCACCGGAAGCATCAGGAACGACAAGCAGGGCATCAAGCAGATGATCTCATCCATGAGCCATCTGGCCACCTACATTGTGCTTGTTTTTTTCGCCGCCCAGTTCGTCTATTATTTCCAGTACTCTCACCTGGGCCTTATAGTAGCGATAGACGGCGCCGCCCTGCTGAAATCCCTCGGGGTCGGCGGCATACCGCTGATGCTGCTTTTCATAGGGCTGAGCGCGGTGATAAACATGTTCATGGGATCGGCATCCGCAAAATGGGCCATCATGGCGCCGGTGTTCGTGCCCATGTTCATGCTTCTCGGTTATCATCCGTCGCTGACGCAGGCCGTGTTCCGGATCGGCGATTCCCTCACTAATGTAATTACACCAATGATGTCCTATTTTGCGCTGATCGTGGCATATGCGGAGAAATACGACCAGAAGTACGGCATGGGCACCATCATCTCCACGATGCTGCCCTACTCGATCGTGTTCGGCGTCGTCTGGTCGTTGCTTCTGATTGCCTGGATGGCGCTGGGTATACCCGTGGGTCCGGACGGACCTCTTCATTATATGCCGAATTTCAAATAGGACGGACGCGCACTATGCGCAGAAAGGCGCCTTCGGGCGCCTTTCTTACGTTTTTTGGATATCAGGGACCTTATTGCTGGTCGACCGGCGGATGCCCCGGCGGCATGCCGCCGGAATTTTGAGGATTGTTGATCTTGATGCTGTCCGGTGGAGTGAAATCCGCTATGGTAGCCGCGACATCTGTTTCAAGTTTTTTGGCGACCAGGCCGAATTTAAATCCACCCATCGGCATATCCTGCCTCATGATTAGGCCTTTCCACATCGAAAGCGTACCGCCTCCGGGAAGCTCGAAAATCTCGCATTCCTTGCCGAGAATCGTTTCAGTGCCCTTGCTCACCCCGCCCATCATTTTTTTGATCAGTTCGGCGTTCACGTTTTCAAGCTGCGCGGGTGTGAAGTCCTTGACGAAGTCCTTCAACTGCCCTCTTTCAAAAGGAGAAGACATTCCTTCCTTCTTTTTCAGATCGATCTGGTAATTGACCGTGTCGCAGCGCAGAGAGAGCGATTTGACTTCCGAGGGCTGTCCGCCCATGCTGATCGTGAAGTCGTCTTTGTCCCTTTCATACATGCCGTAATTGGCGATCAACACCGACTTGCCGCCCTTTGCGTCTCCGGTATATTCATATTCGATCGATGCGGACTTCACGCCGTATAATTTCACATCGGGCGGAGTGTCTTTCAAGCCCGAATCGGAGCCGCATCCGGATGCCAGGAAAGCAGCCAGAAAAAGCGCCGCGAGAGGCGCATAAGTTGATTTGATGGTCATTCTTGTCCTCGGTTGAAATGGATGTTTTGCTGATGGCTATAATGCGTTCCGTGGGCAGTGAGGGATTCGAACCCCCGACCTTCTGGGTGTAAACCAGACGCTCTGAACCAGCTGAGCTAACTGCCCATAAATGGGCAATTTTTAAATTTAAAAAAAGTCCGGGTCAGAACAAAAACGCATGAAATGCGGGGTGGATTGGGCCGAAAGTCTCGACGGACCTTACCGCCGGCTGTCCCGGTCCGGAATGCAGCAAGCCTACCGCAGCCGGATCAGTCGCCGGAATTCGATCAGCGCTTTTCGCACAGGAGCAGGAACATCGGCAAGAGAAGCAAAAAAGAGAGGGTCGGGATTTCATTGTAGTTATAGAACACAGCGAGACATCCAAGAAAAAGCGCGCAGAATATCGCGGTTCCGGTCAAGGGCAGGATTTCTCGATCGATACGGGTCATACGTTCGGCGATGGAGAGCGCGGCGGGCCATCCAGCAATGAAAATCAGCGCAAGACCGAGCAATCCGTTTTCCATCACGGATGGAACTATGCCGGAATAGATCAATCCCTGGCTGGCATTGATCCATTCGGCCGGCAGGCGGTTGATGGATTTGATGTCCTCAACGAAATCGTTAGCAGGGAATTTATCCTCGATATTGCGCCAGCCATAAGTCCATAGATAACCGTCTCGCGCGGTGTAGACATTCGAATCCAGTCGCAAAAGAGCGGCGCGGCTTCCATATGCTCCCGGGCCGTAACCGATCAGCGCCCTCAGCGGCGATTCCGATAACCGTTCAAATGCCTGCCGGTAGAAATGGCCTTTCTGCGTCCCGGCATACCGTCCATGCCCTAGATAAACGAAGCTGACGAGCGCCGCGATTCCGGCGATCCCCGCCGCCATCGCGACGCCCGCCCGCTGACGGCCCGACAGCAAGCGCGTCGACAACCGCAGCAGCAGGTCGAGAAGAAGGGCGAGACCGAAAGCCCAAACAGCCGCGCCTGCAGCAATCGTGTTTTCGGCCATGAAAGCCAGACAAAGTGCGCATACGAAGAAAAGGGCATCGGTGTGACGCCTGGCCGAAATGTAACGCAGCAGAGCCAGGACCGAGGTCATGATCATGACTATGCCGGTGTAGTTTACAATTGACAAAGAGCCGGGATTCCAGTCGGGATCGAACCAGGGATATGTCCAGGGCAGTTCCAGCAAGGTGTACATAGGCTTCATGAAGCCGTTGACTATCGAAGCCAACAACATCGGCTTGCCGATTACAAGCGGATATGCCGCCAACGTGGCGGCCTGCGCGAGCAGAACGACATAGACTGCACGCAGCGGATCATCCGGTTTATCCGAATCCCATAACAAGGCCGCAAGGAACGCGGCGGAAGGAGCGACGAATTGAGTGGCGGCCGTGTACCCGGCGGAATAGGCCGTATGAACCGAACCCCATGCCGCGGTCCAATGAAGGAGAACGAAAGCGCCATATGCGGCGGCGGCGGCAAGCATGAGGCGGCTGCCGCGGAAGGACAGCAGCGCCGTTCTGATTTTTCTTCGATTCAGCGTGATCAACACCGCACACGAGACGCAGCATGCGACCATTACTCCGCTCTGGAAAGGCGTCAATACCGAGAGCAGCATTCCGCGCAGAAGCCAGTCCGTCTTGCGCCGGAGAATTCCGGGAATGAGCGGCAGCACAGCCAGAACGATTCCGCCTTGCCAGGTCAGCTGTATCCCATGCGGCCAATAAGGGGTGTCTCGGAGCAACGCGATCGATAAAAAATATCCGAAGGCCGCCAAAAATAGCCCGTGCCGTCGAATTGCCTCCTTGAAATCCATCTACTCCCGCTTACGCGGCGTAAAGGTCGGCTTTTATCCCTGCGATGTCCGCTTCGAGGGTGTTGATGCGAGACGCCAGAAAAGCATTCTGTGCCTCGGCGCTTTCCAGTCGCGAGCGAAGTTCCTCCAACTCGGAACGCAGAGTTGCTCCGGCGGCGTTAAACGGCGCCGGCGCGGATTCCTCTTCATCCGGCCATTCGAAGAGCCTGTGCCTGTAGCGCGGCTCTTTCCGTCCTGCCCTGCGGGGCGCCTCCTCCAGATAAGCGCGTTCCTGCTCCATTAGTCCCGCGATTGTCTGTTCCACCTGCTCGGTTGAGGCAAAGTTGAATTGACGCGCGGCGCGGGCTTTGATCTCGCCTGCCGTCTGAGATCCGCGCAGCAGCATCACTGCGATCACCGCGGCTTCCGCCGGACTTAAACCCAGGCCCATCTGGCCGGCTCTGTGAATGTATTTGAGCGCGCGCCCGACGCCGCTTGCATACGCGACAAGCCCCTTCTCGCGCAATCCCTCCAAAGCGGCTTCCACCACATCCTCGTCGAAAGAAGTAACGGGATCGCGGCTGCTTTTCTGGTTGCACGCGTTCATCAGGGCGTTCAACGTCATCGGGTAGTACTCCGGTGTCGCCTGACTCTTTTCTATCAGGCAACCGAAGACCCGGGCTTCTTCGAAATTCAATTGTGGTACTGCCGGCATGGAAGCGGAAATTGTGAAGTTTGAAAATGTGTTATTTGATGCTTTGGAGAAGGCGCGCGGCCTCCTTGGCGAAATACGTCAAAATCATATCTGCGCCTGCGCGCTTTATGCCTGTAAGGGCTTCGAGCATGACGCGGTCGTGGTCTATCCAACCATTTGCAGCGGCCGCCTTTATCATGCTGAATTCCCCGCTGACCTGATACGCGGCCGTCGGCATTCCGAATGCTTCTTTCACGCCGCGTATGATGTCGAGGTAAGGTCCGGCGGGTTTTATCATGATGATGTCCGCGCCTTCCTCGATGTCGATTTGCGCTTCACGAAGCGCTTCGTCGGCATTTGCGGGATCCATCTGGTGCGAACGCCTGTCTCCGAAAGCCGGTGTCGATTCCGCGGCTTCCCGGAACGGGCCGTAGAAACCGGAAGCGAACTTGGCTGCGTACGACATGATCGGAAGGTTGATAAAACCGCGCGCATCGAGGATTTCCCGGATGACCGCGACGCGGCCGTCCATCATATCCGACGGAGCGACCATATCGGCGCCGGCCTCGGCATGCGAGAGAGCTTCCTTCGCCAGCAGTTCCAGCGTCTCGTCGTTTAAAATCTCATTTCCGCGCACGACTCCGCAGTGGCCGTGCGAAGTATATTCGCACATACAGACATCCGTGATTACGACCAGACCTTTGACCGCCCGTTTCAGGGCTCTCACCGCCTGCTGCACCATGCCGTCCGGAGCCCAGGCCTCCGAACCGGTCTCATCCTTATGCCGCGGAATACCGAAAAGAATGACGGCGGGAACTCCCAGTTTATAGGCATCCCTCGCGTCCTTGACTATCTGATCAACGGACTGCTGGAAAACGCCGGGCATGGAGGCGACGGGTTTGCGATGATTCTTTCCCGGCGCCACGAACAGCGGATATATAAAATCCTTTGGAGTCAGTACAATTTCGCGCACCATCGAGCGTAATCCCTCCGTCATTCTGGTGCGCCTCGTACGCGCGAACGGCGGGTAGAAAGTCGAACCGAACTCACCTTTCTCCATAGCTTGATCCTTCCTGTATCTGTTTTCTTGATTCGTCTCCAAAAAGAGGACGCCGTCACTTTTCGCGCTTTACCCCATTCTCCATACTCCGGATCCTTCCCGCCGTCCGCTCCGCGGATACGACGCAATCGCCGACCGAAATGCCGCCGCGATAATTCGCACAGAAAAAAAGACCGGGAAGTTCTCGCTCCGTTTTTTCGATCTCGATCATCCTGTTCGTATGACCCAGAGTGTACTGCGGGATGGCGCGTTCCCATTTTGTCACATGCATGAAATCTGGTTTGTCCGGAACGCCCAGGACCATGCCCTGTTCGCGGAGCACAAGCTCTCCAATGGCATCCTCCGACAGCAGCGCTTTCTCCGGCTGGCGAGCGCCGCCCACGAAACTCGTCAACAGCGCACTCCCCGTTTCCGCCCTTCCTTCAAAGAGAGAGCTTGTGAATATCGTGCCGAGAATCTCGCGCCGCTCCACGCGCGGAATCAGAAAGCCGAAACCGTCAAGCGGATGCATGCCGGCCGATCTGCGGTATTCCGTTGCGACAACGGCAACGGGCGGGTAATGAATACGCAAGAGAGCTTCCGCGGCCTTCGGCGCCAGATTCCGCACCAGAGGTCCGGCATCGTATGCCGCCATAGACAGGACGAGCACGCGGCACTGGTAACGAAAAATCCGATCCTTGCTCGAGGCGGTGATCCTGAAGCGATACCTGCCGTCTTCGATCCACTCGATTTCTTGAACCGTTATCCCCGTTTCAACCCTCTTCAACATGCCGCCAAGCGCGGCTGTCAGGGTTTCCATGCCGTCAGCGAAGGAAAACATCCGGGCGGACTGCTTTGCGGTTTCCCCGCTGCGTTTTCTTTCCCTTGCGCCGCGGATCTGTCCCTTTATCAGACCGCCGTAACGCTGTTCGAGAGCGTGCAATTTCGGAAATGCGGCCTGAACACTGAGAGTGTCCGGATCGCCCGCATAAACGCCCGCGACGAATGGATTGATCGCATAGTCGAGGAACTCGGCCCCGAGCCGTCTTCGCACGAATTCCGAAACGGTTTCCTCCGTGTCAGCGGGCGAGGGCCCGATGAAGGGCTCGCGCAAAAGGCGCATCTTCCCCTTCCAGGAAAAGAGATCGGTAGAGATCAGCGCGGCCGGTGACATCGGGATGGGTTTGAGTTTGCCGTCTCGTAATATGAAACGTTTGTCGGACCGCGCATCAGCGTACTGTTTACGATTTTCGATGCCGGCTTCACGGATCAGCGAGGCAAGCAACGGTGTCGTCTCGAGTGTGCTGTTGGGACCGGCTTCGACGAGGCGGCCGTCGATCCGCTCGCTGCGTATGGAACCGCCCAGGCGTCCGGACCGTTCCAGCAGAAGCGCGTCATAGCCGTCTTCCTGCAACCGGCTGGCAAGAGCGAGGCCGGATATCCCCGCTCCCACGATGATTATCTCCGCATTTGCAGCCGCATGCCCGTCGTTCAAACCGACATCCTCATCCTGGATAATGAATGTCGGCATGGATCGGCAAAGAACCGGAACCTTGCGCGCCGCTCATGTTCGTATACCGTTTTGCATTGTTCCAACAATTCCATTCCGGAAACTACCACCACGACGGAAATTTGACAACCTTGCGCATGTCGAGGCCTGCAATCGACACCCCGGATTCCCGTGCAATGATCCGCTGCTTGCATCGCAACTTGAAGAGGCCTATCCTTGAGCATCCTCTGCCTGCAGAAAGACGACAGTCCATGCCGCTACGAAAGCTCCGTCACGACGAAATAATCCGCGCAACTCCGCATGAACTTCAGCTGCGGCCTCGGTTCGCCATAACTCTGGTAGTGGACAATGTGCGCTCATTGTACAACATCGGGTCCATATTCCGATCCTGCGACGGTGCTCTCGTCGATAAAATATTCCTTTGCGGTTTCACTCCTCATCCGCCCCGGAAGGAGATATCCAAAACGGCCCTCGGCGCCGAGGACAGTGTGCCGTGGGAATACTCTTGGAGCATCGCCGATGTTCTCCAGCGGCTCAAATCGGAGGGCAAGACCATCGCGGCGCTCGAGCACACGGACGCGAGCGTGTCCTGTTTCGACTTGTCGCGTTCGATATTCCCTCTAGCGATCGTGGTCGGAAACGAGGTGACCGGCATATCGCCTGCGGCTCTGGAGCTTTCCGACATGGCCGTCGAGATTCCGATGTTCGGCGTCAAGCAATCCCTGAACGTCGCGGTTGCAACCGGCGTGATATTGTACGAATGCGTCCGGCTTCTCGTCTGCGGCTGCGATTGAAAAGTCTCAATCCGCCCTGCTCTCCGGCCGCCGCTCCACAGTCCACCGAAGCGCGGCAGATAATTAAAATCCGACGGCCAAGCCGAAAGTCACGCCCAGTTTCCAGGTATTATTCCATGCCCCATCCACGGAGTAATGGAGCATGGTTCCCTCCAGCCCCAGATTGAACATGGAATAATTGGTCGGATACATTTCGAGTCCCGTACGAAGTTTCAAAAGCGGGCCGAGTTCGGTGGCCCCGGCAAGCGCGCGCGCATAGGGAAAAACGAAATTCAAGATGCCGAATTCGGGGAGCGACACCTTCCACACGAGCCCGTACCAGTCGAGCATTTTGTTCCGTTGCACAACACCGGCTATCCAGGGCGCCGGCGGCGAATAAACCAGACGTATCGGATCTTCAGTCGGCGCATTGTCGAGAAACACCATCGATTCGTACTCCTGCCCGAAAGTTTCCCGGCCGTATTCCACGCCGAAGGCATGATTCTCGGATATTTTGTAAACGGCGCTGATGGCCATGTCCTTGAACAGATCATGCGAATTGTAAGGCAGATCCACATCCGGCCAGGAGCGGCTGTTCAGAATGCGCATTTCAAAGATCAGATTGGACAGAAAACCGCCGGATTCGTTCCAGTCCAGAATCCTGCTCCTTTGCACGGCCGCGATTTCGAGCGGTTCCGGCGCGTTTGCGGGCAGTGGCTGAATCTCCCTGACATCCTCGATCGAGGAGCTGCGTTCGAGAGCGAGTGCTGCGGCGTTCCGTCCGGGATCCGGCTGCGGTATGCCGATGCCGGCCGGCGTCGTCTTCGCTTCTCCAGGACCGGCCGTCTCGCCGCTCCGGCATACTGTTGGCGGAGGATTGGAGGGCGGCATCGCGGCAAGGTTGTCGAGCGCGATGGTCATCTCCGGCCGGGCTGCGATTTTCTGACCGGGCCCATTGTCCACGAAATCGCGGTGAGCCGCCTGTCCTTCCGCAGCGGCCATGAATGTCGCCTCGGTTTCACGGTTCGGCCGCAAGGACTCGTTGGAGCCTTGAAGCGATGCGGAGGAGGATCCGTTCTCGCGCATCGGCCGCGATCCGCTGTATACAAATAATGCGCCGCCGGTCAGGAGAGCGGTCAAAACTGCCGTGATGGCATGTGGAAGCAGCCGCTTGATTCTTGAAGGCATCGACCCGGGGGGCCGTGCCGCGGAAGCCGTTTCACCTGGAATGGACATGGTCTTTAGTCCAAGTCCGGCGAACAGTGACGCCGTCAGTCCGGATGGCGTCGTGACGGCACGGATATCCGCCTGAATCATGCTGTTCAGCCGGATATGCCCGCTGAACTCGGCTCGGAGTTCAGGATCAGCCGCTAAGCCGGCGAACAGTGTTTCCTCCTGTTCCGGCGGGAGGCCGTCGTCCAGATAGTGATGTAAAAGTTCCGAGGGAGTCATTTGAGCCGCCTGGCAAGCATTTTTGTTGAATTGTGTGTCTCTTTCGTCTGTCCTTGCGGGATAACGAGGTTCAGCCGTGTTTGGCGAGGTCGGTTATCCAGGGGGCGAGTATTCTGCGCACCTGATCCTTAGCTCTCATCACGCGCACCTTCAGGGAAGCCACCGTATCGCCGGTGATCTGCGAGATTTCCTTGTAGGACAGTCCCTGGTAGAACCGGAGTATGAATGCTTCTCTATAAGGCGTATCGAGGCACTCCAGGGCGGCGCCGACGATGCTGCAAAGTTCTTCACGCTCGTAGGGGTTTGTAAAAACCGGAGCTTCGTCGTCAGCCAGGGCAACGAATCTGGCTGTGCTCCGGCGGCAGTTGAGAAAAATGTTCCTCGCGCTGGCGATCAGATATGCGGCGATGTTGCAGATCATCTCCGAGCGGTATTCATGATTGAAGAACCTTGTGAAGGTTTCCTGGAAAATATCGTTGGCGTCATCGCTGTTTCCGGACAAGCGCAAACAGAAGAGATACACTTTGTTGGAGTATCGTGAGTACATCTCCTCGAACGCGCCCTCCTTTTCTTCCCGCGTGCCGAGAAAAACACGGAACAATTCCGCATCGCTCAACGAGCTGTATGTGCGTTTCGACTGCTTCATGCGCTTCGTCGCATCATCGGTCCCGTCTCACATCCGCCTGTTTCCGGCGCACCTGCTCGAAGTTGACACCTGTGACACGAATTGGTTACAGAGGCCTCGCGGATCCGAACCGGGCGGCAACTGTCCGGACAGGGAACCGGGCATTTTGGCAGTCCCGGCGAGGCTCCGATTACAGCTTTGATAATACGAAACTTCCGCGAATAAAGTTGCCGTCGGCAGGATGTGAAAATAGGCGCTATTGCATCCTCATTAGTAATGCTGTATATTCGCCTTCGATACAGTATTAATTAAGGTAAATTCAGACAACTACCAGAGTAAGTAAAGTGCTCGATCCGATCGATACGGCAATCGTTAAGTCTCTGCAGCTCAACGGCCGCAAGCGCAGGAACCGCCTGGCGGAGGAAACAGGTTTGTCGCTGCCGGCGATAAGCGAGCGGCTCCGCAAACTGGAAGATCGGGGCTATATCACCGGTTACACGGCGTTGCTGGACGCGAAGAAATTCGGAAAGGATGTGACCGCCTTCATAGTGGTTTCCGTCGGACCTTCGAAACACTACGCAGAGTTCCTGGGCTGCGTGGACGAGCAGCCTGAGATACTGGAATGTCATGCGATCACGGGAGCCGGATCGCATCTCCTCAAAATCCGCACATCGAACACGGCATCGCTTGAGAAAATCCTGTCCGCGATTCAATCCTGGCACGGGGTACAGAACACGCGAACGAGCGTGGTGCTCTCAACGCGGAAGGAGACGCTGAACATCCCCGTCGACGCATCAACAACCATCATGGAGAAATACAGGAATGACACTACATAAACCTGAGGAAGTAGCCCGCGTACTGGACATCGTCGCCCGCGAAGGCGTGCGCATGGTGGACTTCAAGTTCATGGATTTCCCCGGGCAGTGGCAGCACTTCTCGGCGCCCGTGAGAAAGCTGACGGAGTCCACGTTTGAGGACGGTCTTGGTTTCGACGGATCGAGTCTGCGAGGATTCAAGCGAATACACGAAAGCGACATGGTCATCATTCCCGATCCCAAGACGGCAGTGATAGATCCCTTCGCGAGAGAATCGACATTGAGCCTGATCTGCGACATATACGAGCCGTTGACGACGGAAAAATACGAGCGCTGCCCGCGAAACATCGCGCAGAAAGCGGAAGCTCAGCTTGTGCGCAGCGGCGTCGCCGACACAGCTTATTTTGGTCCCGAAGCCGAGTTCTTCCTCTTCAACGATGTGCGCTACTCCTGCGGGCCGAACCATGCGCGTTACGAGCTCGATTCCGTCGAAGGGCCATGGAACACCGCCCGCGACGAGAAACCGAATCTCGGTTACAAGCCGCGTTACAAAGAGGGATATTTTCCAGTGCCACCGACGGATCACCATAACGAAATCCGTAATGAAATGGTGCGCATTCTCATGGAATGCGGGCTCGACGTCGAGGCGCAGCATCACGAAGTGGCCAGCGGGGGCCAGTCGGAAATCGATTTGCGTTTCCAGCCGCTGGCAACGGCGGCCGATCAGCTTCTTCTCTTCAAGTATATCGTGAAGAATACCGCGCATCGAAACGGCATGACCGCCACCTTCATGCCCAAACCCCTGTTCGGAGACAACGGATCAGGCATGCACGTCAACTTGAGCCTGTGGAAGAACGGCGAGCCCCTTTTCAGCGGCGATGGTTATGCAGGGTTGAGCGAAACGGCCTTGGGATTCATAGCAGGCCTGCTCGCTCACGCTCCGGCGCTATGCGCCTTCACCAATCCGACTACCAATTCCTACAAACGGCTCGTTCCCGGTTACGAAGCGCCGGTGACCCTCGCCTATTCCCAGCGGAACCGCAGCGCAGCAATACGGATCCCGATGTATTCCACCTGCCCCCGTTCCAAGCGCATCGAGTTCAGAACGCCGGATCCATCCTGCAACCCTTATATCGCTTTCAGCGCCATACTTCTCGCCGGTCTCGACGGCATATTGAAAGGCATGCATCCAGGCGAACCGCTGGATTTGGATATCTACGAACTGAAGAACGGCGAGCTTGCGAATGTCCCGAGCACCCCCGAATCGCTCGGCGCCGCTCTGAAAGCATTGGAAAGCGATCACGAGTTCCTTCTAGAGGGCGGCGTTTTCACCACCGATGTCATAGAGACCTGGATCGACTACAAGCTCCACCGGGAAGTCAAGCAGCTTGCCCTGCGTCCGCATCCGATGGAATTCGAAATGTATTACGACGTATGAACTCCCCGTCCCCGGCGAGTCTTCAAAACCTGACGGCAAACACCAGCCGGGCGCCCGAAACCGCGTCCGTCTTCAGAGCTATCGAATCTCCGACGTCGAAATCGAACAGATGAGCGTCGACGAAGGCGTCGGCCACCTGCACCAGATACAACACCAGGAACCACCAGGCGTAAGTATCACGATTATTGCGATACAACTCGCGGAACTGCTTCAGCCGCAAATCCCCGGAACTGTTGGCCGGAGTAATCGAGGCGGCATACAGGTCCCTGTAATCGATAAAACTGCCATGCTCGACAATGACGCCCCGTACCAGAAACGCGCCGAGACCCACAACCACTGGAATCTTCCAGTAGGATTCATTGTACAACTGCCCCCATCCAGGCAGAACCGCAGAGCGGAACACAGCGCCGATGGGGGATTTCGACATCGAGTATTCCCTCTCGGCCGGCGCCGTCTTGAGGGTATCGAGCCCGGCTTCCTGCGCCCGTCCCCCGGTCTGCATGATCATGATCAGCGGCAGCATCTTGAAATAAAAACGTCGCATGAGGCAACTTATGCGCGCCGGAGCAAACTAACAATGCATGATTACGCCCTCACCCGGACTGCTTTTTTCCGCCGCGCGGTCAAGGGATTTCCCTTTCGAAATCCGGATGATTGGATAACATTCAGCCTCTGACTATGTTCGATACCTGACAACAGGCAACTCTCAGAAATATGGACAAAATACGAGTCGGGGTGATATTCGGCGGCCGTTCAGGCGAACATGAAGTTTCGTTGGTATCCGCGGCATCTGTGCTCGCGGCGCTGGACGTCCGGAAATACGAAATCCAATCCATAGCCATCGAGAAGTCCGGCCGCTGGAGGACCGGGCCGGATGCCCTGGATTACCTAACTTACGGAGGCATCCCTCCAGCGGCGTGTTTACTCCCGCCCGATCCCGAAACAGGCGGATTGCTCATCGACGAAGGAAACGGCACATATGCCAGGATGCCGCTCGATGTAGTTTTTCCCGTACTGCACGGGACTTACGGCGAGGACGGCACACTTCAGGGACTGCTCGAGCTCGCCGACATCGCATATGTCGGCGCCGGCGTGCTCGGATCTTCGGTCGGTATGGATAAAATCGTCCAGAAGCGCTTGCACAGAGCGGCGGGCCTTCCTGTCGTCGACTCGGTTTCCTTCAGAGCGTCGGATTTCGAGTCACAACGAGCAGAACTTATCTCCCGTATCGAACGGGAACTGGGATATCCCGTATTCGTGAAACCGCCGAATCTCGGTTCCAGCGTCGGAATCACGAAGGCCGGCGATCGGGAAGCATTGCTTCGTTCTATAGCGCACGCCTCTTCGTATGACCGTATGGTGCTTGTCGAGAAGGCGGTTCCGCGCGCGCGCGAAATTGAAGTCGCCGTTCTCGGCAACTCGGAATGCACCGCCTCCATACCGGGCGAAATTATTCCCAGCAACGAATTCTACGATTACAACGCCAAGTACGTCGATGGCGCCTCGCGCTGCATCATCCCGGCTGAACTTCCCACCGAGCTCGCCGAGCGAATTCGTTCGCTCGCGGTCGAGGCCTTTCACGCCGTGTTCTGCGAGGGAATGGCGCGGGTGGACTTCCTTCTTTGCCCCGAAGACGAAGCGCTGTATCTGAATGAGATCAACACGATTCCGGGATTCACCAGCATCAGCATGTATCCGAAATTGTTCGAAGCGACGGGAGTGCCTTACCCGGATCTGCTGGACCGTCTTATCGAGCTCGCCATTCAGCGCAGACAGGAGAGAAACTCTCTTAAAAGATCTTTTGAACCAGCGAGCCGGTGGCATCAGCGCGGATAGCAGGATTCAGACCGTACAACGAAAGAATCCGGCTCGCGGCACGGAGCGGCGCGGCGTATCAGGACGCGCGTTTCGAGGCAGGCATTTTACTGCTGTGCGCCCACGAGCGAGAACAGCAGACTGCCGATCTCCTCGTTTCTGTGCATGCCGGAGAAATGCCGGCATCCCGGACCGAATGCCATTAAAGGCACGAGGTCGGCCGTATGGTCCGTGGAGGCCCAGATTCCCCTCATATCCGATCCGTCGGGGCGATCGCCGATCACCGAGAGTCCGCCGGTTTCATGGTCGGCTGTGACCACCACCAGGGTGTTTTCATCGGTGGTCGCAAAATCCAGAGCGACTCCCACCGCTTCGTCGAAGTCGCGCAATTCGAGAAGGAGCTGCTGGAAATCGTTGGAATGAGCCGCCCAATCTATCTGTGAACCCTCCACCATAAGCACGAAGCCGGCTTCCCGCCTTGACAGCCGTGACAGGGAACAGCGCACGAGGTCGGCCAGAGAATACGAGCGCCGGCCGGCCGGCGGTAATTCCTCCTCTGCGCCGAGAATGATGAACCTGTCAGCATCCGAGGGGCAGTCGATGGAATCACGGACCGAATATCCGGAAGCTTCCATTTCGGCGAGCAAATCCCTGCCGTCATTTCTTGCGCCACCTTTTCCCGCGGGGCGGAAGTATTTCAAACCGCCCGCGATAAGAGTTTCGACGCTTGAGCCGGCGATCTGGCCGGCAATCTCGAATTCACGTCTGCGGGTTGTCTCGTGCGAGAGAAATGCCGCCGGAGTAGCGTGCGTGATCGACGATGTGGCCACCACGCCGGTCGCTTTACCGAAAGAGCGCGCATGTTCGAGAAGATTCTGGAGAGGATTAGCGGCTGAATCCATTCCGATTCTGCGATTTGCAGTACGCCTGCCTGTGCTCAGCGCCGTCCCTCCCGCGCCGGATTCAGTAACCAGAGAAGTCAATGATGAGGTCAGTGAAAAACCCGTGACCGGGAGACCTGCCATTCGGGCTTGCGGCTTATCGAGCAGCAGAGCGCTCAAATGCCCGAAACCCATTCCGTCTCCGATCATGAAGATGATGTTCCGCGGCGAATCCTGGGCGCGGGCGGCACATGCTGCGAACAAGAGAACGAGCGGAAACAATCCACGGGAAAGAACAGTGCGCAAAACGTTTTCAAACAATCCGGGATAATCCTATCTCAACCGAATCTACGAAACCGCCCCGGGAATTCCATGTCTTCCACCACCCGGGTGCTGGTGCTCAGGAAGCCGCGTTGAGACGATCGCGGGTTGTGCGCGATTCGGACAAAAAAAAACCCCGCCGAAGCGGGGTTGGAGATACGATCCGATGATCAATTCCTGGATGTATTCGAATTCCCCTGCACGGCTTCAGCGTGTCCGGGGCATTTTGCGGGATCACATTTTCCATCCGCGGGCGCGCAAGCGCTCTCGCACTTCGACTTGTCGCAGGCGGACTTGTCCGAACAGACCTTGGCCTTGCCGCTGTTGAGAGCGCCGGCCTTTTCGGTTCCGCTGCAGGACGCATCGGCCGCCTTGGCTTTCACGGACGAGCAGCAGCCGGCCTTGGCTTCTTTCTTGGTCTCCTTCTTCGGATCCTCGTGACCGTCAGCGAAGGCGAGGGAGAACGTGAGAGCGAAGGCCGCGGCAAAACTGAGGATTTTCTTCATTATTTACTCCTGTATGTGATGATGGTGTGATAGAGTTATTCTGATAACCGACATCCGAAATATATGCGACAACGGGAAGCATTGCAAGGGATAAATCGTGTCCGATATATTTTTCCTCCGCCGGTCGGGATCGAGCCGGAAGCTCCGCATCAAACCGCGGGGGAGGTCCTGGGCGGGCCTCAGCCTGTGCCGGTGTCGCACAAACAGGATTAGTTTATCATTTTTTCATGTACGGCTGTCTTGGTATACTGTCCGCCTGACGGCCCGGCCGACACCCAAGTGCAAACCCTGTTTTCATACCCCGCAGCCTCCATCATACTCGCGCTGACGATCGGCGTCAGTGTGGCGGCTTTTTACCGCAGGGATATCGCATCCCGCCTGCTCCTATTCCCCGCCGGGATTCAGCGGAGGAAGCATATGCTGGTAACGTACGGGTTCGTGCACGCGGACGCCGGGCATCTCCTGTTCAACGCCGTCTCCTACGCGTCCATCGCCTTCATTCTGGAAGAAGCGCTCGGCGCGGTGGATTTCCTGACCGTCTACTTCGGAAGCCTTGTGCTCGGCGCCCTACCTTCAGTGATCAAGAACCGGCACAACGCGTCCTATCGCGCCCTGGGAGCTTCAGGCGCAGTTTCCGGTCTGTTCTTCAGCGGCATGCTGTTTTACCCGTCAGGAAAAATTCACCTCTTTTTCCTGCCGGTGGGCATGCCGTATCCGGTGTTCGCGGTCCTTTTCCTGGCGCTTAGCTGGTACGGAGCGCGCCGTAACAAGGGCGTAATAGGACATGACGCGCATTTCTACGGATCCCTCGCCGGATTGCTCCTGACCGTGCTGCTGCGTCCGGACTCACTGGCGGGGTTCATCGAGGCCGTCTTCTGACATCCGTCCTTTGATCGGTGCGCCGGTCGGCGTACCTTTGCGTTAGGGAACAGGAGAAAAAATGACGAGCATTTCGAGAAACTGCATATTCGCCTTCCTGCTGTGCTGCGTCGCAGCCGAACTCAGGTGCCAAACTCCGGGTATCCGTTCGGGAATGGCGCCTCAAGGAACATTCGTGAAGTCGAGGCGTGTCCACGAATCGGGCTTTGCTGCCGGAATCGGCCTGGGGCTCCTTACATACAGCGGGGACGTGGACATCGGAGGGACATTCACAAACGGGGATTTCAAATGGAAGCTGTGCGTATCCGCATTAGGGCAGGCGCGGATATTGTCACCCGCCCGTTTCGTCGACATCTCTCTGCTTCTTTCGGGCGAGTACACCACCTTGGAGGCGACCTCCGACGAATATGATTTCGTCACAACCGCGTTCCATCCGTCCGCGGCCCTGAAGCTGGAGTTCTTCCCTACATCCCCGCTCCGGCCTTTTATCTCGGGAGGCGCCGGTATGCTGTTCTTCAAACCCGAAGTGGATGTGAAATCACCTCAGGTTCTCGCCCGCTATGAGCAATTCGAGGGTCGCTCGACCACCGCGCTCACCGTCCCAATCACAGTGGGAATTTTATGGACTCTCGGCAGGAATTTCGATTTCATATACCAGTTCACTAAAACGCTGTCCCTCACCGACGACCTCGACGGATGGTCCGCCGAGTATAATGACAATTTCCAGTCCTTCGTGATAGGAGTGCTGTATTATCTATAAGCGTTCCGACCGGCCCGCGGAAGCGGTCGACGCGTCTGCCGGGGCACTGTCCCGAAAATACGACTTGCATGGATGCAGCAGGCCGGAAATCCGTTTCGTACACCGGTCCGAATCGCTCGCGATCACAAAGACATGAATAGGCGCCTCGGGTCGGTGAGGATAATGGGTTGCATGTTGCGAGCGGAATGGCTCGAAACGCGTAATCGCGAGCGCGCGATGGTGTTTCTCCACGACGCTCTGGGCAGCATCGCACAGTGGAAGGATTTTCCCGCCGGGCTGTGCGCGCATCTGGATTGTTCGGGCCTGATATACGAACGACGTGGCCATGGAGGTTCCGGGTCCCCGGGGCGCAAGAGAAGTCTCGATTTCTTCGAGGAGGAAGTTGAAATCCTGCGGGAGCTGCTGATTGTTTACGGAATAGAAGCTCCTATTTTGTTCGGACACAGCGACGGTGGAACAATAAGCCTGAAGTTCGCTTCCCGGCATGCCTGTATACCGTCGGCGGTCATTTCCGAAGCGGCGCACGTTTTTGTGGAAGATGCAACCTTGAAGGGCATTGAGGAAACCGCGGGGGAATACCGGCAGGGTCCCTTGAGAGAAAAGCTCCGCCGCTATCACGGCGATTCCGCGGATGATGTATTTCGCGCCTGGACGGATTCCTGGCTCGATCCTGCCGCGAAAACATGGAACATGCTGAACGAACTCGCGGCCATCACCTGTCCTGCTCTGCTGATACAGGGAGAAGCCGATCAATACGGCTCGACGGCACAACTCCGCAAAATTGCCGATCGAAGCTCCGGACCTGTCGAGACATTGCTGATACCGGAATGCGGGCACATTCCGCACAGAGAAGCGGCGGATGAGGTGATGCGCGGCGTAGCCCGGTTTCTCGGCCGCTTTCCACACCGGCGGCCGGGCGCGGGACAAGGACATGCTTCCGGAGCGCCATGAACTCCGCCCCATGCGTTTGTTTCTGCGCTCCGGGATAGATATTTTTCATGTTGCGCATCACTTTTCGCGCATCTCTCCATGACAACCCCTCTGAGGATCTCATGAAAACCACTTTTCATTTCACTGCGGCGGCTTTGGCTGTCTGCATGATAGTTTTAAGCACGACCGGCTTTCAATGTTCTTCACCGAATATCACCAGCGGCAAGATGTATTTCCAGCAGTACCAGAGTTCCAAGGACACGTCGAAGCTGAATCTTGCCATCGACATGTTCCAGAAAGAGGTGAACGAGAAGCCGAACAGCGCGGAAGGATGGTACTGGCTCGGTTTCACGTCCGGACTCAAGAAGGATTACACACGCCTGCAGCAGTCGTGGAAGGTGTCCAAATCGCTGGGTCCGCAGATGGCCTCGGAAATCGAGACCAACACTCCTTATTTCTGGCAGCAGGCGTACATACAGGGCACAACTTCCTATAAAAAGGCGGGGTTGAAAAAGGACAAGTCGTTGTACCAGGACGCCGCTGCGATGCTGACAGCGGCTGCGGCTCTTTCACCCGACACGACCGCGCGTTACGATGCTTTCATCATACTTGCCTATGCGCATATGCAGGCAGGGAACGATGCGCAGGCAGTCGCCGCGCTCGAAGAGCAGAACAGGCGAAAACCGCATCCGGAAGCCTTTCGACTGCTGGGTCAGATGAAGGTGAACGAAGCGAACCGTTTGAAACAGAGCGGCAAGACGGCGGAATCCGGCGCCGCCTACGATGAAGCGATCACATACCTGAACGGAGCAGTGGCAAAATTTCCGGAAAACAGCGACCTCAACCAGGAATTACTGAATGCATACGTGTCCGCCGGACGAATCGTGGAAGCCAAGGAAAAATTCAAGAACTTCGCAGATTCCAACCCTTTAGATAAAATGGCTCAATACGCCTATGGCACGGTTCTGCTCGAAACGAAAGAGTATGAAGCGGCGGCGACGTATCTTCAGAAGGCCGTGGACATCGACCCCAAATTCGAGAACGCGTTGTACAATTCCTGCGTTGCGCATCTGCGCTGGGGCATCAGGACTCGCGACGAAGAATCGTCGGCTAATCCGGAGAAACAGCCCACAGCCTACAAAGCCGTGCTGGAGCGCGCTCTCCCGAACCTGAAATCGCTGCTCGCGCTCAAAGCTGACGCTCTTCCAAACTGGGAACTGGCGGGGAAAATATACGCGTCCCTGGGTCTGTCCACCGAAGCGCAGGAAGCATACAAAAAAGCGGACGCACTCAGAGACAAATGAAAGAAAACAATGGGCAACGGAAATTCAGCAGGATAAACAGGAGAAACGCAAATGAGCGCGCCCGCGGATCAGACGCAGCAAGTGAACATAGAACTCGGCGAAAAGGAAGCGGAAGGGATATACTCGAATCTGGCGATCATCACACACTCGAATGCTGAATTCGTAATAGATTTCACCCGCATTCTTCCCGGCATCCCGAAGGCGCGTGTGCTGGCCCGCATAATCATGACACCCGTACATGCGAAGCTCCTGCTGAACGCGATGCACGACAACGTGGAGAAATACGAGCGGAAGTTCGGAGAAATCAAGACCGCCGGCGATCCGGGACAGATGTTCAGCGGCACACCGCCCGGCGTGCCGATGCACTGAATCATATCCGGTCGGCAGCGATCGGATTCACTACCAGCTAGAGCGGCTGAAACGCAAGCCCGCTCTCATTTGATGAGCAGCATCATTCTGTTGCAGCTCGACGCGGAAGTGACGAGAGTGCACCTGTAAGTTCCCGCGGGGAGGTCTGTTCCTTCAAAGAATGCCCCGTGCGTTCCGGCGGGAAGCAAACCGAATTCAACGCTTCGAAGCAAGCGGCCGAGTCCGTCATGCACCAGCAGAGTAGCGCGGCTCTCCCGTGCCAGCGTAAACCGTATCCAGGTGGAGGGGTTGAACGGATTCGGATGATTCTGATGCAGAACCGCAGCCGCCGAATCGGCCCGCAGAGGCTGAAGACAGTCTCCTGATATCGTTACCAGCCCGTCTTCCGTCTCGAACACGGCATCTTGAGAATTCGACGACGAGATACCATTAATGCGCATTTGCGCCTCGCGGCCGTCATCCGTTTTGTGAGAATTCAGGAAAACCAAGGGCGTCTGCCGCACAAGAAGAGCTTCATCGCCGAAGCCGAAAACGGCATCAAACATGATATGCGCCAACGGTCCGCTGCCGGTGCGATGAAATGCGAGCGAACTGCTGCTGTCTCTGATCGATACGACCGCGCGGCCTCCGGGCGTCGCGGGAGGGAAAAGCGTCACTTCCGGGCCGCTCCAGCCCACGCCGAGTGACGCCGGGCGACGGACGCCGGCGAAAGCAAGATCCTCCGAATTGAAACCGATTAGAAGTTCAAATGAACCGACATCGCCCCAGGCCGACGGATCGAGAGTCACGGGAATATCCAGACGGGCGCCGGCCCTGAAGATTGCATCGCGCGGCAGGCTCAAGCGGGCGATGCGAGGCGCGGCTTGTACGAACAGCCGCGTTTCCGCTCGTACTTCCGCCGCGTTGCGCGCGAAGGCCCGCGCCTGAAAGTGCAATTCCGTTCCTCTGCGGTTGCGCCTCGGCCGCAGCCGCCAGGTTACGGTTTCGTCGCCACCGGAAGGCAGATCCTGCTTGACGAATTTCTTCGACTGCTTTTCACCATCATCGAACGAAACGCCGTCAGGCAGTAAAAGGGCCACCGTCCCTTCTCTGGCCGTGGAGTCGCTTACATTCGCCACCCGCGCGTGCGCGAGGAATACTTCGCCGGGAACTCCGCTTTCTCCGGTCTCGAACTTCCCGCTTTCAGCATCATACCGCAAGGTATCGGCTGGAACAGTCCTGACCGACAAGGCAAGAACCGCGCCTGCCGAAGGCTTCAATGTCACATTTCGTCTGCAGGACGAATAAACGACGCCCGGCGACATTATCGTCCATGTTATTCGCGCTGAAGAGACGTTCTGCACAGCGCGCGTGACCGCCTGCCGGCAGAACGGCCCCGTTAAAACGCCTGCCGGAACAGCGCCGAATGAAATCGTATCCCCGTCAGGAAGTGTCAATGCGCCCGGAGGATCTATCGTTATCACCGCAAACGCGTTTTCCACTGTCCTCGCACCCGCATTGGCCACAGTCAGGCAGATGTCGAAGACGGCGCCATCGGCTTCCACCGTATCCGGGGCGGTACAGGCAGCTTCCAGCATACCGTACTCGCCGGCTGTCAGGCGCAAATCGCGGCAGCAGGAAGCGGTTATGCCCTGTTTCTCGACGAGGTCGCTGCAGATTCTCAGAAGACCGTATGCATTGGTGCAACGCAGCGTCCATGAGAACATCAGCGAATCGCCCGGGCGCAGCTCGGGCACGGCTCTGTCGGCCGTTGAGCCGCCGACTATGGTCACTCCGGAAGGCGTTCTTAGAAAAATGCTTGTCGGGAGCGAAGAAGCGGCGCCTCGGTTGATGACAACCGCACGATACTCGAATGCGAGGGAGTTTCCTCCCGCGTCAGTTTCCAGGCTGTCAGGCGCCGAGCAGCGCAATTCCAGCAGTTCGTCCGCGGCTGGAACGATAACAATGGACGCCGAACACACTCCGGTCACCAAGCTTGGTCCGTACCCGCCCAAGGCCTGAGCGGTGACCGAAATCGTGTCGTTTCCTCCGACGGCAAAGGCAAGTGGAAGCAGATCCCAGTGCAGCGAGGTTTTCCCGCCCGGATGAAGGGCGCCGATCCTGATCCGGGAAGACGAGTCCGACAGGGTGAAACGCAAGGAACCCGACAGCAACGCTTCACAATCCCGGGCGATCGCATCGCCCTTGTTCTCGATCTGCACGCTGATCCGTACGAGGTCAGGATCGTTGGTACCCGGCGCCAGGTTCCACACCGTGTCGGCGGAGATGGAACACTGCAGTTCTAGTTCGGGAGCGGCCGCCTTTTGCGCAAATATCCGCTTCAAGCAGGCGGCGGGAGGCGCATTGTCCGAAAACACTTGTACCCGGAGCGTGTCCGATCTATCACGAGACGCCGGATGCGGATTCAACAGATAGCCGGTCGATCCCGACAGCAGCACGGCATCCCCGGCTTCGATGACGGGTATTTCCTGCATCGCCCGGTTCAGGAGCGTATACGCCGGATTTTGCAGCAGGAAAGTTCTCACATCCCGGGCGGGGGCGTTGCCGATGTTCTCGATCCTCACCTGAGCCTCGAGTATCGACGGAACATACACGGAATCCATGAAGCGGATCGAATCAAGCGCGAGTATCTCGCATTGGAGTAACGGACGGGAGGCGATGAAGGGCACGATCTCAAGATTCGTAACGCAGGCGGCGCGGTATGATTCTGTTTCCGAACTCGATATATCTAGCGAGAAACGTGTCTCGCGCCTCTCCGGCGGGCCGATCGGCGGTCTCAATCGGAACCTCCAAGTGAACTCCTTCGACTGTCCTGCGAACAGCAAAGGCCAGTCGCGGGTCAGGGATGTATCTCCGCCGTCGGTCGCTTCGAGCATCCACGGGCCGCCGGACATCTCCGGATTCAGACGCGCCTCGACATTGGCAAGAGCGCGCTTGCTCGTGTTGGTCAGCACCGCATGGACGCTCCAGAATTCCGGATCGTAAGATCCGGTTTCTTCATCATACCGCACGACATCCGCGTCGGATGCCAGAGTGCAGACCAGGTCCGATGGAATCGCGTCCACCTTGATCAATCCGGCGCAGACCGTCGTATTTTCCTGGTCGTCAACGGCCCAGGCGCGCACGGCAATGTCGCGCCGGAATGAACGCCGTTCGAGCAGAATGGACCATTCCGCGGCCAGAGTGTCGCCCGGCTGCGCCAAGCGGTCGACAACCCGAGAGGGCGGCGTGGCCGGACTGAAACGCGCCCCTTCGCCTTCCACTGCCGCCTCGATTCGCAGCAGGCGCGCGGGCCTGCTTCCAATGTGCATAAGCGTTAAACGCGCGGGGACCGGATTGGGAAGCAACCGGCCCGTGGCGGTGTCCGCAGCCGCCTCCCCGGGAAGCGACAGGTCGCAGATAAAATTCGGCGGAAATGGTAAAACTTCGCCGGCGCATACCGCCGTCGCGGTGTCGAGCAGCGCTCCATGAGTGTTTTCAGCGGTGATAGTCCACCTGAAAACGAGAGGGACCGGCTCGGTGGCCCTCCGTGTGAAGCGGACCATCCAGGACAACTCGGCTTCGGCGGCAGGCGCGAGTGTGGACGGGGAGAAAACGCGCGACAGGGCTTCGCCGGGCATTGTCTCTACGCCGGGAGGCAGCACGAGTGCGGCGGCGACGAGCACCGCGGCGCGGTCTCCGGTATTCAACACCTTCACAGAGATCGCGAACGGATTCGGGACGTATATATCCGCCGATGTGTCGGGAAGAAGAACCGCGGGCACGGAGCAGCGGTCTTCCAGGGACGGAGCATGCAGCGGCGGGACAGCGAGATTCAAGACGCAGGAAGTCGTCCTGCCGCCGGTCGAGTATACGGTCACCGGGATCGATATGATCCCGCCCGCGCCTCTCGCGGAGATGCGCAGAGATATCCCGCAGGCGCCGGATTGCCCCGGTTCCAGTCTTCCGGGCTGAAGAAGAGCGGTCGGAGGTCCGCCATCGGCCGTGCTCACCCCCTGGGGCAAATCGAAAAATACACGGACGGAATCCGCCGCTTTGCCACCGACGTTTCTGACGTTCACCGTGCAGGGTAGCGGCGAAGGCAAATACCTCATCCGCATTGTATCCACGGTCAGCGACGGGGCGCTTACGGTGCAAAGAAGAGCCGCATCCGCTTCGGAAATATGAAAGGCCACGCAACAGGAGACGGACGGCTGATTGTCGCATTCGGCAAGTATGCAGATCTGAGCCGTGTCGCTTTCCGAACGCGGCAGGGCCTTGAGAAGCCATTCTACGTGGGCGGTGTCGCCGGGCTGAAGATGCTCGCCCGGGTATGCCTGCACTGCCGATGCCGGCCGTAATGGCAACAGACAGGCCGGATCGCACAGCAGGCGGAAGCGCAGGTTCTTCGCTCTCTTCGCGCCCTCGTTCCTGAAAGCGGCCGCTATGCGAAGCGTGTCAGGCCGGTAACGTCCCGTCACCGCATCCCAGTCGATCCGGACTTCGTCCGCATCGATATCGCATTTCAAGTCGGGTTCGAGGGCCTGCACGCATACCGTGTCGGAGGTTGTTACCGCGGCCAGACATCCGCCTGTGAATTCCCATGTCTCCACATTCACCGTGGCGCAGGCGCTCTGGTCGAGCATCCTGCCTCGGAAGCGAAGTCGGAACAGCGGTCCACTCCCCGACAGAAGCACTTTCTTCGACGTTGTCACGACCACCGCATTGCCCTGTGCGGTTGCCTGCAAACCAGCGTCGCGGAGGAGACAACTGTCGGCGGATCCCATCCCGTCGTAGGCCAGCACGGCCGTGTCGTATCGCACGGTTACACGCGAGGGCGCAAACATCGTTCGCTCCAGAGCGCTGTTCAAGTAAATGGGAACGATGAACAGGTCGCCTTCGCGGCCGGCGCCTCCGAGCGGCGCAATCTGCGCGAAAACCTTGCGGTCGGAGCCTGTGGGCGCGGTATAATAGCGCACGCGGGTGTCCGTCCCACCGCAAAAGTCCTTCAAAATGAGATCGACCCTTCGAGTCGTGCCATCGGCACAATCGCTGCGGTAAATGATTTCGCATTTCTCTATGCCGGCGACGTCCATGAAAATATCCTCATAGATGCCGCTGAGATCCCTCTCATCCTTGGCGCTGTAATAGTATCCACCGGTCGAAAACGCGAGCATCGACAGGGCCTTGTCGTTCACGTCCGGTCCGAGTCCTATTGTGATCACGCGCACGCGCATTGAAATCGCGTAGGAGATGAGCTCTCCGAGGGACCTGACGCTGGAATTATCGTTTCCGTCGGTCAACACGATGACGGCGCCGCAGGTGTCCTGTCCTTTCCCGTTTCGTATCAATTCCGTGATCGCTGACCAGGTCGCATCCCACAAGGCGGTCGTGCCCGCGGCCGGCAGGCTGTCCACCGCCGCCCTGAGGAGCGCCTTGTCGCTCGTCATCGGTTGAACGAGCGTGTCCCTGCTGTGGAACCACAGCACGGTCGCCTCGTCGTCGACGCCGTCCATGGCATCAATGAATTCCCCGGCTGCGATCCGCGTGTAACTGTTCTTCTCGCCCGCCATGCTTCCGCTGGCGTCGAGAACCAAGGCGACTGAAATCGGGCACCGTTTCGGCTGATCGGGACAAAAGAGTTCGAAGTCGCCTATCAGCGCGCTGTCCTCGAGCACTCGGAAATTCATCCTTTCGAAACCGCGCACCCAGTTTCCCCTGCACTTGACAGCGAATTCGAGCCGCACCTCGGGCCAGTTCAGCGTGATACCTCTGAAGGACAGCGCGGGCTGCGCAAAAAGCGCGCCGGAAACGGCGGTCATCGCGAGCGGAAGCAGCACACACAGCCGCCGCAGCGCTCCACGTCCGGAATAGCATACCCTTCCGTGGGAATTCAAGAATGAGGTTTGTGATTTCCGCTTCGATGTCATGCTGCTTGCGCCGGTATCAGGCGACGGTGCGCGATGAATTTCGCATTGAAATCAATATAACGAATTGCCGAGAATGAACGACGGCCGCCGTTGCCGGCGGCCGCGCGCGTGAGCATGTGAGCGGATTTCGCGCGAGGCGCGCGTTCACTCGTAATAAGCCAGTATCTTAACCTGAAGCAGATCCAGGTTCGAGAGGACGGTAGATACGGCCTCGTAGCTGTACTTGATGGATGGATTTCCGTTGACTTTTACCGCCGACAGGTTCAGCGCGTTGGAGTTTCCGACCATGGTAGTGCCGATCAGGCTGGGTGTGCCGGATGCGCCGATGTCGAGCGTCATATCGCCGGAGATGGCGATCACAATTCCTTTCCAGGTAACTTTTCCCTTTAGAAGAAGTTGTCCGTCCACGACGAGTATGCCCGCCCCCTCGATAGTTCCGTCCCATTCCACGTTGCCGGGCACATAAACTATCTCGGGCGTAGCCAGTGTGCCGATCACAGCGTTGCCGGAATATTTCCCCGGCGCGAGAGTGCGCGTCGCCATGCTTTTATAGAGATCTCTGAGCAGGTGGATGCTGTCCGCCTGGAATTCCCCGATGCTGGGCGGGCCGCCCGCGCCGAGAATATTAGGAGGGACGGCATCTTTTATGATCTGTTTTGTCAGATAATCGTCAATATGCGGGTTCTGAACGCCGATGCCCCAGACCGCTTCGTTGCCGGTGAGCGTCACGCCGTCGGCGGCATAGTCGCGTCCGTCGATGAGAAATGATTTACCGGAGTTTTGGAAAGTGACCGAGTCGCCATAGACGGCTATCGCGCTTTGCACGGTGGGAAATATGCTGGCGAGTTTGGCGACGGCTACGACACGTCGGGCAACCCCTGAATAATTGCCTGTGGCCGTGATCCGCACCGAATCCAGGCCTATGTCGGTGATGGTCACGGTGGCGGTTCCGCTTCCCACGGTCAGATTGGAAAAACCTGTTCTCCACAGCTTGTTCTGCCTCAACCGTGACAGCGTAAGATTCACACCGCTGTTGGCCACATTGAGCGCGTGCTCCTCGTTGAACTGCTGTGTGACGGTATTCGTCGAATTACGCCATTCACCGACGAATACGAAAATCGCTCCTCCCAACAGAAGGGACGTCATGATTGCGAGTATCAATGATTGTTGCCCCATGTAATCCTCCTTCTTCCGCGGTTATTCCGCGCAACGATTATCAGTCCGGAAACAGGCATGACGTCGTGTATTCGCGGTTTCACTATTCATAGTAAGTCATCACCTGCACTTTGAGCATATCCAGATTTTCCAGTACCGTAGAAATGGCCTCCGAGCTGTATATGGCCGAAGGGTTCCCGTTAATCTTTACTGTCGTCAGGTTCAGGCCATTTTTGTTGCCTACAATAGCGGCGCCGATGATTCGCGGGTTTCCGTTGGAACCGAAATCTATAAATGTCCCGCTTGCGCGCGCGATAACAATGCCCTGCCATTGCACATTGCCGGAGAATTGCAGGTGCCCGTCCACCACGAGTATGCCTGCGCCCTTGGTATCTCCGGCCCATTGCATGTCGCCGTTCACGTAAACGATCTCTGGAACATCCAATGTGCCGATGGCTGAATTGCCTGCGTACTTGCCTGGCGCAAGCGTCAGCGTGGCCATGTCCCGCAGCATTTCGAAAATGAGATCCAGACTGTCGGATTTGAAAAGCCCCACGCTGGGATTGCTGCCCTTTCCAACCACATTTGAAGAAATCTTCCCCGAGACGATTTTCGTGGTCAGATACGAGTCTATGCTTTCATGTTCGACCCCGATGCCCCAGACCGGGGGATTGGCTGTGAGTGTGGAACCGTTGGACTTGTAGTCCCTCCCGTCGATCGCGAACGCCTTGCCTGCATTATTCACAATAACGGAATCTCCGTATATGCTGAGCGCGGCTTCGATAACCGGCATGATGCTCGCGATCCGCAAGGTTGTGACGACGGTGCGGCTGGTATCTGAATAGGATGCGACAGCCACCAACCGTATCGAATCTTTACCTATGTCAGTTACGGTGACCGATACGTCTCCGCCGCCGACCGCTAGACTTGAGAAACCGGCGCGCCAGTCCTTGTCCCTGCGAAGTTCCGAAATCGCAAGATTGACGCCGCTGTTAGCAACGTTCAGCGCGTGCTCTCCCGTGAATTGATCGGTGACGGTGTCGTTGGATGTCTGCCATTCGCCGGTGAATCCAACGATCGCCGTCGACAGTAGGAGCGTACTCAGCATTACAAGTATTAAGGCCTGGTGTCCCATGATCAACCTACTTTAAAGTCCGATGTTTTTAGGCGTGACTCTGAAATCAGTGGAAAATTCTTCGAATTCGTTGTTCACTGGATAACGGCTCTGAACACGCATCGTCACGCGCACGGTGCGGACCGCCGAAGGGGTTGTGGTTTCAGCCCCGGTACCGGTGTAATACCGGAAGCGGATATTCACTATACCGAGATCTGAGCCCGTGGTGTTTGAGCTTATCGTAGACATCGCCCCGGGTTGATTGACGAAGCGCCAGAGAAGCGTATCGTTCGGATTCGGCGTGTAATTCACCGCTCCGCGCCATACGTATTCCACTGTATCCACGCTGCCGTCGTTTTCCAGATCGCCGCGGAACACCATCCTCCTGGGTTCGCAGAGCAGGAAGGCGTTTCCCGCGTTCACCCGATACCCGGCCTTGCGGAGATCGAACATCAGGAGGGAAGTGGCGGACTCCATGTACATCTGATTGGAGGATTGGCTGGAAACGGTAATGAGTGCCGCCTGGCGGTCGGCGTTGAAGCGGGCTATGCTCAACATAAGCATGCCGGCCAGTATTATGGATCCTACGATGTCGAGATGTGTGCTCATGTCAGTATGTAACTACGTGGGACATGGTTAGTGGATATTCCGAGTATTCGCTCGTTATCGTGACGGTGATCCGTTTCGCCCAGGTGTACGCGGTGGAGGTCGTTTCCGGGCTGGTCTGAACCACGTACTGGACTCTGATCCCGACTGTGTATCCTTCCGTTCCCCATAGACATCTCGGGATATTGGATGGAGTAGAGCCCGGCGCGGGACTGCTGAAGGTCTTCCTGTCGAAGTCGTCCACGTCGTTCAGATTGGGATAGTATTCCCCTGTCCCCGAACCGCACGATGTCAGATCCGTCAACCTGAATACTTTCTTTGTCGTGTTCACCATGCAGGCGTCGAAGGGTTTCTGTGAAATTTCGTCAATGATTGAGCGGCCGATCGTGATGGCGGTCTGCATAGTCGAGTTGGATCCCATGATATTGGCGCTGTCGAACTGCACACGCTGGAAATTCGAGCTTACAACGCCGAAAAGCATAAAAGCGCCGATTACCAAAGCCATTTGTCCCGTATTCATGCTTGCCTCTTGTCAGTGTTTGGCATTCGATAAATGCCGGAGCCTTTTCTCGATCTGTGGTTTGTCCATTCTTACACGCAGAATCTGCAACATTTTCCATTTGACCACAAGTCGACAAACAAAATAATTATGCAAATATTGCACTCACGATTGTTTTGCGATAAATCCTTCAACTTCGCAGGACCCGGAGATTGGCATGCGCTTGATTTCAAAGCATTTGCTAAGAGATCACTTGAGAGTTATGCTGATGTCATTCAGCAACGACAAAAAAACGGGCGCCCACCGGGCGCCCGTCTGGTTTTCATAATCTACGCGGCTGGTATCAGCGCGAGAGCACCATTTTCATTACTTGAGTGTAACCAGGTGCATCCATGCGATAGAGATAAACACCGCTCGGCAAGCCGTCGGCGGTGAACAACACAGCATGATTGCCAGCCGTCTTCACCTCATCCACGAGCACTCTCACAAGCCTTCCGAGAGCGTCGTATACGGTTATCCGCAGCGGCGACTCTGCTGGAAGCGCATATTCGATAATAGTGGACGGATTGAACGGATTCGGTCGGTTCTGACTCACTATGTACCGTTCGGAAGCATCGAGGGGACGCAGGCAGTCGCCCGTGACGGTCAGGCGTCCCGGTGTGACACGCGGGAATATCGTTCCGCTGTTGATCAGCACCTCGCTCAACAGGGTCGTGCTGTCGGGCCAGAGCAGATCGGTAACCCTCGTATCATTCTGAAAGGGTGGAAGTCCGAAAACGGCATTGAATCCGATCGCCATCAAGGGCTTGTTGGGATTCGCCATATCCAGGGAAAGAACCGCCCCCCTGCTGGCCGCGGTGACGCGCAGCTCGTTCTCCGAGAGTTCCTGCACGGTCACATCCCATTTAATGTCGCTCCCGACGTTGCCGAACAACGTATTTGGTCCCGCATTGTAGGAATTCGCCGGATCGAGCCTTATGAGGGGTTCCGGCAACGGGTTTCCCGCGCCGTCCACGTTGAAACGGATCTTGAAGTCGAAGGACAGTATGCTCTTTCCTTCGGGATTGTCCACGTATATGGGCACGTCCACATGCTGTCCGTAATAGGTCACGGGATTTTGCGGTAGAACCATCGCGACCGTGTACGGCAGCGCGGGGACGAATATCTTGTCGCTGCAATTGAGACGTCCCGACACGTTCTCCGAGGATACCTCGACGGCGAATTCAAGATCCGCGCCCAGGTCCCGCCTCTCTATCGGGCTGATTCGCCACGTCGCGTATGCGGTGTCCTGCGGTCCGATTTCCGGCAAGGGTGTCGCGCCGAGAGTCATCGGTCGTTTCTCGAGAACTTCACCGGTCGGAAGCAGGACTCTTGGCGGAAGCGCGAGAATTGCGTTAAGATTCTTGGCTACTCCGCCGCCGGGATTCCAGACCTTGACAGTGAATTCGATTTCGCGCGGAGAGTAGCCGCCGGAAACCGGATCGAAATGCAGCGAATCCGAAGGTGTGGTGTAACACAAGATGTCGATTTGCGGAGCATCGAGCTTCGGTATGTATATCCGGCATTCAGTTTCGACAGTCGGCGCGTTCAGAGCTTCGCCCTTGAATTTCAGTGTTATGAAACCGCTGACGGCTCGCGGAAGAGCCTGGAGATCCCACTCGAAAATGAATTCGTCGCCCACCTGCAGGATGTCACTAGGCGGCGTGCTGAAGTCGACTTTCCTTTTTATCGGGAAGAACGGATCCACGCCTATGACATCCGGGGATTGAATGATCATTGTAGCTTTGAGAGAATCCGCGTAATCGCTGCCGACATTGCGAACCCTGAGAAACGCCTTGAATGTGTCGGGATCGTAAACGCCACGAACAGGGTCGGCCTTTATCGAATCGGGAACCTCACAGGCGATCTCCAGCTTGGCGCTTCTGATCGAATCGATTATGACGGAATCACAGCATGTTGCTGAATTCTCGAAGATGTCGAACACTCGCACGCATATCTTTACCGTTTCCCTCTCGAAACGGACGGAAGGTTTAAGCTGCCAGCTTACGGTGGCGGATTGGCCGGTTCCAAGATCTCCTAGCGATTTTATCGGTGTCTCCCCGCCTTCAAGCTGTATGGATGGAGGCAAAAGCAGTTGAGCTTTGACGTCTTTCCCGACAGCCGTGCCGTTGTTTGTCGCAGTCACCGAGTAGACGAAGGGATCAGGAGTATACCTGTGATTCAAGAATTCTATGCTGTCGGGCACGACGTTGCAGGTGAGGTTGTACTCGGCCTGTTTCGCTCTGGGAATGAAAACGTCGATGCAGCAGCTGTCCACATAGGTCTTGCGCAGATAGCCGCCCTTGCCCTGCACCTGGAAGCACAACGTTACGGTGGTGTCGTTGTTTCTCTTGATTGCGCGCAGGTCGAAAACGGCGATTTTTGTCCCCGGCGCGCTGATTGTGCCAAGCTTGCGGATAGGGGTATTTTCTTCAGGACGCGTCGTATCGACGCTGACGCCTCTGGTGCCGAGGTACTGTATGATCGTGGAATCCGATTCGCCGTCGTTGATATTGTTTATGGTGATCTGAATCTGGAACGGATTGGGATTGTATTCGTTGATTTGATCGTCGAACACAATCGGTCCGGATAGATTCGTGCATATCGTTCGAAAGATCGGGTAATACTCATGCTCGACCCACACGCGGTATTCGGTATTCGCGTTTGCGCCGTTCCTGGCAGCTGCGACGGCTCTCAGCGTGTCGTATCCGTCGCTTACCCTTGCCGATGCGATTCGCAGTTGGAAGGGCAGCTCCACAGAATCGCCCTGAAGTATGAAGGGAATCGTATCCGAACAAGGCGGCGAAATGATGTTGAATCGCTGATCCTGCACCATGCACGCGACGACGCTCTTTGCTGTATCATTCCCCAGGCTGGTATTTCTGATCACGACCGTTGCAGTGACCACATTGGGGACATAGTCGTTCCCTCTGAAGAAGAACTGATCGTCGCTCACGCGAATGCTGCACTCTATTTTCGGTATGCCCGCAGGCGCCATGGGTTTTGACACCGATTGAGCCGCCGCCGTGCCGCATATGACGAACAGCAGCATAGCCGCTACGTTTAGTGCGTATCTCTTCATCATTTGTCGCCTCTTGGGATCTGGGTGTAGAGTGTCTATTCGGAAGATTCCGGCGGCTCGCGCCTTCCGGTTGAATAAACGGGGTGCAGGATGAAATCCTGCACCCCGTTTTCTCATCATCTGTTCATCATGAAGGCCTTCGCGCCTGTTACCTGGCGAGCACCATGCGGAGGGTCTTGTTGTACTGCGGCGTGTCGAGGCGGTAACTGTACGTTCCGCTTGGAAGCTGCGATGCGTCGAAGATCACCGCATAGCGGCCTGCCGCCTGGCGTGTATTGACGAGAACCGCCACCTCGCGACCCAGAGCGTCGAACACCGTCAAGCGCACCTCCGTCTCCCTGCCGATCTCGTATTCGATGATCGTCGACGGGTTGAACGGATTCGGTTTGTTCTGGCTCAACTGGAACTTACCGCTGCCCACAAGCGGCACAACGCATTCGCCGCTCACGGTAACCATGCCGTTCTCAAGATCGAGGGAGATGTCCTTGCCGGGATCGTTGTCCTTGTTGCTGTTCATCGACGAGACGAAAACCTTGTCCCGGCCTTCAATCTCGGAGGTGAACGACTGCAGGAACTCCAACGGACCCGACTGAGCGCCGAGCGATCCTTCGTCGTTGTACACCGCCTCGAAGGTCAGCGCCGTCAGTATGCCCTCGCCGCGCACATTCAGCGGCGATCCCGTCGTGTAATCCTCGAAGCGGACGACATTCTCCTCGGCAGAGCCCTTCTCACGGTACGCTGTAGCGCGAGGACCGCTCCATCCGCGCGCGGTCAGCGTGTTAACACTGGCTACATCTACGAAGCGGACGAGTTTCGGATCGAAACGCACATTCAGCTTGTACTGGTAGATGTCCTTTCCGATTGTCGTGTCGACATACACCGGCACGATGATCTTGTCTCCGAAGCGTCCCACAGGGTTGTTGGGCAAGCGGACGTGCACTATCTTCGGCGCGCCCTCCACCGTTACCTTGTGGAAACATTTGTACTGAGGAGTGTTGTCGGAAGTCACCACCACTGCGAATTCACGCTCCTGAGTCTGCGACTCGCGGATCGGGCGCACATTCCAACTCACCTTAGCGAAGTTGTTGGATCCGATCAGAATGTTGCCCAGTTCCTTCTTCGAACTCTCGCCCACGTCGAACATCACGCCTTCCGGCGGCAGAAGAGTCGCCACCACTCGGCTGGCCTGCGCGGCGCCCACGTTGCGGATCTCGGCGGTAATCGTGAACACGTTGTATTCACCCGTCGCTCCGCGCGTGCCGTAATCGTCGCGGTAATCTCCGATCGAGTAATCGAACTTCAGGAAATCTCCTGACATCGACGACACGATGCCGTTGCAATCCAGCGCCGGACGCCCGACTTCGGGCACCAGAACCGGTTTTATGCACTGGGTCGACGGCAATTGGTCGGCTGTAACCACGAACTGGATGTCGATATAGCCGGTCTGTGTGCGCGGTACCGCGTACACAAGCCAGCTTATCGTATCGGTGGTCTGTTTCGGATCGAGGCGCAGAGCCACGAGCCGCTCCGGATCGCCGAGCACCCGAAGCTCGTTCGACTGGGACTGCGGCAGGCATACCAACCGCACGTTGTCGGCCGGACGGTCTCCGTTATTCGTGATCCTAGCAAACACCGTTATCGGATTCGTCTCGTACTCTCCGCGCTGGCGGTCTACGACCATTACGTCGGGAACCGCATCGCAGGTCAGGCTCAGCGTCGCCTTGGTAGCGGGCGGCACTATTACATCGGAGCAGCAACTGCTCTCGTTGGCGAGCTTGTCCGCCACACGCGCGCAAATCGTGCGAGTCTTGGCGATGCCGTCCAGAACCGCTATCGGCTTCACAAGCCAGGTTATCTCGACGAAATCGTTGACGTTGAGGTCTCCGATCACCTTCGTCGGGGACTCGCCGGATGCGAATATCAAACCATCCGGAAGCGACGCGGTAATCTCCAGACCCTGGCCCAGCGCTTTGCCTTCATTGGTGACCACCGCCTTGAACTCGAACGGATCCGGCACATACTGGCCCGAAGAGTTGTCGAAGGTCAATGAAATGGGCGCGGAGCAGACGACCTTGTATTCGGCCGCGCGTGCTGGCGGCACGTAGATGGGAACTTTGCATTCGCCGATCACAAGCCGTTTGCCGAGTCCGCCGCGTCCCTGAATCTGGTATATCAAGGTATCCCAGCCGCCGATTGAGCGGCGGAGCGGCACGAGTTTCCAGTTGAAACGGACCGTGTCGCGGACTTCCATCACACCGCCCGTGCCGACGCTGACTATCGACGTCTGATCGGCGGGCGTGAAGCGAGGCGGACCGACGAACACGAGCTGGCAGTTCTCCGCACGCGTGTCGCCGATGTTCACGGCAGTCGTGATTACATCGAACGGATTCGGGACGTAGTCGTTGAGCTGGTCGTCGAACACCAGGCGGTCGGGGATTGCCTGACACGCCATCTCGAACACGGGACGCTGCTCGCGTTTGACGTAGACCGGGAAGTAGCAGCTCGTGGCTGGGATACCGTCCGCCACCACCACTACGCGGATCGTGTCGTATCCGTCATCGGCGCGCGGATTGACGCGCAGGCTGAACGGACCGTTCATGAGCGGATCGTAGAAATCGATGGAAGTTTTCGGATCCACATCTCCGTAATCGCGAGAGGTGGCCGACATTATGTTGAAGCGCGTATCCTGAAGTATATACGCCCGCACATTGTACGCTATTCCCGTTCCGATATTGTTGACCTTCACGTACATATCGAAAGGCGAGGGCTCATAGCGGTCCTCGACGAACCATATTGTATCGGGCGCCGCGATCTCGCAGGTTAGCTCCGGCATGACCACGGGTTGAATCACCACAGGAACCTGGCATGTGCCAGTCACGGTCGGAGTTTCCTTCGAACCGTACCTGATATTGTACATGAGTGTCCGGGGTACTCCGGTCAAGTTGCGATCCGCGAGCTGGAAGGCCCACTGGAAGGTCCTCGAAGTGCTTGTGAACAGCACCGGCGTCCCCTTGGGATTGGAATTATCCGGGAAGGACGGATCGAACATCTGTAGATAGGCGTAGGTGGAATCGGGGCCTGTCCCGGTTTCGTCCCAGAGCTCCAATTCCGCGAACACGTTCGTCAATTCAAAGCCGCCGCTGTTTGTCAGCGTGCAGGTGAGCAGCCATTTTGTCGGCTCGTACTCCTGAAGGATCGGTATGTACCTGATCACGGGTTCCGTTGTCTGCAGATCGCAGAGAAGGGACGTTTTGAGATTCGCTATCGGAATCTGTTTGCCGCAGCGACCGCCGGGACCGGACAATATGGGATTGCCCTCGTCGTCGTAAGCAATGCCGTATATATCCACCATACGGCGCGTGATGCGGTTCTGCACATGGAATATCCATTCGGCGGTTAGCGTATCGCCGGGGTTGAGCGTCGTGTTCATCGCGCGCGTTTTCGGCGTGGAGGCGTCGAGCGAGAGGCCTTCGCCGAGCGGATAGTTGACGTCCATCAGAACGATGTTGGCCGGCAGGCGGCTCGTGTTCCACACGCGGTATCTCACGGTGAAAGGATTAGGTTCCACGTCCGTTTCCGACGCGTTCAGAGCAATGGAATCGGGCGCCGTGAAATCGCAAGCGAAGGACGGCGCCAGGCCGGGCACTTCAACGCGGCACCAGACTTCCACGGAATCGGTAGGCAGGCCAGTGGGGCCGGTTCCGCCGACTACGAACTTGAAGTCGAGGATCTGGTCGTAGCGGCGTTTCTTCGTATAACGGACATTCCAAGACACGCTCGGAACTGGATCGCCGACCTTCCACTCGTTCATGGGCGTCGGGAAGGCCTTGCGCAGCGGCTCGCCCGGGTCCACAAGCTCTACGTCGGCGGGAAGATAAATGAATCCGGTCACGTTGGATGCCGGCAGACCGCCGCGGTTGACGCAGCTGAGCGCCGCCGAGAACGGGTTCGGCTCATAGGTGTCGAGCGCCTCGTTGAAGACCAGCTTCTTCGGAGTTGTACAAGTGGGCGCCAGAACCGGAGCTTCGAGCGGCGGGATGATAATGTCGACCTCGCAGTACGATGAGTCCGCATTGGCCGTCTTGGCCCACACGCCGACCTTGTACTCTCTGCTCGTAAGTGTGATGGGATGCCAAAGCGTCCAACTGGCGCCTCCCGAACCTCCCGGTTTCAGGACTGCGGGCAGCACGCGTTTCGTGTACTTGTCAGGCGCGTCAGGGCCGTACAGACGCAGATCCGGCGGTACTATTATGGTAGCGAACACCGAATCCGTCGCCTTGCCGCCTTCATTAGTGACCAGCACGTCCACTGTGAACGGCATTGGATTGTAACGCTGATTGACCCGGTCGGCCTTGATTTCAGGCGCCGTCACAACGCAGGACAGAACCGCGTCGGCGGGCGGCACCCACACCGCCTTGCAGCATTTCACGGAATCGTGGTTGTCGAAAGCCGCCGTGATGCAGATGATGATGGAATCTCCGACCATGCGGCGCTTCGCCATCACCTCCCAGCGGGCTTCCGAGATCCCTGAGGGATCGACATTCTTGGGAACGCCGGCCTGGACGTTGCTCACGGGCGCCACAAGCACGAGATCGTTCTTGTTGTTGGCTTCCCCGTTTTTCGCCTTCCAGTCTATCTTGAATTTCGTATTCCGCGCTTCACGGTCTCCCGTATTGGAGACGATCATGGAAACCGTGAACGGATTGGGATTGTAGTCCTTCAGCGAACGCTCCCAGTTGATCTGCTGAGGCATTTGTATATCGCAGTCCACCTTGGGCATTCGTGGTATGATGCATATTTCACCCTCTATCAGAACGGGTTTGTAACACCCGGCGCTGAAGACCCAGCTTGTCAATTTTATCGGACAACACACAGTGTCCCTGCCTTCGGGATCGCTGGTTCGGAAAGTCAGTTCAGCCAACTGGGCGGGCACTGTCTGTATATCGACTATGCGTTTCTCCATCGTCTCGAAGGTCACGCCTCCGGGCGTCGGGCTGATCGTGATGGGCACACCTTCAAGAAGACTTCCCTTGGGCGTCTTGATGTCGCGGAACTGGACGCAGGACTCGTCGAACTGGATCTGGAAGATCGCGGTGTTGAGTACCGGAGTGAAGGCGGTCAGCGGGTCGAGCAGTTCCAGAGGCACCTTCACTTCCTGGTTACCCCGCGCTACTCGTTTGCCGAGGCGGATCTGTATCGGCTGATACACCGAGGTGTCCTTCGGCGCTTTATACGTTTTGGTCTTCGTATCGGAACCGCCGCAGAAGCTGTGGACCGTCAGATCTACACGGCGGATGGCGCCATCCGGACAGTTTGCGATATAGGTGATGAGGCATTCCTGGAAGCCCTGGAAGATGATCGTCGAGATCTCTTCGTAAATAGCGGCGAGCTGCGCCGGGTTCGGCGTTTCATAATAGCGGCCGCCAGTCAGGTCGGCGATGTTCTTGAGTATGGCCGACTGAATGCCGGAACCGAGGCCGATCGTGAATACCCGGATTCGGTTGCGGTTTGCCAGGGCAATGATCTCGGCCGGGGTCCGAGCAGACGAGTTGTCGCCGCCGTCGGTCATTACTATAACCGCCCGGCATGGGTTGACACCGTCGTTAATCAGGTTCATCACACCTGTGTAGGCGCCGTCCCATACAGCTGTGGCGCCGCTGGCTGGCAAACCGTTGACGGCGTTGGTCAGCAGGTCCTTGTAGACTGTCATCTGCTGTGCGACGGTGACGGTGGAAGTGAACCAGATAATTGCGGCTTCGTCCTGGACTCCGTCCATCAGATCGATAAAGGCCAGACCCGCCGCTTTAGCGCCCGCCGTTCCCGGTCCCGACATGCTGCCGCTGGCGTCGAACACGAGGGCGACGGAAATTGCGCAGCGAGATTTTGGATCGGGACACCAGAGTTCGAACTCACCGATTTCTATTCCGTCCTCGAAAACCTTGAAATAGCGTTTGTCGGTGAAATACGCCGGCTCGCCGTTGCAGGAAATCGAGAAATACAGCTCGATTGTCGGCCAGTTGTTGATGACGCGTTTGAAATTCAGCACCGGCTGGGCTTCGGCTGTGGGCACTGAGCCGGACAGCAACATAAAAGCCGCCAGAAGGAGCGGAATTCTCAAATGCCGTAAAGTCGGAACGAAAGTCATTGGGTCACCTCATCGCGTTGGTATCGTGAATTTTCCAATCTTCGACTATAAGACGACAAAAATGGTCAGAACCTGACAATCACTGTGAAAAAAAATCACTCGACTACCGTGAGCTCGACTCTGCGGTTCCTTTGACGGCCCTGAGGAGTCTTGTTATCGTCGATAGGTTGCGATTCTCCATAACCCTTCGCGGATACGATATCGGCAGGGATTCCTCTGTCTACCAGGTATTTCCTCACGGCCTGTGCGCGGCGTTCCGAAAGATCGAGGTTATATTCCTCGGTCCCCATTCCGTCCGTATGAGCGGATATTTCGAAGCGTCTGCCCGGATTCTGCAGGATGAATCGCATGGCGCGGTCGAGTTCGGGTTTGGATTCCGGACGCATCTCGGCTCGGTCGAAATCGAAGAGCACGGTGAGATTGGTTTTCGGCGGCACGGAAATGATGGGCGGAATCGGTTCGAGTGCGATGTTTTTCACCCATCTTCTGTCCCTCGTGAGTTCGGGCACCTCGAACACTTCTGATTTGAAAATGTAGCCCTTCTGTTCGGCGCTGAGGCGGTAGTCCTTGCCCGCGGGGGCGACATAGGTGAACTGACCGCTTTCCAGACTCTGGAATTTGCCAATTATCTCGCCGGTGCCGTAATCCTCGATGGTCAACGGAGTGGAGGCCAGGGGCTGTCCGGTTTCCGCGTCGGTCACGACTCCGCTGATGACGATCATGGCGTCGGGCGGGAATGGCGGATCGAGAAGCATGTAAAGGTCGAAACCCCCATAGCCGCCTTCGCGGTTCGAGGCGTAGAAGAGAGTGTCGCCCGAAAGCGTCGGTGAGATGAACACGTCATCGTTTTTCGAATTGATGGGATATCCGAGATTCATCGGGCGGGACCACCGCGAGCCTTGCCAACGCGTCATATAGATGTCGAAACCGCCAGCGGCCTTGTTCGGCTCCCCGTCGGGAAAACCGTCCGACGAGTAGTAAAGTGTTCTGTTGTCGAAGGAAATCGCCGGGGTTCTCTCATCGCCCTTGGTATTCACGTCGGGCCCGAGGTTTACTGGCCGGCCCCATGAACCGTCTTCCTGCCTGACGGTCTTCCAGATGTCGGTGCCGCCGAAACCGCCCGGCCTGTCGGAGGCGAAATACAGCGTCTGTCTGTCAGGCGAGATTGAGGGCTGCGATTCCCAGTAAGTGGTGTTGACGAAGTCGAAGTTGTCGACTCGTTTTTCCATCCGCATATCCCTGCCCTCGAGATTGTTCAGATTGCGGGCCCGCGTCCATTCGGTGCCGAGTTCGTTCCATTCGGCGACGTAGATGTCGCATCTTCCGAAACCATCGGGCTCCGAGCACAGCGCCACATAGAGCGTCTTGCCGTCGGGCGCCACGGAGATCGCGCCCTGCGATTCCTTCGTGTTTATAACTTCGGACAGATAGGTCGGTTTTTCCCAGTCGGTTTCGATGTGGTTGACGCGGTATACGTCGTCGCCGAAATCGAGCCGGTTCGGGTTGGGTCTGCGCGAGGTGAAAAACAGCGTGCCGTCGGCGGTTACCGCCGGGGCGTAGTCGTCATAGGGTGAATTGACGTTTTCTCCGAGATTCTCCACTACCCCGCCGGTGACTCGGGCAATATCCGCAGGCGTGGTGGAAGAGCAGCCAGAAATGAAGTAGGATACCAGAAGTAATCCTGCGATGCCGGTAATTGCGATTCTTTGCATGAAGGCTCGATACGGATTTTGTGGGCGATTTCGTTTGGAAGAGAGGCAGCGGGCAGGCTGTCTCAGAAAGCCTGATACTTGAGACCGAGAGAGATCTGCACCGACATCACTTTCCAGTCGGGGATGTCGATGTCTTTTCCTCGATCCGTCACGGTCGTCGTGATTTTCGTCAAGGGATATCCGACGCGTATTTCAGGATTGAGATACCATCTCGGTCTGACTATGTGGTCGTATCCGAACCCTACCATCGCCTCGAGACGTAGGTCGCCTGTGAAAGTCGCGGTCGACACTTCGCGCTTCTTGTCGGATATGCCGATCTCCTGATAGGCGACTTCAGGAGTCAGTATGGCTTGATCATGCCTGATGCTGTTGGCCATCGGCAGGCCCACTGACGGACCGGCGAACACATACCAGCGTTCCAGACGCGGCTGCCATCTGCCGAACACGCCCACCGAAAAGTAGGCGAGACTGACGGAGCCGCTTTCTTCGTACTCGATGGGCCGGATCACCACTATGTTACCCAGCTTGATGGGCGTCTCGATGGTTCGCGAGTAGGATTCCTTGCTGTGCTTGTTGTCATACGAGACCTTGGCGACGACGGCCCAGTTCGAATGGAACTGATATGTTGCATCGACTCCGATCTGCGCGCCGAGGTTCTTGAGATTGAGCCCGCCCTCGAAATTGCAGTCGCAATCGGTGCGGAAGTCGCCCATGTTGGTGTTGTGGTTGATCCCGAAAAAACCGCTGAGATACAATGACGTTACGTCCGGACTGAAAATGTTTTCCCTCTCCGGAAGCAGGGGCAGCATATCAGGCATTTCGGGGGATGAGCGAAATGCAGCGGCGGGTCGCCACTGAGCGGGGCTTCCGGCACATACAACAAGAATTAGGACGATCGTGCAAGAAAATCGCGTGCGGACAGTCGTCATGGGTCACCTGAATAAAATGCTTGGGATGGATGCGGCCTGACTCGCCTGCGCCGGCTGAAAAAGGCGCGCAATATTGAATTGTCGTTTTTAGTGAAGCCCTGCGAAAGATCAGTCACATGATTTGCGCCCGCAGATCATGTGAAAAATTTTCACAGAAGTGAATATACACATTTTCCTTGAAATGTCAATGTGAATAAATGAGCGATTGAATCCATGAATAGTTCACGATCATCCAACCATTTAAGCGCCATTTTCACCGCTGGTTTCGTCTTCGGCCATCCTCCACAAGACCTGACAGGGGAAGGCGTCGCTGTACAGCGGATCCGCAAGAACTATGGAGTCGACGGGCTTGCCCTTGAGCGCTTCCACTCTTTTCAGATCGGCGCGATTGCGCACTCCGCCGTTCAACGTCAGAATGAGTCCGGCCGCCTCTGCGATTTCCATGGCGGCGCTCAGATCCGCCGCGGTCTTGTTGCGTTCCGCCTCGACATCCGTGTACAAAGCGCGCGCTATCCTGAAGCGGCTTATACGGCGGCAGTATTCGACCGCCGATTCGCCGCCCTCCGCCGGGGAACAATCCGAGACCATGCGACGATCGGCCACGCGCAAATCGAAAACAAGATTGCTCAAGTCGAATTCCTCGAGCAGACGCCCGGCCTCCGCGCACTTGTCCAAAGCGCCGGGATCGAGCACGACTCTCTTTACTCCGACTTCATTGAGAAGCTGCCCGACATCGCTGCACGCGCGGACACCGCCCGCGTATTGCACCGGGATGTGTATTTCCGGAGCGTTCACGATTTCTCGCACGATTTTCCGGTTGTCGCAAATCCCGTACAGCGCGGCGTCCATGTCCGTGATGTGCAATGCCTTTGCATTTTCGATGCGCAGAAAACGCGCCAGCGAGAGAGGATCATCCGGGAAGCGCGTGCCGGAGGCTCCGGCGCCTTGCGGATAGAGGCAACGTCCCTTGTGAATCGTGATGGCTGAAAAAACGAGCATGATGAACATCCAGTTCCGCGAATCACAGGCGCTATAGCTTGATGCGGGCGACGGTATTCTCGACGGTCGCTTCCTGAGCCCACCGATAACCGGGGAGCGATCGGTCGGGCGCCTGTTCCCGCAGTTCCGCCGGCGGTTCGACGAAGAAACTGGTTGAGAGCGACTGCCGCAATGTGCGCGAAACCGGCTTGCCTTCTTTCATGCTGAAGACGGTGAGTCCGACCCCGCGGACATTGAATTTCTCTATCGTCGCGTTGCCCTCTCCGGTATCGAGAACCTTCGGCCCCGTGTATGTGGACTGAAGCCGGCCCTCGATGTAGGCGAGTCGTCCATCGAGTTCGGGAGACGACTTGAAACCCTTGAGCACATAGGTGGCGTCGTTTCGGATTTTAAGGAAGCCGACCGCGCCGGTCCAGCTGTGTTTCCAGGAAGAATCGATTCCGACCGGCCTGTCCTCGAATTTCTGAAAAGCCATCTGGATGATGTTCTTCAGTCCTTCCTCCGCGTACGATTCTCCGATCCTGTCGCGGGCGTTCTTGGCCACTTTGCCGTAATCCCCTCCCAGCAGCCGCTTGATCACGCCGTCGTATTTCGTTACCCCGGAGATTCGACCGTCCTTCGATATGAGCGCTTCAAAAGGAGTATTGACCGGCGCGTTGTACTGAGCGAAGGTCTTCTCCTTTGCGGGATCGTTCTTTTCCTCGCTGTCATACAGCATGGAACGCCTGACGCCTTCCTTCGTATAGTTGCCGCTGAAAACGACGCGCAGGCAGGTGGCGCGCAAACGGGCGGAGCCGTCGGGCAGAACCTCGTCCACGTCGAAGCGGTACGAAACGGTTGTGCTCTGTGTCGATTTCTCGACCATGGTGTCGACCGAATTCTTCACATCCTGCCTCGTGGTTATGCTGAAGCCGAACGCTTCCCCCTTTTTGAAAAGCAGGGACAGCCGAAGGGTGTCCGCAGTGCGCTCGAGCGAACCGGGCAGACCGGTGGAGAGCGAATCGGCCGCAGCGGCTTTGGTCGAATCGACGGCTCCGCCTCCGGCCGGTTTGTCGCACGCAGACGCGCAGAAGAGCACTGCGAGCAGGGCGGTCGGGAGAATTCGTTCTTTCATTTGATTGAACTCCGTTATTGTCGGTATGATGCGATCAGGTATCGCGAGCGGGCATCGGCGAACGTTCTCAGCGCGGCTTGCTCGCGGGCCTCTTCACCCGCCGCATGTTCCGCGTCTAAAGCTTGCCGGAACCCCCTGACGCCTGCCAGCGTGTCCAGGTAAGGCCCGGGTCCCCATTCGTCCGGAGCGAGGCGGGAGATGCGCCGCAACAGCGCGACGCCGACATCGAATGATCTGAAGGAATCGCGGTCGACGATCACCAACCGCGCTCCGCGGCATTCGCGGCCCTCGTATTTCGGCCTCGAGGCGCCGGGCTCGGCTACCGGAACGAACGCCACGCGCTCGAAACGCGCGCCAGGCAGGCGGGCGGCGTTCAGTTCATCCGTTAAAATGGACGCGTCGAGAAAAGGCGCCCCGAATAAAAGAAACGGTTCCTCCGTGCCCCGGCCTTCGGAAATCGCGGTCCCTTCCAACAGGCATACGCCCGCGTACGCCAGAGCGGCGTCGACGGATCGCATGTTCGGAGAAGGCGGTATCCATCGAAGTCCGGTGCTCTCGAACCACATGTCCCTGCGCCATTGCGCCATCGGCACGATGCGCAGGTCCAGCATATCCGCGCCGCGTATCCATTTCTCGCCCGCTATCATCAGCGCCATCTCGGCGATGGTCATGCCGTGCCTGACGGGGACCGGGAACATGCCGACGAAACTGCGCAGGGCCGTGTCAAGCACCGGACCCTCCACAGTGAGACCGTTGATGGGATTCGGACGGTCCAGAACGACAATCGGGATGCCGTTTTCAGCCGCGGCTTCCATGCAGAGAGCCAGCGTCGAGACATATGTATAATAGCGCACTCCGACATCCTGCAGATCGAAAACGAGCAGATCGATACCGCGCAGCATGGCCCGGGACGGTTTGCGCGCGGCGCCGTACAAGGACCACACGCGCAGGCCTTCCAGTCGCATGTCCGGCACAGGACTGCCCGCCTCCGCAGAGCCGTCAAAACCATGTTCCGGCGAAAACACCGCCGACGCGCCGACGGAATGCCGGCGCATCGCTTCCAGGATATGTGAGCCGTCCCTGAGCACCGAGGCGCGGTTGCATACTACGCCGGCCCGTTTGCCGGCCAGAAGATGGATGGAGTCGCTTAGCAGGACATCGGCGCCGGTTCGCACGGATTCCTTCGAGCCGGCGGCTTCCGACGCCGAAGCGCAGAGGACGGCGGACAGAAAAAACGCCGGCAGAAAACCACGCGACGCTCTCCCGGAACCGCGCAAGATGCCTGCTGCGATCATCACCGCTCTCCGCGTAAGCGAAACAGAGTCCAGGCGGCCAGCGTTTGTCCGTCCCAGATATCGCCTTTTACGGCGAGGCGTTCGAAATCCTCCACGGCATGACGCTCGGTTATGCACTCTTCCGCAGGATCGTGCGGTCTGTCGCAAGGGCGCAAATCCAGCGCGAGGAACACGGAGCAGATTTCGCTCGTGACGCCGTTCCAGGGATTGAAGCGGCCGAGCGGGATGAGCGTCCCGGCGCTGACGCCGGCTTCCTCCTTCAATTCCCGCGCGGCGGAATCGAGAGCGCCTCCTTCCCCAGTGATTCCTCCGCCCGGGAATTCCAGACTGCAGCGATCATTCGGGTAGCGATACTGCCGAACGAGCAGAAGTCTTCCTTCATCATCCACAGGCACGACGATGACCGAACCGGGTGTTTCGACGATGTGGTATTCTCCCTCGTCTCCGCCGGGGAGTTCCACCCTGTCCAGCAGATACTTCCACCATGGGTTGGCGAACCTCACGCGGCTCGAAATCCTGCGCCACGGCCGGGGCCGTATGTCACGGTCAGCGGTAGGCGTACTATCCATTCTTCGATTCCGCGGCATTCATTGTTCAAAAGTGCTTCATGCATAGAGGAAAAACAACTGCGGGCGGTCTGGTTTTTGACGGACGGGAAGCGTATTCTTCGCGCCGACGCATCTGCACCGGACTGGAGTTCCGCAATGGACATCGCCGCATACTACGACATCGCCTACACCGATCACACAATAATGAATCCGATCAGGGAGGATGCTCTCCTGGGAATTGTCGGGCGTTTCGTCAGGCATTCGGAACCCGCTTTGCTGGACATCGGCAGCGGGAAGGGATATCCTGCTCTCGCCCTGGCGCGTGAATTCGGCGCGCGATGCACGCTGTTGGATTCCCGGCCGAGGTGGAACGACGCTGCGCGGACTCTGTTCGCGAAACACGGTCTCGAGCGGCTTCTCGTGCGCCAGGAGACTCAAGCGAGCGCCTTGAGCTTCGGAACCCCGCAATGGCAAATCATAATGTGTCTCGGCACCACTCCCGTTTTCGGAAACTTCAGCGCCGCGCTCCGGATTCTGGGACCGGCGCTCTCGAACGATGGATTTTTCATAATCGGTGAACCTTGCATCGACGTTCCGCTGCCGCGCGCATACAGAGCGTGGATCAACCGGCAGGGCTGGGACATACTCGATATGAGGAGGCTGCTGCGCATTCTCGATATGCAGCGACTGGAACTGCGCTGCTGCCGCCGCAGCACCACGGAGGAATGGGACGATTACATGAATCTGCAGTGGAACTCCATAATTGAGCATGCCGCCTCGCGTCCTGCTGATCCATCAGCAAGGGAATATCTTGCGCGGGCGCGCGAGGAGCGGAACATCTATCTCCGATATCAGCGGCACTATATGGAATGGAATGCGCTGATCATCTTCCGCCGCGGCTCATGAGCCGACGGCCGGACCGCTTTTTGCAAGGCGGATGTTGCATCCCCAGCGCAGTTGTTCCTCGAGACGGCAGGACCAGACGAGACGGTCGTCCCAGACAGTGATGTCGGGACATCCGTCGCACATGTTGATGAGGCCGGTCTCGTCGACGTCCGCGGGCTGTATTACCAGAACGGACTGAAATCGCAGGCGTCTGAAGAAAGAGACCGGAGAGCTGAACAGCGAAGCCAAATATCTGCGCATGATCCGTCTGACACCCGCGTCAAATGGAGCGGCGAGAAACATCAGGCGGCCTCTTCTCTGCATCGGAGGGCTCGCGTAGGCGAGATATCTGCCGGTGAAGGCGTGGTGGCCCGCTTGCACGATTTCCATGAATTTCGGACCCACGTGCCCGTATATTCTGCCGCGCGCGCCCACCCGCCCGGCCAGCAGCCACTTGAAGGAGGACGGCTGCTCGGTGCCGCCGAGGTATGCGCAGGGTTCGATCGGTTCACCCCCCTCACTCGCGGCATCCAGGGCTTCCTGAGCCCGTAGAAAGGTGTTGATGTCGTCTTCCGGCGCCCCGTAAACCACTTCGCCGAAGCATACGCGCTCCGCGCCTGCATAGTAATCGAAGCCCGACGCGAGACGGGCGGAGCGGTAGAGTATGAAGACGAGCACGTGGACGACATCGATGTGTTCCCGGGCCCAGCTCAGGATTCCGGGAATTTCCTTCAGCGTGCCGGGATACACCGTGGCGTTGAAGGAACAGGTAAGACTGCCTTCGGTAGCGAGGAGTGCGGCCAGCTGTAGACGCAACTCGTTCAGGTCGCTTTCAGAGGCGTCCTTCCATCCGGGACGGTTCTGTCCGCTGTCGACGTGAAAGGTAAAGCCCGCCACGCCCGCGTGCACGAGTTCTCGCAGAAGTCCGGGCGTCAGCAGGGCGCCGTTCGTATTGACGACGGGTTTCCAGCCGCGTTGTCTGACCAGGCGCACGATCGCCCCGATTTCGGGATGCGCGAGCGGTTCTCCGCCGGCTATCGAGACGGAATCGCATTTGCGCAGCCGCTTGAAAACCTCCAGTTCATGTTCAATTTCATCGAGGGTCTTATGCGAACCGGGCCTGTTCTGCCTGTAGCAGCCCTCGCACGCAAGGTTGCAGAAGCTGGTGGGCTCCAGCCAAGAGATGGCATTGTCGGTGAGATTCCAAGGCAGCCTGTAGAGATCCGTCGGGATGGGATGAGTAGTCGTGCTCATATCGGCTCCTTTGTAATTAGTGCAACTTAGAACAAAATCATCCGCAATTTTCGGCGCGGCTATACATATATTCGCTTTCGAAGTCTCCGCTTTCGCATGGACCGAACAGCGATTGGCGGAAAAATAGTTTATTTTCCGGAAACGCAATTTCGCAGCCCCTGAATGGCAGTCGCCGCCGCATCCGCAAGCACGCAGTTCTCCTTCGATCACATGGCATCGGAAGTATCGGCCATAGTGGAGGATCTCCGCTGGCTACATCTGGAACTTACGCTGAGGAATCGCTGCGCGGAAGCCCTGCTGCAGAATGCCGGCGCCGAAGAGGACGTGCTGAAGCACGCATTCGGAGAGTTGAGGCAGAAGATAGGCGCCCTGGAGCTGTCGGTGTATGTGAAGGATGCGGCGGGTTTCCGGCTCGGATTCCGCGATCTGGAGGAAGGAGTGCCCTGGTCCGGAGACCCGGTGCCCTGGAACACGCAGGCCCTCCGCTATTTCTCCCACCCTCCCAGGGATGTCTCATCGCAGGCCGACGTCAGCCATTTCACCGTAAATTCCTCGCATGTCACCGCGATCACGACACCAGTGATGGTTTCGCGCGAAACCCTCGCCTCGATACTCGTGGTCTTTCCCTCGTCGGCTCAAGTCCCGAGGTTGAAAAAATTCCTCACGGGAGTGGCAAGTTCGCTCGGACTCTCGCTGGACCACCTGCGGAAGCCCTCGCAAGGCGACCGAGAGGCCGCGCCCGGGGAAGCCGCGCGAACGGCCGCCGCGAGCGGACCAGATACGTTGAGATCTCTGCTGGACAGCCTCGGCTTCTACTGCTCGCTTTTGAGCCGGCGGGGAATTCCGCTTTTCCTGAACGGCGCGCTGCGAAGAGCCCTGGGCTGGAACCCTGAAACGGATGGAATGATCTCTTTCTTCGAAGGAGCATTCGCCGCCCCGGACAGAGACCGCCTGCACGACATGCTGGCCGTGGCGGACGACTCCGTTCCCGGAGGCGCGGCGACGGCGGCCATGCCGGTGCGGCTTCAGGACGGTTCGTTCATGGACGCTATATGGACCGCGGCGCGTCTCCCTCAAGGCATGGAAGGCGACGCGGAGTACCTGCTGGCAGGCATCCACTATCCCACGACGCAGGGCGCCGCCGGAACACGGGCCGAAATCGCGGTCGATGACAAGGCGCATTTCCGTCTCTCAAAACAATACCGCTTCATGCTGAAATACGTTCCGTTCCCCGTAGTCCATCTGGATGAATCAACGGACGTCATCCGGAACGCAAATCCGGCTTTCGAGACGGTGATAGGCAGCGATAGCTGGGAAGGCGCGCCGATCTCGGAGATCGCCTCCCTCACGGTGCACCCTAGCATCGGCGACGCCAAACCCTGCACCCTGTCCGTGATAACCCCGAACGGGATCACTCTCACCTACAGAGGAATGATCACAACACTCGTCCTTTTCGGAAAAACCGTAAGAGAAGTCAAACTGGACCCGCTGGAAGCGGCGGGGAGAACCGCATCGATATGAAAATCCTGATCATCGAAGACGAGCAGAAAGTGTGTTCCTTCCTCAAACAGGGCTTCGAGGAGGAACTGTTCACCGTGGACACGGCCCAGGACGGAGAGCAGGGGTTGTTTTTAGCCCTCACGGAGGAATACGACGCTATCGTACTCGACCTGATGCTCCCCAAGAAGAGCGGCATGCAATTGCTGGCCGAATTGAGAAAGGAAAAAAGCACTCCGGTTCTCATACTCACCGCCAAGGGGCAGCTCGAGAACAAAATCGAGGGCTTGAACGCCGGGGGCGATGATTATCTGACCAAACCCTTCGCCCTGGCCGAATGCATCGCGCGGGTGCGTTCCCTGGTGCGCCGTTCACAGATGGACAGGCCGAGCAATCTGCTGGTCGCGGGCGACCTGACGCTCGATCTGCTGCAGCACACCGTGCGCCGGGGGAGTGACGTCCTCGATCTGACCGCGAAGGAATTCAAGCTCCTCGAATACCTGCTCCGCAACAAAAACGCAGTGCTGACGCGCTCCGCGATTATCGAACATATCTGGGACATCACCTTCGACAGCGAAACCAACGTGCTGGACGTTTACATGACGAGGTTGAGAAAGAAGGTGGACGAGGGCCGCGACGCGCGGCTGATACACACCGTGCGCGGCGTCGGCTATGTTCTCAGGGATCCAGACGAATGATCATCGGACTGAAAACACGTTTTTCGATCATTTACGGCAGCACGATCTTCGCCGTGGTGACCTTTATTTCTCTGCTCATAATAACCATCTTCAATTTCCATTTCACGTCCCTGAATCTGCTGACTCCGGAAATAATGGATCGATTCCGGACCACCTATATCGGTATAGGCCTGATCTTCATACCCGTCGGCGCCTTCTTTTCATACCTTGTCGGATGGATCATATCCGAGCAGCTGCATCGCAGCCGCTATGAAATCATGCCACGCACGCTGGAAGCTCCGCCGCTGCCCACCGCCGCCATCGAGGAGGAATTCCAGATGAAGATGGCGTCCATTCAGGATTCGGTGCAGAAAATGCGCGAGGCCTACGAGCAGATACAGCATTTCTCGGTCAATGCCTCCCACGAGCTGCGCACACCGCTTACAATAATGAGGGGCGAAGTGGAACTGGCGCTGCGAAGCCCGAAAAACACCGCGCAGTACCAGGAGATCCTGGCAAGCCTGCTCGAAGAGATCATGCGCTTGTCACGGATAATAGACGACCTTCTGCTCGTGGCAAAATCCCAAATCGGCCGCGAGCCCATGGAACGAAGGCCGGTCAATCTCAAAGTGCTGGTGGAGGAAATGGCCGACGAAGCCGAACTTTTCACGGCGCAGGCCGGAGTGGCTTTCCGGCTCGATTCAACGCAGGACGCGCACATTTCGGGCGACGCGTTGCGGATCCGCAGGGTGCTGTTGAACCTCATCGACAACGCGGTCAAATACAACACCGGCGGAGGAGTAGTGGGCATATCGCTCGAGGCCAGGGACGGCTTCGCTTTCGTGAAGGTCCGCGACACCGGTATCGGCATTCCGGCCGAAGCGCTGCCGAGGATTTTCGAGCGCTTCTACAGGGTGGATCGAGAACATTCCAGAAGCCGCAGCGGCACGGGACTCGGCCTGTATATAGTCCAATGGATAGTTGAAACCCACGGCGGAGAAATATTCGTTGAAAGTTCGCCGGGCAGAGGAAGCACCTTCACCGTTAAACTGCCTCTGGACGAGGAAGCTCACGCCTGAAATCCGCGCCGGCCTCCGGGGACCTATGTCGCGTTACAGAACTGTAATGCGCAAGTAAGGGATTTGTAATATAGCGAAGGTAGATTTGTACCTGAACGAGAGCAGTGCGTCGCTCGAGACGGGATTAAACAAACAGAGGATGCAAACCGGACGACAGAGGAGCCGGATATGGGCACACAACAAATATTGTATATCGTTCTCGGGGTCATAATCGTGGGGATCGCGATCGTGGTCGGGACCATCCCGAGCTTTATAGAGGGCATGAATTCGGCTAATCGGGATGCGATTACGCAAGACTGCATGAAACTGGCGGCGGGAGCGCAAGGTTACTACAGAAGGCCGCGTCTTTTCAACGGCGGCGGCAACACTTTCGAGGACATCGACATCCAGCAATGCGGAATGGACATGAACGGCTCTGGCGAGGGCGAGAACGACAACGGCACTTACACCGTGGACGGCAGTGCCGGAGATTACTGCGAGATAATCGGTTATTCAAAGGCCAAGGTGGGAGCGACGGTAACGGTGACGGTATATGCGGGAACCATCGACGATCCCATTAGAGACGGTTGGTAACGCGTCCGCAGTCGTTTCGTCTCCTCGCGCAGGGAGCGCCGAGACGAGCGGCCGCATCGCGACCCTGCAATCCCGCCTTCCGGCGGGATTGTTTTTTATTAATAGGTGCGGCCCGGCTTGCGCAGTGCAAACATTACAAAATTGTCATTTTACTGAAAGGATGCTGCAATGTAAGCATGATAGATTAGCAGGCGATTCGCAGACGAAAACAACCGGAAACAGCAAAGAGAACCATTCCCCCAACCTTACAGAGGATTAATGTGCGGTTCAGACCGCTGAAAGATTCGACCTGTAAATTGCATTCCGGAAATTCGACTCGCAAAACAACGAACAGAACATCCAAACAACACCACCATCACAACCATCACCAATTAACAGGAGGTTTCCATGGGTACCCAACAGCTGCTTCTCATCGTCCTCGGTGTCATCATTGTCGGCATCGCGGTTGTAGTGGGAATCAACATTTTCGGCACGAACGCCGACAACGCCAACAAGGATGCCGTGACTCAGGACTGCCTGCGTCTCGCGGCCGCCGCTCAGGGCTTCTATCGCAAACCCGCATTGCTCGGCGGCGGCGGCAACAGCTTCGACGGTTGCACCCTCGAGGATCTGGGCATGGCCGCTGACGGAATAAACATCAACGGAACTTACACCGTCACACCGGCCGACCAGAGCTGCGACATCGTCGGCACTTCCGCCACTGTTTCCGGCGCAACGGTCTCCGTCACCGTCAACCCCGGCGCGATGGACGATCCCGTCTTCACCGGCTGGTAAGATCATCTCCTCCGGATCATAGATCCGGTATCCGCGAACAAAAGACCGCCGTCCGATCCGGACGGCGGTTCTTTTATTTGCGGCGCGTTCTTCCAGAAACAGACTATTCGACAAGGTGGTTCGGCAATTTTTGCTCTTTTCTTTTTATAAGAGCTGCATATCTATGAAATCTTTGCAAGGCGAACGACTGTGGGTAAGCTCTGAAAATCCAAAAAGCGGCCCATTCCTGACCTGAAACACGCATTTTGAAAAATTTGGCGCGATAATTGGAACGAAGAGAAATCGGAACAGAATCATACGAAAAACAGGACGATCATGGCAGAATTCAGATTTACAGGCGTTGTACCATCCGGAAAAACCGTTCAGGGGAACATAAGCGCCTCCACGGCCTCGGAAGCCAAGAGCAAGATCCAGGAGATGTCGAAAGGCAGGTCCTTCAAAGTCCAGAAGCTGGAGAAGCGCGTCACGTTCCTCTATAAAGTGCAGAAGGACAACGAGAAGCCGATATTGGGGGAGCAGAAGGCATTCTCGAAGAGCGAAGTGGTGACAGGTCTCCAGGCGATGGGTTTCCGCGTGATGTTCGTCCGCAAAAAGGTGCGCGAGGCCTCGGGAAAACCGCCCACAGGAGACATCATTACTTTCGTACGGCTCAGCGCCGAGCTTCTGCGAGAGAAACTGCCGTTCAACGAGGTGCTGAATCTCCTCGCCAATGACATTGACAACAAGGTGCTCAAGGATACGCTGCGGGATATTAACAACGATCTCCGGCAGGGCAAGGAAACCGAGCGCGTGTTCGCCAAGTATGAGCACATTTTCGGCAGGTTCACATCAAAAATGCTGGGACTCGCTTCCAAAAGCGGCGCGATGGCGGAGATGTACGATTCGACCGCGAAATTCCTGGAAAGAAACATGGAGTTCCGCAAGGCGATGAAGAGCGCGATGATGATGCCCATGATCACCCTTGTCCTCCTGATACTCGCCGTGATCTTCTATGTGGCGTACATTTTCCCTGAAACCGCGCGGATGTTTCTCAAATACGGAATCGAACTGCCGCCCATGACGGAAACGACTCTTCAGATGAGCGATTGGCTCGTCGCCAACATTGTCTGGGTCATTCTGTTGGTGGTGATAATCGCAGCCGGCGTAGTGACGGTTTATGTGAATCCGAAAGGACGATTATGGGTGGATAAGACGATGCTGAGCATACCGGTGCTCGGATCCTTGATACACAAGACCATGATCGAGGTGTTCTCCAGAGTGTTCTACTCGCTGTACAGCGGTTCCGGAGAGAACATCGACGTCATAAAAACCGCGGCGGAGGCGACGGGCAACAGGTATTTCGAGCATCAGATAAAGACCATCACCATACCGATGATGCTTCAGCACGGGAAGGGCCTGCACGAGTCTCTCGAGGCTGCCAATGTGTTCACCCGAACAGCGCTGTCGCGATATCATGCGGGCGCCGAGACCGGCATGGTCAAGGAAACCGCTCTACAACTAGCAAATTTCTACGAACGCGAAACCACGTACAGGCTGAAATCCGTGGTCGACTTCATGCAGCTATGGGTGGCACTGATCATCATGATAGTCATGACGGCGATCACCATCGTATCGTCCGAAGTGTCCATAATCAAGCCGAAAACTCCGGGTGGAATGGGTTCGCTGGATGCACTGTATTTTCTCCTTCCGTCCGCGCTCAGGGTGAAGGGGTTGTTTGAAAACGCAAAAACATGGATCTCCCGTCAACTGCTTCGACAAAACTGATCGATAAAGTAGGGTTCGCCCTGCTTCACAAAGGCGTCGTCGATTCCGAGCTGATCAGTCGGGCGATTTCGATAAAGGAACGCGAGGCCGGAAACGGCCAGCGCAGTCTCGCCCAGATACTGGTAAACGAGTTCAAGGTCGATCATGACTCGGTTTTCAGCGAGGTAGCGAAAGTATACGCCTTCAAGGAACTGCGGCTGGATGACGGCGTAATCGATGAACGGCGCGCCACCTTCATCAAGCAGCTCGTGGACTCGCTTACTCCGCAGCAGCGCCAGTTCCTCACCGAGGCCAAAGCTCTGCCCTGGAAGTACGACGAGCAATCCCAGGACAAGCTGATCATCATCGCCGCCGACCCGACGCACAAGCACATACCCCGCATCGCGTACTATTTCAGGGCCCGCAAATACGAGGTTTACTTCGTTCGCCTCGCCGCCCTGCAGCCTCACATGGAATCGTTCCTGAAAAGCGAGAACGTGTTCCTCGAGAGTCTGAAGGATATAGAAGCCGAGCTGCACGACACCGACTTCGAGAGCGGAATCGACGAAGCCGCGCTGGACCAGGAAATCAACAAAAGCATGCTCGTCACCTTCTTCGAGGGCTGTCTCGTCGAAGCCGTGAGACAGGGCGCGAGCGACGTGCACATTTTTCCGGCGGGGCCGCACAGCACCGATTTCCATTTCCGCGTAGACGGCAAACTGCGCCTCTGGAACCGGATCGAGGGCAGCCGCCCCGAGGCGGTCATCGCGGTGGTCAAGGACCGAAGCCGCGGAGTCGACCGTTTCGAGCGTGACGCGCCTCAGGACGGCTTCATCCAGCGACAGATCGACAACACGATTCTCCGATTCCGCGTCTCCTGTCTTCCTATCGTCGGCACCGAATACACGATGAAGTACGAAAGCATCGTCATCCGAGTGCTGGACAGCAGGAAAGTGATCACCGACATCCGGAAAATCGGTTTCCAGGAGAAGGCGTACGAATGGTTCAACATGGCTATCAGGAAACCTCAGGGCATGGTCATTCTCACCGGTCCCACCGGAAGCGGCAAGAGCACTACCCTGGTAGCCGCACTCTACGCTGTGATATCGCCTCAGGTAAACGTCCTCACGGTTGAAGATCCCGTGGAATACGTCATCCAGGGCGCCAGGCAGATCAAGATCGGCCCCAAGGCCGACTTCGAGCAGGCGATTCGATCCATCCTGCGCCACGATCCCGACATTGTGATGGTGGGCGAGATGCGCGACAAGACCACGGCAGATATCGCGATAAAGCTGGCCAATACTGGCCATCTGACCTTCTCGACTCTGCACACCAACGACGCGCCCAGCGCCGTGACCCGCCTTTTCAAGATGGGGATCGAGCCGTTTCTGATCGCCTATGCCATCAACCTGATCGTGGCACAGAGGCTGGTCCGCCGCCTGTGCCCGAAATGCAAGCGAAAAGTTGAGAAACCCGATATAGCCGAGGCATTGAGTGTCGGCTTCACGGAAGAAGAGATAGCCACGACCACTTTTTACGAACCCGTCGGCTGCCCCACATGCATCAGCGGATACAAGGGACGGGCGGCGATTCACGAGTCTCTGTATTTCTCGCCGGCCGTCCGACGGGCCGTCTTCGAATCCGGAGAAGAAATTAATGAAGATCTTGTCCGCAGCATTGCAATTTCGGAAGGTATGCTGACCCTTCGCGCTTCGGCCCGCGAACGTGTTAAAGAAGGAGTCTCCTGTATTTCGGAAGTAATCGCCGCCACCATGTCCGATGAATGAAACCTCCTCGTCCGTCATTAAAACATTTGATTGAAAAGAATTTACGCGGATTGCAATATTTTCATCCCACATTCCGCCGAATAGCGTACAATCATGGCGATACTCTTCATTAACAGTCGTTTACTCGAGAATGTGAAATTGGCGTGATTCTTGGATTTTGTGGCTGGACGGCTGTAAAGCCGCGCATGGATCAAGTGAAAGACACAGCAAACGAAAGATAATTCCGAATGAATCAGGAAAGTGCAGTCATCTCATCGCGCGAAGCGCCGCAGCCGGCACAGACGGCCGCGCAGGGCAACGGACAATTCCAACTTCCGAGAGCACTGGTACAGAACGCCATCGCCGTGATGGAGCACATAGCCAGGGACATTCCCCATCATCTTTTCGGTGTCGAGAAGCAGGAGTGGATAGCCCGGAAGCTCGACGCTCAGGACGACCGGGCCATACAGCTTCTGCGCATGTTTTACGAGGCGATATTGCGCCGCATGAGACAAATGGAGGCGTCGGACATAGATCTCGGGAGCGGCGGCACGCTCGGCAAAATATGGTTCAGGGTGCACGGCGACAAGAAGCCGCAGGAAGATCTGCCGGATCTGCCGTCCCCTTTGAGCGACGTCCTCATACACGGCCTCGTCACCCCCCGTCAGCGCGCGCATCTTTGCGAGAACCGCAGTCTGGACTTTTCCTATCAGGCCAGAGTCGGGGAAGAACTCCATCGCTACAGGGGCACGGCGTATTTCGACCTCGATTCCCCGGCGATGAACATGCGCGCAATCAACGCCACCGTGAGGCCGTACGAGAGTTACGGTTTCCACATGAACGTGACCCGCATAGTCAATCTGCAGCATACCAAGGAAGGGCTCATCCTGATCACCGGCATAACCGGCTCGGGCAAGAGCACCACTCTCGACGCCATTATAGACGCCAACAATTCCGCGGTGCACGCCCATATCATCATCATCGGAGCGCCGATAGAGTACGTGCACACTCCCAAGCGGTCGGTAGTGCGCCATCGCGAAGTCGGCCGCGACGTGATGTCTTTCAAGGACGGAACGGTGCAGGCTCTGCGCCAGGACCCCGACATAGTGATGATAGGCGAAATGAGGGATCCCGAAACCATAATGTCGGCGCTCGAGATCACGGATTCCGGCCACAAGGTGTTCTCCACGCTTCACACATCTTCGGCCGTCGAAAGCATCGACCGCATAATAGGCGAAGTGCCGCCCATGGAGCAGGACAGGGTGCGCAACCGACTCGCCGACGTGCTCCGTTGCGTTATGTCGCAGAAACTGGTCCCGACGATGGACGGGAAGCGGGCGCTCGCAACCGAAATACTTGTCGTCACCCCCTCGGTGCGATCCGCGATTAAAAACGGGAATACCGGAGAAATCTATCAGATGATCACCGAGGGACAGGCGCTCGGCATGCACTCCATGGAGCAGGACCTCAAGCAGCTCGTCGGGCGCGGGCGGATCTCGATCGACGAGGCGCTGAATCATGCCAACAACAAGAAACGCATGCAACAATTATTGAACATAAAATAAGCAGCGGAAGCGACGCACATGAACACAGGACCAACACCCAGCCAGGTCTGCATCGGCCTCTCCATAGAGGGAGACACGTTGCGTCTCGCTTCGGTCGGTCGAGACGGAAAAAACCTCCGCATACTCGATCTGGCGAGCATGACAGTGCCCGTCATGCAGCACGTGACACACGATGGGGACGACACTGGAGGCGGCTCGAATCCGTTCGAGAAAATCGAGCTGTCCGACACAGATGCCGTCGATCATTCGGCGGTCAAGGATTTCATTTCCGGTCATTATGTGCCGGGGGCCTCGCTGGCGGTCAGCCTGGGCGACCACAACATCCGCACCTTCCTGCTGCCGGCCGTCGACAAGGAGAATCCCTCTAAAGCGCTCACGAGAATTCTCGGAGAGATACAGCACTCCCTCAACATCGAGCTCTCGAAGGATCAGGTCGCATACCAGCGAATCGGCAAATCGACTCTGCTCGTGACGGCGAGGATCGAAGGGACGCCCCTGCTGGAAATCTTCGCGATGCCGCACGATGCGTCGCGCCGCAGCACGCGCATCAATTTCGTCACCAGCAACGACGTCGCGCTCATCAACCTCGTTCGAAGCCATTTCCGTTTCAGGGACGATTCCATCTCCCACATAATACATGTGGGCAAGGACGAGACACGTCTCTACATCATGCGCGGTTACGACCTGGTCTATCTGGCCCCTCCCGTCCAGCAGGGCGCCAATGACCGGGAATACGTGACGATGCTGAACAACCGCCTCGAGCTGGCGGCGGAAAACGCCGGCTTCCCCAAGGCCGACACGGTCGTCTTGTCCGGATACGCCGAAGAAATCGGCCTGAAGGAAGAAATACTGGAGAACAATCCGCAGATAGTCTTCCATTCGCTCTCGAAACTCCGCATGACGCACGGAGCGAACGAAGCGCTGGCCAGGGAAATCCGGCATTATCCGATCCCTCTTTCAGTTGCTTGGGAGAAACTGGATCCCAAGAATCCGCACTTCTATCACATCAATCTCATACCGCACAGGATACGGGAAGATCAGAAGAAGCTCAAGCTCGCCTGGCATGGACTTCTGCTGCTTGCGCTGCTTTTCATCTCCGCCGCCGGCCTCACCTTCCTCGGCCTGCAAAAGCAGGAGGAGATCCGCACTCTCTCGGCCAAGCTCGCCTTCGAGCGTAAGCAGGTAAACGAGCAGCGGGCGATCGTGAGCCAGATAAACGAACTCGAGAACCGTTCGGCCGCCATAATAGACGCTACCAACACGCTCGACACGCTGCTGATGAATTCCGAGAAGTACTCGACCACACTCGATACGATTGCCAGGGCGGCGGGCGCTCTGCAGAACATGTGGATCAACGAAATGAAGCCGGACGCCGACGGAGGCATAGCTTTTAACGGCTTCTCGACCACGCGGGCCAGCGTTCCTTCATTCTCCCAACTGATCGGGCAGACCAACATGAGGGAAATCTCGGTGCAGGAAATCGGCGAGCGCAAGGTGTTCCGCTTCGACGTCGGACTGACCGTGCCCGACCTGTATCCGGGCAGCGGCTCGCCCGCTTCCGTGTGGCACGACACGATCACGGCCACGCTGGGCGACGTCGCCACGCGTTTCGGATCCGCGTCCGCGGACACCGAGAAAAAACTCGGCACCAAGAGCAAGAAAAAGAAAGGAGCGAAGTGATGCCATACGCGATCCGGAATTCAATAATACTCGCGGCGCTTCTCGTTCTTTTCTCAGGCGCCGGCGGCGGCTACATACATTTCTATCAGGACAAGAAAATCGACGAGATCAAAAAGGAACGCGACAAGCTGCAGCGGGAGCTCGGCGACGTGACCGACCTCTACAACCGTCTGGCCCAGGTTCAGCGCCGCGTACAGAATCTCACCGACGCCTGGACGCTCCGTCCCAAACTGGTTCCGGCCGCGGAGAACGCCAGCGGCACGAACATCTACCTGAACCGGATACTCGCGCTGAGCCCCGAGCTAGATCTCAACGTTCTCACACAGGAAAAGGTGGAGCAGGACGGCTGCGGCTACGTGAGATACCGGCTCTCGGGTCAGGGCCCGTTCTTCAGTCTCGCGCGGCTGTTCCAGTACATCGAGCACGGACCCAAGCTGATGAAGCTTCAAAACGTCGACATACGCGAAGTGCACACGCTGGACAAGGACCGCGGAGTGATACTGCATTCGGTTCAGTTCGACGCCGAGCTTCTGGCCTATTTCACGCCTCAGGCGCCTTTCGCCGACAGCGCGTCGGTGAAGCCGCTCGAGGAAGTGACCTTCAAGCCGATCACATACAATCCGTTCATCTCCCTTGTGAATCCCGAGATTCCTCCCAATGTGTATGACCTTCCCGACGTGGAGAAATCCACGCTCCTCGCCGTGATGAAGGGCCGCGCCTTCATCAGCGACCAGCACAAGCAGCTCGTCATGATCACCGAGGGCGACGAGGTGTATCTCGGTTACGTCAGCAAGGTGATGCCGGAGCGCAGACAGGTGCTGTTCATCCTGAACAAGGGCGGAATCATCGAGCGCTATATGCTCACGCTGCGCTTCCAGAACAAGATCGATCCTCCAAAAATCAAGTAAGGCAGAACCCATGAAAGCCGCTACGCTACATCTTTTCGCGCTGCTCGCGCTGCTGTCGGGCTCGGCGATCGCGCAGGACACGCCCCCGCTGCGGGAGTACACGGCGCCCGAGGAAATACTCTCCATGACCGGCGACACGCCGTTCGTCAAGGCGATGCAGATTTTCTCGAGCGCATTTAAAAGGTTCGCCTCCAAGCCGCTGGTCTACGAGGAAGCCCTCGCCGCAGGAACTGCCAAATCCATAAAGGCCGCCGACGCGCAGACCATCGGGATCAACATCCCGAACATGCATTGGCGGGACGCGTTCGATCTCGTGCTGCGAGTGAACAATTATTGGTATGTGGAAAATCCCGATTACGTTAGGGTGTATCCGCTGACCGTATCAGGCAAGGACAGCCTCGATCTCACCGCCAAGCAGGCGGCCTCGACGCGCGAGGTGGAGATATCCGCGATCTTCTTCGAGGCCAACCGGTCGGAGATGCAGCAGCTCGGCATCAACTGGGATTTCCTTAACAGCGCCCCGTCTATGACAACCAACGTGGGCGTCGTGAACGTGGACCTAGGGACGAACACCAGCGAGTCGAGCGAACAGCAGGGTGAGATCAATTACGGGATGCTCACCGAACTGGCGCCGCTGTGGCGGAACGGGAAGTCCAGCATACAGGCGTGGATAAAGGCAATGGAATCCGAAAATCTCGGCGAACTGATTTCCAGCCCGTCGATCACCGTCAGATCCAACGAGGTGGGACGGATTCACGTGGGCCAGGACTTCTCCATCAAGCAAAGGGATTTTTCGGGCAACACCACGGAGAAGTTCTACAGCGCAGGCACAATCATCGACGTGACCCCGACCATAATGAACAAGGACTCGCTCGAGTTCGTGCACCTGAAGATCAGCGCTGAAAGAAGCAGCGTGATTCCGGATCCGGTTTCGACGATCGTGAACAAAACGGTCGCGAACACATCCGTCATTCTCATCGACGGCGAGGAAACCGTGGTCGGCGGGCTCTTCACCAACGACGTTCAGAAAATCCGCCGCGGCATACCTTTTCTCAAGGATCTGCCCTGGTGGGTGCTCGGCTTGAGATATCTGTTCGGCTACGACGAGGACAAAATCACGAAGAAGGAACTGATCATTATCCTCAAAGCCAGGATAGTTCCCTCCATCGAGGACCGGATGGCCCGCAAACTGAGTGAAATCCGCAGCGGACAGAGAGTCCTTGAAAGCGAAGCCATCCGCCAGCAACAGAACAGGAACAATCTCCTCGATCAACTCGACGGGGCCCGGTCGCAGCGCAACAACAAATAAGCCGCGCACCCGCCTTGGACGAGCAAAGTCATCATCCGCCGGCGTCGGACTCCGTCCTTCGCCGGCGGCGTCATTTGAATTGCCGCTTCAAGCCGGTATTTTGCACCGAGTGGGAAAATGAACGAAAACAACGGAACCCTGGAATCACGCCGCCGCCGGATACTCGTAGTCGATGACGAGCGTATCGTCTGCGACGCTCTCGCGCGGCATCTCCGCAACGCAGGCTTCGATGTCGACGTGGCTTACGGCGGCGCGGCAGCGCTCGAGCTGCTTGGGAAACAGGATATTGATCTGGCCCTTGTGGACATACGAATGCCTAAAGTCACCGGTTTCGACGTGCTCGAGGCCTTGCAACGCGTTCAGCCGGACGTCCGGGCCGTCATGATGACAGCCTATGCCGACATTAAAAGCGCGGTCGAGCTGGTGTCGCGCGGCGCGGTGGACATATTGAGCAAACCCCTCGATATCGACGAGGTCATTGTGACCGTAAGGCGGTGGATCGAGGAGGATCCGCCCGATTTGCGCGCCTCCGAGGACTGAACCGGACATACGCGCCGCTCCAAAATCACGGAAAGCGATGCATCCTTTCGGTGTTTTCCGCATCCAACATTGAAGGCGACACAGAAGCCGGAAAGGTTAGACGCATGACAGGCAAAATCATCAGGAAAGCGTTACCCGTAGCTCTCGGAGCTGCCGCGGGTTATCTCTACTGGCATTTCATCGGATGCAGCAGCGGCCATTGCCCGCTGACCAGTCAATGGTTCACAAGCACCCTATACGGGGCGCTGGTGGGCGCCACATTCCTCCTGCCCGGCAGGAAAACTTCCGCTCCGAAGGACAACCTCGAGAATCCGGGCCGGATGGAGGAAAACGGCTGATCCGGCTGGAATTTCACATCAGCACTATCATGAAGAATACCCAATACAGGAGCTGAAACATGCCGATTTTCGAATATCGCTGCACCGCGTGCGAAGGCAATTACGAAATACTGTTCAAATCGGCCGAGGACCGGGATGCCATAAAGTGCCCGTCCTGCGGTTCCGGACAATACGAGAAGAAATTCTCCACTTTTGCGGCCTCCGTTTCAGGGTCCGGATATTCGGCCCCTGATTTTCCCTGTTCCGGGGGCAGTTGCGGACTGCCACCGACTTCTCCCTGCGCGGGCGGGATGTGCGGGTTGGACTGACTTAACCGGGGCCGTTCAGGATAAAAGCTCCAAGGCGGCGTATTTCAGAACCAGGGTTTTCCTGCCCACGGATTCGAACAGAACCACGGCTCGCGCCGTATCGCCGGCGCCCTGCAGATCCACCACCGCGCCGCGTCCGAAAGTGGGGTGCACGACCCTGGCGCCCTTCCTCAATCCGTCTTCGACCTGCGACCAGGAATCCGGAGTTTCCTGATCGTATTCCGACGCGTTCGCGGCGTGCGGGCTCGCCCCTCCGCCGCGGGGATGCGGCCTCGATCTCGTCTCCGAAAAGGGCTTGCGTTTCGTTGTCTCGCGCTGCACCGCCTCCTGATCCACTTCGCCGAGGAAGCGTGAAGGCATCTGCTGCAGGCGCTCGCCCCAGCGGAGTCTGGAGCGGGCGTAAGTCAGGTAGAGCTTCTGCATGGCGCGGGTCATTCCAACATAGCAAAGCCGGCGTTCCTCTTCCACCTCGTCGCGCTCGATCGACTGCGAGGAAGGAAACAGGCCCTCCTCCATTCCCACGAGAAATACCACCGGAAATTCCAGTCCTTTGGCCGCGTGCAGCGTCATGAGTGTAACCGTGTTTCTGCCGGGGTCCAGGGCGTCCACATCCGACACGAGGGACGCCTCGGCAAGAAAGGCGTCGAGCGTTCCGTTGCCGGATCCCGGCTGGAACTCAGCGATGGCGGACAGAAGTTCCTGCACGTTTTCGAGGCGGGACCTTGATTCCGGAGTGCCTTCTCTTTTGAATTCGGCCACCAGCCCCAGTTCATCCACCAGGGAGGCGGCCAGTTCGGCGGCGGATATTTGCGCGCGCAGGGAGGCGTACTTCGTTATCAACTGCACGAAAGCGTTGAGCGAACGCATCGCCGCGGCGCCGAGCCCCGGCGCTTCAGAAGCGTTCATGGCGGCGACGAGCATCGTCACGCCCTGTTCGGCGGCCCAGGCGCGCAGCTTGCCGAGAGTGCCCGCTCCAATGCCACGCGCCGGGTAGTTGATGATGCGCAGGAGAGCGCTGTCGTCGTCCGGATTTGCGATCAGCCGCAGATAGGCGAGGACGTCCTTAATCTCCTTCCGACGGTAGAATTCCACTCCGCCGATTATCGAATAGGGAATGCCATTCCGCCGGAGCGCGTCCTCAATCGCCCGTGACTGGGCGTTGGTGCGATACAGCACCGTGAAATCCTTCAACTGCAGCTTCCGCTTCCGCCCTTCTTCCTGCATGAGGGTGACGATTTTCCTGCCCTCTTCGGCCTCGTCCGAGGTCTCGACGACGGTTATGGGATCTCCTTCGGCGTTCTCCGTCCACAGAGTCTTGGGTATTTGCCGCTCGTTGTGCTTGATGAGAGCCCCTGCGCCGAGAAGAATGCGTTTCGTGGATCTGTAGTTCTGCTCGAGCCGGAACACGCGCGAGCCGGCGAAATGCCTCTCGAATTCCAGTATGTTCCTGATATCGGCGCCCCGGAAAGCGTAAATGCTCTGCGCGTCGTCACCGACCACGCAGATGTTCCGATGCGAGTCGGCCAGCCGGCGCACTACCTGGTACTGCGCCTGATTCGTGTCCTGGTATTCGTCTATCAAGATGAACCGGAATTGCCGCTGATAATGCGACAACAGTTCCGGATTCTCGTCGAAAAGGCGTATCGGCTGCAAGATCAGGTCGTCGAAATCCATCGAATTGCTCGCCCTTAGACGCTTCTCGTACTCTCGATACACGTCCGCCGTTCTCCTCTCGAAGACGTCCCGCGCCGCTTCCGCCATCGCATCCGGATTCGTCATGCGATTCTTCGCATGGCTTATCGCGTGGCGGACGGCTGACGGCGGAATCTGCTGCGTGTTTATGCCGGCGTCCTGCATAATGGATTTTACGAGGTTCTGCGTATCCTCCGTGTCGTAAATCGAAAAGTTCTTGTGGTAACCAATTTTCTCGGCGTCCCGTCGCAGAAGCCGCGCGAAAGTCGCATGGAAGGTCCCCATCCAAAGGCGGCGCGACTCTTCGCCGGGCACCAGCTGTTCCACTCTCTCGCGCATCTCGCGGGCGGCTTTGTTCGTGAACGTAAGCGCGAGGATGTTCGCGGCCGGCACTCCTGTGTCGAGCAGATGAGCAATCCGGTATGTCAGAACCCTGGTTTTACCGCTTCCCGCTCCTGCCACGATCATGACCGGGCCTTCCGTGGTCTGCACGGCTTCCCTCTGGATCGGATTCAGATCTTTGAGCAGTTTCATGAAGCGGAATACTGGGGGATGCGGTCAGCGTTCGGGACGCATCGTCGGAAACAGGATTACATCGCGGATGGATTCCGCTCCGGTCAACAGCATGGCGAGTCTGTCTACGCCGACTCCGAGTCCGGCCGTGGGCGGCATGCCGTATTCGAGGGTTTCGATGTAATCCTCGTCGTAAGTCATGGCCTCCTCGTCTCCGCGCGCCCTCAACCGCGCCTGTTCGAGGAAGCGATCCTTCTGATCGAGAGGATCGTTGAGTTCCGAAAACGCGTTGGCGATTTCCTGCCCGTTGACGTACAGTTCGAAGCGCTCCACGAGTCCCTGCTCGCTGCGATGCTTCTTGGCCAGCGGCGAGAGCTCCAAAGGATAGTCGGTGATGAACACCGGCTGGACTAGATGCTCTTCCACTCGATCGGAAAATATCGCGTCGATAACGGCCCCGCAACCGGCCGAGTCCTCGATCTCGATCCCGAGCCGGTCCGCCACGGCGCGCAGCCCCTGTTCATCCAGGCCGTCGATGCTCTCGCCTGTGAATTCGGCGATGGCCTTCAACATGGGCAAGCGCCGGAAAGGCGGAGAGAAGCTGATTTCCCTGCCCGCGCAGACCACCGAATCGGCGCCGCTCACAACCCGGCTCAACGAGCCCAGCATCTCCTCGACAAGCTGCATCATCCAGATGTAGTCCTTGTACGCGACGTAGAGCTCCAGCATGGTGAACTCGGGATTGTGACTCCGGTCCATCCCCTCGTTGCGGAAATCCTTGCCGATCTCATACACGCCCTCGAAGCCGCCGACGATCAGTCTTTTCAGGTAGAGTTCGTCCGCTATGCGGAGATACAGCGGGATATCCAGGGCGTTGTGATGCGTCACGAAGGGCCGCGCGGCGGCGCCGCCGTAGAGCGGTTGCAGCACCGGGGTTTCGACCTCGATGTATCCCTTGCCGTCCAGGAACGCCCGCATGGCGCTCACGAGACGGCTGCGGAGAAGAAACACCCTTCTCGAGTCCGGATTGAGAATGAGATCCAGCGGGCGCTTGCGATACCGGAGTTCCTTGTCGGTGAACCTGTCGTAGACGATCCGGTTGCCGCCCTCGTCGGTTTTTTCTTTCGGAGCCGGCAGGGGCCGCAGGGATTTGGCCAGCAGGGTCACCGATTGCGCATGCACCGAAACTTCCCCGGTCCTCGTACGAAAAACATATCCATGCACCCCGATAATGTCCCCGATATCCAGAAGCTTGAGCATCCCGTAGGTCTCATCTCCGAGATCGTCGCGCTTGAAATACGCCTGCACCTTGCCGCTGTGATCCTGCACGTGAGCGAAAGTGGCCTTGCCCATCCGCCGCACGGTCATTATGCGGCCGGCCACGGTCACGCGGGCGGGGTCCTCGTCATCCCGGAAGGAACTCAACACCGCCGCGGCGGTGTCCGTGACCTCGAAGGAATGCGGATACGGATCGATGTTGCGGGCGAGTAGTTCATGATATTCCTCGCGGCGGCGGCGCATCAGGTCGCCGAGTTCTTCATGTTCTGGAGTGGTGTCGGACACTGTTATCCCATTCTATTTCATGCTTCTTGTACCGGACAAAAAACATACCACCCGGTGTCGGGAAAAAAAAATCCGCTCGGCCGCGCGGCTTCCACGCGGCGCGCGGTTTTGCGGCTTCCCCGGCGGCATCGTAGTTTTCATTCCGTTTGGATGGAGATATGACTCGCGGACACAGACAGGTTTTCCTCATAATATTTCTCTTCGTCATCGCCGTCAACGTGATTGAGGGGATCCAATCCTCGTTCAGCACGGGCCGCTGGGGAATGGCGTTGTTCCTGCTCGCCGTGGCGGTTACGGCGGTCTGGGTGGCCTACAGGTCGAGGGACGCTTTCAGCAAGGCGCGCGAGCAATACCGCAGACGCTTCGAGGAAACGCAGGACAACGTCAGAATGCGGGATGCCGCGCTTTTCTCGCTGTCCTGGAGCAAGGAGATATACAAAGGCATCCCGGAGGACAGAAAGCGTCTGGTGAAACAGGCCTTCATACTGATCGGTTCGGGCATGGCCGTCACATGGATGGCTCTCGGAAACGACGGATTCGTGACGGTGCTTCTCATCGTTGTGCTCGTTCTGGCCGGCGTGAACCTGCTGGTCTGGGTCTTCGGCTCTGAGCGGGAGGAGCGCGACCGCCTGCGAGTGGAACTCGACGCGGCCGGACGCATGCAGATGCAACTCATGCCGTCGGCCGCGCCGGAATTGCCGGGATTCGATATCGCCGGCTGTTGCGTTCCCGCGAAAGACGTGGGCGGCGACCATTTCGACTACGTGAAACTCGGCGGCGGGGAGAATTGGGCGATCGCCGTCGCCGACGTGGCCGGCAAAGGCATGGATGCTGCGATGACCGCGGTATTCACCAGCGGCGCCTTCGCCTCCGAAGCGCGGAGGGATTCCGACATCTCCGGCATCATGCGTGCGATGAACTCCGCCATAAGGGCAAGAAACGATCGCTCGCGTTTCGTGTCGTTCCTTCTTGCAGCCATAGAGCCGAACAGCCGGAAGGCGCGTATTATCAACGCCGGACAGCCGCGCCCCCTGCTCTGCCGCGGCGGCGAAGTGCATACGATAGAAAACGCAGGCCCGCATTTCCCGCTCGGCTTGGTCGAGAATGCCGACTATGAACAAGCCGTGATCGAACTCATTCCGGGCGATCTGCTGCTTCTGTCCACAGACGGACTCACGGAGGCCATGAATCCAGGAAAGGAGATGTTCGGCGACGAACGCCTGCGCGAGGTCCTGCCGGAACATTCCGCCGCGTTTTCTAGCGCAGCCTCCATTGTGGAAGCTCTTCGCGGACGCGTGGACGCATTTTCGTCGGGCGCGGAGCGGCACGACGATCTGACGATAGTCGTCGTGCGCGTCACCGGCTGAATCAGAGCTCTATTTTCCTGATTCTGTCCAGATGCCGGCCGCCTTCGAAAGGCGTATTCAACCATATCCGCGCCATCTCCGCGGCCTGATCCCAGTTCAGCAGCCGTTGTCCCAGGGCGAGAACATTGGCATCGTTATGCAGTCGGCTCATTCTGGCAGCTTCGAGGATCTGGCAGGAAGCGGCTCTGATGCCGCGATGCCTGTTGGCGGCCATGCCGATGCCGATGCCGGTCCCGCAGACGAAGATTCCCATCTCGCAATCGCCGCTTTGTATGGCGACCGAAGCCGCATGAGCCGCGTCCGGATAATCCGAACGTTCGGTGTCATGCGGTCCGAAATCCTTCCAAGCGTGCCCCATCTCCTCCAGCAGATTTTTAAGCCGCTCCTTGTAGTCGTACCCCGCGTGATCGGATGCAAGAGCTATCGTCATTCCACACCCTCCTCTTACTCTGCCGCCGGGTTAATCGAGGTCTCTCCTCAGGAACCAGCCCTCGCCGACGCTGATATTGAGGGACAGTCTCATGATAAAACGGCTGCCGAGAAGTTGATCGCTGTTCCCTCTCAAACCCGCTTCCACGGAGGCGTCGGCCCGGCTGTCACCGAAAATCGGGAAGCCGGCGCCCGCGGTGAGGTAGGTCTCGTTCTGTTCTTCGCCCTGCAGAAGCATCGGCAGTTTCTGCCGGGCCAGGCCGAAGCGAAGAAGCATATTCCGCGCCGCCGGAGCGTCGTCCGCTCCGCCCGGCATCCATTCGGCGCCGACGCCGACCCTGTAGGAAGAGGTCAGCTCCGGCTGTTTCAGGCCGAACACCCTGGCTTCGGTCCAGTCCTGCGCGCATACGTCCGCGGCCAGCAGAAGACGTTCTCCCGCCCGCCACGACAATCCGGCTTGATATCGGAGCGGTATATCCTGAACGCTCTCCGAAGCCCTGACCGTGGAATCGTGCGTGGAGTACCGGAACACGTAATCCCGGGCGGCGTCGAGCGTGGAATTCGGACTGACGGAGGCGCCTATCGCGAAGCCGTCAATGCCGGTGTACAACAGCCCGAAAAGGAAACCGATTCCGCCGTGGCTCGTGCTGCGCTGCTGTCTCGTGTCGTAATACGCATCGTCGTCGAACCGCACATCCCAGGAATGATCGATGGTTCCGAAATACCACCTGGCGGCGGCGCCGATGTTGAGCGAGGGAACCGGGCGGAGTGCCGCGCCCAGAACCGCATAGGCGAGGCCTCCCGCGCCGCTGTATTCCGCCGTGTACCGGTGAGACTCCACGGCGCCCGACGCGAGCAGATCATAGTTGACGGTGCTGTAAGACTGAAGCCCGAGCACGAGACGCGAGCGCCAGTCCTCGTCGAGCGGCAACGCCAGCTGCAGGGTCTTGAATCCGAGCGACGCGGTATTGAGATCGCTGCTCCTCGACGAAGACTCGTGTTCCCAGGACATGGCCCCGTTCAGCCGGAGCTTGTCTATGTGAGTCCAGGACGCCGGATTCGACAAGGAAATATCGTAACCCGAAAACACGGGCTGTGAAACATATCCCATCGCGCGCTGGGCCACGGTCGCCAGATTGTCGAGATCCCCGACGCCGAAGCGCGACAGGACGGAATTACCGTTCTGCGCCAGGGCCAGGGAGGGAAAAAACAGAAGTAGAAGAGAGAGAACGGGTTTCACGGGACTCTCCTTCAGGGATTCTTCGTGTATGTGACGGTCAGTCTGGGACGGAGCCCGGCTTCCGCGTCCGCAGCGTAAAAGCCGATTCCGTCCAGATCGCTGCTCTCTTCTATCTTCACAAGGGCAAAGCCGTAATTGGCCTGTGTGCGATTGACCCAACGCTGGACCATGCGCGTCACGACCAGACCCCCGGCATTGTGCCGTCCGGAATCCATGGCCGTGGTGAGCATGCGTTCGCTGCCCAGCTTTTTCTCTGTCTCGTCCAGAAGCTGATACACCCAGACCGAGTCTATGCCCCGCGTGTGATCGCGGCGGAGCGAGGGGTCTGCAGTCAGCGTTAAAACGGCGGAATTGACGATCGATCCGGCCGGAATGGCAGACAAATCGAACGCGATCCTTCCCCGCCAGGCCAATCCGCCGTGAACGGCCAGACCCGCGGCGCTCGGCCCCGGTCCCGTGACAACGTAAGTATCCTCCAGAGTGGAACCGTATATGGTGGTGTCGCCGCCTTCGTTCAGGGACATGACAATGCGCAGAACCGGCGTCCTGTTATAGGCCTCCACCGCTTCAAAAGCATAAACGGCGTCCGTCGCCGCCGCGGCTTCCAGGAGCAGTCCATAAATTTCGGAGTGTTTTCCGGCGTTCACCTTCGTCAGCCATCCGCGGACCAGGGTGGTATCGATGCCGATCTCCACGCTGTCCTTCGCCGGTCCGGAATATGATCCGACGGGATTCGGCGCAAGAGACAGGTTTTTCAAGCTGTCCGACGTCAGCGTCCAGGAACTCCAAGACGATTGAACATCACGGGCAGTGATTGAAAACGGCGCCGTTGTGTCGCCAAACCTGTACGGGGCTCGGTAAAGGGTGACTCCGGCAGATATGATGCGGCCTCCTCCGGCGATATCGGCAGGCAGGCTGAGCCAACGTATCGCTATACGGCTGTTGTAGCCGCCCGTGCTGCCGAGATGCAAGAATTGGGAGGACGGCGCCGGTATGGGCGAAAACCAGGTCTCGGTAGAAACCGCGGCGCCGGCGCCGCGAGTGTCGAAGCTTTCGATGCCTTCCAGATCCTCGCCGGGCAGAAGTTCCACACCGGTGGGAGAGGGCTCCTGTCTACATGCAGCGAGAAGCGTCATGCAGACCGCAAGCAGGGGTAAGGTTATTCTGCGCACTTTATTCACTGAAAGGAATGAGGAAAATATCCCCGCAAGCGGGAATGCCGAGCCAAGCTGCGACTTATTAACATATGCTCCCGGGGCTATCTTCGGCAAGGGATAAAGGCGGCGCTATTTGCTTTTGAGAAGGTTCCTGTAAAGGTCCACGTAGCGCTCGGCGGACGCCGTCCAGGAAAAATCCGATTTCATCCCCCGCTGCATCGCAGCAGTCCATGCGTCCTTGCTGTCGAAAGCCGAGACTGCGCGGCGGAGCGCCGCGAGCATCGCTTTGCCGCTGTAATCGGAGAAAGAAAATCCGTTGCCTGTTTTAGGCTTCTCGTCCAGATCGATCACGGTGTCGGCCAACCCGCCCGTCGCGCGCACTATCGGAAGCGTCCCGTAGACCAGACTGTACATCTGATTCAATCCGCAGGGCTCGAACTTGGAAGGCATAAGGAACATGTCGGCGCCCGCCTCGATCAAGTGAGCCAGATCCTCGTCGAAACCGATATGCACGCCGAGTTTCTTCCTGTGCTTTTTTGCCGCTTTGGTGAAGAAATCCTCATAGCGCTTATCGCCCGCTCCGAGAACCGTCATCTGCAGATTTTCAGACAGCATCTCTTCGAGTGTTTCCATGATCAAATCGAATCCCTTCTGGTCCGCCAGTCGGGATATTATCCCGACGACAGGCACATCCGGGGAGAAAGCCAGTCCGAATTTCGCGCACAGCGCCTTCTTGTTTTCTATTTTGCCTGATAGATCGTCGATTGTATACCGGAACGGGATCAGCGTGTCTTCCGCCGGATTCCATATCGTATTATCCATGCCGTTCAGAATTCCGCAAGTCTGCCGCGCTCTCTTCTTGAACACCCCCTCCAGTCCGAAACCGTACTCGGCGCTGTTGCGCACCTCCTTTGCATAGGTCGGGCTTACGGTTGTGACGGCATCGGCAAATATCAATCCAGCCTTCATCAGGTTGACATCGCCGTGATATTCTACTCCCTCCATACCGAACGCAGACTCGGGAAGCCCGGTTTTCGCAAAAGTTTCTTTCGGGAATATTCCCTGATATGCGGCATTATGAACGGTAAATACCACTTTCGTTCCCCTGAACAGGGGGTCCCTGCCCAATTCCGTCTTGATTATGGCCGCGACAAGTCCGGTCTGCCAATCATTCAGGTGCAGTATGTCCGGCTTCCAGCCCAGCAGTTTTATGGTTTCGATCACGGAGCGGCTGAAAAAAATGAATCGGTCGTCGTTGTCAGGCCATGAATCCTTCGTCGCCGGATTCACGTACAGATCCGGCCGATTGAAAAGCTCGTCGTTGGCGAGAAAATAGACCTGTACCTTGGTCTTGATATTGCTCAGAAAAGACGATTTCACGCTGCCCAGCAGGGTGCGATCCCCTACCGCTATCGGAATATCGGTCAGACGTTTGATGTCGTGTATTTTGAATCTCCTGTCGCTTACTCCGGCGAATTTCGGCATCATAATGCGTATATCGTGCCCCATTTCGCGAATCATCTGAGGCAAGGCGCCCGACACATCGGCCAGACCGCCGGTCTTGGCAAACGGCATCACCTCGCTGGAAACGAACAGGATGCTCAGCGGTTTTGACATTTATTCTCCTGATTATAGGGGCACATGAGCCATCGTCGAACCTTAAAATTTACCGAAATCTGTTGAAATTTCCAACTTGAAGCACCGAACGTACAACGGCTTTGCAAACCTCACTGGAAATGATATCTTGAAACAGCGGTTTGAAAACACAATCGAACGGATCAGCTCATGCCCGACATACTCTGTTCACGTTGCGGACAGGAAAAAGAAGCGGTTTCGGATACGGCGTTTTATTCCGGAGAGACCGGCGCCCTGCTTAAATCAAATGCCTGCGCGGATTGCTGGGAGGAATGGCTCGGTATGCAGATAATGATCATCAACGAATACCGGCTCAATCTCGCGGATCCGAAAAGCGGAGACTTCCTGAACGAACAGGCGCTCGCTTTCTTCAAGATCGGGGATTCGGGACCGCCGGCTAAAGTCGACTATGTGCCTCCGGCTTCATGAAGTCACACAACCGCAGCTGAAAAGATGGCCCGCATAAGCAAAGCAAACGGCCCGGCCTCCACCGGCACATCAAAGTCGGCGCCGGGGATTTCCGGAATCACGCCGGCAGCGCGGTTTGCCGTCGCGGCGGGGCTCATACTCGTAGCCGCGGTCGCAGTTCTGTTTGCTGCAGGCCTGCCTCAACGCCTATTTCATGGCGATAGATCCGAAGCGGCTGACGCGCGCGCGACTCAGGCATATGTACCGACCGATCCCTGGCTTCAGCGCGCCTACCTCATCCGCCGGGTTTTTGAAAAGCAATACGTCTCCGGCTGGGAAGGCGCCAATGGAGCAATCGGAGACGCCTATCTCTTCGCCGTTACCGGCGATTCGGCGTTGTACCGCTTTCACATGCTGACTCACCCGCTCACCGAGCTGTTCAACGGAACCTGGGTCGATGATCGCGCGTGGAACGCCCTCGCGGAACTCATCTGGTGGGATTTCACGGGACGCAACAACCGTCTGCTGGTCGAAAGCGCCCGCCAGCGCTATATCTCAGCGAGAGAGGAAGGCCGCATGTCGAACCACGAGGGTTTCTGGAGCTGGTACAACTGGCCTCCCAAATCCAAGGTGCGTGAGCGCATTTTCACCAACAGCAACATGAATCAGATGGTGAACGTCGCCTGCCGCCTGTTCGAGGCCACCGGCGAGCGGCAATTCCTTGAAGACGCCGTCAAGGTATGGAACGGAGACGGCGCACTGCCGGGCATCGAGAAAACTTGGTACAAGGGCGGCGGCGTATGGAAAGGCGAGGATGGCCTGGCGGCGTTCGGCAAACAGCTCCCCTGGGACGGCGTGGAGTATTGTTCCGTTGCGGCCTCGCTATACCGGGTCACGAAAGTCGCAAGGTACAAGGATATTATCGTCGCCACCGCGAAGCGCATAATGGACCCCGCAAGCGGCTGGGTGGATCCGGAGCACTATTATCAGATACGCATGGACGGAAACGGCGCTTTCGTGAACTATCTGCTCGACGCCTACGAGACGGCTCCCGCTGAACTGGCAGACATTCCGGGAAAAATCGAGCGCATGCTCGAACACGTGTGGACGAACAACAACGGCAAAGCCCGCGTCACTCTTCACAGAGAAGCAGACCACGGAATCCGGAACGGATGGAATCCCATGGGAGGAGAGGACGGGTACGGAGTCGACGGCATAGGCACCCTGCACGCGCAGTCACAGGCGTTGCGGGCCTTCGGGGTTTTCTGCTACCATCGGCTGAAGAAATGACGGGGGCCGCTTCTACATGCTCCTGATCGTCGCTTCGTAAGCCGTTTTCTCTATCATCGTCACCGTCTTTTCGTCTCCCGTCGCCGCCTGCATGATATGCATGGTGGTGGTCGCTTCATGCGTACGCCGCGTGAAGAAGCGGTCGGCGGCGGAAAATGACGCTGAACCGCGGGCCGTCATAACAGCGCCCTCGGCGCCAACGGGAAGCTGTTCGAGCCCGCCGTCGTCGCGCAGCGTGTACGCGATTTCCACAAATCCTTTCTCGTTCTCCGCAACGGACGTGACCGCCACCACGGGCTTGGCCTTGCGCTCGAGCGAATAATCAGTGATGAACAGCAGGGCGTCCAGTTGTGACATCAGCACGGCAGCGGCAAGCGCGTCGGGCACGGGTCCGTCATCGGATGATTGGCCCGATATGTCCGTTACCGTTCCCGCCGCAGTCACCATGAAACGGATTTCCCATTCGCGCCGGGCTTCGCTTAAAAGGCCGCTTTTCTCTTCGATGCGGCGCTGGCGATCCACGAACAGCGTCGCCGGCATTCCGGCTCTCCCAGACTCTCCGGTGACTATGCGAACGAGCTGTTCGCTCACCTGCGGGATCACTTCGCTGAAGCCGTCGTTGCCGCCGTAGGATCTTTTAATTACGACCGAATATTCGCGGCCTGGCAGCAGCATCGCTTTCGCGTCCGTCGTCTGCGCGTATAGGACCGGGCAAAGAAGAACCGAGGCGATGACGGTGCATAACAATTGTCGTACTGTGTTTTTCATGACTTTCAGGATCCTGTTCCATAAAAGATCAAGTAGAATACGCAATAGATGCTTTCCGTGAAAGTCTGAAAACCGGAACGCTCCGGCGCCGCCTCTCCGGACGAATCGAGCGCGCCTGGGCCTTAGGACGGTGATGCCACCTTACTTGAAAAACTCATACATTGTTTAAATTTCGGACAACTGACATCCCGGGAATGAAAGATGGAACGGAAACATTATGACGTACTGGTGATCGGCAGCGGACCCGGCGGCGAAGGCGCCGCGATAAACACAGCCAAGGCGGGAAAGAGCGTGGCAATCGTAGAGCGTTACGTGGAAGTCGGCGGCGGTTGCACGCATTGGGGCACCATCCCGAGCAAAAAGCTCATTCATGTGGCGCAGCGGTATGCCGCGTTGCGCCGGAATCCGCTGTTCGAGCGCTGCTCCCAGGGCGTGAAGGTCCGCTTCGCCGACATCCTGCAGGCCGTTCAAGAATCCGTCGAAAGTCAGGCCAAGGAAAGGCGGGGCTTCTACGACCGCAATGACGTGGCCGTGATACAGGGTTCAGCGCGTTTTATCGATCCGCACGCCGTGGAAGTCGAAAACACGGAGGGCGTTACCCGCGCTTACTCGGCGGATTCTTTCGTGATCGCGGTAGGATCCCATCCCTACCGGCCGCCCGACGTGGATTTCTCACATCCCAGGGTTCTAGACAGCGATACGGTGCTTCGCATGCGGGAGTTGCCGGTTTCGATGTCCATATACGGCGCCGGCGTTGTGGGCTGCGAATACGCATCCGCGTTCCGTGGGCTCGGAGTTAAAATAAATCTTATCAACGTTCGCGGGCGGCTCCTCGAATTTCTCGATGACGAGATCAGCGACGCTTTGAGTTATCACCTCCGCGATCAGGGCGTGCTCATCAGGCACAACGAGGAATACGAAAGCGTGGAAGCTCAGGACGACGGCGTCATCCTGCACCTGAAAACCGGGAAGAAAATCAAGACCGACGTTCTGCTTTGGGCGAACGGGCGCACAGGGAACTCGGCTGGACTGGGTCTCGACGCCATCGGCATCGGGACGGATCACAGGGGAAACATCGGCGTGAACGCGAACTACCAGACGGCGCACCCGCATATACACGCGGTCGGCGACATAGTGGGCTTCCCCAATCTCGCCGGCGCCGCTTACGACCAGGGGCGTTTCGCGGGCACTCATATCACCGAAGGATACTGCGACGCGCGACTCGTGCAGAACATCCCGACGGGCATTTATACGACGCCCGAGATCAGCACTATCGGCAAAACGGAGCGCGAGCTCACCGCGGATAAAGTGCCTTACGAAGTGGGGCATGCCTTCTTCCGCAACCTCGCGCGCGCGCAGATAACGGGCCGCACCGTCGGCATGCTGAAGATCCTCTTCCACCGCGAAACCCTCGCCATACTCGGCATACATTGCTTCGGATACGAGGCGGCCGAGATACTGCACATCGGCCAGGCGATCATGTCACAGGAAGGCGAAGGCAACACCCTCCGTTACTTCACCAACACCACGTTCAACTACCCGACCATGGCCGAAGCATACCGAGTGGCGGCGCTGAACGGCATGAACAGGCTCTTTGAATGATGAGTGATGAATACAGGAGCTTTGATGCGGAATATACCTGATCGCGCGAAGTGTTTCTCGATTAGAATAATCCGTTTGTATTCGGCGTTGCCGAAAGACGAGGCGTGTTCGATTATAGCTTCGCAACTATTGAAATCGGGCACCTCGGTGGGCGCTCACGTACATGAAGGTCGCAGGAGCCGTTCCACCGCGGAAATGATAAGCAAAACAGAGTCGCCTTGCAGGAGCTCGATGAAACCTTATATTGGCTCGACCTGCTCCCGGAGGCGAGCTGTGTTGAAATACATCGCTTGACCGAGCTTAAATCCGAAGCCGAAGAACTTATTTCCATACTCGTCACCAGCGTCAAAACCCTGAAAAAGCGCCGAACGTCCTAGCAAGCATCTTAAACTGACGATCATTCATCATTCAGCATTCATCATTCCCAGCAATGCCCCCTTCATCCACACCTCTCGATACATTAGTCTCCCTCGCCAAGCGGCGCGGCTTCATCTTCCAATCGTCGGAAATTTACGGCGGTCTCAACGGCTGCTGGGACTATGGGCCTCTGGGCGTCGAGTTGCTGCGCAACGTCAAGGAGGCCTGGTGGAAAGCCATGACTTACCGCGACGACGTCGAGGGTCTCGACGCCGCCATACTCATGCATCCGCGCGTGTGGGAGGCGTCCGGACACGTGGAGAACTTCACGGATCCCATGGTGGATTGCCGCGAGTGTAAGAGCCGCTACCGGCTGGACGTGCTGTATGAATCGTACAATGAGAAGCGGAGGAAGAAGATCGCGGAGGCGTACGGAGAATATTTGAAAGGGGAACGGGGAACGGGAAACGGGGAAGGGGAAGGGGAAATGCCGACGCGGGAGGAACTCATGGCCGCGGCGGGGGAGGCCCTGGCCGACGATCCGGCCGTGTTCGAGCTGATGAACTCGAAGGAACTGCTCGCCTGCCCCAACTGCGGCCGTGCGGGGACTTTCACTATCCCCCGCACGTTCAACCTGATGTTCAAGACATTCATCGGTCCCGTGGAGGATTCGAGCGCGGTGGTGTACTTGCGTCCGGAAACCGCGCAGGGCATTTTCGTGAATTTCTCCAACGTGTCGCAGGCCATGCGGCAGAAAGTGCCTTTCGGCATAGCCCAGGTCGGCAAGGCCTTCCGAAACGAGATCAACACGAAGAACTTCCTCTTCCGCACGCGCGAGTTCGAGCAGATGGAAATGCAGTTCTTCGTCAAGCCCGGCACGGACATGGAATGGTACGAGCGCTGGCGCGAAGAGCGCATGAACTGGTTCAAGGAACACGGCATGAGACCGGAGAAACTGCGCTTTCACCCGCACGCTCCGGAAAAACTCGCTCATTACGCGCGCGCCGCCGTCGACATCGAGTACGAGTTTCCTTTCGGGTGGGGCGAGATAGAAGGGATACACAACCGCGGCGACTACGACCTTTCCCGACACATGGAGTTTTCAGGCAAGGGGCTGGAGTATTATGACGACGGGACCAAGGAGAAGTACGTCCCCTTCGTGATCGAAACATCAGCCGGGGCGAGCCGTTCGCTAATGGCATTTCTGATGGACGCCTACGCCGAGGAACAGCTGGAAAAGGAAACCCGGATCGTTCTGCGCTTCCACCCGAAGCTTGCGCCATACAAGGCCGCCGTGCTCCCGCTTGTCAACCGCGAGGGCATGGATGAGATCGGAAGAAAACTGTACAGGGATCTGCAGAGGGAATTCCCCGTATTCTACGACGACAGCGGTTCCATAGGCCGCCGCTACCGCCGGCAGGACGAGATCGGCACCCCCTACGGCCTCACGGTGGATTCGCAGACGCTCGAGGACCGCTCCGTCACCGTGCGCGACCGGGACACGATGCTGCAGGAACGCATCGGAATTGATTCAGCGGCGCTGTATTTACACGAGAAATTGCGGGTGTAGGAAAGGGGAAAGGGTAAATCCGCATTCATCATTCATCGCTCATCATTCCCTATTCCTCCCCAGCCTCCGCTCTATCGAATCGATCACCGTCCGGGCGAGCTCGGAGGTTTCAGGATTTTCGGCCGCAATGACTCGGGCTCTTTCGATGCGCTTCCGAGCCAAGAGACGAGAGAACGGGAGTTCCAGATTCATCGGCTCGTCCAGATAAAAGCGGAGTTCATGCTCCGGTGTTTCATAATGCTCCGTCACATCGGGCGCTGGCGCGCTCTTCCCCGTGCTGAAAAACGTCCATCCGAGCACGACCAGCGACACCAGGCCTGTGATGATGAAGAGTAATTTCATGCTGCGCGACATCGGGATACTCCTTGCTGCGTTCATGCGTCCGCTCGGCGTTCGGCGGCCGCCGCACAGCGAATCTACGGTTTTCGCGGATTCCGTACGCCGAAAAAAAGCGGGACCGCCCGCCTCCCGGCCGCGGTCCCGGCATTTATTCCGTCTTCGCGAGCTCTCTATTTCGCCAGCACCATCGCTTTCTGCTCCATCCGGCCGTTTGCATTCAGCACCGCACGGTACACGCCGGACGGCAATCCCATCGCGTCGAACATCATCGTATGGCGGCCGGCAGACAGCGGACCGTCATTCAGCACGGCGACCTCGCGTCCCGCGGCGTCATAGACATGAAGCATCACATGGCAGTCCTCTGCCAGCGAAAAGGAGACGTTCGTGTGAGGATGGAACGGATTGGGAAAGGCCCCATCCAGCGAGAGCCCAGCCGGGACCGTTCCGGCGCTTTCCTTGGGCGCTCCGTCGCCCTGTCTCACGATCCGTCCGCCCTTCCCTGGAGCAACGACGCCCAGACCGGCTATGTATCGAGCCGTCACCTCGAACTCCGTCAGGCCTGTATATACCGTCAGATCCGTGAAGGGGATTCCCATGGCGGACAATATCATCGGAACAAACTCGTTCGCTGCAACAGTATACATTCGGTCCGGCTCCAAAGCCTTGTTGGCGACAACCACTTTGGTCACACGCTTCGTCGGCGGATTCGAAAGACTGAACCAGTATTTCATTCCCGAAACCTGAATGAAGAATTCGTCGTCCCACTCGGCTTCGGCAAGGCCGAGTTCGAGTCCGGCCCATAACGCCGCTCCGGACATCCTGAAAGTCGCCATCCGGAAGCCGAGTCCGTTGTCCGTATTGAAACCGTAACCGAGCATGCGGAACACATCCGCCGATACGAGAGGTCCGGCGTACAGCGGCTGCGCAAGCGATCCGCCGGCGCATATGGCTATGTCGGTGCACATGGCGTCGCGGAATGCGTCGGTCACCAGATTGCCGGCAGGCGTGTCATGCGTGCCGGGCCGCGAAGACGGTATTGCCAGTTCCTCGACCGGATGCGGCGCCGAAGCGATTTGTTGTGTGTATACGGGTCCATACACTGCTTCGATATCGGCGATCATCCCGTCCACAACTGCCTTTACGGGCGGGTATTCGGGTATGCCGGCGTTGATCGGAAGCAGCGCAAAATCCATGTATGAGACCATCCCGTTCGTTACGGAAAAACGCAGCTTGCCCAGAGACTTGTAAAATGGATCCGCTTGGACGACAGGAGTAGGGTTGCCCAGCGCATCGATGATGATCTCGGGCACAACCGTGGGCGTGTGGTCATGTCCTCCTATCACAGCATCTATCCCGGGTACCGCGTATGCCAATTGCCGGTCGCCGCGGAGTCCGAGGTGCGAAAGCAGGATTATGAGTTTGCATCCATCGGCCTTCAGCGCTGCCGCCGTGTTCTGCGCTATCGCGAGCACGTCGTCGTCGACAATCACCGGGGAAGGATTCGAGGTCAGGTTGGCCGAAGGAGTCGTCAAGCCGAAAATGCCGATTTTTACTCCGCCGACAACGCGTGTTATTGACGGAAAGATGAAGTTCGACAAAGCTGCAACGGATGGATCCGAGAGATCGAGATTGGCGGACAGAAGCGGGAAAGCGCCGCTCTGGAATGCATAAGACAGTGCGCCGAGAAGAGGCACGGGTCCGAGATCGAATTCATGGTTGCCCACGGTCATGGCGTCCACTCCGATGGCCTGCAGCAAACCGAGTTCGCCCGCGCCGTAGGTTCTGTTGAAGAAAATATCGCCGATGAAGGAGTCGCCCGCATGCAGCGTCAGCACATTATCCTCTGCCGCCTTGATCGAACCGATCAGTGTCGCGGCGCGCGCTATGCCGCCTTGTGTGCCCTGAAGGTTTGCGCCGCGTGGTCCGATAGGCGCAAGGTTGGAGTGCGTGTCGTTGAGATGAAGAATCGTGATGATCGCGTCCTGCGCGGAGACGCTTCCAAGCGCTGCCAGCAGCAGAGTAGCAGCGAGCACAATACGGCGTAGATTTTTCATGTTTGTCTCCTTTCTGTTGGTTAATGGTGTGGAAAAGTCGGGGAATCGCGGGAAATCAAGACGGACACTGTTTCTGTGCTAAACTATTCGAAGCGTGGAAGCTCGATGTCATGGACATGTCACATACAGGTCAAGTTTCATGCGGCTGTCGGGATCGGATTGCGTACGGCGAGGATTCTCCGGAAATTGCGCTCGATCCGCCGAAGAGATGCTCAAACTCCGAAACATCATATTCTCCTACGGGACGGCGCCTCTGATCACCGGTCTTCACCTCGACGTTGAGCAGGGCGGATACACGGTATTGCGCGGAGAATCGGGCTGCGGCAAATCCACCCTCCTGCGCCTGCTCTGCCGCCTCGAAGTTCCCCGTTCGGGTGAATTGCTGCTCGACGGCGTTCCATACGACGATATTTCCCCGCGGACTCTTCGACGCAGGCTTGCTTTGCTGCAGCAGCTGCCGGTAATGATAGAGGGCAGCGTACGGGACAATCTGCTTCTGTCCCTTCGCTACGGAGAGTCGAAATCCACCTCTCAAAATGATGACGATTTGCGCGAGCTTCTCCGCAGAGCGCGTCTGCACGGAATTAGCCTGGACAACCGATCCCTTGAGCTTTCAGCGGGACAGAGGCAGCGCATCGCGCTGATACGGCTCCTGCTGATGAATCCGGACGCACTGTTGCTCGATGAGCCGACCGCGGCTCTGGACCCTGAATCCTCGGCGGTGATTTTCGGCTGGATTTCCGAACTCCACAGATCAGGAAAAACCATACTCATGGTTTCACATTCTCGGGACGACTCGTTTCCCGGCGGCGCGAGGCGGCTGAGAATGGAGAACGGCGGAATCAGGGAGGAATCCTGATGCACGGCCCTATCGACATAGGCTTGGGCGGACTCGCTGTTTCGCTGCTGTTCATCCTGCTGGCGGGCGCCTCTTCCTTCGCCTTGAAACTCGGGCTCGGAAAAGATCTCCTCTGGGGCGCCGCGCGTACGATCGCGCAGTTGTACCTGATGGGTTTCATACTGAAACACATATTCACGATACAGCAGTGGTATCTCGTGTTGGCCGTTTTCACGGCCATGATCGTCTTCGCGGCCTACGTGGCGAAAGGCCGCGTGAAAAATCCCGGAGTGGGAATCTACCTGCCCACCCTGACGTCCATGCTGCTCAGTTACATAGTGGTCACGGTGATCGTGACGTCGGTGATAGTCAAGGCCCAGCCCTGGCACAACCCGGTCTATTTCATACCGCTCGGCGGCATGGTGATCGGCAATTCGATTTCCGCCATAGCGATAGCGCTCGAGCGCCTGCTCGACGAGTTGCGAGGGAAGCGCGACGAGATCGAACTGCGCCTCTGCCTCGGAGCGACAGCGGAACAGGCCTCGGAAGTCATGCTGCGGAACGCCGTCAGAGCCGGGATGATACCGAGCATCACGGCCATGATGGGCGTCGGGGTGGTGTGGATACCCGGAATGATGACGGGCCAGCTGCTCGCAGGCGCCGAGCCCATGGTGGCCGTCAAATATCAGATCGTCGTCATGATAATGCTGGTGGGTTCGACTGCGATCGGCAGCGTTCTGGCCGTCCTTTTTACCCGCCGGCGCTGTTTCGCCGCCGACGGGCGGTTGATACTCAAAAAGTGATGCGTCGGTATCAAGGCGGATGCAGCGCGTATGATTATGCCTGCGAGGCCGCGCAGGCGCGGAATCCGCTCCGCGTGCCGATCGGCGCCCACAGGACGACCCGGTACCGGATATCCCGCGTTTTCCACTTGTTCCGCATCATTTTTCCTGAGTAGTTTTGAAGAATGTACGAGACCGTATCACCAGAAAAGGCATTTCCATGCGTCCGACCAATCTCATAATTCTCATCGCCGCCCTGGCTTTCTCCAGTTGTCAGGCCCAAAACGGCGAAAAATCACAGAGCGCCGATACGAAGGCGCCGTCTAATCCCACCGTGGAAGGAAAAAAACAAATGGTCCTGATGAAAACCGATCTCGGTGAAATTGAACTCGAACTCTGGCCCGACATCGCTCCCAAAACAGTGGAGAATTTTGTCGGTCTCGCATCCGGGACCAAGGAATTCACCGATCCGAAAACCGGGCAAAAAACGAAGAGGGCTTTCTACGACGGACTCACATTTCACCGTGTGATAGACGACTTTATGATTCAGGGCGGCTGCCCGCTGGGCACGGGTTCCGGCGGTCCGGGCTATCAGTTCGAGGACGAATGCTACGAAACCGGCGGCGCTAACGCGATCACGGGCAACTTCACCGACGAAGCCATCGCGATCCGCGTTTTCCAGGAGATACTCACTCCTTATTTCCGCTCCACGCAGACTCCCGATCCCGAACTGACGGCGCTGGCGCAGGAATGCCAGCAGCAGAACAGCGGTAAACCGCTGACCAAACACCCCATCGAGTTCTACCTCAAGAAAACCGGCCGCACCGAACCGTTGATGTCGCAGGGCAAACTCAAGGCCAAGGTCGCCTATGGAACGATATGCATGGCCAATGCGGGCCCGAATACTAACGGCTCGCAGTTCTTCATCGTCACAAAGAAGGCCGGCTGCGACTGGCTGGACGGGAAACACACAGTGTTCGGAAAAGTGGTAAAAGGCATGGACATCGCCCATGCAATCGAAAAAAAAGGCAACGGAGTTAAAATTCAGACGGTTACCGTCAAGTAGCCGCCGCCCGAATCGCTCCTCGCGGATGAGCTCGGCTTTTCGCCGCTCATCCGCTTTTTTTTCGGCGGGAGGAAATCCGCCTTTCGGCCGTTCAGCTTCTTAGCCGTGTGTCGCAGCCATCTTTCAAGGCTACAAGCCGTTTTTCCGCTGATAGGATCCCGGTTCTCCGTCCGAAATGCCGGAAACGCAGTTGAACAACAGCGGAGCAAAGTCTTAAGAAACGAGCTGTGCCCGGCTGCAGACGGCGCATACATTAGGACGAGCAGGATTGTGCGGGACAGCGAAGAGGGAGACCCGTATAGTCAAATGACTTGTCGGGATTTCAATGTTTACAAAGGCGCTCGATCTATCACTTGCCAAAACTTAAAATGGTGCGTATGTTCGTATGTGATGGCAATGCGATTGCGAACAATGCAAGATCCATAAGGGCACGGCAACACATTCAAGCCGATAAAGGTGCTGAAAGTCACAAGCCGAATAACTTTTCATTAACAAAGGTAGAGAGGTGCACAATGACTCTTGCTGAAGTCTCGGCGAAGACGCGCGTGACGGTGCTTCTTGTTTTCGCACTCGTCGCACTGCTTACATTCCCGCCTGCAGCGACGGCTCAGAGCCCCAACGTCGCAACGCTTGCCACCTGCACTCATTCCGGAGGAGGCACCGGCTATCCCAGCGGCTACGGCCCGGAGCATTACAACGACGGCATCAATCCGACGCTGGGCGGCTATTTCGGCTGGACAAGCACCGGCGCAAATCCGGATCCGAACGCCTACATTCAGTTCGACTGGGGCGCCAACGCACAGAACGTCGGCGAGATGACTCTGTACTATGTCGCTACCAACACTCGCTACATGCAATCCGCGCGCATACAATACTGGACAGGTTCCGCGTGGGTAAACCACTTCGATTTCAACGTGGGCGCGCTCGGTCTGATAAAGGTGATCACTTTCCCGTCGGTGACGACCACGCGGCTGCGCATCACGAACATGAGCATCACCGGCTCGCAGACCAGCAATCCCAATTTCCACGAGATCGAGTTGCGAAGCACGGTGGCCGGATTCAACAACGCCGGCATTGCAGCGCTGACATCCCCGCTGAACTTCTGCGCCGGCGCATATCCCGTTGAGGTTACGCTCAACAACGCGGGCCGCAACCAGATAACCGCCGTGACTATCAAGTGGACCCTGAACGGCGTCCCGCAGTCGGACTACTCCTGGGCCGGAATGCTCGACACGACCTCCGCGACGGCCCGACGCGCGCAGGTGGTGTTGAATCCTTCGATGAATTTCGCGGCCGGCATTCCTTACACATTCAAGGTCTGGACGCATCAGCCCAACGGGCAGCCTGATACGATCAATTTCAACGACACGCTGACCACCACGAGAAAGGCAGCCATGTCCGGCACATTCACGATAGGCGGCGCCTCGCCGGATTACACGAGCTTCGCGGCTGCCGTGGCCGATCTCAACGCGAACGGCCTGTGCGGTCCAGTGCTGTTCAAAGTGCGGACCGGAACCTACACCGAATCGATCACGCTTAACTCGATCACCGGCGCTTCGACTGTCAACACCGTGACTTTCGAGTCGGAGAGCGGCAATCGCAACGACGTGATACTGACATACTCCCCGAGCAGCTTGACGGCGACAGTCAACATGAACGGCGCCGATCACGTGACCTTCCAGAACATGACCATCAAGTCCACCGGAACCTCATACAGCAACGTGGTGACTTTCGCCGGCGGTTCCGATTACAACCGCATCATCAATTGCGTGCTTCAGAATCCGGTGTATTCGTCCACTTCGAATTACAACGCCGTCATTTTCTCGACCTCCGGAACCACTGACGAGTACAACCAGTTCATAGGCAACACCATCACCGGCGGATCTTACGGATGCTACTGGTACGGCGCGACTTCGGGCGCCGGCTCCGAGCGCGAGAACGTCTTCGAGGGCAATACTGTGACTGGCCAGTATTACATGGGCATGTACATGTATTACCAGAACGCCATCAAGGTCAAGGACAACACGGTCATTCGCGACGGCGGCTACACCTATGCCTATCTGCTCTACGCGTATTACTACTACGGCCAGTACGAAATCACGGGCAACAAGCTGATCGCCAAGAACGTAACCTACACTTACGGACTCATGAACTACGCCTACGGATCGACGAACTCTCCGTCCACCCGCCCGCTGATAGCCAACAACTTCGTCAAGACCGTCGGAACCAGCACTAACTACGGCCTGTATCTCTATTACACGTCATACGCGAATGTGTATCACAACACCGTATACAATGCGTCGACCTACACATCCGGTTACACGACGTACCTTTACTACAACGACAACATCCGATTCAAGAACAACATCGTATACGCTCCGGGCGGATCGTACGCGATAAGGGATTACGGCGCGACGGGCACCTCGGAATGGGACAACAACGTCTACTACGCCACGGGTCCCAACTTCGCGTACATATACCCGACCGGCACAACCTACACGAACTTCGCGCTGTATCAGGCGGGCACCGGCAGGGACATGAACTCGAAGCACATGACCGTGCAGTTTGCCGATGCCAACAACGGCGATCTGCATCTCGCAGGCGCCTCTCAGAACGACATGAGCATGATCGGAACGCTCGTGCCGGAGGTGACGGTCGACATCGACAAGGATCCGCGCGTGCTTCCGTACATCGGCGCCGACGAGGCCTGCTACATACTGCCGAACACGCTGAGCTACGAGCTTCAGGACGGTTCGGGCAAGCCGCTGGCCTACATCAACGCTCCGGGACAGGCGTACTTCTACTACAACTTCACCTTCCCCGACATGGCGATGACCACCACGGTGACGCTGAACTTCATCAACGTGGTCACCAATCAGCAGGTGTGGACGACGAACTTCCAGGTGAGCAAGCTTCAGGGCCAGCCGGCCGTGGGCACGTATGTGGTGAATGTTCCGGGCACTGTTCCGCCGGGCACTTACAAGATCAACGTGCTGCTCAACACGAAGAATTCCTGCGACGCTTATCAGGATTACGCGCTCACGCCCGGAGTCCTGCTCATCGTGCCGCAGGGACAGATCCCCTGCGTCGTATGGCCTGGCGACGCGACCAACGACGGCATCGTGAACTACGGCGACCGCAGCGGCCTGAACAAATACATCATGCTTGCGAATCTCAGCCCGACCTGGCTGCAGGGTCCCGGCCGTTACCGCGCCGACGCGGCCACGAATCCTCTGACTTATTACACGTGGACCGCGCAGCCGGCAGTGCCGTGGAACACGCCTCAGGGCTGCTACATGGACACCGACGGCAACGGCACGATAAACGGTTTCGACTATCTGGCCATCAAGATGAACTGGATGAAGCAGCACGGCACGCCTAAGGCGGCCGAGGCGGGCTTCACTCCCGAGGTGTTCGACATGGATCAGAACTACCCGAATCCGTTCAATCCTTCCACGACTCTCCGCTATTCGGCGCCGGAGCGTAGCGATGTGACTCTCGTCGTTACCGACATGCTGGGCCGCGAGGTGGCTACACTTGTGAACGGCACGATCGAAGCCGGCGTGCATACGTCGGTGTTCGACGCGTCGACGCTGGAGAGCGGCGGTTACGTGGCGACGATCCGCATGACCGGACTCGAGAGCGGAACGACGTTCACGAAGACGGTGAGGATGACGGTTGTGAAGTGAGATCCGATGCTTTACCCCTTGTAGTGAAGGGTGAAGCGTAAAGAGTGAAGGGCGGGTCCGTGCGATAAGCGCGGACCCGTTTTTATTGGGGAACGGGCCTGCCCACCGAAGCTCCGCGACCTGTCCACCGTAGTTCCACAACGTGGAACGCAGGTGGAAGCGGAGCGCAGGCGGGGAACGGGAAACGGTGAATGCTGTCGGGGGGGAACGTCCTCTTGCGTGTGCCGGATCATGGACGGAAATCGCTTCCGAAAAAAACCCGGCTTTGGAAGGTTATTCGGGTTGCTTCTTTTCGAATCTTTGGATACATTCGCCTCTTAAGGTGGAAGGAGTGTGCAAGGCGGTATCAATCCCGACCGTTTGTGCTATCCGGCTTTTAGGGAGAAAGCCGCGCATGAGCGGAGGTCGATGGTGAGGATTAAGATTTCTATCGCGTTCCACTACATCTCCAACACCTTTCAGGAGCTCTTCTATGACACGAAGCTCGACCGCATCACGGTCTTCAATACCGTTGGGTCTGCTTCTCGCGGCAGTTTTCATGCTGACCGCCGCGAGCGCTATCGCTCAGACGCCTCAGTTCACAAATACCACGACGAACACGTCGAACAACATCTATCCCTGGGCGTCCAGCACAAGTAATAACAAGATCCAGAACCCTTATCTGCCGAACGAGATCGTCGGCGCATACGCCGGAAACATCACAAAGGTGTACTGGCGTCACTGGACCAGTTCTTCCATGTACGGTTCCACCACCTATTCGGGTGTCAAGATTTGGATAGGCCAGGTGGCCGGGAACTTCCAGACTAATCCAGCCTATTCCGGCACAACGTACCTGACCGCCGGCATACAGCTTTGCCTGGATGCGCCGACTTATACGGTCCCGGCAGGAACGCCTGGTTCCTGGTTCGGTTTCCAGCTTCAGACGCCTTTCTACTACAATCCGGCCAACTCGCTCGTTATCATCGCCTGCCACGGCGGCTACACCGGCACCGGCCATCAGTTGAACGCCAGCAGTGGCACCTCTCCACGCCGAATTTGGGCGACGGGTTGCACCGCCGCCACCGGAAGCGTCGACGGCCTGGTTTACGACATCGGTATCGACATGTCTTCGCCGTACACGAACGATGCCGGTATCACGGCTCTTCTCTCGCCGGTGAATTTCTGCGCCGGTTCCTTCCCGATACAAGTGAATCTGAAGAATTTCGGCACACAGCCGCTGAACAGCGTGACAATCAAGTGGGTATACGACGGAGTACCGCAGACCGATATTCCCTGGAGCGGGAGTCTGGCTTCTCTGACCGACACTCCCATCACGCTTTCGCCGTCGCAGAGTTTCGCTCCCGGGGTGCCGCACACGCTGAAGGCGTGGACCAGAATGCCGAACAATGTCACCGACAGCGCCACGCTCAACGACACATTGAGTGTCGCGTTCAAGCCGGCTCTGAGCGGGATCTTCACAATAGGCGGCGCATCGCCGGATTATCCGAATTTCACCACGGCAGTTGCGGACCTGAACTCGAACGGCCTGTGCGGACCGGTATTGTTCAATGTGCGTTCCGGAACATACACGGAGACGATAACGCTGAGCCAGATAAACGGCGCTTCGGCCGTGAACACGGTTACCTTTCAATCCGAGAGCGGCAACCGCAACGACGTGATACTGACCTACGCCCCGAGCAGCCTAACCGCGACAATCAACATGAACGGAGCGGATTATGTAACGTTCCAGAACATGACGATAAAATCGACGGGAACGAGCTACAGCAACGTGGTCACCTTTGGCGGCGGATCGGATCGCAACCGGTTCATCAATTGTGTGCTACAGAATCCGGTGTATTCCTCCACATCCACGAACAACGCCGTCCTGTATTCGGCGTCCGGTTCGAACGACGAGTACAACCAGTTCATCGGCAACGATATCACCGGCGGTTCCTACGGAATCTACTGGTACGGCGCCGGTTCGACGACCGCCTCGGAGCGCGAGAACGTCTTCGAGGGCAACAAGGTGACCGGCCAGTACTACATGGGGATGTACA
>CAYLZD010000010.1:0-120940 GCA_964388275.1 uncultured Chromatiales bacterium
TGGCGGTTTCAGGAGCATCACCTGATTACTTCCACAGCGCGTGTGAGCACAACTCCTTCTGTGTACATACGTATCAAGTGACTGCCCGGAGCGAGCTGGGCCGCGTCGAAATCGATGCTGTGTGCGCCTCCGGATCGGTGATCGTCCAGCAGCGCGGAGCGCACTCTGCCGAGCAGGTCTATGCACTCGATGCGCACATGCGAGGATTTCTTGATGCGTCTGAAGCAGTGCAATGCTTTTTGCCTTGATTTTATCGAGATGCGGACTAATTTATCAGGGTTTCATCACGGAGCAGTAAAAGCATTCTAAACTATCGACCACGGGAGTTATGATGCAGCTATCTCTTGACCAGCCGCTTCAGCACTACCCGAGCAACTCAAGCGCATGCTCCTGTATGTGCTGCGCCGCAGGCGACCCGAAAGAAGAGGACGATGCAAGAGCACGCTTGTTCGTCCTCTTCAGGATCGCAACGATCGCAACGATGTTTGCGGCCGCGATGTGCCTGAGCGCAATCGCGCAGAATTATACCACGTTCGACTTCTCCGGCTGCAAGCTGGCGTTTCGGAATCTGGAAAGCGGTCCAAAAGACCTCACCATCGAACTTTCGGGTTTCGTCTTTGACGAGGATCTCGTTTACAGCGACGCCTATGCATATCCGAACGGAGAATCGAATATGACGCAATTCTATACGGTCGGCTATGATGCTCCGTACAGCGACGGCGAAGGGAGCAATAGCGGGGACATCGCCGAGGTGGGCGGAACGATAGGATGCGGACGCTTCGAAATCGGTTTCGGGGGGGTATACTTTACGCTCAACCTGATCGATGCGAATTTCGGCAACGGCTCGACATACCGGGTGCTGTTCGAAAAAATCTCTGGAGATTTTATCAGGACGTGGGTTGCGGCGCCGACCGGAAGCGGCGCCGTGTACTGCTGGGAATCGCTGGTGCTTAGCAGCAGCAGCGGCGAGGTTCACATCCGGGATCTGATACGGGCTGCGACGGGCGGGGGCTCGGCATTCACGAGCTACAAGCGGGATCGTGGATCGCCCGCCACGCGCATCTTTCAACTTGAGGGCGCTTTGCCGCGGTACGGTATTTACGAGGCGGCGCTCGATGTAAATTGCCGCGTAACCGGCGGAGTGTGGATTCCACAGACATATTACAACCGGCTTCATGTTGACGGGTTCGACGATACGCAGTACAGCTCTGAGAAGAACACGACCTGGTATTTCGACGCTGGAACGGGACTGAGCGTGTACGGCGCGTTGAATGCGGGGAACTGGGAGGAATCCAACATCGTCTTCATGCCCGGCGCCTCCTCCCCTTCGCCGGGAATCTGGGAAGGGATTCGCTTCGAGTCGGACATGACATCATCGCTTCGGCATGTGTGTGTGTATTACGCCGCTTCGGCTTTGATGTTTATCGACACTCCTACGGCCATCCCGGTGCAGGACTGCCAGCTGACCCTGAGCGAGTATCACGGCATTTTCGTCAACAACAGCAGCCCGCGCGCAGTTAGAGTTGTCATAACGCTTTCAGGTCATGACGGGGTGTATGTGACGGGAAGCAAGTCCGGCCCCATGCTCGAGTACGGTTCCGTGTCAATGAGTTCGGGCAGCGGCGTATCGTTTCAAGATAACGCGTGCGGGTACGTGCGCCGCATGCAGATATACTCCAACGATCTCGACGGTATCGGTGTGTACACAAATTCCTGGCCGTACATCGACACATGCTCGGTATACGACAACGGAGAGAACGGAATATTCACTTACAACAACAGCTATAAGTGGACCACGGTACGGTATTCGACCATAAGCACGAATGAGTCTTACGGATTGTACAACACCGATTACGGATACACACGCGCCTATGCTGCGCCTCCGGATATAAGCGACCCGGACTCTCTTGCGCTGCGGCCCGATTCGCTCGGTATGAACTGCATTTGCGACAATATTGTGCAGAACATGTTCGGTAACGCGAGCATCTTCGAAATGGCGATGGAATATAAAGCGCCGGATCAGGGCGGGGTGATGCGGTCGCATTTTCAGGGGAGGGACAACAGCATCGTGTACAGCGGATCGCAGCGCTATAAAGGAACACTAACAGGGGGAACGCTCGCCTGGGTACAGCAGGACTGGTGGGAGAACAACTCGAGCTTCGATAGCATTAACGCGAGCGTTTACACGGCACCGGAGCTTGGATCTAATCCGATCGATGCATGCTGCTCGCCGGAGGAGTCCGGCGGCGGGCGAAGCATCGCCGGAGCAACCGGAACGGACGACACACTGCGCGTCGATTACTGGCTTGGCCTTGCGCGTCAGCCGTCGGCGCTTCAGCAGGCGATCAGGAGCGGAGATTCGTCGCTATCGTTGCGCGAGTTCGGATACGCGCTGTTCGCGTTGGGGCGCGCGTCGGACTCCGTGTCGATGGAACGGTTCTGCAGGGATATGCTGTCGTTGACAGGTGATAACGAGCGCCGTGCGGTGCTCTACGCGCATCTCGGAAAGAGCCTGATGTCGCAGCGCGCATACGGGGCGGCCTTGTCCTGCTACGAGTCGCTGGCGGCGCTATCCGCGCGTAGCGCGGAGAGCCGCTACACGGCGGCTCACGGCATGGCGGCGCTGATGCAGGGGTACGGGGGCGCGGTTGCGGCGGGTCTGGCGCGCCTGGACTCGCTGCTGCTTGCGTATCCCGGGGACCGGCATCTCCGTTCCGCCTGGCATCTGCTCTATGGAGGAGCGCGGCCGGGCACGCCGAAGCGTCTCCGGGCGCCGGAACTACCGGCGGGATTCGAACTCGACGACGCTCATCCGAACCCGTTCAATTCATCCGTGGTTCTGGCGTTCACGGCAGCGGAACGGAGCGCAATACGGCTGGAGGTGCGGAACGCACTCGGCAGCATGGTGGCAGTGCCGGCGGATGGAATATTCGATACCGGACGCCACAGCGTGAGGTTGGAGACCGGCGGCCTGCCGCCTGGCATTTATTTCTACACGCTTCGGGCCGGAGGTAGCGCGCGGACGAAGACTATGATTCTTGTACGATGAAGCAGGACCACCTCAGGTCGGGAAAGCGGCAATCCCGGAAGCACCTGCGGGAGACTGCAGCGTTGATGAGAACAGCGCTATGCGCATTATTCGTTTTTTGCGCTCTTCCCCAGCCAGGGCGGGCGCAGGTGGTGGTGTCGCCACCGCCGTTCCTTAAGATGACGACAGGACGTGTCACAGCACTGCTCGATACGAACTCGGGAAGATTCGGTGTGCGTCATGAAGACGGCCGCACGCTGCTATGGGCGGATCGGCATGCGCTGACTTCACACATCAGCGTGCGCATCGACGGGCGCGACTGGTCGAATTACCGCTGGGCTATTCTCAGGCGCGAGCGGAGTGTGACATGTCTCGGAAAAGGGACGCACGAGACGCTGCCCGACCGCCTGCGCTACAATTGGACGTTGAAAACCCGCGAAGGCGAATACCGTCTGGTACAGGACCTGATTCCGGTTCATGCGCCTCCGTGGGACGAAGTCCGCGTGCGCATCGCTGTGGAGAACGGGACGGGCGCGCCATGCCTTGCCGGGCTGGCGGTGCAACTGGACGTAAACGCGGCCGACGACGACGGAGCGCCGGTCCGCGCAGGAAACGAGACCTCGGAATTGCGGGAGAGGATGTATCGCGGCGGTGATGTTCCGGAGAGTTGGGTGATAGAGGCGTCCGCATTCGCGCCCGACAGCGGTGGCGGGAGGTTGCGGGGAGAGGGTGTGACCGAGCCGGATGTGTTACTGGTAGGGCAATGGGCTTCACACGGAGCGTTAGGGACGGCCGTATACGGTTACGAGGGGATGCCGGGACGCAGGATTTACGACATGGCGCTGTTCGCGCAATGGGACGAAGAGGCCGTAGCGCCGGGACAGGGACGAGAGGAAGGCACGGCCGTGGGCTTTCGTACGGCGGACGAGATCCGCGGACCCACATCTTTCGGGAACAAGTTCATTGTCGTTGTAAATCAGTCGGGATATGCCGCGCCCTATTCTTCATTCTATGTAGTCTCGGATTCCGACGCTGTAATCCGCGTGAAATCCCGCGGTGGAAGCAAATATTGGGAGAATGAATTCGATACGTTGAAGGTGCTTCGGGCTGGTGTTCCGGATACGGTCAATATCGATTGCGCATTTTATCATGTTCCCGATTTCCGGGATTCCGTGCAGCGATACCAACAGAATATTGTGGAATTGAGCTCTGTCACTTCGTTCGGGGTCTTGCAGCTCGGAGGAGGTACAGACGGCGCCCTTTGCTGGCCGGTAGAAGCGGGTTCAAAAAGCTACATCTTGCCCGGTTTCATGGTCGGGGGCGGGAACTTCGTCTGGACGCTGGAGAAGCAAGCGACTATCAAGTGCACGCCGAATCTGATTGGAATAATGAAGACAGGGTACTCTCCGAAGAATCAGCGTTTCCCGAAAGACTCTTCGTTCGTATTCACCTTGCCGGTGAAAGGACAAACGGTGCTCGTTCAATGGCCCGATTACCCGGACCCGTCATCTGGATTATACAGATGGTATGACCCCCGCGACCGTATCCCCGACGGCGCGGGAACGCTCCTGGAATCGGATGCTCCTATACTTGTTTTAGCAGAAAATGATCGCGGGGTTCCAATAACACGGTGGTCCGAGAAGGATGAAATTGACTATATCCCAGGTCCGAATCTAATCGGCGCCGAGTACGTTTTCGTTCCGTTCGAGAAACGATCACGTATGACGATACGTTACGAGGATTTCCTGCGCATCGTCGCCTACCATGATTCTACACAGGTGCGGCTCGGAGACTCCGCGGCGCCGGTGTCGCTTCGACGCGGCGAGACGTTGGATACGCTGACGGGGCAGCCGTTCGTCATTCACGCTTCGCGACCCGTCGCCGTGTACCAGTTTCCTACGGACTGGTGGTATACCAATCCGTTCGACACCTTGGCCAACGGGGCGATGGTGACGCTGCTGCCGACGCGGCTATGGGGCAGGACGTACTACGGGTACGCCGGCTTGTTGCGTTTTCCGTTCAGGGATCGACTTTTTGAAGAGGATTATTGCCGTCTCAGGATTTATGCGCTTGCGACGGATATCGACAGCATCGCTATCAATGGCGCGGTTGTGGCTCCTTCAGCATTCCGGCGAGTCGGCGGATATGCCTGGGCGGATTTCGAGCGATCAGCCGGGCCGGCTTTCGTGACATCGAAGCGGCCGTGTCTCGTGATACTGTATGGAGGGATACGGTCGATCATACATGGCTCGAAGGACATGGGTATAACCTGGGTTTTTGGAGACGCGCATATCCCGCCCTATAAATGATCACACGCAGCGGTGGTGGGTAGTATGGAGTGAGGAGTGGGGAGTTGACTGGGAACGGGCCTGCCCGTCGAAGTTCCGCGCGGCGGAGCGCAGGCGGGGAAAGGTTAAAGGGGAACGGCGGATGCTGTCGATGAAGATCAGTGAGTCCTCCTTGGCGGGCGGCATTCTTCACCCCAGGGTGTAAGCCATGGAGAGCGTGCGGCCACAGAGTGGGATAGAGCCCCGTAAGGGGCGGCATTGTATAGCACTGGGCGTTACCCCTGTCAAACGTTGTGGCATGGTATGTTCCCAAGGCAGGGCTAATATGAGGCAATGCAGATCAAATAGTGCTGAAGATCGAAATTCACAGTATTCCTGCCGGAATATATCTGCCGGTCATCCGGGCGGGCTCGCAAAATATGGCTATTCCATTCCTTAAAAAATAAAGCAGTCGCCGGTATTCATTAACCCTGAAGAAACAGCTGCTCCCGGGAGAATATAAAGACAATCAAACGATTGTATGATCACCCGGACATGAATCCCGGAAGCGGATGCTACTCCGGATTCAACACCGCCGCGCGCACCTCCAGGGCGAGAGTTTCCAACAACATGTATGCGAGTCCGGACATAATCACTTTTCCCTGTCTGTCGAGCAGAATGATGAATGGCGCGCCCACAACGTCGAATGTATTCATTACGTCTTTGTCCCATCCATCCTGAGAAGTCCGTGCGTGCAACCAGGGCATGGGCGATATAGTGCGGCGATACTCGGCTATCTGCTCCAAACCGGCGCCAAGAGCGAAACTCAGGATTTTCAGTCCGCTCCCGGCGTACATTTCGTACATGCTCTCCAGTTCGGGAATCATGAAGGAATACTCGGGATTCCAGAAATGCAGAATGACGACCTTTCCGCGCAGCGACTCGTCGGTCACGAAGCGTGTGCTGTCTTCAAGAAGAGATAAAGAAAACTTCGGGCAATACTTACCCGGCGCTGTTTTGGAATCGGGATTGAAATAGATTTTGGCCGTAAAAACAAGCTCATTGACGGGAAAATCCGTCACCAAACTTGAAAACAGTGTTCTGATCCTCGCCGTATCCTTCCTCTCCTTGGCTGCCATCATAACTTCGAGAAGCAGCCGCGCTTTGTCGTACATGGAATGATCGGAAGAAAGAAAGGCTTCGGTCATGGAAGAGTCGCGCCGGGTTTCGTATTCATAGTCGGCGAACCTGGAGTACACCCAGAGGTATGTCGCCCAGGCCGCGGAGGATGCCGGAATGGACAACGCCGCATCGAGCGCGGCCGAATCCTCCTCGTCCCGCGTGCGCAGGCGCCAGTCCAGCGACTGAATCCGACGGCATGGTCCGATAAGAGTATCAGGCGCTTTCTCCGCCATCGATTCAAGAGAGTGGCAAATGCTGTCCTCCACCGATCTGAACGCGGCATGCTTGGCCAACGTCATTTTCCCGGAGGAACGCAAGGCTTTTTTCATCACATCGATATTCCGGACAGTCGCGTGATAATCCTGTATCGCCGCGTTCAATCCGTCCTCGAATGCAGCCGTTGCTTTCGTGCCGGCTTTCGGCAGGAGCTTCGGATCGAACACGATAGCGGCCCTGCCGGCTTTCGGCGTGACGACGCTTATGTAATCGCCTTCGCCGTCGGATTCGAAATATTCGGCCTGCGTCCCGTTTACGCTGCGTTTCTCTTCGGTCATTCCGATGATCTGATAGCGGACGACGGCGCTGTCTGTCTTGACCACCGCTTCCCAGGCGCCGTCACGCCGGCTTTTCATCGGGATGGTCCCTTCGTGAAAATCGAAGCGGTTGAAATTGCCGATCAGAGAAAGCCCGCCTGACTTCTGCGCGAATTCGTGAGGCTTCAACCGGATTGCAACCCTCAATGTGCAAGGATGCGCGATGCAGAAATCGAAATCAGCGGGCAGGTGAGATACGCCTCTTGCGGAAAGTGAGTACGCGCCGCGTCCCTCCAGCGAAACCGAGAAGCTCCCGTCAGGATCGACACGGATTTCCTCCGTGGCCGTGTACGGTTTGCTCACCGACACGTGCGCGAGTTTCATGGGTTTTCCGTCCGAACCGGTCAAAGTCCCCGAGATAACATAGGATTCCTGCGCACATGCCGCGGATATAAGCAGTAACGGCAACAGCCACATGGTTTTCATTTCGCTTCCGTCCGAAATATGACCTGCTGCTTGATGAATTATCAGGGCTACTGCAAAAATTCAGCCTTCGTCTGGCGGGATGCCGGATTTACGGCCGCTCGCCCGGGGTTTTAACGAGGTGACGCTTGATTTTCTGCGTCGTGGTCTTCTCGAACTCCTGCTCGCGCAAGTGGAATTTCCGGATCTGTTTATACGTTTTCAGTTGCTTATTCACCTTGTCCACTTCCTCCGCGATGATTTTGCGCATCATTTCCTCGGTAATCGGAACACCGCGGCTTTCGGACAATTCTATGAAGGCCTCGGCGTCCACCACTATCTGCGCGGCGATCAGCTCCTGATGCTTCGGGTCCTTCTCTCCATACACGTATGACTCGAGGACGAACGGACTCCTGAGCAGCAGATCCTCTATCTCCTCCGGGAAGACGTTCTTGCCGCCCGCGCCGATGATCACGTTTTTTTTCCGCCCGCTGATGTGCAGGAAGCCGTCGGAGTCGATGAAACCGAGATCGCCGGTCTTGAACCATCCGTTCTCCATGTTCGCGGCCGTCGCCGCGTCGTTCTTGTAGTATCCCTTCATTACGCTCGGCCCTTTCGCCCATATCTCGCCGATGCCGTCCGCGTCGGGCTCGTGGATGGCGATTTCCACGTTGCGCAGCGGCAGTCCGGCCGCATCGTCCTTGAATTGCTTCAACCGGTTCAGCGCGAGTATGGGCGAGGTCTCGGTGAGTCCGTAACCCTGTATGAAGGTGAAGCCGAATTCGCGCAGGCCTTTGGCCACGAGCGGATCCGGCGCGGCGCCGCCGGCGATGAAAATGCGCACGGATCCTCCGAAACGCTCGTGCATTTCGCTGAAGATGCGCCGCTTGGCGCCCTTCCATCCGATTTTCTCGAGCGCGTTGGTGATGCGCACGAGGGGCGGGACGATCACGGACTTGACCCTCTGTTCCTTGATCGATTTGTTTATGCGTCTGAACATCTTGTCGTACAACAGGGGAACACCGAGCATTATGGTGGCCTTCACACGCTGTATGTCGTCCACTATGGTTTTAAGGGAACGGGCGTAATGCACGGACGATCCCATGTACATCGGGCATAGCAGCCCGCAAGTGCATTCGTATGTATGGTGTGTGGGCAGAACGGATAGAAACCGGTCTTCCGGGTGTATCATGATCATGCTGACCATGCCCATCAGGTTAGAGACGAGGTTGCGCTGCGTCAGCTCGACTCCCTTGGCGCGGCCCAGGGATCCGGAAGTGAAGACTATCGCCGCCGTGGCTTCGGGATCGACGGGCGGCAGAGCGTCCTCGCCGCTGCCGGTCTCGGGCGCGATGAGCTGCGTCATGGAGTGGAAACCGTCGCGTTCGGCCGGGAGGTCCATGCTTATGTAATGCTTCAGCTTTTTCAGACCAGAGGCGCGATCGCGCAGCATGTGCTCGAAGGTATCCGAAAAGACTATGGCTTCGGCGTCGGATTCATGAATGATGTTGAGGATTTCATTCTCCGAGAGATTCCTGTCCACCGGCACGGCAACATAATTGAAGCACTGCGCTGTGAGATAGGCGAGCGCCCACTGGGCCCGGTTTTCCGATAGCACGGCGATGTGGCTGCGCTCGCGCAGTCCGATGCCGTGCAGCGCCGCTCCGAAGCGACGAATGTCGCGCAGCAGCTCGGAATACGTGAAGCGCTGCATGGGAGTGTTCGCGAGGTCTTCTATCGCGAGTTTGCCGGGATAGAGCCGCGCCGTCCGGAGAATCATGTCCTGCAGGGACGTGATGGTCGGTACGTCGAATAAGGGTTCTGCCGTGCGCATCGTGACACCCGATTTTTTTTGTTGGGGTTGCTGTATGTTGTAGAAAATACGTTGAATCATGGATAAAGGGAACCAGTGCCATGGGAATAAAATGCAGGATGCGTGAGTAAAATGCTAAACGCCGCAACTCTGAGAAAAATAAATCCGCCCGAAAATCAATGCATCTGAAATGGAGTCAGAAGTGAAGATAGGCACCGGGACGAGCGAAATAATTCATCGGCATCGGTTGCCTGGAGACGTGCCGGCGGAATCGCGCGGCGACTTCCAGTCGCCGCATTGACAATGAACGGGCTGTGCGTTATTTTGCTGTTGACATCCGTCAACAACCCGTTCGTTAACGTTGACGGAGAATCGAATGTCCCTTAGATGTCGTCACGAATCGAAAGAGGTGGAGAAAGCCATCAGATACGCCGAGGCACATGGATGGAGACGGAGGAAAACCGGACATTCGGCGCATGCATGGAGCCGGCTCTTCTGTCCCGGAAAAGGCAGGGATGGTTGTCAGATGTCGGTCTGGGGCACGCCGCGTTCCCCGGAGGATCACGCGAAACAGATTAGGAGGCAGGTGGACCGATGTCCTCACGCTTCAGGAGGCAGAAGTGACGCTTAATGATCGATCAGAGCATCGGAGCATGAGAATGACCGGGAAATATGAATTCACGCTTGTACTGGCAGGCGTTGCCGATATCACGGAAGAATTGGAGGATTCGCTGTACGAGGCAGGATGCGATGACGCTCTCCTGGGAAAAAGAAACGGAGCAGTATTTCTTGACTTCATTCGCGCTTCGACTTCATTCGAGGACGCAGTCATTTCGGCGATAAATCAAGTCGAATCATGCGGTGCCGGACTCGAAGTAGCCGGCGTCGAACCAGCCCTCCTCGTCAACCAGTCGGAAATCGCAAGACGCCTCGGAATAACTAGAGAAAGTGTGAGGTTGATGTCTGAGGGAAAACGCAGGGCGGGAATGTTTCCTCCTCCCGTGACAGGCGTTAAGTCGAATTCCCCGCTTTGGAATTGGGCTGTTCTTCTGACGGACATCGGGGAGGACATGGGAACGGATTTCACCGAACAACAGAAAGCCGCAGAACTGTCCGACATTATTCTTGCGCTCGATATCCGGCGAAACAGGAATCGCCTGCATAGAGTCGCCTCGGTGCTTAAACGACTCGGCGTCCCAATCAAGCTACGGATTCATGGTGAACGGCTTTGAGCAGGTCAGCCTGTTCACAGTGATCGAATGCAGGTGAACGGCGACTTGTCCATGTGCTCAGAGCATCGCAGTCGACGCTCCCAGTATGAAGAGCAATCCCAGGGTCACCCGGCGGAAAAGAACCTCATCGATATGCCTGCTGATGCGGACGCCGGCCGCGGTTCCGAGCACGAGCGCCGGAAGCAGGCCCGCCGAGGTCAGGACCTCCTCGGTTCCACACAAGCCGGCGGGAATCATTCCGGCGAGCGTCACGATGTTGAGCAGGAAAAAATACGCGCTTATGTTCGTGCGGAACGAATCCTTGCGCAGCCGCTCCATGGAGAAATAAGCGATGATCGGAGGTCCCGACAGCGATACGCTGCCGTTCAGCACTCCGCTCAGAAAACCGAAAACGTAAGGCCGGCCGAAGCGGGCGTTTCTCATGAATGAAAAATCGGCCGCGGCCAGGAGGGCGAACGCCGCTATCACCGCGCCGGCGGCGGTTTTGAGATGCCCGGCGCTGATCACCGAGAGTATCCAGATGCCTGCGGGGACGCCGATGGCGGCGGGCAGAAGTATGGAAACGATGGTCTTGAAACGCAGCTCTTCCACATGATCCTTGGCCACCCACAGGTTCGTGACGATGCTCAACAATACGAGCACCGGCACCGCCTCGCGCATGCCCAATATCATTCCCAGCAGCGGAAGAGCGAGCAGCGATATCCCGAATCCCGTGATCCCCTGAATGCAGGCCGCGGCAAGCAGCACCAGGCTGCCCGTCAGGATCTGTTCGGGTATCATCCCGGTAAATCGTCGTCATCCCCCGCTTCGTAATCCACTTCGCGGACGCGTTTGGTGTCGCGCAGAATCTCGACGCTGCGCCTGATCTCGTCGCGCAGCTTCTCCACTTCGGGGATAGCCTGCAGTGTCACCACCGGTGTCGATCTGTCGGAGGTGTTCATTACGAGTATTCCCCGGCGGACGAGGCGGAGGGAGAATGGCGAGACTATGGAGTAATCCTTCACGCGGTACAGTTCGAGTTCCTGCGTTTTGCGCGTGAAGACTCCTGTCGAGATAATTATGCGTTGATTGCTGACGCTGTATTTCGTGAATTTCGTTTTGAACCAGCGCGCGGCCGCGAAAGGCAGAATAAGGGCGGGGATGGCGAAAAGATACCACCAGTATTCGAACCACGGCGAGATCGCGAAAGGCACGATGATGAAAAGCAGCAGGATGAAGTACCATCCGAAATTCAGCCAATGCGAGGGTGTGCCCGTCCAGATGTTATTTTCTTCCATGGTATTCGGCTCCGATGATCCAGTGTGATACCGCAAATGTACGCAACGGCTCGGTTATCGTAAACTGGGATCCCGGATGACCTGTTTTCCCGCAAAACACACGAAACAAGCGAAACAGGCTGGAAAAAATGGAGAGTAAGGATGTTTCGTGTCCTTCGCCTGTTCCGCGGGGGATCGATGCGGTTAAACTGCTTGTGGAAGGACTTGTACACTCCCCGCGCAAACCAGCAGGCGTCCTCGCGGCGACCTGCACTGCCACTCGCGCAACCCAGCAGGCGTCCTTTTAACGGCTCGCACAAGTCCTTTTATCGGCTTGCACTGTTTTTCCGCCGTGCGCAGTGTCCTTCGCGGCGGCCTGCACGGGCGCTCATGACAACTTGCGAGCGTCCTCGTGAGGACCTGCACAGGCACTCGCGCGAACTTCCCGGCACTTTTTGCGCGCTGACGAGCACCGGAAGCAGACTTTCACGCGCTCTTACATGCTTGCATGGCACTTGATGTATATTCGCAGGCAGCTTTTACGCACTTGCGGGCGTCCTCGCGGCGGCCTGCACGGGCACTCGTGACAACTTGCGAGCGTCCTCGTTAGGACCTGCACAGGCGCTCGCGCGAACCTCCCGGCACTTTTTGCGCGCTGACGAGCACCGGAAGCAGACTTTCACGCGCTCTTACATGCTTGCATGGCACTTGATGTATATTCGCAGGCAGCTTTTACGCACTTGCGGGCGTCCTCGCGGCGGCCTGCACGGGCACTCGTGACAACTTGCGAGCGTCCTCGTGGGGACCTGCACAGTCACTCGCGCAATCTGCCCGGCACTTATCGCGCGCCGACGACGGCTTTTCGTATGGGGTGAGGTCGAATCCGATTCCTTCCGGTCGCGGTTCCGGCCCGTCTACAATTCTTTCGCCAGGTCCGCAATCTGCTTCAGTATCCCCAGGCGTTTTTCGAGCATGCTGATCTCGATCTGCACGGCCTCGAGGGATACGAAACCCGCGCTAGTGTCGTTCGGCGGAAATTCCAGCGCCTTGTCTTCCTTGGCGATCTTCACCGCATTGGTTACAGCGCTTTTGGGCTTCCTGCCCGGCTTCTTGCGCTCAATGGACGCCGTGGGGGCCGTTCCGCTCTTGAAACCGTTATAGTAGGATTGTATCGCCGAAAACACCTTGTCCGTGATTCTTTTTGAATCACCCTTGGCGATTTTTGAAACAGTGAGACTGTTGACTCCTGTGGCCCGCGCTATACCCGCAATGCTCAGCGATCCGCGCAGTTCGTCGACCATGCGTTCAGCCAGGAGAACCCGGTCTTCGTTTGGTTGTTTACTGCTCATTTTTTCTCCAATGATGTGTGATGTTCCGGGATTGAATGTGCGAAATATGCTTATATTCGGAATAAATGCAACTCGATTCTCTGCAATCCGCCGAACGGAATCCGGCGCACTCGAAACGAAGCGGTCGGCGTGTTACGATTACGTGGTTGGAGTGTCAACCTGGCATATCGCGCTTGTGCGTATAAATCCATGAGCGGTGCGCGCGGAACAATATACCGTTTATTACACGTCAAACCACATCCACCAATGTGTGCATCATGAAGCATCTTATGTGTGTCACCATGCCCGCGGTTTTGCTCGCGTTTCAGGCGGTGGTGTTCCTCTTGCCTTCTCACGACGCCTTGGCTCAACCGACACTTCATTTCAACCGCATCGAGGTCAACTGGCCCCAGGTTGAGCTATGGTTCTCGGTGGATTGCAACGGAATACCCAATTTCGACGTTTCGAAATTCGATCTTCACGTCCGGGAGAACGGCACTCCGGTCGGCAACTTCGTCGTTGATTGCGGGGATTCCAAGCCCCGTTGTCCGCTCTCGGCGGCGCTGGTGTTCGACGCCAGCGGCAGCATGACAGGCATCGGCATATTCGACGCCAAGGAGGCGGGGAAGGCTTTCGTGGACGCCATGGACCCCGCGAACGACGAGGCGTGCATCATCGCGTTCAGCAGTCAGGTGACGGTGCTGCAGACGATGACAAGTTCCAAATCGTTGCTCAACGCGGCCATCGATTCGATATTCGCACGGGGCGGCACCGCCTTGATAGACGGCGCCTACGCCGGCATCCACGAGCTTGCGTCGAACGGAATCCGTCCATGTAAGGCGGTAATTGTCCTGTCCGACGGTGTGGACAACATGAGCAGGCGCCGAATCGAGGAAGCGACCGATTTTGCCGTGAGCGAAGGCATACGAGTGTACACCATCGGCCTGGGGGTCCACATCGATACCGCCATGCTTCGCGATATCGCCATGCGCAGCGGCGGGCGGTTCTTCCTGTGTTCCTCGTCAAGGGAACTCGTCGACGTTTACAGGGCGATCGCCATGCTCGCAACGCGCGACACGTTGGACTGCGTAATCCGCTACACGGGCAGCTGCATCGACGGGGGGGAGCGTATTGTGGATCTTGCGGTCCGCAATTACTGCGGAGGTTCGGACAGCGCCTCGCTCGTTTTCAGGGCGCCGGACAATATCGGCCGCTACAGGCCTCTGGCCCTCGGTCTGCGGGGTTCGACGACGGTGGAAACCTCCGCAGCCGGGGCGGCGGTGGACCTGCTCGACACACTGAGCGGAGAGCTCTTTCCGACCTTGGATCTGCTCATCTCCTATGATTCGATGCTGCTCGGTGCCCCGGCGCTTTCAGGGGCCGGTTCACTCTTATCGCCGTTCGACGGAAGCGTGGCGCTGATGCGGCCCGGATTGGCCCATGTGCGTCTCCTGGGGCCGCGCAGCGTATCGGGCGCAGGTCGGCTCTTCCGGCTGGAGTTCCCGGCCGCCGCGGTGAACGACACGGTTTGCGCCGGAGTGGCGATCGCATATGCTTCTTTCGACGAGGGGTGCTTCATCCCTTCTCTCGATTCATCGCAGCTCTGCATTCTGCCCTGTCTTTTGTCGCCGACTGTCGAACCGTCGGGTCCTGTCGATTTCTGCGAAGGCGACACAGTGTCGTTGCGCACACAGCCGGGACATCCGCGCTATGCCTGGCACAGAAACGGCCTGCCGCTTTCCGATACTCTTTCCGAGTTGCGGACCGGTTCGGGAGGCGAATATCATGTTCTGGTCGTCGACTCGCTAGGATGCGTCGCCGTGTCCGCGCCGGTCGAGCTCAAAGCGTTGTCGCGGCTGTCGGGCAGCGCGGGCAACGGGGACACGATCGTCGCGAAGCAGGGCGACATCATACCGGTTCCGATAAGGCTTCGACCTTTCATCGGCGCGGGCCGCCGCGTCACGGCCCGAATTACATTGACGTGGGATCCGTCGAAGCTCGAACTACTCGACGCATACAGAATGCGCGGAAGCGAGTGGCCCGACAGCTCTTTCGTTCGAGCCGATCCCGGCCGGCTGGATGTCGGCATGTCTGACACCGCGTCGGGAGCTGGGGAGGACTTGTTTACGGCCGCTTTCCGGGTGAATGCCTCGCGTGTTCCGACACCGGAGCGGATCGTCTGCGAAGCGTCGATTTCCACCGGCTGCGACGGCGAATGGCGCGTCGAGCACCCGGTGATACTCGTCGACGGCTATTGCGAACCCTTGTTGACGAGGATCTCGACGCCTGCCGTATACAACTCGCCCAATCCGTTTTCAGACGAGACCGCGATCACCGTCGAAAATCCTTCCGGCGGATTCTGCTCGCTGCTGCTGACCGACGCTTTCGGGCGTCTGCTCGAATGTCTGTATGAAGGAGAAACCGGGAGCCGGGACCGGACAATCCGCTTCAAAGCCGGGTCTTATCCCGCCGGAACATATTTTCTCGTGCTGCGCACGCCGGATTCCGGCGCGGTGCGCGGCATGCATATTCTTCGTTGAGGAACGCCAGCCGTTGCGCCTTGTCAAGGAAAAGGACGCGGCATGTCAGATTTTGTCCCCGAACAGGCGCCGCACCCTCTCCCTATGGAAGGCTTTTTTGCGGAGTTCGAGAGCTTCGAGCGTCTTTGAAATATGCGCGGCAGCCGTTGACAGCGAGCAATCCACCGCAATGCCTTCGGCTCGAGCGAAGTACGAGGCGGCCGTGTCGAGCACTTTTTCGTGCGGATTGCCGGTGAGAATGCGCAGAATGAGCTCATCGGCGAGGCCGGCGGTGCCGGCATTGGAGCGGGAGAGCGGGCCGAGTATGGTTCGCGCGGCGTAGTTCAGCATGCCCCGCTCGAGGTCTTCGAGCATATCCTCCAGATCATCGATCATCTGCCAGGCGACGGCCAGCGCATCGCAGCATTCCGCGAGAGGCGAGGCGAGACGGGGCCGGCCACTGAGCTCGCAGGCGGCCTGAACGCCGATGCGCAGGGCGGAGTTTGTTCCCGCATAGAGGCGCGGCAGGCGTGACGGCGAGCTCCTGAAATTCCGTCCGGCATCGGCAATCCGCGCTATGCTTTCACAGCTTGCCACGATCAGCATTTCATAATTCCGCCAGAATGGAGCGCGCGATTCGAACAGCGTTCTGAAAGTCGCGGCGGCTTCCGAGTAGAAAAGTGTGGCGGCGAAAATGCCGTTTCTGTTCGCCGCCTGCCCGTCGTATACGTCATCCTGAAGCCGCAGCGCCAGGAAAATGCAGGTCTGAGCCCATAGAATCCCCCTCAGTTGTCTTTGACGCAGAGGCGCCGGCCGGCGTCTATCGTGCGCCGCCGTGTAAACCGCGGCCGGTATCACGGCCCAGTAAGGGCCCAGCCTGCCGGCGGAATCGACTTCTGCTTCGAAGTCCAGATACGTCCGAAGGCGGCGCAGATACGGCCTTATCGCCTCGCGCAGCGCAGGGGATTGCGCGGCGGTGAATTCCGCCATCCTCTCCAGAAGCGTCATCGCTCGACCGTGTCCAGGGAACATTTCATTGGAGCCGATAAGCGGGTGTGGTCAACCGCCACGGCTGCGGCGCATGGAGCAGCCCATTTCGACATGAACACCGGGACGGCCGCGGACACGGCCGCCCCGGTCCATCATTCCTCTGCAAGGTGAGATCAGAGCACCCAACCGCCCCAGGGTGGTTTCGGCGCCCTTCCGATGACGATTTCGAGGCCCGCTTCGTTGAGCTGTGTGTAGCGGAACATGAATTTCAATCCGGTTTTCATGTCTTCGGACAGCTTCGGGATCGCTTCATTCAGGTAGTTCAGCCCTTCCTCATCCAACTCCCAACCGGCTTTGCCGAGTGTGCCGTGTATGTCTATCAGGAGGTTTTCGAAGAAGGGCGGATTTGCGAAGCACGCTTGTATCACGTCCTTGAGTTTTACCTGCTCCATATTGACTCCTTTGTTGTTGCGTTGGTTTTCGTGAGCCGTGTTTCGGCTACTGGATCATCGGTTTGCTTTCTTGTCCGAGCGTCCGGTTTCCCTGCCGTCGAGGATGAGACGCAGGGCCGCGATGCGTTTCCGGGCCTCGTAAGCGCGGAAGGATGTTGAGTCTGCCGCGGCGAAGGATAGATAGTCGGCCAAGGCCGCGCCGATCATCTCCTGATTGTTCTCGTAGAGCTGGGCGCGCTCGTAATGCGCCGCCGCATAGCCGGGTCGCAGCTCGACGGCCCTGCTGAAGGCTGTGTCGGCCTCGGCCGCGCGTCCCTGGGCCGAATATGCGCGGCCCAAACGCAGATAATGATCGGCCTTGTCCGGTTTCATGGAAACGGCCTTCAGCGCGATCGCTTCGGCTCTCGAGTGAAGTCCGGCGGCCGCGTAATGATCGGCCAGGCTGCCGTACGCCGAGTCGAGCGAAGCGAATCGTTCGAGACAGGCGGTAACGTATCTTTGTTCCCAGATCTCGGTGGTGTCGGCCCTCGATCGCCTGGCTGCGATGGCTGCTCGAGCCGCCGAACTGCCCGGGTAGGGGGAGCAGATGTCCCAGTTGTGCTCGATTATGGATGCGGCCTGTTCGACTCGGTCGAGCGCGAGAGCGCAGAAAGCGGCGATAGGATAAACCGGCGCATATTTCCAGCGGGCTTGCACGCAGGGCATGGCGAGCCCGAGGGCTTTTTCGTAATCCCCCTGAGCGACCGCCAGTTCGGCGAGATTTATCAGCAGCACGTGATTGCCCGGCGAATACTCCAGCGCGATTTCCAGGTACCGCTGCTGTTCCGGCTGTCTGTCGTCGATTAGAGCGCCGACGTATTGTATCATGGCCCGCTCGAAGGGATTCGCCAGGCGCTCCTGCCGGAGCAGAATTTTATATTGCCTGCGGGCTTCGTTCCGATTCGGTCTGTACAGAAGATTTGAGATCAGCCATATTCGCGCGCTGATAAACGTCGAGTCGTATCGGAGCGTCCGCCTCAATTCCTTCTCCGCGGATTCGCCGCGGTATATGATGCGTCTGGCTTCGAGAAAGGCGAGCTGGGCCTGCAGATTCCGCGCCTTGCCCGCGAGCCAGGGCTGTACGCTGCTGTCGGCCCTAACTTGTCCCGCTATCATGAAATGATCGGCTATCTGGGACGCCATGCTCCTGACGGCCTCGGGCAGGGCGTTCTCGTTGGCCAGCGGCTGCGCGGCCGCGTATTCCACCTCGCCGTTTTCGTTTACCACCCTGGTCTGCATCAGATACCCGGTGGTAGTCCGCGATATCGAACCCGTGATCACGTTCAGTATGCCTTCTTCCTCCAGGAAATCCCTGAAACCGCTTTCCCTGAAATCCGGTTCAGTCGATCCGAAAGCCGCGTGTATTTTCGAGTTGAGACTCAACGGATCTGTCAGGACGAGCGCCCCGCGTCCCGTCAACTCATGCACAAGCATTTGCTGCACCAGTTCCGGTATGCCGTCGAGAGACGCTTCGCCTGTCTGATTCTCGAACGGGAAAACGGCAAGCCGCATCGAGTCGCCGCGGCCGGGCTTTACCGGCAGTATGTAAGGTTTCCACAACGGCCAGGCGATCGCTGCCAGGGCAGTCAAGAGCAGCGCGAACAACAAGCGCCGTTTCAAGGAGCCCGGACCGCCGCCCGCTTCGCCGATGGCCGCCTGCGGGGCCGGTTGTTCGATATATGCCGGCCTGTCGGCGGCCTGCTTCCGAAGACAGGCCGAAATTAATTCCGCTGTGGCCCCGGACACATGTGGAAGGCGTGTTTTTACGTCGGCTTCCTCGTACTGGATGGAATAGCTCAATGCCTGCGGATAGTCTCCGGTGAAGGGCGGCGATCCCCCCAGCATTTCGAAAAGCACAACGCCGAGCGACCAGATGTCGCTTCTTCCGTCGGACGCTTCCCCCCGTATGCGCTCGGGCGACATGTACGACAGAGTGCCGGCCGTCATGTATTCGAAGGTATCCTCCGAATACGGCGCTTTCGCCAATCCGAAATCGAGTATCTTGACGCTTCCGTCGGGGAGGAGGAACAGGTTTTCCGGTTTTATGTCCCTGTGCACAATTCCTTTCTCGTGAGCCGCTTGCAGTCCCCGGCCCGCCTGGAAAAACATATCGAGGGCCTTTTTCTCGTCTATCGGTCCCCGGCCGATAAGGTCTCTGAGAGACTCGCCCTCGTGATATCCCATCGCTATGAACAGCTCGCCGTCGTCTGTTTCGCCCACAGTGTGGATGCTGCATATGTTCGGATGTTCCAGAGCCGATGCGGCGCGCGCTTCCTCCATCAGCCGCCGCCTCGCCGCAGCGTCGAGGCGGTCCCTCGCCTTGACGAATTTAAGCGCGACTATGCGTCCGAGCGTCTCATCCTCGGCTTTGTATATCTCTCCCATCCCGCCTTCGGCAATCTTCTCCAGCAGTCGGTAACCGGGAATGCTTCCGCGCGCGCTTCGGTCGTTTGCGTCCATGGAAGAATCCTCAGGGCGCGCTCCGGCGCCGTATTGCGACCGCTGTGAGGTCGTCGCGCTTGTATTCAGGACAGGAAAATGAATCCACCGCCGAACATACGGATTTCACGATCCCTGCCGCGGTCGCTTCGCGGGTTTTGTCGAGCAGATCGGAAAGCGCCTTCTCGCCGAACTGCGTTCCGCGGTCGTCCGCCGCCTCGGTTATGCCGTCCGTGAACATCAGGAGAGCGTCTCCGGGCGCAATAGCGACCGCGAGTTCCCTGTATTTCTGGTCGGGGAAAATGCCGAGCAGAAGTCCGCCCGGCCTCTCGAGCGATCCGACGCCGCCGCCGGCACTTATTAGCAACGGCACATCATGACCGGCGCTCGCATATGTAAAACTGTGAGCGGCCGGATCGAGCACGCCGTAAAGGATCGTGATGAACATCGCGTCAGCCGCCTCGCCGCAAAGGGCGTCGTTGAGCGCTTCGAGGCATGCTCCCGGACCTTTGTCCTTCCGCGCGAGCACGCGCATGAGAGTTCTCGCGACGGACATGAACATGGCCGCGGGAATGCCTTTGCCCGAAACGTCCGCAACCACGACTCCCCAGCGGCCGCCCGCGAGCGGTATGTAGTCGAAGTAGTCTCCTCCGATCAGTTGAGCCGGCACGTACGCGCCGGCGATCTCGTAACCGGCAATGCTCGGGGTATCGGCGGGCAGGAGGGACCTCTGTATCCCGGCGGCCATGCGCATTTCCTGCTGCAACAGCCGGAGCTCGGCCTCCTCCTCGGCAAGGCGCGCGCTTTCCAGCACCTGCGCTGATTGTGCGCCGATGATCGCCAGCAGCCGCTGGTCCTCTTCCGAAAAACCGCGGGCGCCGCATTTGTTGTAAAGCGCCAGGACTCCAGTCATAGCGCCTTTGACCAGCAGCGGAACGGCGAGGAGGGAACTCACACCGGCATCCCAGACGATTCCCGGAAAACGCGCATCCCCGTTTACAGTCTCGATCCGGAGCGGCGCCCTGTTCTTGATCATCCAACCTATCAATGCCTGATCGATGTGGTAGCTGGGTTGCTCCAATTTAGTCAGCTTGCTGCGCACCAGGGTGCGCGAGTCCTGTCCGGTATTCCTCTCGACAAGTGTGATAGCGCCCTGTTCGGCGTTCAATCTCCGAGTCGCCTGCCGCACTATCACTTCGATGATTTCGGAGGTCGTGTGCATTCCTCCGATCTGACCGGCGAGAGTGTTGAGATACGACAGCTCGTCGAGCGAGCGTTTGAGGCGGTCGATCTCGAACGCCGCGGGAGTTTCCTGCTTGTCGGCTGCTGAAGGATCCATTTTGTCTTTGATATCCGGGCGATATATCGGCGGCATTCCCGCCCGCCGTCGTCGTCCAAGCGCCTGAATCGTCCGTATCCGGCATGGAAGGAATCCGCCATTGCAATGCGCTCCGGAAAGAGTGTTTGCCGGTCCCGAACAGTACGATTGAAACCGCGAAATGATAGGATTTCCGCAAGACAAAAGCAAGAATCGCGACTTTGTTCGGGGATTGCGGAGAGCGGTCAAGCGGCCGCCGTCGCTTCCACACCGGCCCCGTTACCCGCGCGGCGGACAAGCCGGCTCGTCGGGCGCGCCGATGAGATACGCCGATGTGCCGGGACCGGTCAAGGTTATCGGGAAGCCGTCAGTACCCGGCGCCTTCCGTCAAGGCACTTGTGTATTCCGCGTGTTCCCAGTGTTGACCCCTCCGATATTGCGCAGAATCACGGCGCGGTCGTTTCCCGCGCCGGAATACTGCGTGACGCCGTTCATGCCCGTGTCTTCGCGGTGGTACCCGGCTGCGGTTGCAGTGATGTCGCCGCTGCCAAGGCGCAGAAGGATGAAGGACGGATCGTTGCCGGCGCCGGTGTACTTCAGCTGTCCATCCGCATTCGCATCACCGGACCACATTCCGAAAGGCGCTTGTCCCGCCGACAAACCTGTCATCGGCTCCGTGCCGTACGCCTGCGCCTGCGCCGTGGTGAAGTCGTACAGCGGTGTGGCCGCGTCGATGCGGATGGTATCGGAGCTCATGACGGCCAGGTGATTTCTGTGCCGGATCACCAGGTAATACGGTCCCGGGGTCAGCGCGGGGAAGGACACGGGGCTGCTTCCGTTCAGGTCGGTGATGCGGCCGTTCGCGTGCAGGAAGGCGGCCCTCCTCGCCGCGGATGTTCCTCCGGGCGTCGTTCGGAGTTCCAGCAGCAACCAGTCGACGATGGTGTTCGCGGGGATGGATCCCACGCTTTCGGCGCCTGCGTAATTCCACGGCTGTGTATTGTAAGGTTGTGATAGAGGAAGCAGGCAGCCGCTTCCCAGAGAAACCGACATGCCGCCGGCCGGACCCGACCACGGGCCCTGCAGGAATATCTTGGCATCGACGATGCAGGCCGTCGCGGCGCCGGCCGAGTAACCCGTGAAATCGCCACCGAGCTGAACGCCGGTTGCGCTCAGTAGATTCGCGGCCGTGTCCGCTTTGTTCCGCTTGAACCACTGCGAGGCGATCCATTGGCCCGTGTGCATGTTGTCCTCTGGTCCGACAATATCCGCATCCGTGTATTTGAATTGCGCGCTGCCGATACCGACGGAAGTGGACAGCACATCCACCGCCCAGTATCGATTGATGTAGGATGCCTGGCTCGTGTTCTGCGGGTGCTTGGCGTTCGCCACCCTCACGCCGGCGCCGTAGGTCCCGCTGATGTTGGTGAACTGAAGAACCGCAGGAGAATACTCGGCCGTTCCCGTCAGGTCGCCCAGCGGGTAAGTGTAGGCGCCGGCCGCGCTGAAACGTCTGATCAGCATGCCGGCGCCGGTGGTGGCTATCATGTCGTTTGCCGAGAATCCGGCCGAAGTAGTAATTATCGAACCGGTGGTCCCGATTATAGCGTTCGAATCGCCGATCGAGAGAATCGCGCCTGACAGAGTTAAAATGCCGTTGGAATTCAAGACTCCGGTCAGCGTCTTGGTGCTGGCGGACAGTATCAGATCGTCGTCATACGTGCCGCCCGGCAGATACTGTGCAGTTGTGGCATAGAATTCCACGGCCCCCTGCCGCATCGGGAGATTCGAATACCAGCGCATCCCGGAAGGGAGCGGAGTCGGGCTCGTATTGGCGGTCCGCAGCTTGCCGCTCACCCAGGTCCAATCCGGCTTTCCCGACAGGCGGTAGACACCGAGATCGAAGACGGACTGATTGACGTTCGTGAAGCCCTCCACGTAGAGTTCGTGCGAGACAGAGATGTCTCCGCCGGCCGCGACTGTGCGTGTGGCGCCGGTGGCTTCGGTTTTCAACGAGTGATAAGTTCCCGCCGGCACGGTTTGAGCGCCCGCGGCGCTGAAGAAAACGTAACTTCCCCATGTTTTCCCGGAGGGCAGAGGCGTCGCCGAAGTGTTTTCCGTGTAAATGAAGCCGCTGTTGGCTACGGCGCCGCTGAAGACCAGTGCATATTGCTTCAGGAAGAGGTTGATGTTTGTGTTGACGGAGAGCGAAGCGAAGGAATATACGCCGATGTTCTCGTCAACGGTGCAATTAGCCGCGATCACCACATCGTCTCCGTTGCCGGGTTTCTGGGCATTCTGCCAGTTCGTCGCGGTGCTCCAATTTCCGGCCGTCATGAAGGTGCGAACGGCGGCGTCGACGCGTACGGTCGTTAGTGCCGCGAAGATGGCGCAAATAAGCAAGCTTGTTTTCATCCTGTCATCTCGCTCGATGTCATTTCGAAAATGCAGATCCGCGCCGACCGCCCGCCTCCGCTTTGAAACGGGTCACGGCCGTCGCTTCCGGCGTTCGCAGAAGCAGGAAATACACCCCGGGCACGAGACTTCCCGCATCGAAACCGAGAGTGTGAAATCCGGCGGGAAGTTCATGTCTCGCGATGATGTTGCGCACGGGCATCCCGAGAAGATTGAAAACGGCGGCCGAGACCGTGCCGGGCGCCGACAGCGAGAAGGAAAGGACCGCGCGTCCGGCGGCGGGATTCGGATGCACTGAGCAGTGTAATACCGGGGGCGGCCCGCCGACGATCATCACTTCCACGGTTTGTGAATATTCGAAAAGTCCGCCGGCGCCGCCGAAGCGCAATCTGTAGGCTACGATCGAGGCATCGCGGTCGCTTGCGACAAATGCGGCGGGGAAGGGATCGAGGAAACGGAAGTCCCCATGTTCGTCTCTGTCCATGCCGTCCACCGTGCCGACGCGTTTCCAGCCTTCGCTGTCACATCGGCGTTCTATCTCGAAGCCGAGTGGAGGCGCCGTGCCTTCGTATTTCCAGACGAGCAGCACCGCGCCGTCGTCCGGCACGGCAGAGAGCGACGACAGGGCGACTGGAAGCGGCACACTGCCGGCGTCCGGCTGGAAAAGGCTGCCGGTCTTGTCGAGACCGGCGATCTCCGCGTAGTATTCGCCGTTGTTTGCGGCGGTCCACGAGTCGTCGGCAAGCTCGAAGACGCCGCTTCCGCTTCCGGTTTGTCTGACGGGCACGGTGACGACGGATATCTGGGTGTTGGCGCTCCAATTGATGGTTTGCGCCGTGGCGGCTGCGAATTTCTGGTATCGGTATACGCCGGAAGTCCGCTCGATGCCCTGCTTCTCTATCGAGTACGCGGCGGATGACGGATCGCCGAGACCGACGCCGTAAGCGTCGAGCCAGCGCACCGTGAAAACGATGTTCGAGAGCGGCAAGGCGGGCACCGTGTCGGAAGCCCGCAGCCGCACTTCGAGAGTGGAATCGCCGGCGTGGAATATACCGGCGGAGATCTGTTGCGCTTTCGAACCGGGAATCATCGGGCAGAGCAGGAATACTCCCGCGGTCACAGCGGCGATCGTTTTCATTTTCGACTCCTGTGCATATGGAACATACGTCCGGTATATCAGTGATCCCGACCGTTTTCCGTTTCCTTTGGAAGAAACAACAGTTGTTGGTAATAATAGAATTTGCGCCGGCCAAAAGCAATGAAAAATCAAATGGATTTTCCGATTCGTGGATATGGACTGCCCTAGTCCGCCAGAGATGGCGGTGTCGTCGGATGTAAATGTACGCCGCTGTTCCAGGAAGAAATCATCAGGAATCCGGCGCAGGGAAATAGGTTGAAAAATATCCGAATTTATATTGACTTTGTTCGCGGGGAAGAGTAGCTTTGATCTTCGTTTTTCATCAGCCCCACAAATCCTTCGAAAGGAAAATTATCGGTTTCACGAACGTGCGCACCTGACAGCTTCGGATGTCGTAGCAGGAGCAGTTGTACCGCGGCTGCTTGTCTGTAGCGGAAGGATGACGCAAAAAGGCACGAATTCGGTTCGATGTGAACAACGAAGAGAATATCGCAGCGTCGCAAGGCGCGCGGTTGGAAGTCACTATACCATTCATCCCAATAATCAGGAGGACTGATTCATGAAGTTAACCACGAGATTTCTCTCGTTCTTATCCCTGGTGGTCTTCACGGCAGTCGCATTGCAGGCGCAGTCGTTCACGATCCAGCCTACCGCATTGACGATAGCGCAGGGCGGTTCCGGGCAGATCACTCTGGAGAGCACGGTGGGCGAGCCGCAGGAGTGGAAAGTTGTGCAGCCGGTTTCGCCGAGCATAGCGGTGGCCCCGATGCAGGGCGCGCTTCCGGGCCATGCTCATGAAGCGGTGACGATCAAGGCGCTGGGCAAGCCGGGCGAGCGCGTAGGCCTTACCTTCACGAATGGAAAGGAAAAGGTCGGCGTGCGCGTGACCATCGGCAAGCCGGGAAGCGACGGAGTTGTGACAGGCGGCTGGAGTCTGTCTCCCATGGAGGGAGTATTCAGCGGCAAACCGGTTCAGGTGATTGTGAAGAACAGCACGAACAAACCGCTCAATTTCACGGTCGGACGCATTCCCAAGACCATCAACGTCGCTCCGATGAGCGGCAATGTTCCGCCTATGGGCGAATTTCCGGTGAATATCGACGTCAAGATCGAAGGTTCGGTCTCGTCCACTCCGATATTGATTCCGTTCAACGCCTTGAAGGAGACGAAGAACTTCAAACTGACCATCAAGCCGCCTCCTCCTCCGCCGAATCCGACGGATATCAAACCGAGATAAACCGGTCTTAAATTTTGCAGGCTGTTGTCGAAATATGTATTATCGACTTCGCCGGCTGTCTCAATCCGGCGAAGAACACCCGCATATTTCCTGAATCCCGGTCTGTCGATCGATATCCGCCGATAGATTTCTCCGGACGAGATCCGGAGTCATCTTGATCATGGAACGCATCACCGTCCGCGGAAAAGGCGGGCGGTGATGCGTTCCGATTTTTTATCCTCATCAATTCCCAAAATATGAAATGGACGAGCTTGCCGAAGCGGAACACGGCGTCGGCGCGTATGCGATTCTTCCGGATTGTCCTCCCCGGGATGACGTTGCTTTGCTCTTTTTGCGTCTCCCTCTCTTACGGCCAGGAATTGGATAGACTGGAAGAAATACAGCCGTTTACATTGCAGGGCAATGTGAGCGGCACAACGACCGGCTACTCGATGTCGGGCATCGAGCGCAGGCAGACGCCGTTTTCATGGATGTTCAACGGCGCCGCGACGGCCACCGTTTACGACGTGGAAATGCCTTTCAGTTTCATGTTCGCCGAACGCGAGCGCGAGTTCCATCAACCGTTCAATGAATTCGGCATTTCCCCGAGTTACAAGTGGGTGAAATTGCATCTCGGATACAGGTCTCTTTCCTGGTCGCGCTACACGATGGCCGGGATGCGTTTCGCGGGCGCCGCCCTGGAACTGATGCCGCAGGACTTCCAATTCGCCGTCATGTACGGCCGGCTCGCGCGCGCCGTGGAGGAGGATCCCGACAACCCGCTGGCAGTGCCGGCTTACAAGAGAACAGGCGGCGGCGCCATGGCCAAGATCGGCAATGAAAACGGTTTCTTCCAGGTGTCTCTTTTCTGGGCGCTGGACGACACCGCCTCGCTCGCCCGTCAGCCGTCGTACATACTTCCGCAGGAAAACGTGGCCGCAGCCTTCGGCGCCTACTTCGTCGCCTTCGATTGGCTGACGGCGGAACTCGACGTCGGCGCCTGCTTCCTCACGAACAACCTTTTCTCGCCGGAACTGTCGGGCAGCGGACTCAGCGGCGGAAAGCAGCAGAGCCGCGTCAGGCATTTCAAGCGTTTCTTCGACTTGCGCACTTCATCCACGCTGTCTTTCGCGATGAAAACAGGCCTGCTGTTCCGCTTTCCCTGGATGAACGCGCGACTGGATTACGAAATAATCGAACCGGAATTCACCGCCTTCGGCGCCTATTATTTCAACTCCGACATACAGAATCTCACGCTGGCCCCGAGTTTCCAACTCTTCGACGGCGCCGTGAGGGTGACGGCCTCCGGCGGCGTGCAGAGCGACAACGTGGGCAACACAAAGACGGCGACAACGACGCGCTTGATAACCTCGGCAAACATCGGCTGGTCGCCCAACAACGTCTGGAATATCGACGCCATGTTCTCGAATTACGCCACCAGCCAGGCGGCCACACGCGAACCGCTCAACGATTCCATCAGGGTGCGGAACGTCAATACATCCATCTCGCTAACACCGCGCATGATGCTGGAATCCGACGCGTTGAGGCATGTAGTGACACTCGCGGCCGGCACGATGGTCTACGACGACATGAACATCGTTACGGGCCGTTTTTCCGGATCTTCCACCACGACAACCTCGTTGTCGTACAACCTGGGATTCAAGGAAACCCCGTGGACCACCGGCGCCGCTATCAACTGGTCCAACACCGAAACGGCGTTCGGAGTGACGAAAAATGTGGGCTTCGCAATCAACGGCGCCACATCATTTTTCGAAAGCGCGCTGAGTCTCAGCCTCACTATCGGATACTCCAGCATCACCGTCGGATCGGCGGACGCCTCGGGTGTGCTCACGCAGACTCTCGGAGTAGGATACCGGGCGTCGAACGACGACCAGTTCACGTTCTCACTTACCGGAAGCCAAAACGGAGGCGGTTCGGAAATCAATCCGGCCTATCGTGAATACACCGCCACCGTGAATTACAACAGAGCGATTTCCTGGACTCCCTCGGGGGCCGATACTCCATGATCTGTTTCCAAACCCTGCCGACGGACACCCGCATATTGTAAAAGGAAGCACCCCATGAAAAGCATATCGAAGACTCGGCGCGCCTTGTTCGCACTGCTGTTTGCAGCTTCGCTGTCCGCACCGGCCGTTTCCCAGCCTTATCCGCTGCAGGTGACAGTGACTATTGTGCCGCCATACAGTCCTCTTCTGTCCGACTGGGAGGCGAATCCTGACCGCATACAACTCACGGTGCGCAATACGAGCGCGGGCACTCTTCAATTCCGGCTTTCCGGCACTCTCGAAAACAGCGACAAGTCCATACGCATCTGGACCAAGAACAACGCTCCGATGCAACCGTTCAACATCGGTCCGAACGGCATGCTTAATCTCAGCGGCCGCGATTACAACCTGTTCAATCAGAACCAGGTGGACGGGACAGGCGTGGACAGGGATCAGGTGGCGCGCAGCGGCCGCCTTCCCGAGGGATCGTACACGATCTGCGCGCAGGCGTTGGACTACGTGACTCTGGCGCCCCTGTCGGCGCCACCGCCCACGGGCTGCCAGTTCATCAACATACAATACGCGGAAATTCCCCAGCCGATATCACCTCAATGCGCTTCCACAGTGCCGATGCGCACTCCGCAGTTGATCATGCTGCAGTGGACGGCGCCGGTGGCGGGCGTGCCGCCGGCCGAGCTCGGCAACATCCGCTACGAATTGATGCTCGTGCCCGTGGCGCCGGGCAAGACGCCTGAAGCTTCGATCGAGGCGCCGGGAGACCCGGCGCTGTTCGTTCGCCGCGATCTGACCTCGACCCTGTTCCAGTACGACGCCATGCTGCCCTTGCTCGTCAAGGGCAAGACTTACGCCTGGCGTGTGCGGGCTTATGCCGTCGGAGACAGGGTAGCATTTCGCAACGCCGGTAAAAGCATAGTCTGCTCATTCCTCTACGGCGAACCCGACAAGCGCACCAGCGCCCTGTGTTTCACCTTGGATCCGGTGGAACCGAGGAGCGGCGGGGTGCTGACAAGCAGTCCCGTGCCGGTGTTCAAGCTTAAAGCGGCCCCGGACATTTCGAAACAAGGCATCAAGGGAGGGCGTCTCCGCATATGGCGCATGGTGAACAAGGACGAGAGCCTTGCCGCCGTGACCGTGCGCACGCCGGTGCACGACAAGGAATTCACCGGCAACGCAGAAACCGATATCGCGTTGTCGCCCATGACCGGCGATTCGACGGCGATGGAGCTGAAATTCGCCGCGAAGGAGGATGCCAAATTCACCGCGACCACGGAAATCTGGTATGCCTGGCGTTTCGACCTGCGGCACGACAGCGCCTCCATCCGCGCCGATTCGCTCGAATGTATACGCGGCGAAACCGCCAGCACACTGGGCACATTCAGCTGGGCGCCCTGCTTCGCCATGACAGCCGAGCAGCCAGTCCACAACGGGCGCTGGACGAGCGGACCGAAGCCCCTTTTTTCCGTGAAGGTGACTCCCGGCATCAATCACCTGTCCATCACCGGCGGCACACTCAACATTTGGAAGATAGACGATTCCACGAAGACGGAAATCGGAACCCGCTTCCCTGACAGGCGCATCGTTTTCTCCGGAACTCCGTCCACCAATCTCGCACTCCGCACGGCGGCCGGAAGCGATACGATACTTGATCTGAAATTCGTCAATCACCCCGGGGCGACAAAGGAATGGCTGCCCGAGAACGGTGCGTGGTATTTGTGGGATTTCACGGCGGACTTCGACCAGTACGCCGTCCGTCAGGACAGGCAGCCCTGCACGGTGTCGAAAATCGTCAGCAGCAGAGGCGTCTTCCGTTATGATTCGACGGCCGCGAGGGATACCTCGAAACCCGCGGCCTGCGTCGGTCTCGAACCGGTCTCGCCTGAACAGAAAGGCGTCTGGTACAAGAGCAACAGGCCGCAATTCCGGTTGCACGCGTCGCCGGCCGTCGCGCAGGCGGGCATCAAAGGCGGCAACCTGAAAATCTGGGAAATGAACACCGCGAGCGAGGACACCTCCGTCGTGTTCGCCCGAGCGCCGGTGTACGACCGCAAGTTTTCCGGCAACAACACGATCCATATCGAGACGAAACCCGATTCCGCCGGGGGCACTCCGGTGAACCTCGTGTTCATCAACGAGAACCGGAGTTCATCGACCGACATTTACAAACACGACTTCACACAGGGCAAGTCCTATCTCTGGCGCTTCACGATGGGAGTGGACAGCGTGAAGATCCGCAAGGATTCCGTGCATTGCGCCGTGGCCGAGGTAGTGTCAACTCCCGGCATTTTCACTTTCGACACCACGTACAGGCCTGGCGACGTGCCGATCGCCGAGTGCGTGCGGCTCACTGCCCAGCAGCCGCCGGACCGCGGTTTCTGGAAAAAGGACTCCCTGCCGCTGTTCACGCTCAAGGCTGTGCCGGAAATAGTCACATCCGCCGTGCGTGGAGGCCGGCTGCAGGTCTGGCAGATGAACAGTTCGCGCGAGGACACGACTCAGGTGCTCAAACGCGCTCCGGTGTTCGATCAGAGCTTCTCGGGCAGCGCGGCGGCTAACTTCGTTCAGAGGATGGATTCTACGGGCATGCCGCTGCTCGATCTCAAGTTCGTGAACTTCCCGGGAGCTGCGAAGCGATTCATTGCAATACAGAAGAAGAGCTATTTGTGGCGCTTCACGCTGGCGTTCAATCGTGCGACCATCAGGCGGGACAGCTCCTGCACGCGCGACACGGTTCGAAGCGTACTCGCCGTGTTCACCGCGGATTCCACCGCTACCGAGGGTTGCCTGGACGTCTGTTCCATCGCCGCGCCGGTGCTGCAAACGCCTGGAACGCAGCAATTCAAACCGAATGATTCGCTCCGCGTGGGCCGCTTCAGCATGAAACTGGTCACCGTAAGCGGTTCGCCCGCGGCGCTGAGCGGCACCGGACTGATACCGATTCCGTTCATGAGAACCGTGAAGATCGCGGTGGAATTTTTCGACATAAAGGTCAATGCCAACAACGAAGTCTACGAAGGCGATATCACGGCCCAGCAGGCCGAAGACGCCACGCTCACGAAGGAACTCGCCAACGGACTCGGCGACGCCCTCGGCCTGACGGAAGAGCAGCTCAAGACGGTCTACGGCATCACAACCGACGCGGCGCGGCTGGTCAGCGCTCTGGCCGGACAGCCGGCGAAAATGCCTCTCGGTTTCGACAACGAGATCATGGGTCACAAGGTGGTGCTCGGCATAATAGGCATGGTGTTCAAGCCCACGGCGGCGTACATGAACATGGTCATGTCCTACGCCATACCGGAATGGGGGCCGGAGATTGCCGTGGGCCTCGGCGCCCGCAAGATTTGCGTTTCGCCTTCCGGCATCGGCGGCGACGGCAACGTGGAACTGTATCTGCCCGCCGACCTCGGCTACACGGCCAGCACAACCTGGAGCTTCAAATTCCTCGCGCCGAAGGGCGAGGAGCCCGGTTGTTATCTGGCGCTGGACTGCAAGGGCTTCAAGGAGCTGCATCTCAGCGCGCAGGTGGAATTCCCGCGCGCCTGGCTGAAACCCTTCCCGACCGACGACGGCACGTCCAAAGTCAAGGCCAAGTTCCGCACTGCAATTTCCCGGGGAGGAAACTTCCTCGCCGCGGCGAGTCTCGACCGCTGTGAAATCGCGGGAGTTCCAGGCCTGGTTCTCGAAGTGCAGGAAATGAGCATAGACAAATCCATCGAGGCGAACCCCAACGGCATCTTCTTTCCTGACGGTTATGTGGGTGTGAAGGACAACACCTGGCAAGGCTTCTTCATCAAAAGGGCGAGCATTTCGCTGCCGCCCGCCCTGCGCACCTTCGACGCGAGCCAGCCGCCGCAGTTGGCGGTTCAGAACCTCCTGATCACGAAGGCGGGCATCACCGGAAGCTTCAGGGGCGAGAACGTGTTCCAGTATCCGACCGGCAACTTCGGATCCTGGGGCGGCAGTCTCGACACGATCGGCGTGGAGATCGTCAGCAGTTCGCTCAAATCCGGCTGGTTGAAGGGTAGAATTCAGATGCCGATATCCGATTCCCCCTTCAAATACTCCGCCACGCTGTCGCGTCCTCTCGCAACCGACACGGCGAAGTCTCTGCGCATGGCCTTCGTCATACAGCCGGCCGACACTTTCCAGGCCAACATCTGGATGGCCTCGATCAAGCTGTTTTCGACGTCCAGCATAACTCTCGGCAACGACAATCCGCAGCGCCAGTTCAGGGCGGTCGCCATACTCAACGGGAGCGTGTCCATAGCGGGGACGGTCGGCAACGTGCCCGGCGTGAACCTGCTCGGCATCGGCTTCCAGAACATGAAGCTGCAGAGCGTCAAGCCCTATTTCACGAAAGGCACGTTTAGCTTCGCCAGCCCGCAGAAAGGCCTGGCTGGATTCCCGATCTCAATATCCAACATCAACATGGAGAACAAGACGGTCTCCAACAAGGACCTGACGGGAATCAAGTTCACAATAAGCGTCAACTTCGCTCCGGGTTCCACGGCCATTGGAGGGAGCACGACGCTCACAATCTGGGGTGAACTGGATGTTAGCGGGGGCGGACAGAAGTTCAAATACAACAGCATCGAACTGAACCAGATCACGGTGAACGCCGACCTGGGGCCGGTTTCGATAGTCGGGTCGATCACCTTCTACAGGAACGACCCGGTGTTCGGAAACGGCTTCCGTGGGGCCGTGCAGGCGAAAATCATCCAGATGATAGACGTCACGGTGACCGTGCAGTTCGGCAAGGTCAGCACGTACCGGTACTTCTACATTGATGCCAAGGCCATATTCAGCCCCGGCATCCCGATCGGCGCGGGACAGTTCCAGACGGGAACCGCATTCTACGGCTTCGGCGGCGGTTTCTGGTGGAACATGCGCAGGGAAGGACCGGGAACGCCCGGAGTGCCGACTTCCTCGGCCGTCGCCGGATCGACCCCCGGCGCGACGGTCTCCGGCTTCCGCTTCGTGCCGTCCGAGGGCGTTTTCGGCTTCAAGGCGATGGTGGTGATGGGCACATACCCGTCGTCCGCCGCTTTCAACGCCGATGTCATTCTTGAAATCGAGCTGATTCGCAACACGAGCACCGGCGGCATTTCCATGGGCCGCATCACGCTGCAGGGCAACGGTTACATGATGGCGGAAGTGACCGCGAGGCAGAACGCGAAAGTGACGATGTTCTGCGATCTCACCTTCTATTTCCCGCAGAAGATGTTCCACGGGATATTCACCGTGAGCATAAGCGCCACACCGGTGACGGGCGGCGGCACTGCCGTGCTTCATATCGAGGCGGGCAACTGGTACTTCAAGATCGGAGAACCGAGCAGCCGCATGCAGATCCGCCTCGCCTCCTGGCTCGGGCAGGTGGGCGCTTATCTGATGATGGGCAAGAATCTTCCACCGCCACCTCCTCCGCCTGAAAACGTGCGCCGGATAATCGGTTCGCCCACGTCGAGCCGCAACACGAACATCGCGGCCGGGAACGGTTTCGCCTTCGGAGCGGATATCTCCTTCGATACGGGACGGCAGACTTGGGGAATCTTTTACGGGCGCTTCGCCGCCGGCGGCGGCTTCGACATAGCGGTGCTGAAACAGAATAATTGCACCGGCATCAACAAATGGCAGGCGCAGGGACAGCTCTATGCCTATGTGTCCGGCTCTGTCGGCTTGTACGTCGATATCAGCGGCCATCTTTGGAAGCCCTGCGGGCCTTGGTACTGCAAGATTTGCAAGTGGTGCAAGTGCTGTTACTTCGGTTACAAGGGTGAATTCCAGATCCTCGGCATCAACGCGGCCATGCTGCTCGAAGCCGGAGCTCCCAATCCGCTCTGGGCGAAGGGAACGGTGAGCGGCAATTACAATATCCTGGGGGGTTTGGTCAAGGGACATTGCACTTTCAAGTTCTCCAAGGGCACGGAGTGCAGAATATGAAGCAGCGCACGATACTCCCAATCGGATCGACGAAAACGAAAATGATGAACAACTCCTCTTTCTTCGTGAAGCGCGGGAAGTCGCTCCGCCGCCTGCTCGGCGTGCTGCTTCTTTCCGGGCCCGTGCTGCCGGCGCAGACGACTACGGAAGCGCCGTCGCGCACCGTGCCGCACGATCCCGGCTTCGCCTCCATACACCTGCTCGCCCGCGCTTCTTCTGATTCCATAATACTGCGCTGGGCGCCGGGCACACCTCACGCATGGCGGCTCTGCAACCGCATCGGATACACCGTCAAGCGGCGCTCCGCCTCGGGCGGGACCGTGACCCTGACGCAGGAACCCCTGCTCCCGTGGGATCCCGATCAGCTGAAGGACGCGTTGGACGCGGCGCCTCAAAACCGATATATCGGCGTGGCCGCACTCGCTCTCTGGAGCGACACGACTCTGATCGGCATCTCCGACAGTCTCGGCCTCGATACGCTCGAAGCCAACGCCGAGCGCAACACGCTGCTCTACGGCTACGCGTTGTTCAGCGCCGATAACGATCCGAGCGTGGCCGGCATGACGGCGCTGCGTTTCGTCGATCGCTCCGTGCGAGCCGGCGAGACCTACACGTACATCGTCTCGATGAGCGAAGCGCGGGATTACCGGATCATCCCGGGCGAGGTGACGGTAGTCGCGGGACCGGACGCCACCGTCCTGCCGCCGCCGAAGGATTTAACCGCGGAGGGATCCGACGGCCGCATCGACCTGGTCTGGTCGGCCCCTGAATACCCGTACACGGGATATGAGGTGCTGCGCTCCGACGACGGAGGCCGAACCTACCGGGCTCTCACCGTCACTCCCATCGTCATTCTTCGCAACGAGAGCGGAAATCCGACGCCCGGGTCGTTCCGGGATACCGCCGTCGTCAATTACCGGGTTTACGGATACAGGGTGAGGGGCATCGATGCTTTCGGCATGACCGGCCCCCATGCCGAGGCGAGCGCCTCGGCCCGCGATCTGACACCGCCGTTCACCCCCTTCGTGCGGAATCCCGAACAACTCGGCAGCGACAGGATCAAGCTCTCCTGGGAGGTGCCGGAGGCGGTTCCGGATCTGGCCGGCTTCCACATCTCGCGCAGCGCCTTGTCGGACAGCGGATTCAGACGCATAACGGACAAACCGCTCCCTAAATCGGCGCGTTCCTTCACCGATGACAAGCCAGACGAAGCCGAGCCGTTCTACATCGTTTCCGCTATCGACACGGCGGGAAATATCGCGAATTCGCTGCCGCTTTTTGGTTTTGTGCTCGACACGCTGCCGCCGGCCGTCCCGACAGGCCTGACGGGCGTAATCGACAGCAGCGGCATCGTCACGCTGCGCTGGAACGCGAACCGCGAGCGCAACCTGCTGGGTTACAGGGTCCTCTGGTCGAATGCGCTCGACCACGAATTCTCGCAGCGCACCGGGCAGGTGTGGAAAGACACGGTGTTCACGGATACGGTGGAGGTGAACACTCTGACTAAGCATGTGTATTACCAGGTTGCGGCCCTGAACTGGAACTACAACCACTCGCTGCCTTCCGAGCCGCTGGAAATCCGCAGGCCCGACGTGGTCCCGCCCGAAGCGCCGGTGTTCACGGACGTGCTCGCCAGCGACTCGTCGGTGCTTCTCCGTTGGGTGCCTTCCGGCAGCGGCGACCTGCGCGAGCATGTCTTGCTCAGGCGCGTATCCGGCGAAGACAAGTGGATGCCGCTGGCAACGCTCGCACGCGGTTCGGATATGTACGAGGACCGGTCCGCGCGGACGAGCGTGATGTACGAATACCAGATCGAGGCCGTTGACAGCAGCGGACTGCGCGCCATGGCCGATGTGCCGGTGCAGGGCCGTCCTTACGATACCGGGCTGAGGCCGGCGCCTGCCGGCCTCCGGGCCGTCTACGATGAACGCAGCGGCGCCGTCACTATCGAGTGGCGTTACTCTCCGCGGCCGGATGAAGCCGTCTATTACGTGATTTACAGATCGTTCGAGGACGCTCCCATGATCGCCCTCGTCTCGGCGGAACTACCGGAAAACCGCTACACGGACAAGATGCTGGTGGGCGACGGCGATTATTCATACGCCGTCAGAGTGATGACACGCGGCGGCGCGGAGTCTCCGATGAGCGGCCGGGTGTCGGTGAAGGTGGGCGGATCGCGTTGATACGAAGCAAAAAAATCCGATAAATTCATCTGCTGTTTGCGGACAGCCGGGGGCGCTGTCGCGTCGCCGGCTGCAGCCCTTGTGTCCGGCAGTGGAACGCGAGACCGCTCAATGACCGGCCGGTGTCGGCTTGGCGTTCCAGAGCTTGAGCATTAGCACAGCGCCTATCACCGAAAAGCCGATCATGCTTGGACCCCATGCGCCCCAGCCGAAATTATCAAGCAGCCAACCCATGCCGATGCCGACAGCCGCGCCGCCGATATACTGCATGCCATCGAACATTCCCGCCGCCGTCGCTGCCGCCTTCTGGCCGCCGAAATCCATGGAGGCCGTGCCCGACAGCATCGAGTGAACCATGGATATGGCAAGGGAATTGACGATGAAAGCGGCTATCACGAAGTTGAGATCCAGCGACAACCAGACCACCGCCAGCGCCGCTATCTGCAGCATGTAACCGATGAAGGCCACGGGCGTGCGGCGTGACGAGAAGAGCCAGTCCGACATGGTGCCCGCGAGGAAGGCCCCGGCTATGCCCGCCGCCACCACCGCGAAAGCTCCTTTCTGAAAGACTCCCGAGTCCAGAGGAAGATGCTGCGCTTCCTGCATGTACCGCGGGAACCACTGCTCGAAACCGTGCCGCACGAAGCCCGTGCAGAACTCCGCGACGGCTATGGTGATCGTTACAGGATTCGTGAACACCCTTTTGAACACGAAGCGGAAATCCACCTTCCCCTTGTAGTCGCTCGTCGCGTCGGCCGTGTTCAGCGGGGCCAGTCCAGCTTCCTCCGGCACATTGCGCACGTACAGGTACGTGAGCAGCGCCATTATGCCCACTATTCCGGCGGGTATGAAGAAGACCCATTGCCACGGGAGCAGCGTCACTATGACTCCGCCGATGAAAAAGATCAGCGCCCGGCCGCTTTGAATCATCGAGCCGAAAATCGCGGAAAACACCCCCCTTTCCCTGACGTGGAACCAGCCGGAATTCACCTTTATCAGAGCCAGCGCGCTGAAGGACTGGAAATAACTGTTCAGCGCCCAGACGGAAGCGAAATATGCGAGCAGAAAAGGTCCCGTTCCGAAAAATCCGAGATAAGCTCCCAGACCGAAAAACACGTTGAAGATCATTGCGCCGGTGGCGCCGATTATCATGGCGCGCCTTCCGCCTATACGATCAGCGATAGGGCCGTTGAATAATGCCGCGAAACCGTATAGCGTGAGTGCGGCTGTGATTATGGCGCCTATCTCGGTCTTGTCCCAGCCATAGGAGTCCGACAGCGATTTGTTGGCGAAGGACAGGTTGTAGCGCGCCATGTACATCACCGCGTATGTAAATCCCAGAGTCAGCCAGTTGACGCTTCGTCGCCTGCGGAATTCAGGCGGGTGATTCAACGGATTGCGTGTGAATTTCATCGTGCTCGTTGTTGGAATGTATGGTCAGGTGGCGGATGAGGGAGAAGAGGCTGCGATGAAAATAGGATTTTATGGAGCAACGAGGAAAATCCCATGCCATTCTCACGGCGGGAATCACGATGACCAGAGCGGGAAGCATTCGCGGGACTAACTTCACAAACGGTGGACGAGGGATGCGTCACCTGTCCATTGACCGCCTGCTGCTTGACAGTGATGTTCCCGCAATGTAGTTTGTCCCCGAGGATGCAATTCGACAACGCAAGACGATGAACAAGTCCGACGACCCGAATTCCGGCGATGCTCCACAGGACGCCCGGCAGGACGACGACGCGCCTCGGCGGGTTGAAAAACGCAAAAACCTGGAGAAACTTTGGCGCAAAGGGGATCTTCGTTGGCGTTTCAGCGGTGAGGAAGAGGGTGAGCACGATTTCATCGCGCGCAAAAGGGGAGGTCCTCGGAGGCATCAACTCGTAAGACCCGAAAACGAGAGAGACGCGCTTGTGGTTGAAACCGGCGGTCCCTCGGTCGTCCTGCTCGATGGAGACGAAGAGCTGCGCGCCCGCCCGAGACGGTCAACGACCACCGAAAATCCGAATTCCACACTTCTTGCCATCGGCGACCGAGTCAGATATATCGGCGCGGGGCCGGGTGACGCTGTGATATCGCATGTATATGAAAGGCGCACGGCCCTGCTGCGCAGTTCGGTGTCGTCGCGCGGCGCTGCCGCCGTGCTGGTCGCGAATCTCGACCGCATCGTCATCGTGGCCGCCGCCACGAACGAGCTTCTCAAACCGGGCCTGATAGACCGCTACCTGATCGCCACGGTCATGGGAGGCATGGAACCGCTGATCTGCATAAACAAGATGGATCTGGTGGATGAAGAGGACTTGGCGTTGGTGGACGATACGGCCGGCATGTACAGGACAGCCGGCTATGAAGTGATCTATACGAGTTGCGTGAGCGGAGAAGGTCTGGACGAACTGGCCAATATGCTTCATGATTCCATATCCGCTTTCTCGGGTCATTCCGGCGTGGGAAAAACCAGCCTGCTGAACATCCTCGTCCCGCTGGCGGGCGGCAAAATAGACGAACTCAGCGAGCAGAGCCGGCGGGGCATGCATACGACCACCAAGAGCGTTCTCTATGATCTTCCCAACGGCGGCTACCTCGCGGATACGCCGGGCATCCGGGAATTCGGGCTCTTCCATTTCGATCCCGCCGGACTGCGCGCCTATTACCCGGAATTCGTGGCCGTCGCCGACAACTGCCGCTTCCCTTCCTGCACGCATGTCCACGAACCGGGCTGCGCCGTGATAGAAGCGTTGGAAGCGGGAGCGATTCATGCGGTGCGGTACAGGAATTACCTTCAGATACTAGCCAGCGAGGACGAGTGAGCGATCCCTTCCGTTCGCGTCGCGCTGTCTCGTAGCCAGCCTGTCGGCATCCGGAAGCAATTCTTTGCACCGTCGCATAGCATACCATTTCCTGTATTCGTACATTTCCGGAGTAGTTATGCCATAACCCGGAGGGTATATGTTCACCCGAATCTCCGCGCTTCTTCTGTTCATTTCCATTTCGCTTCCCACCGCGGGCAACGACGCGGCCGGACGAGCGGGAAACAGCGGAGCGCCGAGTTTGTTGATGAATCCTTCATGGTCGCGATCCGGCGCGGCGCCTGCCGCCGACAGTATCTCCGGAGTCATCAACATATACGCGCGGCTTCTTGCATTCACACCCTGCCCGGAAAAAGTGATCGTGTCGAGCAGCGCCGGCTTCCGTCCCAAGGATCTGGCATTGGTGATGCAGATGACCGGCGCGAAGGTGCGGAGACCCAACACCACGAACTACGGTCAGATCACAGACACGGCCTCGGCCGGAGTCTTCGAATTCGTCCGAATCAAACGCGTCGAGACGCAGGAATTGGTGTTCGAGACGCCGCTGCAGCGCGTCTACGATCTTCGCGAAGCAGTGCAGGTGATACGCGTGCCCGAATACGGTGATGTGACCATAACTTCGGACGTGACCGCGCCGCCATGGGACGGGTCGACGGGCGGCGTGATCGCGCTGGTGAGCAACGGGACTGTGACTCTGCGCGCCGACATAGACGCAACCGGCACGGGTTTTCCGGGAGGAGATCCATCGGTCAATGCCAGTTTCAACAGTGTCACCGATTATGTGCATGCGACCCTTTCCGGCAGATCCGGCTTGAAGGGCGCCGGCATTGCCGCGGCCTTGCCCGACTCCAACGCGGGCCGGGGCGCTCTGGCCAACGGCGGCGGCGGCGGCAACGGCCACAATGCCGGCGGCGGCGGCGGAAGCAACGCGGGCACAGGCGGCAGAGGCGGCAATCAGCATAACGGAGCTTCACCAATGGAAATAGGAGGAATCGGCGGTTGGGCGCTGCCATACGGAGCGCAGCCGCCGCGCGTGTTCCTAGGCGGGGGAGGCGGAGGCGGTCATCAGAATGACGGGCTCGGTGTTAAGGGAGCTCCGGGAGGCGGCATCGTTATGATCAAAGCGGACAGGATCCTCAGTCCGCTCGGAAGAGTCATCAAAGCCGACGGCGCGGCCCAGACACGCCGCGCGGGCAATGATGGAGGCGGCGGCGGGGGCGGCGGAGGCGCCATCCTGACTGACGTGCGCGAATTCGGAAACCGCGTCACATTGTCGGCCAGGGGAGGCAAGGGCGGCGACGTCGACAACGCGGGAAACAGAACTCAATGCCATGGATCGGGCGGCGGGGGCGGAGGCGGTGTCGTATGGATTTCCGGCGCGGTCTTCACTCCCAACATGCTGCCCATTGTCACAGGCGGAGCTCCGGGACTCAATGTAATTACCGGACCTTGCCGCGATCAGCCATACGGTGCGCTGGAAGGCGATACCGGTCTAACGCTCACCGAACTGCGAATCGAGTGGAACGGCGGGACTCCGCGCAGCTTCACGGCCACTTTGCCGGATACCATAAGAATCTGCGAAGGCGACTCCGTCTGGTTGAATCCTCGCGTCAACGGCGGCTTCCGGCCGCTCCGCTATGAATGGCGCCCTCCAATCGATCCTTCTGCCGTGGTCCGGCCGCCTGTCTCCACGACATACACGCTGATCGTCACCGACATCTGTGACGACACCGCAATAGCATCGGTGCGGGTGGAGGTCATTCCGCTGCCGACCGCTGCCCTCCAGAAAAAATGCGACTCGCTTTTCGCCGAGCCTCCAGGGCTCAAGTACGAATGGTACCGCGACGGTTTCAGGCTCTATGGCGATTCGCTCGACCGCATCGAAGCTCGTATCGACGGCGTGTACTCGGTGCGTGTGGAAACTCCCGAGGGCTGCGGCTCGTTGTCGCCATCGCTCGAGGTACGGCTTCTCTCGGCCACTCCTCCACCCGGTCCCATCACAATTTGCGAGGACTCCTGCGTGACGTTGAGGCCTCTTGTCGGCGGCGGAACGGCGCCGTACACTTACTCGTGGATTCCGCAGGAAGGGATGATCCCTCCGCCGCATGCGCCCACGGTGTGCCCCGACAGCAGCACTACGTACGTGCTGACTGTAGTGGACGCATGCCTGGATACGGTGAGACTGCAGATCCCGGTCACCGTATTCCCGCGTCCTCTCGCGGCGATCAGCCGGTCCGGCGATACTTTACGCGCCGAACCGCCCGGCATGACGTACCAGTGGTTCAGAAACGACACGCTGCTGCCGGGCGCCAGGTCAAGGACTATAGTGCCGGACATTCCCGGCTTCTATTCAGTGGAAGTCACAAGCCTGGAAGGATGCCGGGCGATGTCGCCTCCCGAGAGGATCTTCCGCTTCGCGGCTTTTCTGCCTGCTTCATTGGCCGTCTGCCCTGATTCCTGCACAGTCTTGCCCTTGCTGGTGGCCGGAGGCCGTAAACCGTTCAGCTTCGCCTGGTCTCCCGGCGGTTCGCTGACGCTGCCGTCTGATTCGACTCCCGTCGCCTGTCCGGACAGCACGACCCTGTACACGGTGATAATCACCGACAATAATGGAGATACCACATCGGCATCCGTCAGGGTTCGCGTTCATCCTCGAATTTCCGCGATCATTCACAGAAGCGGCGACACGTTGACCGCCGATCCGGAAGGAGCGTCCTACCGCTGGTTCAGGGATGGAGTCCCTATCCCGGGCGCGGACCGCCGGCAGCTGATTACAGATGTCGACGGATTTTACACGGTCGAGATCATATCTTCTGAAGGCTGTCCCGCGCTGTCCCCGCCCGAGAGGCTCAAGAAGTACCTGTTGAGGATGCCCGGTGCTCCCAGTATCTGCCGTGATTCCTGCGTTTTATTGAGCCCCGAGGTTATAGGCGGCTCAAGACCTCTGAGCATGTTCTGGCGGCCGTCTGCGGGATTGAGTTTCCCGAGCGACTCCACGGCGCTGGCCTGTCCCGACTCCAGCACGACCTACATGCTCACCGTTATCGACTCGGAAGGGGATACGGTCGCTTCCGCGGTCGCGGTGCGAGTGGTTCCGCCGCCGCCGGCCGCAATTCGGAGAAGCGGAGACACGCTTATTGCGTCTCCGCCGGGCATGTCGTACCGTTGGTACCGGGATGGCCTGCTGTTGCCCGGGGAAAACGCGGACCGTCTTCTTGCACCGGCCGCCGGCGCTTACACGGTGGAAGTGACATCGCTCGAAGGTTGCCCGGCACTCTCGAATCCGCTTCGAATAATCCGGATCGTGCTGCCTCCGTCCATCGGCGTCTGCCCTGATTCCTGTGTGCTGCTTCAGCCCTCGATCATGGGCGCGCAGGGACCCAGCACTTTTCTATGGACTCCGGCCGCCGGACTCTCCTCGGACGCCGACTCCACACCGGTCGCCTGCCCGTTGTCGACAACGAGGTACCGGCTGCTGCTCATCGATGCGCTCGGCGACAGCGTTTCGGCCGAAATCGAGGTCGTGGTCCACGCTGTGCCTGCTGTGACGATAAACCGCATTGGCGACACGCTGTACGTTTCGCCGCCCGGTCTGCGGTGCAGGTGGTTTCTCGACGGGAGCGAGATTCCCGGCGCAACGGAGGAGCGCATTCATGCGCATGCCGACGGCATCTACACCGTTAATGCGCTTACACCCGAGGGATGTCCGGTCGAAAGCTCTCCTTACGACGTCAGGCGTCTGCCAGCCCTGGTTTCATTGCGTTGTCCGCCGCCGCGCCGTTACCGTCCGGGCGAGAGAGTAGAGGCCGTGTTGTCGCTGACTCTTCCCGAGGGGCCGCGTGTTGAAGGACCGGGCTCCGCCGCGGCGCACTTGCGGCTGAAGGCCGGCGTATTGGCCCCGTTGCCCGGCACTGCCGACAGCGTGATCATCGAGCGGCCCGATATGCTCATAGTGCGTTCGATCGGCGGCATCCCCGCCGGCGCGGCCGAGCTTTCGCTGCCCTTGAACTTCATAGCCACACTCGGCAGCGGCGAGTGCACCGAAATCGCTCTCGACTCCCTCAAATGGATAGGCGGCGATATGCCCATTCTGTACTCGGGGATATCCTGCGAAGTCTGCGTCGAGATCTGCCGCGAGGGAGGCGAGCGGTTATTCGACGACGGCGTCGGACATGCATATCTGCGCAATCACCCGGATCCATTCAACTCGACTACGATAATCGAATACGGTCTGATCGAGGACGGCCCGTATGATCTCTTCGTCGTGGACGTTCTCGGCCGGCGCGTTGCGGATATTGCAGGCGGCCGGGGTGAAAGAGGCGGGCACAGGGTGGCTTTCGAGCGGTCCGGCCTCGGATCCGGAGTATATATCGCCGTTTTGGCCACGGAGAACATTTTCCTGCGCAGCAAGATGATAATCGTGGAGTGAAGCCGCCGCGCGGGGGTGTAAGAATCGCGTAAGTTTTTAGTGAGCGCCGCGTTTGCTAGATTGCGTTAACGGGAAACAGGCCAGCCTGATCCCGACCCGCCATCAAAAACAAGCTCAAGGCCGTCACTATGAAATTCCTGCGGAATATACTGCCAAAGGAAGAGAAGTATTTCGAGCATTTCAACGACATCATCTCCCATATCGGTGAGATGGCGAAATTGACCCATCAGTACTTCTCCGAGCTGCCTTACGCCCCCGACATACTGTTGACACTGAAACCGCTGGAAAAGCGCTGCGACGAAATAACCAACAAGGTCGTCAAGCAACTCAACAAGACTTTCGTGACGCCGTTCGACCGGGAAGACATTCTGCAGCTCATTCAGCGGCTCGACGACATCAGCGACACCCTGCTGGGCGCCTGCCTGCGGGTGGAGATATTCAAGCTGAACGATCACATCGACGGCGCGGAGAAACTCATGCGCATCGTTTCACTGCAGATCCAGGAATTGGAGAAGGCCATACGCGGCATCAAGGAAAAACGCGACACGCTTGCCGAATGCAAGGCCGTCAAAGACCTGGAACGGGAAGCCGACGTGGTTTACCAGACGCATACGACGCGTCTTTTCGAGGAAGAGCGCGACGCCATCACATTGATCAAGAAAAAGGAAATACTCGAGATACTCGAAAATGCCTCCGATCGCTGCCAGGTCGTGGCGAACATGGTGATGTCCATCGTAATCAAGAACGCGTGATAGCCATGGCGGCGGTTATAGTCATCATCGCGCTGGCACTCATATTCGACTTTTACAACGGGATGAACGACGCGGCGAATTCCATTGCCACCGTCGTTTCAACCCGCGTCTTGACTCCTCTGCAGGGTGTCATCTGGGCCGCGTTTTTCAACTTCATCGCGGCCTTTTTTTTCGGCGTTCACGTGGCGACGACCATCGGCAAAGGGCTCGTGGATGTTTCCATAGTCGACAACACCGTCATACTCGGCACCCTGCTCGGCGCGATCGCGATGACCGCCGCGGCCACGCATCGCGGCCTGCCCATCAGCGTTTCGCACGCCATCATCGGGGGTTACGGCGGCGCGGCAGTGGCGAAAGCCGGACCCGGAGTCCTGATTGTGGCGGGCTACACGAAGGTGCTGGCTTTCATCATCGCCGCGCCTTTTCTCGGCCTTTTAGTCGCCTACCTGTTCTCGGTCGTTACAATGTGGATAGTCAAGGACAAGGCTCCTCGCGGTGTGGACCGCTGGTTCCGGCATCTGCAGCTCGTTTCCGCGGCGTGGTACAGTCTGAGCCACGGCGCCAACGACGCGCAGAAAACCATGGGGATAATCGCCCTCGTGCTGTTCACAAACGGCCTGCTCGGCACGGAATTCTACGTGCCGTTCTGGGTGATAATGACCTGTTATGCGTTCATCGCGCTCGGAACACTGGTGGGCGGATGGAAAGTCATCAGGACGCTGGGCATGCGCATGACCAAGCTCACTCCTTTCGGAGGATTCAGCGCGGAGTCCGGAGCGGCCATTACCATAATCGGCGCCACCTTGTTCGGCATACCGGTGAGCACGACGCACACCATAACCGGCGCGATAATCGGAGTCGGCTCGGTGCGCGGCGTTTCCGCGGTCCGCTGGGGCGTCGCCCGCAACATCATGTGGGCCTGGATACTCACGATTCCCCTTTCGGCGGGCTTCGCCGCGTTGGCGTACACGCTCGTGGACATGATCAACAAGGCGTTTTTACTCTGAGGCCGGAAATCGCCGCCTGACGCCGTCTCGCGCGGCAGCATGCGCGGGGCGGCGATGTTTCGTATGTTGCAGCCGGTACGTACGACAATTAAGGAGACGGATGCCATGTTGAAGAAAGTCGCTTTCTTCGGAATCACCATTCTCACATTCCTTCCCGCCGTGGAAACAACCGCCCAGGATGCCCGGCGGCAGGCCGGCGAAGCGGTCAGGGAAATCATCAGGGAGAAACTGAAGATTCCTGAAGCGGATTTCGCGCGATTGCTGGCAGGCGAAAATCCCGGTGTCCGGCATCGGCCGCTTCCAGACGCATCGGTGAATGCGCCGGATGAAACGACGGTCAGCGGGGATCCTCTTCCGGAATCGGAAGTCCACGCGCTCATCAATCCCGCCGATCCTTCCAACATCGTTGTCTCGGCCATGCGCCTGAACTCCGGAAATCCCCAGGAAGCTTTGCTCTGCCCGATATATGTGTCCAAGGATTTCGGGCGGACCTGGATGAAAAGTTCCTTCCGCAACCTCCCGACCGAACCCGGCGCCATGGTGGCGGGCGGCGGCGATCCCATCTTTGCCGCCGACGCGGACGGAAAACTGTATTTCTCCTGGATAAATCTTTACCTCGCCGGCGGTTTCCGCCTGTACATGGCCATGTACTGGGCATGGTCGACCGACGGCGGCATCACCTGGCAGAGGGAGAAGAACGACGCGATAGGGAAGGTCGTCATGACCGATCCGATGACGGTCGAGGAGGCCTTCGACAAGCAATGGCTGGCGGTCGACCGGTCTGCATCGCAATGGCGCGGCACCCTCTACGCGGCTATGTTCCATCCGGATACCGCGGGTATCAAGGTGGCGGTCAGGCGCAAACCGCCGGACTCCGCAGCGTTCATTCAACAGTCCGTCCGCGTTTCTCCACCCGGACTCAAGCAGGTGCAATTCACGAGCATAGCCGTCGACGGCGAGGGGGGCGTGCATGTGACCTTTTTCGCTTCCGAGGACAGCGCCGTGTATGCCATGTATCATGCCCGGTCCACGGACGGCGGTGTTTCCTTCGCCGCGCCCGTGAAGGTGTCGGACATCAACGTGCCGCGCTTTTCCGCGAACGACCGCAACGGCGGCATACCGGGCATTCAGGACAGACGGATTTACCCGGCCCCTCATCTCGTCGCCGATGTTTCCGGAGGATCCCGCAACGGTTGGCTCTACCTCGTCTGGGCCGCGAACGGAATAGCGGAGAAGGGCGCGAGCGGCATGGATGTTTGGCTCAGCGTATCCTCCGACAATGGCGCGACCTGGCGCAATCCGAAGGTGGTCAACGACGATCAACCCGGCCTTCCTGTGGATCAGTTCCATCCCAGCATCGCGGTTAACGAGGACGGCATTCTCGGAGTGAGCTGGTACGACCGGCGCGAGGATCCGACCAACATCAGCGGGCGCTATTACTTCGCGGTTTCCACGGACGGCGGGGAAACATTCTTTCCCAACAGACCGGCCGCGGGCATGCCCATGGATTTCACGCGGGCAGGCGCAGCCAACGGCGGTTTCGCCATCGGCGAATACAATCAGCTCCTAATGAACAAGGAATACCTGATACCCGTCTGGGCCGACGGGCGGAACGACGACGGCAATCTCGACGTGCTCGCGGCATTCATACCGATCTCGTCGGCCGCCGGCGCCGAGCGGGTGTGCACGGTCACGCCGTCGTTCTCCCTGGGCGCCAATCACCCGAATCCTTTTTCCGCCTCCACTCTGATTCCTTACAAACTTGCAGCGCCCGATTGGGTCCGCATCACCGTCTCAGACGCTCTCGGGCGAATCGTCGCCGAACTTGAGGACGCCAGGCTGGAGGCCGGCGAGCATACGGCGACCTTCGATGCCTCGGCGCTTCCGAGCGGGACGTACAACGTCGCGATGCATACCGGCTCGGGCAGAGCGATGCGCGCCGTCACAGTGGTGAAATAATAAGAAGCGTACCCGGATCCCGGCTCCCGCTTTCAAAGCGGCGCGGTTTTGCACTGTGCCGCTTCCGCATTATCTTAAATGCAAACATCTGTCGCACACCTGCACATCGGAGGTTCCCATGCCCGCACAGCGGTTGAAGGAATATCTCGACGACAACGGCGTAAAATATGTCGCCATCAAGCACTCGCCCGCATTCACCGCCCAGGAAGTGGCGCAGACGGCTCATATACCGGGCGACGAAATGGCGAAGACCGTCATCATCAGGATTGACGGCGAACCGGCCATGGCTGTTTTGCCTGCATCCTATCTCGTGGACTTCGAGTCGCTGAAATCCGCGATTGGCGCGTCGTCGGTGTCTCTCGCGACGGAGAGCGAATTCCGGAGTCTCTTCCCAGAATGCGAGCTCGGAGCGATGCCGCCTTTCGGCAATCTTTACGGCATCGATGTCTACGTCGCCGAACGCCTTGCCTCGGACGAGATGATCGCGTTCAATGCATGTTCGCATCACGAGGTCTACCGCCTGGCTTACAAGGATTTCGCACGGCTCGTTCAACCGAAAGTCATACGCTTCGCGACGCGCTGAAATCGTTCCATAGGCCGCTGCCGGTTTTCACGAAGTCATCCGGCGGCTTACATTTGGGGACATTCAAGAAGGGTCCACCGATGCCGAGATATTTTACACATTACTGGAACAACGCGATCGTCGAGTATGCCATGGACTCGGAAGAGGAGGAGTCGCCGCTCGAGGTTACAGCCGGCGACGGTCTCACCCACTCCGGCGTCGCGGTAGGCGACGTCGTTTACATTATCAACGTCTTGAAAGGCGACCTGTTCCTGATCGGGCGCATGCGCGTGGGAGAGATCCTGCGCGGCCGCAGCAGCGCGTGGCGGCGGTTGAAGCATCGCGCGTGGGCGGCCGAGGAACATCTTGTAGCCGCGCGGGGCTCCGGAACTCCGCAGTATTTCTCGCGCGCCGTGACGGCGGCGGCACTGCGCAATCTCAGTTTCCTGGATCCCAACGGCCCGGTTCAACCGACATTTTCGGCCGGAGAACGGGTGGAGAAAAGGTCCGTTCGCGGCTTCCGTGAAATCGACGATGCTACGGCGCGGCTGTTCGACGAAATCCTTGCGCAGCCCATTTCCGACGATCGAGACTACGACGATGAAGAATACGATGAGACAGAGGACGGCGACGGCCTGTCGGACAGCGATCTGAAGGATATTCAGGAAAAATACGACAATGCCGAACTGGTCGAACGCGTCGCGGATGCGGCCGCGGCTGCGACGGCGCGCGAACTCGAGGCGCAGGGTTACCGCTTCATCGGCAAGACCGATTCCTCCTCCGCTGGTTTCAACCTGCGCTTCCTGGACGGGGAGGACGTGGCGCATGTGATAGTGAAGGGCGTCGTAGACAGCGAACCCGCCTTCCTGATCACCGAACGCGAGATCGCCACCCTCGAGTCCGAGCACTCCGCGATGCTTTCAGTTGTTTCATCCGCTCTCTCGCGTTCGCCTGCCGTCGCAATCTGGACATCGGAGGATTTCTTCGACGAATTCGCCGTGCGGCCGGTGTTGTATGCCGCCAGGCGTGTGGATTGAGGCGAAACGACCGGCTTCCGCCTCTCCGGGCACATTCCTGCGCTCGCACCGTAACGGATGCAGGTCTTATATTCGCATGGCACATAGAAAAAGGACCGGCATGTTTAAAATTCCAATCTCGATCAGCATCTTCTTCGTGATTTCTCAGTGCGCCGGCGCGGCGCCGAAATCGCTCGCGACGTTCACCCCCGACAAACCCGAACGCGGCGCCGTCATCAAGGTCGTATATAATTCCACGCATCCTAAGGCGAAACTTCTCGGCGCCGGGACGGCCACGCTCGAAGTCCTAATCATGAGGAATGGCGAAGAACCTTTGCTCAAGGAGCTTCCACTCGACCGGAAAAGTTCAGCATGGACCGCATCCTTCAAACTCGAGGAGAGCGAGGCGCTCGTTTTGCTTTACAGGTTCGTATCGGATGACAAAACCGACGACAACGGACAGAACGTGTGGGCAGCCATGGTGCATGACCGTGGGAAGCCCGTTCGCGGAGCAGGACTCAGGATGGCTCAGCTGTTGCGCAGCGGCGGTTGGAGCGATTTTATGCTGAAGAAGAACACTGATGAAGCGAAGAAACTTTTGGCGAACGAAATCCGGAACCACCCGGACGACTGGGAAGCCCGCGCGGCTTTGTGGTCCATGCGTCTCAGAGAGGAACCGGGAGAGGAGACTCGCCGGCTCATCGCCGAGGAAGTCGAGAGTGTTTACGCCGCTCACACGGGAGATGAAAAAACAGTGGCCGCCCTGCTGCCCTGGTTCGAGCGGGTAGAAATGAAAGAACGGGCGGAAGCCATACGCGCAGAGCACATCGGCGCGAATCCGCGCGGGAAAGTGGCCGAGGCATTGTGGCGCGCCGAACTGTCGAAAGAAAAGGACCAGGCGAAACGGATGGGGCTCATCGACGGTCTATTGAACCAGTTCGACCTCGCGGAGAAAGACCGCGCTGCGCTGCAGGCGATGTACATAAACGCATGCACGCAGGCCGGGCAATTCGAAATGGCGATTCAACTCATCGAAACGGCCCGCATCCCGGATCCGGCTCAGATGAATTCTGTCGCCTGGAAAATGATCGAAAGCGGATTCGACCTGGAACGCGCGATTGAGATATCCCGCCGCGCGGCGGATTTCGCAAATGCGCCGGAGCCTGAGAGGAAGCCCTCGCACATGAGCGAGAGGGCATGGAAAAAGCAAACCATTTCACAGCTCGCGGCAATACAACACACGCTCGGCACGGGCCTGTTGAAGGGAGGACGTCCTGAAGAAGCCCTGATGGCCATGGAGGAGGCCTACCGTAACTCCCGAGGAGAAAACGCGGAAATAACCGAGGGCTACCTTGAAGCGCTGGGCAAATCCGGGCGTCTCACGGAAGTGCCGGACGCCGCGGCCGAAGCAGTGCGCAAGGGAAAAAGCAGCGAAAAGATCATCGAACTATATCGCGGCGCTTACAAGGAAATACACGGGTCGGAAGACGGATTCGAAGCGGAACTGGCCTCCGCCCGCGAAAGCGCGCGACTCGCCCTGCGAAAAAAACTCGAAACCGAAAAATTGGATCTGCCGGCGCCGGCCTTTAAACTCAAAGCTCTCGACGGCTCGACGGTGTCCCTCGCCGATCTGAAAGGGAAAGTCGTGGTCGTAGACTTCTGGGCTACCTGGTGCGGGCCCTGCAAGGCGTCCTTCCCCTCGCTGCAAAAAGTGTACGATGCATGGAAGAACGATGGCCGCGTCAGCATACTTGCCCTGAATACATGGGAGAATGAAAAGGGCGAAAAACGGGAAGAGCTTGTCCGGAAGTTCATGCAGGACAATTCGTACTCCTTCCCCGTGCTGTACGATGAAAGGACCGTGGATGCTTACGGTGTAGCCGGCATACCAACGAAATTCGTAATCGGTCGGGACGGCCGCGTGCGCTTCAAGAGCGTCGGTTTCAACAGCGCCGGGGAAATGGAAACGGAACTCGACCTCCAGATCCGTATGCTGCTGGAGTAGACGCGGCGGAACGAGACGTCCCGGATCAGCCGCGGTAGTTTCTTAAACTGCCCTCGGCGATGGCTATCACCTTGTCCCGCAGCGCCTCCGGCGAGATCACGGCGACCCCCTCTCCGCGGCTCACGACCCAGGTGGCTATTTCATCGAGCGAGTTCACGGTGGTCTCGAAAATCACACCGCCGTCCCTTTCCTCGCCGACAATCTGCGACTCGAAAAGCAGATGCGGTTTGAGACGCTTCACCCATGTCGCCGACAGGCGTATCCGCACCCTGTGCGTTTCCGTGCCTATCCAACTCCTGAACGAGTGCCTGAACATCGCGTCCCTTTCCTCCGACGTCGGTGGAGCGAAGGTCTTCGCAGTGGCCCGGGCGTCCTGTATTTTATTGAGGTGATACTGTTTGATGATCCCGTCGTTGACTGCCAGCACGCGCCACAGCCCTTCGCTTTGAAAAAGCATCAACGGGCATATGGCGCGGTTCCGCTCCGTCTCGCCTGCTTCCTTCTCGTAATCGATCACGACCATCCTTGAGTCCTCGACGCAGCGCTGCAATGTGACCACGAGCGTGAGGGCGCGGTTTCGGAGCCGGCGCACCATGGCTGCGGTGGCTTTGTCCACCATCTTGTCGGATACCGTCATGCCGAGGTACTGCATAATGTATTCCTGAAGCCGCTTATTGTCGGGCTGTGTCGAGACCTGCACGCCGCGGCCCCTGCTCGAGTGTATGTCTATTCCTGCGGCCCTGAGCTCTTTCAGGTCGCGTTTTATGGTCAATTCCTCGCAACCGAACATGTCCGCCAGCTCGACGATCGAAGGCCCTTTCTTGCCAGGGCAGAGCCCGAGAATTTCTATTTGCCTCTTGAATTTGGACAGTTGTTCGAGCATGCCTACCCCGCTGAATGTTCTTGATAATGCCGGCTGAAACGGGGTTCACTTCCGGTCCGCGTTGCCGGGATCCGATAAACATTTGTACGGATTGAAAAAGTATCATCGGATGATACCGATAGGAGAGTCGCGGACCCGTAGATTGCCGGGGAATAAAAAGGAGGAACGCATGAACATCACGCCCGTCGATTTCCGTTGCATCCGCGCTCTCGGTGTGGCGCAGTTCTCTACGGAATCGCACGACACTTTTCAATATATCAGCGTCGGCGTTGCGATGAAAGACGAACTGATCAAATTGCGCGAAGTCGGGGACGCCGGAAGCGTCAACCACATCCTGGTGCTCAACGATTCGGAGTTGCCGGTGTTCATAATGGACGGCGATATACTCCTGGGCGCAAAACAGAATCGAGTGGTCAACACATCCATCCTCCTGACGCCGAAATCGAAGACGACCATTCCGGTGAGCTGCATAGAAAGCGGCCGCTGGCGGAACGTGTCGCCTTTCTTCAGCCCGTCGTATTTCGCCGCCCCGATGTCCCTGCGGTCCTCCAAGTCCAGACAGGTGTCGGACAATCTGTACCGCCGCCGCGGGCATACTTCGGATCAGGGCATGATATGGAACATGGTGTCCGAACTGCACGAAACGCATAAGACCAGTTCTCCCACCGAATCTCTCAGCGATCTTTTTGACAGCCGGGAAAGCGAGTTCACGTCCTTCGTGGAGGGATTCACCGCCTCGGCTGACGCCAACGCCCTTGCGATTTTCGAGGGACATGAACTGCTCTCCTTGGACATATTCAACCGCAGGGAAGTTTACGCGGAGTATTTCGGAAAAATTCTGCGCGGCGCGGCGGTGGACTTGTATTCGGCTAAACGGGAAGGAGCGGCGCCGGGAGAGGCGGAGGCGTTCTATAAAGCCGCGGAGAATCTGGACACGCTCGAAGCCCTGCCGCGCGACACCCACGCGGGCGTCTCGATGGGCACTGAACATCGCTTCTCCGATGACGCGCGGGTCGGCTTCTCGCTGTACTGCGAAGAGCACCTGATTCACTTCAGCGCAGTCCGCAATGAAAAGGACAAACACATCTGCTCGTGACCGGGACTTCCGTCAGTCCGGCCGCAGCTCCGGCGGGGAGGCAACGGAGCGGCTCGGCCGGGTTCACGAACCGGCCCGCGTTTCCCGTGAACTTTCACAACATGTTTGTGAATCGAATTCACGCACCGACATCCGTGAACCGGTCCTGCCGGACGGTTCCGGATAAAAAAGGGAATTCCGCATCAGTTTCGGATGTTAATATGGATATAGACCGGACTTCAATTGGCACGCTTATTGGAGTTAAATATTCAGACACAGGAATTCCGGCGGATTTTCGGTACACGATTACGGACGCCACGAAGCCGGCCGGGCCATTTCTCAACAAAGACGAGAGTCTCATGAAAACTTGACACTTCCCGATACTGCAGCCGCATTGCGGTGCGGGAGCGGCGCGCGAAGCGTCGTATCGAACCCGGGATGCGCGGAGAGCGGCTCCCCGGCATCCGACAACCGCTGAACGACCGGCGCCCGGCAAGGGCGACCGGGGAAACAGATCCCGGAATGCAGTATCAAAAAGGAGGTCGTCATGAAAATCCTACCCGCCGCGTTTGCGGTATTGCTCTGTTGCGCAGCGGCAGCCGCGCAGCAAACCGAGACGCTTCCGACACTCAAAGCCCGCATAGCCGCCGAACAGCCGCGGCGCGACCTCAGCCGCCTGAACGTGGATGAACTCGAACGGCTTCAGGCCTCGCCCGGCGGCGTGTCCGGCAATCTCTGGTCGCCGGAATTCGTCCTCAAAGTCGGCTCCTCCACTTTCATTGTGAACATGAGGCGGATCTCCGCCGTCGCGGCCGTCTGCGCGGCTGTAGTGCTGCTGTATTTCACTCCGCTCGGATTCGTGCTTTTCAGAGGACGCGCCCATACGCTGCTCGGGAACATACTCGCCGGCACGGGCCTGGCCCGCGAATTCGGCGAACACTTGAAACGTGAACCCAAGCTGTGCCTTTCCCGCGCCGGCGGCGCACGCATGGCGTTCGTCATGTACATGCGCTCGCATTTCATCGCCGAGTATAAAAACAACGTGACCGCCGCCGCGTTTCTCGGAACAGCCTTCCTCATCATGGTGATCGGACTTCGCGGGATCAAATTTCTGACTCCGCATCAACCCGATCTGGTGATCATCGCCATCATGGTGGAAATGTCGGTGCTGTGCCTGCTTGGCCTGACGACTTGGTATGAGAAGTCCGGCTCGCCTGCCGGCACGACGGCCGTCGCAGTGGAAACAATCGGCGAGCTGAGCTTCGATCAGTTCAAGCAAACTCTGCTGCAGTTCATCGACGAGTGGGAGACCCGGCAGCGCGCCGCGCAGGGACCCGGCGCGGCGACGGCCGGATTCACCGGACGCTCGACATCGGATTTGTTCGGGTCCGGGAGGGAACGGTCATGAACGCCCCGGCTGCTTCGAGGTATCAGGTGTATTTCTTCCTGTATCTCGCCGTCATCTGCGAATTGCTCATCATCATCGTCGAACGCGATGACGCGGAGTCGATTCTTCTCCGCGAACAGATCCGCCTGAAAACCCTGAACGAAAAAGTTCTTCACGAACTTGTCAACAGCCTGCCCACCGCGGCTGCCGCAGGGAGCACTATGATGAAAACCGGCGAGACCCGGACCTTCACGTTCACGATCTCCGGTCTCAATACGGCGGATGAGGTGACCACGGGACCTTATGTGCGCGTGCTGCGCGGCGGCGATACGGTGATGCGTCTCGCGTATCCGGCCACCATACGAGATTCGGTGCTGAGAGACGAGCACGGGCGCCGTATCTTTGCTTTTGAATTCAGCGCTCCCGCGCCGGGGAGCTACCGCTTCGTCGGACAGACGGGCACGGATTTCGTAAACGTGGTCAACCAGGATTCGATTAAAATCGGACACATGCTGATTTCCATCAGGGATTTCGAGTCGATCACTCAACGGCCGATGGAGGACTTCCTCAAACAAGGGGAGGATATAAGCAGCAGCATGACCGTGGAAGTCGTATCCGACCTGGATCCACTCGTCCTGCGTGTGCCGAACGTTGAAACCGCCGCCGGATATGAAGCCGCCGCGCCGGTGCAAGTTTCCGGCACGACGTTCGACAGGGTCAGCGCCTTTGCCGACATCGGCGCTGTCGGCGTCCGCGAAGGCGGTTTGCTATGGACCGGCTCCTTCAGCGAGGCCGGCGTTTATACCGTCACAGTCAGCGCCCGCGACAACAGGGGCGCGGGCGCGCGGAGTTCGGCATCCACCTCTTTCACGGTGACCGTGCGTGACGGAGCGGCCGGCCGAATTCCCGCTTCAGTCTACGCCAACGAGACGTTTCGCTTCAACGTGTCGGTGACCGGACTGCCGCGCGTCAACCTCTACAGCTGGAGGATAACGCAGGGCGACCGGACGCTGGAATCCGGAGACGGTCCCGTAGTCGAATACAAGCCCGCCGGGACGGGCCGTCTCACCGTGCACGCCGCCTATGACGGAAAGCCCTATGCTGTAAAGGGAGGTGCTCCCTCCGTTTTCAACCTGGCCGTGGAAGCCGTTCCTTACCGGATTGACGAAAGGTCGTTCGCGAATGGCGGTGAATATCCAATATCGCATAAATTCGAAGTTGAGATCTCGCGTTACGGAAGACGGCCGAGCGAGTACTCGATGCCGGTGCAGCCGGGCGAAATCCGCATAGACGCGGAGGACGAAAACGGCAGAAACCTGCTGGAAGGTCTGGATGTGCGAACGGTTTCGGATCGCACTATCGCCGCATTCCACCTGCGCGGGATAGTGCGTGGAGACGGCATGCCGGTCGATATCAGAGTCGCGGCAGGTCCTGTCGTGCAGCACTATAAGATCACACTGTACAAAGATGAAGGAGTGAACAAGTGACGGGTCCGGATTTCCAGAGGACTGCGGCGCTCGCATGTCCGAGCGCGGCCGGAAACGCGGATGCGGCGGGAAGCGGACGCGTGTTTCCGCCGCGTCCGGTATTGTTCTCGCGCGGATGCGTGGCATTTCTGATATTGGCGGCCGTCGCGACGGCGGCCGCCGAATCGACTGCGCAGACGCTGCCTCCATGTTCCGCGGGCCTTCTCTCTCCGTCACGCGTCCGCGCCGCGTATTCGAAGAAGGACACCACGCTCAGGAGACTGTGCGCAGAGGCCGCTGTTGCATACCCCCCGCGTTCGGTTTTTCTGCGCATTTTCAAATACGAGGGTCAGCTTGGAGAACTTGAACTGTGGGCAGGCGACGGCGGGGGATACAAGCTTCTCGCCACGGTCCCTGTCTGCGGCTCATCGGGAGGACCCGGACCGAAATCCTCCGAAGGGGACGGGCAAATCCCCGAAGGCTTCTATCGAATTGCGCGCTTCAACCCCTGGAGCAGTTATCATCTTTCCATGAAAATCGACTATCCCAACGCGGCGGACCGCGCCCGCCTCGGAAGAACCCGCGGCCTCGGCGGCGACATCTTCATACACGGTGAATGCGTTACGATCGGCTGCATCACCCTCTCCACCGACGACATAAAACTCGTTTATCTGGCCTGCGCTCTGGCGTACTGCAACCGCGGAAGTGCCATCCAGGTCCACATTTTTCCGGCGCGGATGGACGGCGACCGCTATCGCGTGCTGCGACAGCAGTTGATGGATGACAAGGAACTGCTCAGATTCTGGGACAACCTCGAAGAAGGGCACAAGGCGTTCGAGAGCACGCGGAGGATTCCGAGAATTACGGCGGGCAGGAATGGGAGGTATGTGGTCGGGTGAAGGGTGAAGGGTGAAGGGTGAAGAGTGAAGAGTGAAGAGTGAAGAGACATGCCTCTCGGTGGCTTTGAACGGCGCGGAGCATAGAGGGCTCGTACTTACCGCCGGGTCGGCCGGTTCGGATTTCCGGTAGTGTATCGTAATTTGTGCGGGCAGAGAGGTGATTCGTTCCGGAGTGTGTATTCACGCAGTGCCCGTCGAATCGCAGAGGCAATGGGGCGCCGCGGATAAGCCCCCGGAAACAGACTTCCTAAACCATTGGCCGAGCGCCGTTTACAAGGATTTGCGCAAATGTTGATCAGATATTTTCTCGCATGGTTCGGTCTTATGATACTGGCCGTTTTGAACGGAGGTTTCAGGGAACTGGTCCTTAAATCGGCCATCGGTCCGCGCGCCGCACATTTGGCATCCACGGCTCTGCTTCTCTTGCTGATCGCCGTTTATCTTTATTTTCTCATTCGTCGTTGGAGCATCCGGTCGATTGGAAAGGCGTGGATGATCGGCGTAATGTGGCTCCTGATGACGCTGGCTTTCGAAACCATAATGGGCCGCTGCATCAACGGCCATCCCTGGCCGGTCGTATTCGCGGACTACGACATCACTTCAGGAAGGATGTGGGTGTTGATTCCGCTCTGGACGCTCTTTGCGCCGGTACTGTATTTCAAATCCGGTATCGGAAAAAGCCGACTGCGCGCTTGATCCGTCCAGCCGATTCAGTCTATTCCGCTTATTTGTCTGTCAACAAATATTCCCCATAAATGATCCATTTCTCGAACCATCCAGAGTCCACTTGTCCATGAACATCCTCGTCATCGGCGGCGGAGGCCGCGAACACGCCATCTGCTGGAAGCTCGGCAAAAGCCCCACGGCCGGCAAAATTTATTGCGCACCCGGCAACGGAGGCACGGCCCGCGTTGCTGAAAACATCCCGATACAGGCCACCGACGTGCCGGCTTTGCTGGACTTCGCTCTCACGCATGGAATCGCGCTCACGGTAGTAGGACCCGAAGCCCCGCTGGCGGCCGGACTTGCGGACGTTTTCCGTGAGCACGGGCTGCGCGTCTTCGGTCCGTCACGGACGGCCGCGCAGCTCGAGACGAGCAAGGCCTTCGCAAAGGACTTCATGCGCAGGCGGCGTATCCCGACGGCGGAATACAGGACTTTCAACGCTGAACAGGTCGATCTCTTGCGCGATTTCCTCCGGGACGCGCGATATCCGCTTGTGCTCAAGGCCGACGGTCTGGCGGCAGGCAAGGGAGTGCTCATCGTCAACGAATACGGCGAGGCGTTCGCGGAGGCCGAATCGATGCTCAACGGCGACGCTTTCGGCGAAGCCGGGCGCACCGTCGTCGCGGAGGAGTATCTCACCGGCATAGAGGCCTCGGTTTTCGCGCTCACCGACGGAAAACGCTTCGCCACGCTGTCTCCAGCACAGGATCACAAGCGCATACTCGACAACGACGAGGGCAGAAACACCGGCGGCATGGGCGCCTATGCGCCCACTCCGTTCGTTGGTACCGAGGTGCTGGCGGAAATCAAAATCAGGATCATCAAACCCGTCATAGACGGCATGCTGGCCGAAGGAAATCCGTACAACGGAGTTCTTTACGTCGGCGTCATGCTTACCGGCGACGGTCCGAAAGTGCTGGAGTTCAATTGCCGTTTCGGCGATCCTGAAACACAGGTAGTGCTGCCTCTCGTCGACGAGGATCTCGCCGCGCTCCTCCACGATATAGCGGGAGGAGAACTTCGCAGCACACGTATTAAGCTGCATGATGCGAATGCAGTTTGCGTGATCATGGCCTCCAGCGGGTATCCGGATTCCTATGAAACCGGGAAAGTGATATCAGGATTGGAGAGCATAGACGAAGAGAACGAGGGAGTGCTGGTATTCCATTCAGGAACGCGTCACAGTGGAAACTCGGTGCTTACCGCCGGCGGACGCGTGCTGGGCGTGACCGCGCTCGGCGAAGGACTCGACCTGCGCCCGACCATCAGCCGCGCATACAGCGCCATTCAGCGCATACGCTTCGACGGAGCATATTACAGAACGGACATCGGAAGGAAAGCGCTGGAATACTGAGCGGCGCGCCGGATCGCACATCGACCCGGCGGGGCTGCGCGGGTATTTGCCGCGATTGCCGGCTTTGCCTGACTTTATTCGGATAAATGTCTATACTCGCTCCATAGTAGGCCAAACCTTCACAAAATGGAGGAAAAAGGAAGGTATGTGTATCCTGATTACAGGTATTCATTCCTGCACGGACGTTTAACCGTCCGGATGAAGCAAGTAAAAGTCAGTTAATCCGGCATAGCCGGGAAGTATTCCCGAATTGATAAAACAGTCGATTCAACGGGGATATGAAATCAGACAATGAACATTGCTCATTGATCGAGGAAAAACAGCGGCATGTACGTCGCTAAGAAAAGGCGCCGAAGAAATGCTAAAATCGGCTGTTCACTATAGGTTACGGCAGCGCCGCGGTTAACGAAGCATTACTGACGGAGCTTGCGCGCGAATCAGGGGCAAAATATTTCCGCGTATTCGGCGCTGCACAGCTCGCTGAAGTATTCGCGTCGATTGCATCCGAAATTACCTTTCCCGGCTGCATAATTCGATGGCAGGCGCCCGACTGCATGGACAGTGTGCGATTCATTCATATGGAGGCCTTGGTATGGCGAAATACGGTTGTGTGGGATAGTCTCGTTCGCTTTCCCAACAGGCCGGACACTCTGGAACTGCGCGTAGAAGCGCCGTCGGAAATAACGCCCGGCGGTTTCGCGATAGCATACATCAGACTGCTCCCGCGTATCCATACCGGTCTCCTGGTATCCTTCAGCTTTCTGTTCCGATCATAGCGTGGATTGCGGCGCCCTCAGAAGTTTCAACAGGGAATGACTTCCAGTGCGATGTCTATTTACTCGATACTGCAAATTCCACTATTCCGATGGTGCGATGCGTCTTTGGACTATGATGCCTCGTTGCTGGAGGTTGCTTCGGTAAGCGTCGGCAACGCGGACGCAGCGCGTGCAGGTCTGCTTTGGGACCTGCCTCACGGCGGTCGTTTGCGCATTCGGTCGTCGGTATCGTTCCCTGCTCTTACTCAACCGGTAGCCCTTCGTGTGCTGTTCAAATCACGAATGAAAAAGGACCCGCGCCGATCGAATTGATCCTGCCTCACGTCAATGCATGGTCGCGCTGTTGCACCGGTCAACACTCCGATACGGCGGCGCGATTTCTGTTGGACGGGTACTGCACGAAAGTGATGACGCGCCTCGGATCTCTATGGCTCGACGGGAGCATACCGCATCTCATGAAGGACCGGGGCAACATACGGTTCCGCATTCCTGAAGTCATGGACGGCGGCGAGGCCCTGCTCATCCTGTACGACCTGCGCGGCGCAGCACAGCGCGTCCTTTACAGAGGAGCTGTTTCGGCGGGCGAGTATATAGCCGAATTCGACGCTTCCTCACTCGAACCCGGCGCCTACGTTTGCGCCCTGCACGCCGCTGGTCAGACAACAGCGCGCATGCTGTTGATTCGACGATGAAGAAAGGAGGAAAGCAGAAAGTTATATTGAAATCACCAATTCCCTGGTTCCCGGCGCCCAGGTCCCGATTCCCGGTCCCTATTCTCCACCCCCTCTCCTCACGCAATCGAACAAACTGCCGAGCAGCGTTATGACGCCGAGAACCAGCACGGCGATTATCCAGCTTCGCACGGCCGTGTTGTACTCGTAGTTCCCCCAGATGTGTGCCGCGTGCCACGGCGAATTGAAGCCCAGCCAAATCAGACCGAGAAAGAGCAGGGCTGTGATCGCGACGTGGAGGCCCATGAGCAGATATCTCGTGCGCCTCGTCAAGCGGGCGGTGATCTGGTACTTGTAGAGAAATATGTAAAAAATAATCAAGCCCAGTATGCCGACCGATACCGCTATGAGTCCGTTGATGTCGGGGAAGCCGGCTATCGGCGGGATGAGGGACAGGAGCCGGAGCGCCGCCGCGGTCATCGGCAGAATACCGATAATCACCAAGGGATAATACCCCAGAAGCTTCCCATGCCGGGGATCCCGTCCCGTGCGGGATTGCGGAGTTGATGAAATGTTATTCACGTCGTTCAAGCTATCCAGACCGTCTTTATGTTCACGAACTCGCGTATTCCGTATGTTCCCAATTCGCGCCCGAAGCCGGATTTCCTGATTCCGCCGAACGGGAGCCGAGGATCCGATTTTACCAGACCGTTGATGAAAACGCTTCCCGCCTCTATGCGCGCGGCCAGCGCCTCGGCGCGCGCCGTATCGGCGGTCCATATGCTGGCGCCGAGTCCGAATTCCGTGGCGTTCGCGATGTCGATAGCGTGATCCTCGTCACGCGCGCGTATCACGGCTGCCGTTGGTCCGAACAACTCCTCGCTCCAGGCCGGCATGCCGGGCGATACTTCGTCCAGCACGGTCGGAGGATAAAATGCGCCCCGGTCCGGCAGGCGCTCGCCGCCAAGCAGCAGCCGGGCGCCGGAGGCGACGGACGCTTTCACTTGCGCATCGAGCTCGAGGAGCAGATCTTCACGCGCCAGCGGACCGATATCGACGGCCGGATCCAGCGGATCGCCCACCCGTTTCGCGCTCATGGCGGAGACGAAGCGATCGATAAAAGCGCCTGCGGCGCCGGGCGTGACTATGAAACGCTTCGCGGCGATGCAGCTCTGCCCGCCGTTTATGCAGCGGGCCGTTGCGGCCGTCGAAGCGGCCGCCTCCATGTCCGCGTCGTCGAGCACTATGAATGGATCGGCGCCGCCGAGTTCCAATACGCACTTTTTGACGACGGAACCCGCGGCGGAAGCCACGGCGGCGCCCGCTGCTTCGCTGCCCGTCAGAGTCGCCGCCGCAACGAGAGGATTGCGGATCACAGACTCGACGGCCGCGGACTCTATCGGCAGAGTCCGGAAGGCGTTTTGCGGGAATCCCGCCCCGCTGAAAGTCTCTTCAATGTTCAACGCACAGCGGGTCACGTTGGACGCATGTTTCAACAGCGCGGTATTCCCGGCCATGAGCGCAGGCGCGGCGAAGCGGAAAACCTGCCAGAACGGAAAATTCCATGGCATTACCGCCAGAACTGGGCCGATTGGATCGAAGCGCACATAGGCCATGCTGCCGTCTGATGACGCGGATTCGGGCGCCAGCATGCGTTCCGCATGCTCTGCGTAAAAATCGCATACCCGGGCGCATTTGTCGATTTCAGCGGCGCCTTGGGCCACGGGCTTTCCCATTTCCTTCGCCATCGTGACCGCATGGCGCTCCCGGTCCCGCCTCAGCAGATCGGCGGCGGCGCGCATCCTGTCTGATCTCTCGGTGAAAGCCGTCCTCCGCCATATTTTGAACGCCTCGTATGCTTCCTGCACCGCGAGGGCGATTTCATCCTCATCGTAAGTTCTGAACCGTTCTATTTCCTTGCCGCTGGATGGGTTGATGGAGATGAGACTCATGATCTGCTCCTGATACGGCGTGATGCGAAGGATTTTCCTGAAAATCCGCATTATCAACAAGCTATGCAAGCGTCTCGCCGCTACCGGTTCTCCCGTAAAGCCGCGGACCGGCCTGCGGGTTGTCCTTGCGCCTGTATTGCACAGTTTCCGGATTCATGTATTTTCGGTCGATCCTCAACTCGCGCAAGAATTATGACAGATAACCTTTCATTCCATCTCGCCGGGGACGGCACGCTGGAACGCGTCGAAAAAGCGCGCTCAATGCCCGGGTACGAGCCCGGCCTGCAGCATCCGAACATAGCTTCGCTGCTTCATGACAGGGCCGCGGAGCACGGCGCCAAATCGTGGCTAATCTTCTACGATGAGAACGGAGAACGCGTCGAAATATCCTTCGGGCGCTTTCACGGACTGGTCCGCCGCGCGGCGCACCTGCTCGAAACGCGCGGCATCAGCCGGGGCGACCGCGTGTGTATCGTCGCGCACAATCATCCCGGAACCGTGGCGCAATGCTTCGCGGCCTGGTATGTGGGAGCGGCGGTGGTTCCGGTGAATGTTGGCGAAAACGACAATCGGATCGCTCATATTGTCGAGCATTCCGGAGCAAGGCTGGCATTCGTCCGCTCCCGCTACATCGAGCGCTTCAGGCACATAGCGAACGCGATTCCTTCGCTCGGGATGATCATAGAGGCCGGGACCGACGTTTCTGGCAGTTTCCCCTCCTTTCATGAGGAACTGGACCGCGCTGATCCGGATTTTGAACCCCGAGAGCCGGCCATATTTTCGGACGATGCCCTCATCGTGTATACATCAGGCACCACGGGGGCGCCTAAAGGAGTTGTGCTGGACCAGGGCAATCTTCTCTCCGACGCCTGCGAAATCGCAGTCCGGCACCGCATCGACCAGGACCAGCGCATGATGTGCGTCCTGCCTCTGCATCACGTCAACGGCATCGTCGTGACACTGCTCACGCCGATGGTCGCCGGAAGCGGGGTGCTGCTGGAACGGAAATTCAGCACCGGAAAATTCTTCGAGAGGATCGAGGCGGAGGACGTTCGTGTCGCCAGCGTGGTTCCCACGCTGCTGCAATACTTGTTGCACGACGCGCCGGATCGCCGCGGTTACGACCTGTCTCGTTTCCGGCATGTCATTTGCGGCGCGGGGCCTCTGACCTGCGAACTCGCGGCGCGTTTCGAGCAGCGTTTCGGCATACCTGTCATCCACGGGTATGGGCTCTCCGAGACCACATGCTACTCGTCTTTCCTGCCTGTCGATCTTGCCCGGTCCGAACACGACCGATGGATGCAGTCTTACGGTTTCCCGTCCATCGGAACTCCCCTTCCATGCAACGAGATGGACATACATGGTCCCGGCGGTGTAACCATGCCAGCCGGCGAGCGCGGCGAGATCGTCATCCGCGGCGCCAATGTGATGAAATACTATTTCGGCGACCCGGGTGCGAACACTGAGGCCTTCGCACACGGATGGTTCAGATCGGGTGATGAGGGTTTTTTTCTGAACGATGAAAAAGGCGAAAGGTATTTCTTCATCACGGGACGAATAAAGGAATTGATAATCCGGGGCGGGGTGAATATCGCTCCGCTTGAAGTGGACGAAGTTTTGAATTCCTGCCAGGGTGTCAAAGCCGGCATAGCCGTCGGTTTCGAAAACGACTGGTACGGAGAGGAAGTCGGCGCTCTTGTGATCCGCGCGGATCCTTCGATTACCGAACAGCAGGTGCTGTCTCACTGCTCGTCCCTTCCAGCGCCGAAACGCCCAAAAGTGGTCCTGTTTGCAGAAGAACTCCCTGTCACATCAACCGGCAAATACCAGCGCGGCAAGGTGAAGCATCTGTTCGAGCAATGGAAATCAGTACAGTTTCATTAGATGATGATTTTCAGCACGTGCGGCCGATCGCAGAATGACGAATAGACCCTTCCATTGCTCAGCAACTGAAATCACCTTTTAACGCTCATCATCCTCGTCTCGACCGATCCTCGTGACTCCAGCCGGTACAAGTAAGTTCCGCTCGCGAGCCGGCCGGCATCGAAGACGGCTTCGTGTGTGCCGGGCGCAAGGTGCGCGTCCAGAACGACAGCCGCTTCACGTCCCAGAACGTCATAAACGCGCAGCGACGCGCGGCCGCCCGGCACAGTGAACCTGAACCTTGTAACGGCGCCGGATGCGAGTGAAACGGGATTGGGATGGTTCTGTTCCAGGTTAAAACCAAGCGCCGGCGCTTTTCCGCTTCCGGTCGCCTGCTCCTCGAAAATGGACAGGGCCGGCCATTCGCCTTTCAGCACCAAAGAGGCGTCCCCAGCGCCGGCGCCGAACCATTGCCGCAGGACGCTCGCATAGGCGCTCTTGAAATCGAATTCGTGAGTGATATCGCCCTTCACGAGGTTGGCGAGATCCGGATCGCGCCCGATCACTCCGCCGCGCACCTTCGGCCCGATGAAGAACATCGGCGCCGCAGTGCCGTGATCCGTGCCTTCCTTGCCTGAACCCATGCTGTTGGCCTGGGCGCGCCGTCCGAACTCCGACACTGTCATCAGGGCCGTGCGGTCGGCTGCTCCCAAAGCGGCCAGATCCTGGAAAAACGCCGCGATTCCGTCGCTCATGTCCGTCAACAGTTTCAGATGCCGGGGTTTCTGATCCGAATGCGTGTCATAGCCGCGCTGAGTGATTATGTACAGCGGCGTCTCAAGACCGCCTGCAATTAGACGAGCGACGAGCTTGAGTTGAGTTGAAACCGTTCCGGCGGGATAGGTGACGGCATTCGGGAATTTATTGTATGCGTCGCGCACGGGGGTCGCGTAGGATATCGCTTCGGCGGCGATGCGTTGAATGTAGTCGAGTTCCAGCCCGGCCGGCGTGGATAGGTCCGGCTGACCGGCGCCGCTGATGTCCGTGCCCGAAATGATGCGGTAGAATTGTTCCGGATCGTTCACCGCCATTCCCATGGGATAAACCGGGCCTTGCAGCATCAATGCCGTGGTCGTGCCGATCTGAAGCGCCATGGGGTGCGCCGGCGCTTTGTCCGGATATTCCGGGAAGCGCTGCTCCAGGTAGCGTCCCAGCCAGCCGTCGTAGAGGTAGGTGTCCGCATCGGGCGGATTGCTGTTGTTGCTCGCGGTGAACCAGATATCCGTTGAGCGGAAGTGAGAGCGGTTCGGATTGTTATAGCCCACGTTTTGCACCACCGCCACATCGCCGGAGTCGTACAAGCTCTTGATGCCGCTCATGCCGGGATTCAGGCCGAGCGTCGAATTCAGCGGCAGCGAGTCGTTGATCGCGAGGGCGCCGCGGAATTGATGATACAGCGGATCGGTGTGCGGAACCACCGTGTTCAAACCGTCGTTTCCTCCGTCCAGTTGCAGAACCACGAGCACCCGGTCGCCGGCTGCCGCTGCAAGACGCGCGAGCAGGGCCGTCCGTCCGTATGCGCGGGCCGAGTACCTGCCGAGAATGGGTATCACCGCTCCTGCGCAGAGTCCCGCCGCTGCGCTCTTCTTGATGAAAGATCTGCGTTTCATGTCGGCCTCCTGTTCGGCGCTCTGTGTGGAATTAAACCAGTTCCGCTTCGTTGCTCCGGAGAATGGCCTTCAGCAGGCCTCGTATTCTGTCCGCGGCGCCGGGATTTGTGATATCCCATTCATAATCCCGCCATCCATTCAGAAGTTTTTCAAAGAGGATGTTCGTCTGATACTCGTTCAGGGGCAGGTCGCAGAATAGCTCGATAAGATCCTGCGTGATCCTGCGGGGATCCGCCGGATCGGTTATTTTCGTGACGAAAGCTACCGGATCGAAGGGATATTTGGGCTTGGATTTCTTGGAGTCGTCCACCATGGTGTCGCAGGCCGACCAGCGGCTGCTCAGTCGACTTGCGGATATCCATGTCCGGTATTCCGGCCAGCCCTTTACATTGGGCGGTTGCAAGAGCTGCAATCCCAGCGTGGCGCAGACGTTGTAGACGTCGAGCATGTTTGTCGGATTAATTTCGAGGGTTCCGACGGCGCCGGCATAGTATTCGAGAGGCGATGTGATGTGCGCGCCGATATTGACCTCGTCGAAGAAATGGGCGCTTTTCAGCAGCGTAGCCACCACCGGTCTTAGTTCCCAGTTGCTCGAAACGAGCACTCGCGCGAGTTGGGATACGATCGCCTCGTCGGCGATTTCGTATACGAATTGCCGGTAGAGTTTCCGGCAGATGAATGTGGAAACCTCCGTCCGTCTCTCATCCAGGATAAGGTCGATGATATCGCCGTGCTTCCAGTTGCCGCTCCGTCCCATGAATGTTTTCTCGCCGGCGTCATGATTGTTCGAGACGAAAGCTGCTTCGTACGGGTGGTACTGCTGCTTTCCGCTCGGCAGGGGGCCCATAGTCTTGAGCGTCCAACCCGTGAGTCCTCTCGCCGCGGCCTTGACGTCGTCCTCCGTGTATCCGATGCCTTCTCCGAGCGTGTGGAGTTCCATAAGCTCGCGGGCGTAGTTCTCGTTGGGACGCGATCTGGTGTTGTAGCGTCCGTCGAGATAGATGAGCATCGCGGGTGAGAGAGTGACTTCAAGCAGCATCTGCCTGAAGTTGCCCAGGTAATTCCTGCGGAAATTGTCCAAAAGCCAATAGTTGAAATGCGGCTGCGGAACATCGGAGGCCTCGGTCGACCAGTGATCGTGCCAGAACCACACCATCTTTTCCCGTATAGAAAATCTGCCCGTCAGAATCTCTTTCATCCACCACTGCCTCAGGTCGCTGAGCCACTGCCGGTTGTCGGCGTCGTTGTCGTCGTTGCGGTTATACACGTAATTCTCGTTCACCCAGGACCCGGGCGGATCAGGCGGTTGAGTCTGCTTGAGCAACTCGTCCACGGCTGCGTCGGGCGTCAAGGACATGGCGCGGTCGACGTCCTCCTTGGTAGCGCCGAAACATGTGCGCCTCAGCAGGTACATCGCGCGCCGCCTGTTCCATGGTTCGGAGGGGGACGGAGTGTACGGTCCGAGACCGGAGCTGGTGCGGCGTGGAAGTGCGATCGGCTCTGGAAGGCCTTTCAGGCTGCCCTTTCGTTCCAACAGAGCTTTTTGAATCCGCTCGTCTCCCGCCGCGGCGGCGCGGGGCGGCATGCTGAAACCGGGCTCTGCATGGGCCACCTTCGGTAGCGTGGACGTCAGAAATCGTCTCCTGTTCATGATGAGTTCCTGGCTGCTTCGTGATAGAGCCCGCCTTCGCCGGCGCGGCCGCGGAATGAATTGCCGGGAATAACTTATACAATCACTGACAATTATCCGAATACCGGCGCCGCTTCGTTCGGATGTCGACAAACGTGTTCCCTGCAAATAAAAAAGGTGTTTCTGTTCGAAACACCTTGTCAGGATTCAGAGCGGGATCGCGCTTACTTCTTGACTCCGAGAACTGCGTCCTTCGCCTGCTTCGCGATGCGGAATTTCAGCGTCTTCTTCGCGGGAATCTTGATGCTCTCGCCCGTCGCCGGGTTGCGGCCGGTGCGCGCCTTGCGGTTGACGATGACGAGCTTGCCGAGACCCGGCATGGTGAACGACTTCTTCGCTTCCTTGCATGCCAGCGACGTGTACTCGGTGATGAATTGCTCGGCGACCTTCTTCGGCTGATTCAGCTTGTCGGCCAGAAAGTCAACGATCTGTTTCTTGGTCATCGGCTTTGCTTCCTTTGCCATGTTTTCTCCTTGTTGTGTGATATGATATTGGAACAGGAATAATGCCGCGGGAAACATAAGCAAATTTTCGCCAAAGGCAAACGAAAAAATCGCCGTCGACAAGGATTTCGATCAATGTTTGCAGGGCTGTGGGGATTCATGCCGCCGGGGCGGAGGCGTGAGGTGAAACGGAAAGCGCGCTGCTCCGGCCGAGGGCGGGAGGCAGCGCGCTCGAAAACGCGCGTCGAATGCGGAATCCGGTCAGTGTATCGCCGCTGCTATCGCTACCGTATCGGCCTTTTTGCTCCAGCAATGCGCCACGTTCGCGCAATGCCGGGCCACGCGGCAGTTGCCGTCATAAAGGGCGCGCCTTGAAACGGCGTAACGAGCGATCGCGGAATCGAAACGATACAGGGCGCAAGCGGCCAGTATGCGGATCTCGGGCACTTCGTCGCTTTTCAGGACTCTCAACAGCGGCACGATGATTTCATCGAGTTCGATGTTTTTGTAGGTGTCTTTGAGTTCCATGACCAACAGTAACGTGGACTCGCGAATGCCGACCGACCTGTCCTTCAGATTGGCGGTGATGCTGGTTTTGATTGCCCTGAGCTGCTTGGGCGGGAATGGCGCGTTGTCTTGCGCCGATGCCGGTACTGATACGGCTGCAAAGAGTAAAACAATCACGGCAAGAGCGGTTTTCATAACTCCTCCTTTATTCGGTAATCCGTCGTCTTATGCGCAATACATGGACGTGTACGCCGCCGGAGCGCCGGATGTTTCATGCCCTTTGGAAAATATTTTTCTATTGCGATTTTCGATGAAAACGGGAATTTTATGTCATCAGAGAACAACAACAGGTAGGCAATGTCATACGACGTAAATGATTTCGAAATCGAAGTAATAGAACGCAGCCGGACTTTGCCCGTCGTTGCGGACTTCTGGGCGGAATGGTGCGCCCCTTGCAGGATGCTCGGACCCGTGCTGGAGAAGCTGGAAGCCGAAAGCGAAGGCGCGTGGATGCTGGCGAAGGTCGACACGGAGAGCATGCCGGAAGCGGCGATGCGATACGGGGTGCGAAGCATTCCCGCGGTGAAACTCTTCGTGAACGGCGAAGTGACCGCGGAGTTCGTCGGCGCCCAGCCGGAGCATGTCATCAGGCAGTGGCTGTCGACCAATGCTCCGCCTCAGCGGGCGAAGATCGTGGATGAAGCCGGACTCATGCTTGCACGCGGCGACGTGAAGCGCGGCCGTAAACTCTTGAGACAGGTGTTGGATGAGGACGCGACAGACGAACGCGCCCGCGTGATGCTCGCACAGTCCCTTGCGCTGGAGTCTCCGTCAGAGGCGGCGGCTCTGGTTGAGCCGATCGAAGCGGGCTCGAGCTTCGACGACGTCGCGGAAGCGCTGAGGAATTACGCGTCCCTGCTGGCAGTGGATGCCGCCTCTCTGCCGGACGGCCGCGCCCGCGACCTCTTCGCTTCGGCTCTCGATGCGATCCGGGGCGGGGACTTCGATGCGGCGCTCGGATCTCTGATCGAAGTGATACGCCTCGACCGATGGTATAACGACGATGCCGCGCGGAAAGCCTGCCTGGCTCTATTCAAAGCGCTCGGCGAGGGACACGAGGTGACACTGCGGCACCGGAAGGAATTCAACAGGGCTCTGTATTGACGGCGTGAACGCCGCCGGAACGGCGGAGCGGCGAAAAAAAAACTCCGGACTATTGACTCCGGCGCTCCGTACCGTTATATTGCGGATAAGTTATATCTTAAAATCTTTTTCCGTCAACGCAGGAGCCGGATTTCCGGAACCGGACTCCGGACGATCCGCAATTCAAGCCCCGGAAGGGGAATCACAACAACAACATAATTGGAGGAATCCATGATAAAATACAACCGTATCGCATCCGCGCTGTTCGCGTTCGCGCTGCTTGCGTCCTCATCCGCGGTGTCGCAGATCGTATTCGACGGAACACCCGGAGTTTCGGCCCCGCCTTCGACTCTGGGACCATTCACTATGGCGCCCTTCGGAGCTGATCCCGGCCCATTGTTTGTCGATGTCACGACGGCGCCGGGTCCGAACGGCGACGTCGTTTTTTCCACTGGGGTGAATCATCGGAAGGTAGGAAGCGGGTGGGCGACCTGGAGCCACGGCTATGCCGGTGACGTCTACTTCGCGACGGGCACCCAGCTGGTCATGACAATGCCGGCGAATACCCAGGCATTCTACTTCTATGCCGAGCCGAACAGCCTCAGCACGTACACCATCACCGCGACGTCGCAGGACAACACCAGTTCCGGGCCTATCCCGGTGGTCGGCAATGCCGGCGCCAAATATTTCGGATTCTTCTCGACCAACGGCGTGGGTCTGGCTACTATCACTGTGGATGTCCCCGCGGCGGCAAGCGGATTCGCGGTGGGTGAATTCGGAATTTTCCAGTGTGAAGCGCCTGGAATAGCGGTTTCGCTTTCTCCCTCGATGCTCTGGCCGCCGAATCATACAATGGCAAATATCAGCGCGTCGGTTACGGTGACCGGAAACTGCGGCGGTGAAATCGTCACGCTCGAGTCCGTTTCTAGCAATGAACCCGACAACGGCGACGACGACGGCAATACCGTCGATGATATCCAGGGTGTAACACTGGGTGTTGCGGACTATCAGTTCAAGGTTCGTCGCGAGCGTTCAGGCATAGGCACGGGCCGCGTCTATACGGCCACATACAAAGTGACGGATCAGTACGGCAACTGGTCGACCGGTTTCGGCACGGTAACGGTACCGCTGAATATGAGCAAGACGGGCCCCGTCGCCTCCGCGCCCGCTATGATCGAACTCGAACAGAATTATCCCAATCCATTCAATCCCTCCACGACGATCCGTTACGGAGTGCCCGTCGACGGCCACGTGAAACTCGCGGTCTACGACATGATGGGACGTGAAGTGTCGGTCTTGTCCGATGAGGCGCATCAGGCAGGCACTTACTCCGTGGCTTTCGATGCCGCTGATCAGCCCAGCGGAATGTACATCTACCGTTTGACGATGGACGGAGTGAGCACTTACCGCACGATGACCTTGTCGAAGTAAGGCAAATCATCCTCCTGCGCAAAACGGGCGGTGGTGACACCGCCCGTTTTCGTTCGTATGATGCGTGCCTGGGAACATAATTCGAGAAAACCTGCCGGCGAGTCGTCGGTCATCGATGCGAGGGCTTCGCATATCCGGCAGAAACATTCATCGGGTCGCATGGAACCCGGCCATGGCGCGTTTCCTAATCAGAACTCGATGAAAGAGATTGATACCACCTGGGAATCCATCAGTCCGGCATACCGCCATGTGGCGCCGGAGTCCTCGCTGCGGAAAATGCCTCCCCAAATGGTTCCGGCGTACATGCGGCGGGAATCCGCCGGATCCACGGCCAGCGCATGAACCGTGGGCACATTCAAACCTGTGCTTCGATTGTCCCAGGTTTCGCCCAAGTCGGTTGAAAGATGCACGCCTGCCTCGAAGCCGCCGATATAAATGCTTGAGTCGGCGTCCGGCACGAATGCAACCGCGTAAACGGTTCCGACATCGCCTGACGCGGGGCGCTTTGCCCAGTTCATGCCGCCGTCGGTGGAGACGAACATCCCGTCTTCTTCCGTGCCCGCGGCCAGCAGATCGGATCTGCGGGGATGGCGGGCGATTGTTCGCACGCCCCGTGGAACGCTCACGGAGAGTTCCCATCTCGATCCGCCGTCCACGCTGATGTATATGCCGTCCTCCGCCGAACAAAGCAAACGGCCTGGAACTGCAGGGTCGTAGAGAACCGTCGGGGTGAACGGCGGAAAACGGCGGCCGGTGTTGCATTCCAGCCAGTTTTCACCGTCATCGGTCGAACGGAATACCCCGTACGCCGTTGCGATGGCCATGCTCCCGAGATTGTGCGGATCCAATGCGATCCCGAGCACTTCGGTAACGCGCCAGCCCGTCAGCAGTCTCCATGTCGCGCCGGCATCCTTCGAGCGGAGCACGCCGTTGCCCGACGCTATGTAAACCGTTTCCCCGCCGCTCCTGGGGTCGACCGCAAATCCGTTCGCCCTGATTCTCTGCGGACCAGTATGTATCCACGTCGTATCGTCGGTTTCGGCTTTGTGGAAGAGGCCCGTGCCGGCATTCGCCGCGCCCACAATGAACTTCCCCGATGATATCACCGACGCGTAAACGCGTGTTCTCTGCGCGACGGACGAGGGCGCGTTTCCCAGCAGCATGATTGCCGTGAACAGCAATATCCGCGTCGCGACTGCTTCACTTCTCATGGAAAATCATCCGATTGCGATCCGATGTCCGCTTTCAGCCGCTTCCTGCATGGCAAGCACCGCCTGCAGAGCCTTCAGCGCGCTTTCGCCGTCGGTCTCGGGTCTTGTGCCGTGCAGAACGCAATCGCCGAACTCGCGCATCTGCTCGATGAAACTCGATAACCCTTCCTCAGGAAACCCGATCGAACGCTTTCTTTCCGTCAGGACGTGCTCTACGGTGAGACGTTCCGCTTCGCAGGTGATTATGCCGTCGGTCCCGTATATCCGGAAAAAAAAAGTATCGAGCGTGCTGTACGATGCAAGGATGGAAACGGGAAGACCCGGTTCCATCAACAGGACCGCATTAACGGTGTCGCAGGAGGACTCCCGCATCGCGCGGCTCGACGCCTCTGCCTGTAGGTAACGGATATCGCCGAAGAAATACCTCGCCGCGTCCACGAAATGTATGCCGAGCTGCGACATCGGCAGGAGAATGCACAGATCGGGATCGCCCTTCCAGCCCGGCATGCCGCCTTCAATGCCTGCGCGCCGCGAAAGGTTCGCCTCTGCCCCGACCGGCGTTCCAATGACGCCTGCGTCGAGGATTCGTTTAGCCTCGCGGAACGACTTCCTCCTTCTTGTATTGTGGCCCACTGAAAGCACGAGACCGGCCGCGGACGCCGCATCGATCATACTGCGCGCGTCCTCCATCGTATTCGCTATCGGTTTTTCCACGAAGACGTGCTTGCCCCGCTCCATTGCGGCGAGGGCCTGACGCGCGTGCAGGTGATTCGGAGACGCCAAAGCTACCGCGTCGATTCCCGGATCTGCGACGAGTTCCTCAAAACTGCCCGCTCCGCGGATCCCGTACTCCACCGAAACCGAATTCATCGCGTCCTCGTCGGTGTCGAAACAGGAAACGATTCTCAGATTGTCGACGGCGCCGATGGACGTGAGTATCGTTCGTCCGTGATTCCTTAGGCCGGCCTGGCCTATTCGCACCGCTCGTTTTTGTGTGGCTTCAAACATGGCATTCGACTGAACAGTCGGAGCTTCTGTACGGCAGAATAAAAATACCGTTTTCCAGCGGGATTTTGAGGCCGTCGACTCGGGCTTCCGCTTTTCCGTCGGCGATGATCGTAAACTGGTACCTGACGCCGCGGATGAAAAGCCTCGCGGTCATTTTTTCCACGCCTTTTACGGGGGACGGACGAAGTTCAATGTGTTTGATACGGGGACGGACTCCCAGCAACTGGTCTATCATCAGCATGATTATTTCGGACCAGGCCCATACGACGATTCCGACGGGAGGCAGGGGAGGCGTCGGTCTTTCTCCGTAGAATTCCCACCATGCTCCGCTCTTTCCACCCTGAGCGCCGTACAGCCAGTCGAGCACGGCTCTCGCTTTAATGCCGTCGCCGGCCTCGAGCTGCGCCCGCGCGATGGTGACCGAAGGAAACGGCCAGGGTCCGGGCGAATCCGGTTCCGAGGCCGCATGGTAACGTCCGTATCCGCCGCCGCTCCAGCGCTGATTCCAGAGCATTTCCATTTTTTCGAGTGTGCGTTTCGCGAGCGGGCTCCCGCCTTCGACTATGCCGAGCACTATGGGGAGCACGGCGCTGCTGTCGGGATCGCAGTATGGGATGCTCTCTGTCGCTATGGGCATGCCCTGCGGCATGCGCTTGCGGTCGGGCGGCAGCATGATTTTCTGGGGTTCGCCGCTCAACAGGCGTCTCTTGATGAAAGCGCCGTCTTCGATCAGCGAAAACCGGGGATGCTCGAGCATTGAATCTCGCATGCGCTCGGCCATCATTCTCCATTTCCCAGCATCCGCAGCGTTAGAGCCGAGCCGGCTCGAGATGTCCGCGAGACAATTCAGGCCCCGGATGTTCCAGGCTTGGCATGCGATCTCGAAGCCGTCCTTTACGCCGAAGGCCGAATCCCTCTCCCAATATTCGCGGAGGTTGTGCAGCATGCCTGTCTCAGCGTCGAACACCTCGGGCCGCGTCAGGAAAGATCCCAGCGCGCGGATCTTTTTGGCGTGCTTTTTCAGCAGGGCATCGCTTCCCGACCACATCCAATGCGTCCAGAGCGAGAGCAGCAGTATGCCGTTCTGGTCCAGTTCCACGAGCTCCATGGGCCGCGTGCGGCTGGAGTCGACTGTGCCTCCCTCGCTTGTGACGGAGCGCGTGAGCATCCGGTCGAGCATAGCCGCGCTCAATTCGAGGTCGCCCGTCATGGCCGCCGCCATAGCCGATATCGCCTGATCCCGCACCCATTCGAGGTTGTATTGCCATATGGAACCGTCCATTTTGCCGGATTTTGCGACAGCGGCTCTCAGGCAATGAATGGAGGCACGGAAGAGGTGATCCATTCCGGCGTCGCCTGTTTCCATGCGCGCGATCCTTGCGTACCGTTTTGCTGTCGCAGCGAAGCGCTTTGCGAGGGGTACCCGCTCGAATTCCTCCCTCTTCTTGTTCAGTGTCAGCACGATGTCGCCGGTCAGAGTTCCGGCGGGAGCGATGGACGATTCGATGAAGAGATGCCGGTCGCCGACACCGGTGGCTTCGGCGGAAAACAGACTCAGCACGGCGAAGCCGGTCGATGTCAGGGTGCGCCGCTCGCGGTCCGCTTCGTATTCATCGAACAGCATGAGGTTCGGATAAAGAAGGGCGGTGATCCTGCAGTCAACGGCTGCGGCGCTGGTGTTCTCGACGGAAACCGCGCGGATCAGGGCCGGCTCTCCTTCCGGAGTGTGCAGATGCTCGGTTATCAACAGTGGTCCCGCTTTCCATTTGATTTCGAGAACCGGAACATCGTTCGTGTAAGTCCATTTCACCGATGATGACGGCGCCTCGGGAAAGTGATTTTTTCCATTCGCGGTGACCATAAGGCGCGTATTTTCCGTCCCCCTCTCCGGGTGATAAAGAAAGGTGCTCGCTTTCCGGCAGAAATGCTCGGGGTTCGAAACGAATAAGCCGCAATGCGTGCCGGCTTCAGGCGTGTCGGCCGTCTGGAGGGCGGCCTGTATCAGTCCGTTGCCCAGGAAATAGTACTCGATTCCTTTCCGCAGCGAGACGTAGTCCTGATGAAAGCGCTGTGTGCCACCGGTTCCGCCCGTCCTCGCGCCTGTCTCAGCCGGTCTTCCGCTGTTGCCGGCGGCGGCGCTGAAAACGTCGGCCGGTATTGCGGCGCCGCTTCCGGCAATCGCTGCTGCGGCTATGAATTCACGTCGTTTCATTTTCGGATGATTTTCGTGATGGATTATCGGCTCTCGAGCATTCGATGTATGGTGGCGAGATTTTTGCGCGACATCTCGAGGAGCGGCTCGCAGTGCGTTTCTATCGTCACGTGACCGAGTATGCCGTCGCGGGCGAGCGCGGCAAGCTGTCCCTGCCAGTCGACCGTCCCTTCGCCGACAGGGAGGCAGCGGATCAGAGCTCCTTCTGTTGTGTCCTTGACATGCGCGTTGACGATGAATTCTTTCAAGGCCTCGTATCCTTCCGGGAACGGCCGTTCTCCCGTGCCTACGCAGTTGGCCGCGTCCCAGTTGGCCCGCACAGACGGGTGATCGACGGCGCGGAGGAAATCCGCCGTCGCGCTGCCTGAATCGCAATGATAGCCCGGCTCGTTTTCAATGGCGAGCATTATGCCGGATTTTGCGCACATCTCTCCCGCCCGGATCATGTGTTCGACCGCGGGCCGATGCTCTCCGGGTTGATCCGTTTCCCTGATGAAGCCGAACGCTATTATGATGTGAACTCCCAATTCCAGGGCGCTGTCGATGGAACGGGGCAAAATATCGGAAAGTTCTTTCTTTATTTCGTACCGCTCGCCGCAGCCGCGCTTGAATATGCCGGGCGACACGGCCGTAATGCGCAGCTCTTCATTCCGCAGCATGTCCTTCAGCAGGTCGTGGTCGCTTTTGTCGAAGTAAGGGAAACGCCGTCCGCCTGCGCAGCGAAGCTCGTATTTTCGAACACCCCATGACAATCCGGTTCCAAGCGCCGTCCGCAGATCGGAGGCTATCTCGTCGGTCACAAAACCGACGTCCGGGATGACGCTCTCATGCGAGTCCGCCGTGTCGTGCCGGGAATTTCCGTTCTTCATCTCTATATCCCCTTCCGTATGATCACGGCTGCATGCTCGAGCTTCCTCTGGCGGTTTCGCCTCTGGCTTCCATCCGCATTCCCATCAGCCACATGAATCCGCCGAAGCCGAAAAGAAGCGCCGCCATTGCGCCGACCGAAACGGCCTCTACGGCGCTCAGATCCTGCAGAAAGGCGGCGCAGACGAGGATGCCGAGGAACATGACCGTACGCCCGATGATGGGCAGCGTGGAAATCTGCTTCTTGCCTGCGTCGTAAACTTCGCTCTGCACGTCCACCGGCGTGTCGATTTTCTTGAAGAAACCGGCAACTATCCGCTTCTCTTCCTCGGTTTCCAGCGCGAAGCGGCGCGAGAAGAACAGAAGATTCAATCCCATGAAGGCGGCGCTCGCCATGGCAGACCAGCGCTGCCATGCGTCCGTTTCGCCGACGGCGGTGAAATGATAGAGCAAGGCGAACGCCGCGGCCACTGCCGCGGCCAGGAGTAGCGCGAGCCGGCGGTTATTCCGATAAAGAGCTCCGGTATACTGCGAGGTGGAGAAGATGGCGAAGGTGGCCGAAAAGGCGAGGTACACTTGAGGGCCGATGTCCCAGTTCAACAGGTAGCGCGTAGTCGCGCCCGCCAGCAGTCCCCAGATGATGGCCGCGATCGCCGACCATTTGGGCACGCGTCTGAAGATGAGCCCGAAGGCCATCGGTACCGTGATCGGTATGTTGAAGAGCGTGAAAAACGCCTGCATGAGATTGAATATGCCGAATTTGCTTGTGACGAAAATCATCGCCAGTCCCATAACCGTCAACCCCATGCAGAGAGCCATTACCCGGCCGACTTTTAGAAGCTGGCGGTCGGTAAGATCCGGACGGAACAGACCCTGGTACACGTCTCGCGCAAGAACCGCCGATATCATGTTGTAGACGCCGCTCAGAGTCGTCATCGTCGCCGCCAGCATCGCGGCGATGAACACGCCGATGAGTCCGTGCGGCAGAAGTTTCATGACCAATCCTACGAACACAAGATCCTGCGGGTTGATGTCGGCAAACGGTTTGAAGAAATCGATCGCGGAAAGATCTGGCCAGATCACGCGGGCGACAAGCGGCGGTATGCCGAAAACGAAAGGAATAGAAAGGGCGAAGGCGGCGGCGTATTTGCCCACCCTCTTCGCCTCCTTCTCGTCCCGCACCGAGTAGAACTTCGGCGCGGCGCCTGACGCTATGCCTATGGTCGTTATCAGCAGTATCGAGATGAGCCAGTGCTCGCTGTAATGCACTCCGTTGTACGTGTGAGTGAAGGTCAGCGCGGGCAGCCTCTCCGTCAGATTTCCCAGGCCGCCCACGAGATCGAGACTGAGTATCATCACTATGGTGGTTATGCCGATCAGCACTATCCCCGAAACGACGTCCATGGCCATGTCTCCCCAGAGTCCGCCAAGCAGGTTGTGAATCATCACGATGGACCCGATGAGAAGGACAATGAAGACGAGGTCGAAACCCAGCTGCGGCGCGAAGAGCTTGCAGGTGGACGCGAGCTGAACACCGCCCGACAGTATGTAGTTCATCGATATGACCCAGCCGGTGAACTGCCGCGTGCTCATATTGTACCGGGTGTTCGTGTACTCCACCGGCGAGATAGAACGGGTGCGGCGCCATTTCGACGCGGTCATGCTCGAACCGACGAAGTATGCGATTGGAGAGACGCAGAAGTACAGAATGGTGAACCAGCCCGTGCTGTAAGCGAAGCCCGCGGCGCCGGTGAATATCCACGCGCTGAAATTCAGCATGTACAGCGACATTCCGGACATCCATGCCGGAATCATGCTGCCGCCGGTGAAAAAAACCTTGCCGCCCCTGTTAACGCGGAAGAAATACACGGCGATGCCGAGTATGATCGCGAAATAGACGAAAACTATGGCGACGTCGAAAGCGCTGAGGGATTTCAAGGGGAGTTAAGAGTTGGGAGTGGGGAGTTGGGAGTAGGGAGTAGGGAAGTAAAGGATGATATCATCGGTAATCGATTGTCAGCATGCACCGGCCGCGGAGCGTGATGCGGGCGTCGGCGTAAATCGATCCCCGGCCCAGCGCGGCCGGTGAAATCCGGCTTCGAAGAGTTTTGCCCTCGGCTTTGATTCTCGCTTCCGCGGCTCTACCGGGCAGTAGAATATGCAGCGACGCCTCGGCCTCTCCCTCGATTTCCAGCTCGATGAGCTTCTTCCGCGGGCTGTGCCTGTAATGATAACCGATTTCCGCTCCGGAGGCCCCGTATCCGAGTCGCACGGCGGCTTCGTAGCAGTCCGCCGCGATCCAGCGGGGCGCGAGGCGCACGCGCCGGAATAAACCGCCTTCGTCGACTACTCCGGCAAGACCTTCGGACAACGCGTACAGCATGGCCGAGGAACCCCAGGAATCCGCCGGCGATGCGTCCGGACTCGTGCTCGTTTCAAGAGAGGCGGGAGTCCCGTCCGGGAAATACCAGAGATAGGAAGTGCCGTCCCGCGTCAGTTCCTCGTAGGCGAGCAACTGGCGGACCGCGTACCGCTCGTATCCGTGCTCGAAGGCGGCTCGGGACAATTCGCCGCCGACCAGAGGCATTATGCCTCCGTTGCAGTACGCGCCGGGCACGATTTTCTCGTCTCCGAACACGCCGGCCGGAAAGGGCGGATCAATGCTGAACCATTCTGCGAATGCCCCGGTTTTCCGGCCCCGGCGCTCGTATTCTTGTATGATGGACCGCGCCATATCGGGTCTGGCCATTCCGCGGTTTATGTCCATCGGATTGCTGAGACTGAGCTGCCTGCGCGGATCCACACCGGGGATTTCGCCGGGAACCAGCGGAATCCTGTGCGAATAGAAGCGGCCGTTGAAGCAGAGCGCGTTCGCCCGGGTGCGCAGCGACATGGCCCGCCGCTTCCAGAGGTCCGCCTCGGCGCGCATGCCGAGGCTGCGGTGCATACGGCTCAACCTGAGAAATGCCTGGTAGTAGCCCGAATTGTCGCCGTGCATGATTCCCCAGAAGGTGTCGGGCGTGATGCGGAAGTTCAGCCAGCCGTGCTTCCCGTCCGTCCAATCGAAGTCCCAGGTGTCGATGGTGTAAGCCCGTTTGACCAGGCCGCTGCCACGGTCCCAACGCAGCGGATCGGTTCGCGCGTACTCCAATGCGCTCTCCAGATGCGGCATGATGCCTCGGAGCCATTTTCCGTCGCCGGTCGCCTGCCAGGCGAGATACGCGGCGGCGACGAAGCGGTACTCGACGTCGGCTTCCACGGGAACACGGACATACTTGAGCCAGTTCTCGCGCTCGCACGGCACTTTCTCGGGCGTCATCGTGAAATAGTCGAATATCCATCCACGGTCGCTCTGCATCCCGGCGAAATGATCCACGACGCTCCGCATGTCCGTCTCCCAGTAGCGGAATGCGCGCATCATGTCGGAGTAATCGCGTATCCATACGCTCGGCGCATCAGGCGTGCGATAGCCCCTGACGCGCGAACCCATCACGTCATACTCGACGGCGTTTCTCCTCACGAATCCCTCGATCCGCGCCGCAAGTCCGTTCAGTCTCCTATCGGAGCAATCGATCCTAATCATCAGGACAACGGTTTAACGCAAGAAGAAGACATCCGATGCATCTTGAAACTAAATTCCAATTTCAGTTCCCAGTACCCAGTACCTGGTTCCCGGTTCCCACTCCCAACTCCCTCCTCACAATCCTCGCCCCTTCCACCATCGCGCACAGCTTGGCGAAGGCTCTGGAACGCGGCATGAACTTCATTCCGCAATCGGGGCTGACCCACAGCCGTTCAGGGCGCACGTACTCCAATATCCGGCGAATGCGCGCCGCGACCTTTTCCGCCGTTTCGATACTCTCGTCCTTAACATCAACGACACCCGCCACGATCTCCTTGCAGGTGGGGAAACGCTTCAGCAACTCGAGTCCGGCGCCTTCCGAGACTGCGAACTCGAAGCTCAGCTGATCCGCGCGCGTTTCGAGAATCGCGGGAAAAAGGTCCGCATACTCGCCCGTGAACAATCGCTGAAGTTGGTAGTTGCCGTAACAGACGTGCAAAGCGATCTTTGCGCGCACACCGTCCACTAGTCTGTTGAAAGACTCCACCAGCCACGGCATGTCTGCCGGGTAGCCCACCCACACCGGTTCGTCGATCTGTATGTGACCGCAGCCGGCGTCGACAAGTCGCTTCAGTTCCTCGTTTAAAATGGCCGCGAGGTCGAAGACGAGTTCGCGGTCCGAAGCGTAGTGCTCGTTTGTCGCGCGCTTCGCCAGCATCTGCGGGCCGGTGACGCACACCTTCGTTTCGTGCCGGGCGTGCTTTTTCAGGAAGTTGAAATGGTCTTCCATTCCCAGCGAACCCGTCGACCGCACGCGGTCCTTCACGACGGGATCGAGCATCTGTATGGACGGATCGAGATTTCCTATGGCTTTCATGCGGCCGCTCATGTCGAAGCCGTGTATGCGCGCGGAGAAGAAGTAGACCATGGTTTCTCGCCGCAGTTCACCGTCGGTGATCACGTCCACGCCCGCGAGTTCCTGATCGAGTATGGCCGAGCGGACCGCGTTGTCGTGGGCCTCTTCGATCTGTTCGATGGTCAGTCGCCCGTGCGAGGCGAGTTCACGAGCGCGTTCAAGCCAGACGGGGAGGGAGTAGCTGCCGATGACTGTTGATGGAATGAGGGGAAGAGGCGCCGCGGAATGGGATGAGGTCATGGATTGAACTTACAATTCCGGTGAGGCATTACAAAGCGGGCTCAGAGACCGCGTGTCCCGTCGTTTTTCAACCTTTTCGGACTCCTCGTGTCTCTTACAGGGGTACAATCGCGCCTTCCTTCACGGATTCCATATTTCTGTCTCCGATCGATACATTCGCCCGGCTCAGCTTGGGGAGCGTAGCCGACGGTTGAGATGCGATGCCCGTGTATTTTATACAACCGGATCGCTTTCGAATAAATATTTAAAACGCTACATTTTCTCCGGAAAATTTTCGGACAGCGGTTGTTCCGGCTTCCGGTCAATCCACACATCGGCACAGTCCAGGCGGCTTATCACGAACGCGGCTCGCGACGGTCGGAGCACCGACTGTCGCAGGAGAACGTACATGAGGTCACGACATTCCACGCATTCCTCTAGCAGGTTGCGAAGCATCGCGGCGCTCTGCGCCGTGTTCGCCTCGGTGATTCCGGCGGTTTCTGCGGCGCAGTATCATGGGATCGACGCGCTTGAGCAACGGCTTTCGTCACATGCCGGGAACGACACCGCGAAAGTGAATATTCAGGTCGACTTGTCCCTTGCGCTGCTGTCTTCCGAACCACGGCGTTCCCTCGAGCTCGCCCGGCAGGCTTTCCGAACTGCCCGCCTGCTCGGATTTGAAAAGGGCGTCGCGGCCGCTTCGATCGCGGAGGGCGCCGCGCTCGAAATGATGTCGCGCTGGGATGAAGCGATCGATGCGTTCGAGAAAGGCCTGACGATTGCGGAACAACGCGGCCTCGGCCGCCTCGCGGGATCGGCGCTGGTCGGTCTCGGCACGGTGAATTTCAAAATGTCGCGGATCGACGCGGCGGAGCAATATCAAAAGAGAGCCCTGTTCATAGGCGAACAGCTCCGCGATACTTCGATACTCAGCCAGGCCCTCGGAAATCTGGCGAACGTGACGGCTAAACAGGGGAAGACGAAGGAAGCGATAGGAATGTACCGGCAGACTTGCGTTCTGCTCGAGAAGAAAGGCGAATTGCGGCACTATGCGACAATCCTGTCTAACATCGGCAAACTCCAGCAGGGCATGGGAATGACGGATTCGGCGGCGCAGTGCTTTCGCGCGAGCTATCGGATCCAGGAGCGGATCCAGGACCTTGCAGGAATGGCCAGCAGCATCAACAGTCTCGGCGTACACATGTACAATGTGGGCCGCTATGACAGCGCTGCCGCGATGTTCCGACGCAGCCTGGAATTGAGCTCGCGCGTTTCGAACGAGAAGCTGGCAGCACAGGCGCAGTTCAACCTCGGCAATGTGTGCGTTCAGACAGGACGGCAGGATTCCGCTCTGGCTTGGTACCGCAGGAGCCTCGCCGTCTGCCGCAGGATCGGAGACCTTCGCGGCACCGGGCTGGCGATTGAACGGATAGGACAGATCAGTCAAATGACCGGAGATACCGCCGCGGCTCTGGAGGCCCTCAAGACGAGCTACGAGATCGCGGTGGAATCCCGTGACCTCAGGTATCAGAGCAGCGCCGGCCGCGACCTCGGAGCTCTCCTCATGAACCATGGCAGGTATGATTCCGCGGAATTCTATTTGCGCCGGGCGCTGAAAACAGCCGACGGAATCGGCGACTTGCGTTTGAAAGCGGATGCGCTGGGCAGCATGTCGGAACTATGCGATAATAAGGCGATGTATGAAGAGGCGAGACGATTGGAGGAAGAATCCGGGAAACTGTATTCGAAGATGGGCGATCAGGAAGGTGAAGCGTTCTCACTCATGCATCTGGGAAGGATCAGCGCATGGGAGGGGAAATACTCCGATGCCCTGGAGGATTACAAGCGATCACTCGATATTCTGAACGAAATCGGCAATCGCAGGGGCGTCGCTGATGTGCTGAATAATCTGGGGAACGTGTACATCTGGTTGGAAGATCATGTCCGCGCCCTCGAAGCCTACGAAGAGGCATTGTCCGTGGGAAGGGAGATTCGCAACACGAGCAAAATGGCAGTCTCGCTCGGAGGACTGGCGAACGTACACAGCCTGCGGAAAAACTATGTGGCGGCGATTGTCGCGAACATGAGGGCGGCCTCGCTGTACGCTTCAACGGGGGACCGGCGCAACCTTGCGACCGTGTTCATGAATCTGGGCATCGCCTACGGGAATAAAGGGAAAATGGACAGCGCGCTCATGGCTTTCAACCGCTGTATCGGAATCAGCGACTCGCTCGGCAATCCTGGAATGATCGCAGCCGCAGCGGGCAATCTGGGGAGGCTGCACCTCGACCACGGAAACGCCGCGGCGGCGGTTCCGCTTCTCGAACGCTCCGCCTCGCTCTCCGAAAAAACCGGCGAGAAGAAAAATCTGCGCGAAGCATACGACGCGCTCGCCCGGGCCTATGCCGCAGTCAATTCATTTCCGAACGCTTATCTGACTCTTCGCAAATACGGGGCTGTAAAGGACAGCATACTGAACGAGGAGAATGTGCGGACGATCAACGAATGGATAACCAGATTCGATGTCAGACAGCGTGACAACGAGATAGCAATGCTGGAGAAGGAAAGGATGCTGCAGGGATTGGAGATTCAGAAGAACCGCGAGGAACTCCGTCGCAGGGAACTCGAAATCACCGTGAATAAACAGAGATTCGAACTGATGGCGCGCGAGAGCGAGATACAGTCGCTGGAACTGACAAGCGCCGCTCTGAGCCTCGACAATCAGCGCAGGCAGACGGCGATGAAGACGCGCGAACTTGAATGGGCCGATTCTGAGAGGCGTATGCAGAAGTCGCTTCTCGGGAGGGAACGCGTAATCCGCTGGTCGGTTATCGTGGGATTCGGTGTCTTTCTGATTCTCGCCGTTCTGATATACCTCCGCATGCGCGACAGGAAGCGCCACGCGCATTTGAGGGCGGAAGCCGCGGAACTCAAGGCAAGGGCCGCCGAGGCACAATCTCTCGCTCTCCTGGCCGAAACCGAACAGCGCGAGAAGGAAGCTCAGAGAAGTTTCTCCCGCATGCTGATTCAGTCCCAGGAACTCGAGCGCAAACGTATCGCCGGCGACCTGCACGACGGCGTCGGACAGGAATTGCTGGTAATCAGGAACAGCGCTTTGCTGGCCCTCCGGGATTCCGGTCTGAACGGGATGACCCGACGCTATATTTCTCAAATCGCCGATACGACCTCCGAAGCGCTGACCGATGTGAGGATGCTCTCGCGCGAGCTCCGGCCTTTCCAGCTCGATCGCTTCGGACTGACCGAGTCGCTCGTATCGATGATGGATAAAGTTACCGAAACCACGCCCATTTCATTCACGGTTGATATCTCCGGGCTCGACGGGCTTTTCGAGAAGGATATGGAGATCAACGTCTACCGGCTGGTTCAGGAAAGCGTCAACAATATCATCAAGCACAGCGAAGCGACCGAAGCCGGAGTCTGCGTCACTCATCACGACGGGCATGTGCGGATCGTGGTTTCTGACAACGGGAAGGGGATCCGCTCCGTCGAACGGGACGGCGCGGCGGCCGCAGGATTCGGCATGCACGGCATGGTGGAAAGAGTGGCCATACTCGCGGGCACGATGGAAATCGATTCCGGAGGCGACAAGGGAACAATCGTCCGGATCTCGCTGCCGATCCGTGAAAATCTCGCGGGTGGCTCATGAAAACAACAACAGGCGCATCTCGTGCAATTTCCATCGTCATCGCCGACGATCATCCGGTGTTTCGCCAAGGCCTGAGGCACGTCATCGACGCCGAACCGGATCTCCGGATTCTGGGTGAAGCCGGTGACGGCGAGGAGGCCATTGGAATGATCACCGGCCTGCGGCCGCATGTGGGCCTGCTCGACATAAACATGCCGAGGAAGAACGGACTCGATGTGGCCGCTCATGTGGCCGAGAAACGGTTGCCCGTGTCCCTCATTATCCTGACCATGTATGACGAGGAGGATGTGTTCAACAAGGCGGTCGGATTGGGAGTGAAGGGTTATATACTCAAGGACAGCGCCGTGCTGGACATCATCAACGGGATCAGGACCGTGGCGCGCGGTGAGTACTTCTTCAGTCCGTCCATGTCCAATCATCTGATGAAGCGCAGCGCGCCCAAGGCGGAGCAACTCGGGGACGCGATCGAAAGACTGACTCCCGCCGAAAGGAAAATCCTCCGCTTGGTGGCCGAAAACAAGGCTTCCGCGGAGATCGCCGAAGAGCTGTACATAAGCGAACGGACCGTAGAGCATCACCGCGCGCATATACGCGAGAAGTTGTGTCTTTCGGGGGCGTATGCCCTGGTTCGTTTCGCGCTGCAGAATAAAGGCCTGCTGGATTAGTGGGGGCGGGAAGGCCGTCCGAGAACCCGGATTCCTTCAGGCCTCGATAAAGCATCCATGACGGCCGGATCATGACCATGCCGGTCCGGCCCGGTTGATCCATGGCGCCGCCGCGGGCGGACTGCAGCCCTGACGAGGCGATAACCGCAGAGCAAATGCCGGACTCCGCCCTCCGACTGCCCGGCTGCGCGGTCATTCCTCCGGCCGTGACCGGGATAATTCATGAAAAATGGGTATCAACACCTACGAAAATGGGTGGTAATACCTATATCCACCGTGGACTGCGGACGGTAGATTTGCACCTGAATCGACCTGCAAATCGTCCATTCCACACATGCGGATACTCATAGTCGACGACAATGCTTCAATGCGCACATTCCTTGATACCCTGTTGAACGGAATGCGGCATGACACGAGACAGAGCGCTTCGGGCGCCGACGCGGTGATCCAATACCTGGATTATCGACCCGATCTGGTGCTGATGGATATACGTATGCCGAGGATGGACGGCATCGAGGCCATGGAGAGGATCCTCGATACGGATCCGGAAGCCCGCGTCGCAATGGTGACCGAGGTCGACGAACCCATCTACCGCAAGTCCGCCGAACGCGCCGGCGCGGTCGGATATTTCCTGAAGGACAATCTGCTGCCGCTCATATCATATCTGAAAGGTCAAACATGACGAAGACGCGCTTCTCGGCTGTACGCGGCATACAAATTCTCATAACCAAAAGGAGGTTTCAAATGCTGAAAATCCTGCCGGTCAGGGTGATGATTCTATCGCTCTTCTTAACAACAAACCTATGGGCTCAGAATTCTATGGAGCGCTCAGTCGTGGCGGCGGGCGGCTCCGAGATGCAGGGCGGAGGGTACACCATACGGGGCACGGCCGGGCAGCCGGTGATCGGACCAGTCGAAACGGCATCCATGCATTCATTGCAAGGATTCTGGTACCAAGTGCTCGCAGGTTCCACCACTCCCGTCGATGGTCCGTCTCAAGCCATCGGCGCCTTCCAACTCGAACAGAATTATCCGAATCCGTTCGGATCGTCGACAATCATCGATTTTGCTGTCTCGGTCTCATCGCATGTGACTTTGACAATCTTTGACAACATGGGACGTGTGCTCGCGGAACCGGTCGACGCGCCGCTGGTCCCGGGCAACTATTCGCTACTCTTCGAGGCCCGCGGACTGCCACCCGGCGTGTATGTGTACCGGCTCGCCGCGGCAGGGACCCACATCGAGAGAAGCATGCTCCTCGTCAAATAACCTCCATACGAAAATTCTTTAATCAACAAAACCGGAAGGAGTAACCATGCGTCAGTATTCCAGACTCATCGCCGTGCTCGTGTTTCTCGTAGCCGGGACCACGCTGCATGCACAGATTCCCAAGACATTCAACTATCAGGGAGTTCTCACCGATGCTGCCGGCAAGCCGGTCGCCGATGGCTCGCGCAGCATCACCGTCAAGCTCTACGATTCACCCAACAGCACCACGCCGCTGTGGAGCGAGTCGCAGTTCACTCTCGTCAAGGGCGGCGTCTTCAATGTGATAATCGGATCCGCTCAAGCGCTCGACCTGCCTTTCGACAAAACATATTATCTCGGCCTCTCAGTGGACGGCGCCGCCGAGATGTATCCCCGGACCCAGCTCACGGCCGTGCCATATGCGCTTAACGTCCTGGGCGGCGGCAGCGGCGGCGGAGGGGTGAGCAGCCTGAACGGCGCTACGGGAAATGTAACCCTCGTTGGCGACGGCGCCACGACGGTCAATCGTTCAGGAAACACGATCACGATATCATCTACGGGCGGATCCGGGGGCACAGGCATACAGGGCGTGCAGAACACCGATAACTCGATCGCAATTCAAAATCCTAACGGACCCATCGCCACAATAAACCTCGCCTCGAAAGGAATTACCGCCGGCATGATAGCCGATAGACAGGTGGTTACCGGGATCGTGGCGGGGTCCAGCACTTTGCGCGATAATGTCGAGCTTGAAGCCGGAACGAATATAACTCTGACGCCAAGCGGCAACAAGATAAAAATCGACGCAGCCGGTGGAAGCGGAGGCGCCGGGATACAGGGTGTGACGAGTACCGACAACACGATCGCCATACAAAACCCGAACGGACCGACGGCCAATCTCGGCCTCGCGGACGGCGCGGTGCGCGGCGCAAAAATCGCCGCGGGAGAGGTGGTCAGGAAAATCATGGTGGGTTCCACGATGATGACGGACAACATCACTCTGAATGAAGGCGCCCACATCACGCTTACTCCGAACGGCAATGTCCTTACGATATCCAGCGACGGCGGCGGCGGAGGGACGGGTATTCAGGGCGTGCAGAACACGAACAACACGCTGGATATCACGAACGGCAACGGACCCGTGGCGACGATAAACGTGAAGCTCGGAGGCATTTCGACTGATTATCTCGCCGACGGAGCGGTGACCACTCCGAAGCTGCGGGACGGCGCCGTGACAACTCCGAAGCTCGCCGACGGTTGTGTCACTTCCGGCAAATGCGCGCCTGGATTGACCTTTCCGCCATCAGGCGCCGCCGGCGGCGACCTCTTCGGGACCTATCCGGATCCCGTCATAGCGCGGGATGCCGTTACAAGCGACAAGATCGATGACGGTGCCGTGGGCAGCGTCGATTTGGCTGACGATGCCGTGACCACCGACAAGATCGCTGACAATGCAGTGACTACCCCCAAGCTTGCCGACGGAGCGGTGACTGCCGCGAAAATCAACACCGGAAGCGCAACATCCGGCCAGGTACTCAAGTACGACGGCACTGCCGTCGGCTGGGCTGATGACGGATTAACTCTTCCGTTCCAGGGAACGACAACTTCCGCATCACAGGCTTTTGTCGTCAATTCTACCGGCAACGATGCAATCGTTGGAAACACGAATGTCACCGGTAAATCGGCTGTCGTAGGCTTGTACACCGGCACCGGAGCAGGATACGGCGTTTACGGCAACACGACGGGAACCGGTGATGCGTCCGCAGTTTTCGGCAATACAACGGCAGGAAGAGGTGTCTGGGGCAATTCAACTAATGGATATGGAGTATATGGCACCGCGTCCTCCGGTTACGCTGGAGTTTATGGCGCGTCAGATGGTGGTCTCGGTATACATGGAGAATCGAATAACGGTGTCGGGATCCGTGGAGAAACAAATAGCAGTTCCAGTCCCGCTATATATGCGGATGCGTCGGGCGCTACGGGAATCGCATTTATGAGCGGCTACTTCAGTACGTCGGTTCCGATAGGTACAAAGTATCGTTTTAAAATCATGGGTGATGGTTCAACCATGATCGGTTCGGGTAACTCGCCCAGCTACATGCTGCACGTAACCGGCGACGCGGGCAAGACAGTCGGCGGGACCACCTGGGTCAACGCATCCGACGGCCGCCTGAAGAACGTGTTCGGCTCATATGAGTACGGGCTCGATGAGATTTTGAAACTGCGCAGCATCCGTTTCGAGTACAAACCGGACAATGCGAGGCGAATCCCGAGCGGTACCAGGGAGATCGGCTTCATCGCGCAGGAAGTCCGCAACGTGTTCCCTGAATGCGTGACGGAAGGGAAGGACGGCTATCTGGATTTCAACATGCATCCCATCAATGTGGCTCTTGTCAATGCCGTACAAGAACTGCATGCCCTGCTCGAGAAGGAGCGTGTGGCGGTGAACACGCTCAAGGAAGAACTCGCCGCCTCGCTCAAGGCGAAGGAAGAGAAGAACAATCAGTTGGATGCCATGCAGACGCAGTTGAGGACCATGTCGGAGCGCCTGCGGCGTCTGGAGAACGCGAGCGGCGCCGGCCCGACAGCATCCAGATAGAATTCCAGCGTCCGGAAATCGGCGGATGCAATGCCGTTTCCGTTCGTTCGGGGGATTGGTGGTTTGGCCATTCGTGGGCACGGCGGGGCGGGGGCGGGTCACCGACCCGACCCGCCCCCGCATTTTCCGGACACGGTCCCCGCGGTGCGGGAACAAATCCGGGATGCAATGCGTATGCAAACGGTTCACGGATGAACCAACATGGAATATCGGATACGCAAATGAATCAAATGTCGATACGCGGTAAGGGCGGGTTATTCCGGGGCAAATACCGGAGAGAAACCACACGCCTCCCGTGGTGGGATTACGGCGATGATGGGGCCTATTTTGTGAGCCTATGCATAAAAAACCGGATTTGTGCGTTCGGCGAAGTGAAAAACGGCGCTATGATCCTGTCGGAATTGGGCGATGTCGCATGGAATTGCTGGCGCGAAATCCCGGATCATTTTCCATCCGTCCCGACTCTCTCGTCTGCCCGTCCGGAAAAACAAATTCGGGCCGCAATCGCAGAACTTGGGATCGATTGTTCGTGGATTTTAAATCGGAGTGACGAAATACGCGCGCCGGCATGGCATCGCCTTCGCCTGGCATGCGCTGTATCACGATCACCTGATCCACGACAGACGGGGATTCGAGCGCATCCGCAATTATATCCTCGCTAATCCCCGGAAATGGGAAATGAAATTCTCTTCCAGGTCACGTCTTCGGATAACGAATCCTCCGGGAGGACATTCATCCGGAAGCGTATGAACGATCGTCATTAAGCGTCAAACTCTTCCTCCACCCTCACACCCTCCATGCTCAACCGCACCGGTATCAAACTCGCCTGCGGAAGAATATCCGCCAGGCCTTCGACGAACGCGTGCTGGCCGCAGGCCTGCTCGCCGCAGAGCACCGTCACCGATCCGCCCTCGCCACCCGCGCCGTTCACCTTCCATCCGGCGGCGCCCAGCTTGCGGGCAAGTTCGATCACCGCACTCGCCGCCCCGGAAACCAGTTCCGGATGCAAGTCAGCCTGGGCTTCGGTGTTCTCGGCAAGCGCCGCTCCGTAACTTTTGAAATCCCCCGCGAGCAGAGCGTCCCGGGCCCGGACCGCGGCTTTGCGGAGCCGCTCGAGACGCGGACTGCCCGGACCCTCGCTCTCGAGTTCGCCGATGACTTTTTCGTGCACGCCGGACGAGCTGTGCGCCGCGCCGAGATACACGAGCAGCAGTCGTCGATCGAGTTCCCAGATAACCGGCTTGGGGAGCTCGAGCGGAGTGACGCGCGCGGCAGGAAACTCGTCTATTTCGATGAAGTTGATCCCGCCCAGCGAGGACGCGAGCTGATCCTGCACGCCGCATTGCAGGCGCAGGACGTCGAATTCGATGTGATGCGCTTCCATGGCGATATCGTATCCGCCCGGGCGCCGGCCGCGGAGCGCGTGGAGCGCCGCCAGCAGCGCCACCGTCACCGCGGCAGATGTGCCTGTGGACGCGCCCGGCGGCGCTTCCGAGTCGATTTTTATGCGCATCGAGACCTTATCCGGCGCGCCGGCATGCTCGATGGGGGCTTCCAGCAGTGGGTATTTTCCGGGAGGGGCTTCGCGCCGGTATGTGTGCCGCTCGCCGTAATTCTTCAAATCAAATTCGATGAAGGGCTCCGTTTCGGCACAATCCCAAGCCGACACCGACACTTTCACCAGCGGCGTCACGGCAATGTTGCAGACCGCGCCGCGTCTTGCGAACCAGGTGTCCGTCCAGCCGCCCGCGTCCGCGATGCGTATGGGGGCGCTTGCCCTTATATGTCTGATTTCCGGCATGCCGTCTCCGTCGTCTGTGTGCTTGTGAATTACCAGCGAAGTGAAGTCACCGCCTGCTATTGTCCGGATTCATGAGGCGTATGCGCAGGCCGTCGTCCTCTCCGAAGCCCGCGGCGGGAGAAATTCCGCGGAGATGCTCGATGTATGAGGCGCGCTCCTCTCCGCGCATGATTTCGGCAGCGCAGTCTTCGATCGACAACGGAATCAAATTCACTTCGCGCAGGAATGATCCTGAGAATACCAGTTCGGCCGCCAGGCAGCGCTTCGCCTCCATTCCGCTTTGATCGAAGATGAAATTGCCGAGACTGTACAGAACCACGGTTTTACCGATATGCTCCACGCTCTGCGCCACGTGAGGATGATGTCCGATTACAGCGTCGGCGCCCGCCTCTGCCAGCGACAAAGCGTCGGCGCGCTGCGCGTCGTTGGGTTCGTCGTGGAATTCCCATCCCCAATGCGGCAGCGCTATCGCGCATCCGTCCGGGTGCTCCGCTTTCCATGAACGGATGGCGGCGCCCAGTTCGGCCGCCGTCGCCTGGCATGGGCCGGGTTTCCGCGGATCGTACATCCAGTTCTCCAGCGGAAGCGATGCCGATGCGAACACCGCGATCTCAGCGCCGCCGCGCCTTATCAGCACCGGTTTGCAGGCCTCGTCCTGCGTGCCGCCTCCGCCGATCGGAACCAGTCCGTGCATGGCGAGGTTCCGCATTGTGGAAGTGAAGCCTCGGCGCCCCTGGTCGTTCGTGTGATTGTTCGCGACAGATAGGTGTGTGATGCCTGCGCGCTTTACGCTTGTCAGATGTCCTGGTTCCCCCCGGAAAATGTACTTCTTCTCGATCGGGGAGAGCACTGTCGTGACGGGGCATTCCAGATTGGCGATCACGGCGGCCGCGCCGGAAAAAATGTCCCGCACGCTGTCGAACAGCGCGTCGGCGCCGCTTCTCTCGATTCTTTTCCTCACACCCCGGTCGAGCAGTAAATCGCCCGCGACTACGATCGAGAAAACAGAATCGTCACCGGCAGCCGGGTATCGCGGATCCGCGCCGGCTGTTTCGCAGAAGACGGTTAGCAGTATTACAAACGCGACCGCGCCTACCGACGCCATGTTTGTCCCGCAGCGGACCGCGCGAAGCGGCATGAGGCGGGATTGCGTTCCCGTCAACACCCTGAACTGTAGGAACTCGCCGGCGCGACGTCCATCGGCTTCACCGGCGCGATTATCGGTTCGACCCACAGCGGCACGCCCGGCGCCTGACCGGCTTCCAGCATTTCCTGCCATCGCTCGTCGGTCAGCCGGTCGGCCGCGGGATGCAGGAATTCGTAATAACTGAACACCGCTCCGCGGGTCAGATAGGGCAGGCCGTCGATTTCCACGGCTACGAATATCTCGTTCACCTTGCCGACGGCTTCCTGCAGGCATTCCGTGTCGTAAGTGTAGACATCCGTCGCAAGAGCCACCGATCTGTCGGGACCGGTCACGCTGATCCAATCGGGCGAATCGAGTATGGACAGCGTGATCCCCGACGCCGACGCGCCGATGAGTCTTATGGTCTCGTACTCCTTTTCGCTGAGCCGCTCGTTGCGCAGCTGCTTGGAACTCGTGCGGAGCAGAAATTCTCCCATTTCGATCAGGTTCGCTGTCTTTGCTTCGATCTCGGGAGTCATCAGCGAATGACGCTCCAGAAACGTTTTTGTGTTTGCGAGCATGTCGACGGCCGCTTTCCAGAAAGCTGTGTTCGGTTCGACGTAGCCGACGGTGACCGGCTGCGGAGGCGGCGAGTCTCCTCCGCATTCCGCCGCCATCGGTTGCTTGGCGTACAGCACCACGTCGTGTTTAAGTTCCGTCCACGAGGCCAGTGCGGTGTTCAGGCATTTGCGTTGCCATGCGTCGGTTTTCATGAACGGCTGGCAGCCCTCGGGAACCTCGCGCAGACCGGTGAGGCTGCGCAGCCATTTAGCGTAAACGGTTCCGTCCCATGCGTCGTATCCCGCCATGTCGCGGGCGACGGCGCGCAGCGAGTCGTCATAATCGGCCCATGCTTCTGTCTCTCGGTATTCTTTCAGCAGTATCCGTTCCGCCGTTGGATTGCCGAAGGCGGCGAAAATATCGAGCCCCTTCGGGAAAGGCCGTTTCGGCACTGGATCGCGGAGCACGTGCACGAGACGTTGCAGAATTTCGGCATCCGGCGTGTAGCGCTGTGGAAAGAAGAACAGCCGGGGCCTTTTCAGTTCGGCGACATTCTCTTTCATTCCGGCTCGGGCCTTTATTCGCTCGGGCTCCGCGGCTTTCAGCGAAGCCGATAGAGCTGTCAGATTCTTCGGTTCGATGAGAACCGCCGGAGAGGCGTCCGGCAGATCCTTTCTCAGCCTGGCTACGCAAAGGCTCAACGAAATGTTGTCCGGCTCGCCCACAAGGAAGTCCAGTGGTTCGCTGACCGCCCTGAAAAGCGTCTCGTTCGGCGTCTTGCCGTCGGCGCCACCGGCCGTCACGCAATGCGCCAACAGCGCTGCTCGGGCGGTGAATTCCTGCTTGTCCAGAGGGAAACCCGCCGTCTGCAGCCACATCATCGCTCTGAAATATCTCTCCAGCGCCTTGCTTCTCGTATAATGTCCGCGCGGACGGAATTGAGTGTAGTCGAAAAGAGGGGCTTCCAGAAACGCGGAACCGCGCAGTTCGGCGGCGGCGATTTTGCTCAGCTCCTCCTTGATGCTTTTCGCGAATGCCGGCGGCACGGCCGGATCCGGTTTCGTTCCGAGCAATCTCAGCGGTACCGCGCACCAGGCTTGCAGCCAGGAGGCGTGCTGCTTGACTCCGGCGTCGCTTTCGCTCGAGGCCAGTTCGGAAACTTTCTTATGCAGGCCGGCCAGCAGGCGTTTCAGCGCATCGGCGAGTTTTTTTTCTTCCAGCTTGCGTGTGGTGAAGCTGAAATACATGTGCATGAGCTGCAGGTAAAGGTCGGTCGTGACGAAGCTCGGAAGAAGATTGTAATCGTTCTCCTCGTAAAGATCCAGCAGTTGGAGGTGGTCGCCGGGCACTATCGCGAAGCCGTTTTCCTCGAGTTTCCGGAACAAGGTATCCGATATTCTCTCAAACTGCCGCGTGTTTACGAGGTTTTTCAGGTTTATCCTGCTGCCGCCTCTCTCTCGCAGAAAATTCTCGGAGGCCCTCGACTTTTCCAGGTCCTTCACCTTCTTGACGAATCCCTCTTCCTTTTCATTCAGAGTTACGGTGAATCCGGGAACCCACCAGATCGGCTGATACCATTCGTATTGCTGAAACCATGCCCGCAAAACCGCGTCCTTGAACAAATGCCCTTTCCGGGCGTACAACTCGTTCCGCAAGTATCTCAATTCCTCCAGGGATTTGCTCTTCAGGTCCTGGTCGAAATCAAAAGGCGGCGGAAATACCCGCTCGCCGTAGCGGTCGATGAAGTGCTCCGATTCGTAGACGGATTTCTGCTGGGCGGGCGCGAGCTGCGCTAGCGCGAGCATAGCGATAAGGATTGCTGTGCCTTTCATGTCGGCTCCGTTTCTGTGTTTGTTCGGAATTTCATGGCAGCGCGTAGAGGTAGACGCCGTGCCGCGTAACTGTCGAAAACGGGTCCGAAACGGCTCCATTTCCAGATGGCGACCGCATAGCGCGATCTTTCAATTTCGCGCGTGACCGCCACTATCCGAGGTCCCGAGGGTGTGGCAGCGATCCTGAAGTCTTCCATCAGTCCGCCGATATGCGAACCCAGCCACAACGGCCTTATCGTCCGCGCCGTGATCCGGTAAACGAACAACCGCTTCCTCAAAGCGGTGTCGTAGCGCGTGCGCTTAATGACTCCCACGCACAGCTCCGCCCGTCCGTCACCCGTGAGGTCGGCCGCCTCGATTCTGAACACGGGATGCGGAATATGAAGGCGCGCCGCAACGGCCCGGCCCGCGGCGCCGACGGATAGGGCCTCGATGATGCAGCCGTCACGCTCCGTCTTCGCCGCTTCAACCCTGATGGTGTCGCCATCGCCTGCGGCGAATGTCCGCGAGAACGGGAACATCGGCTGAGCCGCCGCGCCGGAGGCAAGGCAGAGCGAGGCCGTGAACGCCGCGCAAATGAAACACCGCTGTGTGCGGGACGTATTCGTAAGTCTGAGCGCCGGCCCTCGTTGAGCTTTCTGGTTCCGTCCGGCAGCGTTTCGTAATTTCCACATGTGTCTTCGAATTGATTACTCGAATGCAACGCAAATGAACACATCCACAATCCTGAGCATGTTATGAAAGTCCGAACATTTTTCCCAGTATTTCTTTCGGCACTCGCTTTACTCGGCAAGCCGGCGTACGCACAGCACGATCCCGTGGGCATCTGGGTCGGCGCTCTGGCGATAAAGGGAATGGAACTCCGCGTTGTTTTCAACGTGACCGCTAAAACCGGCCGCGTATGGTCCGTCTCGATGGACAGCCCGGATCAGGGAGTCAAAGGGATACCGGTCGAGGACATGAAGGAAGCGGGCGACAGTGTGAAATTCGACGTGCCGTCCGTCCTAGGCGGCTACGAAGGCGTGTTCGTGTCGGATTCGGTCATCGAGGGAACCTGGACTCAGTCGACCGTCTCCATGCCTCTCAGGCTGAATCGTTCCGCGAGTCCCCCTGAAGTCAGCAGGCCGCAGGAGCCGAAACCACCATTTCCGTACAATGAGTATGAAGTGACGTTCAGGAACGAGCAGGACGATGCGACGCTGGCTGGAACCCTGACGACTCCGAAGACCGGCGGCCCCTTCCCGGCGGCCGTGCTCATCTCCGGCTCCGGACCGCAGGACAGGGATGAGACGATTATGAATCACAGGCCGTTCCTCGTGCTGGCGGATCATCTGACCCGAAAGGGAATCGCGGTTCTGCGCTACGACGACAGGGGAGTGGGCAAATCCACCGGTTCCCGGACCGAAGCCACATCGGAGCATTTCATGCGCGATGCTCTTGCCGCTGTCGGCCATCTGAAATCCCGCGCCGATATTGATCCGCAGCGCATAGGCCTCATCGGCCACAGCGAGGGCGGAATGATTGCTCCCATGGCCGCAACCCGCTCGAACGACGTGGCATTCGTCGTGATGCTGGCGGGACCGGGCCTGACGGGCGAGGAAATCCTTTACGCGCAGGGTGAGCTTATCAGGCGCGCTCTCGGCGTCCCGGAGGAGATGATCCGTCTACAGAAGGACCTTCAGAAGATTCTCTTCAAGGCCGTTCTTGCTGAACCTGATACTCATAAGGCGCGTCTTCGGATGAAAGCGGATATCCTAGGCTTTTTCTCAACGCTGCCCGACTCGTTGCGCGTTTCGGACGATTTTTCCGTGGAAGCTTTGGAAGCGTCGATGAGCAATGTGAACACGCCCTGGTTCCGTTTTTTTCTGTCATATGATCCGCGTCCCGTATTGCGGAAAGTCACGGCCCCTGTCCTTGCTTTGATCGGGGAAAAAGATCTGCAGGTTCCCGCGGAAGGAAACCTCGAAGCCATCGAAAACGCCTTGAGAGAGGGCGGGAACAACAGTTTTTCGGTCAGGAAGATGCCCGGTCTGAATCATCTCTTTCAGACGGCGGAGACAGGTTCGATGACGGAATATGCCAAAATAGAGGAGACGTTCGCCCCGGCCGCCCTCCTCGAGATCTCGTCCTGGCTGCGCGGCATTCTCCGAAAACGCTGAACGCTCGTTGAATCCCGGTCTTCTCGGTAATCAGGTTTCAGTAACGCCGCATATGAAAAGGCCGTGCGTTCGATCACGCACGGCCTTCCGGTAAATGCTCGAAGCTCTGTCGAGGGATTTTACCTCGCCAGCACCATCCGGCGCATTTCGCTTCCGCTATCGGTGATCAGCCGGCAGGTGTAAACGCCCGCGGGCAGGGGAGCGCCATTTGCGCCTATCCCGCGCCAGTTGAACCTGTGCGTTCCCGCAGGATAGGATCCGTTCGCGAGCAGCGAAATCATGCGGCCCATCAGGTCGTAGACCTCCAGACGGATATTGCCCTGATCGGTCATATCGACGGCGATTTCAGTGGACGGATTGAAGGGATTCGGGTAATTCTGATGCAGTCGCGCTGTCGCGGGCGCCGCGGAGCAAATCACCATCACTACTGAAGATAGTTCCTCCTTCCCGTCGAAATCGATCTGACGCAGCCGGTAGAGGTATGTGTTGCCTTCCACAATGCTCGCATCGGTGTATCCATAGTCGCGGGAAGTTGATATAGTGCCGCTGCCGTTCACGAATGCTATCGTGCGCCACGGTTCGCTCTCCGTGGCCCGCTCGATGTTCCAGCCCTTGTTGTTGAGTTCGTCGGCCGTGCGCCACGAGAGACGGACTCCATCGTCCGCACGCTCGGCGTTGAAGGATGTGAGATTCACCGGCAGGAAAGTGAAGACGCCGGGATTGTTCCAGATCTTTTCCTGCACCGACTGCTGTATGTCGCGATGGCCGAAAGCCACAGGGTATACCTTGTCGACGAAGGCCGTCACCTTCATGCGGCGGATCTCGAAGGTCGGGGGCACTTGATAGTTGAAGTTGTGAAACAACTGCTGATTCACGCTGAAACCGGTGGAGGTCAATGAGACTCCGTTAACGCCGGTCAGCACTTTTCTTACCACATGCTTGTGATAGTACGGATTTACGATCTGCCCCATCCGGTTCTGCGCGTAGTTGAGACTGTCCTCCGACACGACTACATGCACCGAGAAAGCGCCGGTCATGATCTCGAGAGCGGTCATGTTCACTGTTCCGGACAGCATGCGCGAAGTTGTGTCGAAAGAACCGGCTATCGAAACCATCATCGGTGAAGTCTGCTGGGCGCGGATCGAGGTCGCTATCCCCCAAACCCCGCGGCTTAATGCTATATCGTAGGCGGGCGGATTCGCCTGTATCTGCCAGACGATCCGGTCGATGGCTGCCTTGGGATAACCGGTGATGTGGAGGCTGTCCTGTACGGCGTCGCCTTCAGGCGTCGCCATCGGATCACCGTCGTGATAACAGAGCGCCTTGGCGTTGGGCGTGCGGGCGAGTATGGCGGTCAGTGTATCCGCTCCCTCGGGACAGTATTGGCACCAAGTGCCTGTTCCGACTTCGATGAGCACGTTGCGGGTTGTCTGCGCCTGCAGCGCAAGAGGAAGCGCGACCATAGCCGCAATCAATAAAACGCGGAAGCTGTGGGTCATGTGTGTCGTCCTCGGGTAAGTGATGAGTATATGATGGTACGGAATAGACTTCAGCTTGTCGCATGCGATCGAATGGGATTGCCGCCGCCATTTTCGCCCCGGTCTCCGCTTGTGTCCTTCGGCCGGGATCGAGGTCGATAGTCATCCGAAATGTACGGAACATTTCAGGCAAGTGCTACTGATCCCCGGGCGCTCGATTCGTATCGAGTACTCGGGTCGGGCATGAAAAAACCGCCGCGGCGGCGGCGGTTTTCGGTTGAATAGTCATCGACGGCGCGTCAGCGCGTCGCGTAATCGGGAATGCTGTTAGTGTTGCGGAAATCCTGTTCCGGTCGCCGTGCTGTTATTTCTCGTACTCTTTCAGATAGCCCGAGAATTCGCGGCGGTGATTTTCTTCGTCGGCGAGCAGACCGATAACGAGATCCTGAGTCACGTAGTCGATACCGTCACATAACTTGATTATCTTGTTGTACTGGGCAATCGCACCGTCTTCGGCCTCTATCACTCCCTTGATCACGGCGACGATGTCCGTGCTGTCCGCCGGCGGCTGAAGCGATTTCTGCGCGCGCCGAAGGTCCATGGATCCGGGAACGACTCCTCCGATAGTCTTGATGCGTGAGGCTAATGTTTGCGCGTGAAGCAATTCTTCAGTGATGTCGGCCGCGAGCGCTTTCTTTATTACATCGGATCGCACGCCGTCCAGATTCACCGAAGCGGCGATGTAGTTTTGGATAGTTTCGAGCTCCATTGCATAGGAGACGATGAGTTCGCTGATAATTTCGTTTCTGTTCATTTGTCTCTGTGCTCCGTTGGTTGATTTGCTTAAGTTTCGTTCAGATTTTCAACAGTATGATGCAGTAAATCCAAACAAGATCCCGCCAATGGTGGTTCCTGTATTCTGCCGGGTCCGACCGTGCAGTACCACCCGCGGCAGGTTGATCCATGGCTCTTGCGGAGCAATCGAAATATGACGATACTGCCGCGCATGGATCGCATGCTTTGCCTGAATAAATCCGGAGGACAAAATGGGACTGGTCAGGAAAATACTCGGCCCTGCTTCGAAGTACGAGGGAACGTTGCCGTACGCTTATGCGGCCCGTGTGCGCGCTGTTGAAGGAGAGGGCGGCATCGAAGAGCAATACTACTCCGAAACCGTATGCGCTCTGATCGAACGCCTGGATGCTCTGGGAATATCTCCGGAAGAGTCATCCCTGTTCGGAGTGTACCGGGATGTGGAAATCCCCCTCGACTTGGCGCATTGCATCTCGCAAGAAGGGAAATGGCTGAAACGTCCGGAACTCTGCCGTTCGCTCGAGGAGCATTACAGGCAGAGCATGGAACTGCAGTACAAAGGCCACACCGAACACTCGCGGTGTTCTTTCGACGACAGGGAAGGGAAAGTTCTCTAGCGGATAAAATGCAGCTCGCAGGATCACTCCGGGCGGCCGGTCTTCCTCAGCATCCGCATGGCGGAGGCGCTGCCGCTTTTGCAGCGGAGGAGGTACACGCCCGCCGGAAGCCTGCCGAGTTCGAGGGAAATATCGATACTGCCGGCCCCCGAAATCTCGCGCTCAAGCGTGATTTTTTCCCGGCCCAGAACATCGTGCAGAGTCACGATCAAAGAGCCCGCGCGCTTGACATCGAGCCGCACCTGCATGGAACCCGAGGCGGGCTGCGGGTACGCCGCTTCAATCGAGAGCTCGTCCGATGCGTGTGTGACGGGCGGCGCTGAGGATGTCTCGTAAATTTCGATGAAATCTCCCGGTGTCAGATCCTTTCCGGCCAGCCCGGGGTAGGAAGCGCCGTAACGCCGGATTTTGAAAACGGAGTTCGAGGAACCCGCCGGTCCGCCGGGCGGAAGCTCACCCTGTTTCAGTATGCCGGTGGCCGTCACCGGATTGACGTAAGCCCAGACGAGGCGTCCGTCCTCCGTCACCTCGATGAAGCGGCCTGTCGCGCCGATGCAGATTAGAGTATTTCCGTTCGGCAGGCGCTGCGCGCCGGAGATGTTCTTCGAATACATCGAAGTGGGCGGGTCCGCCTTGAACATCCATGACGCGCTGTCCGGCGCGAAATGTCTGCCTTGCTCTCTCGCATATGAGCCGTCCGGATTCACCGGGGTGGCGATTTCATCGATGGTGGAGAAATCACCGGGGCGGTTCAGGCCGTTGTTGAAAATCAGCATGTTCCCGGCGCCGTTGAGCCCCTCGGATATCCAATGAGCGTCGTGAGGCCCGAAAAATTTCTGATCCTGAGCCGTGCCTTGTCTATATGCGCGGGGATTTCCCCAGCGGTACAGCAAGGTTCCGCCTTTGCCTGAATTCCCGCCGGTCGATCCCGCCGCTTCCTGCATCGTCGTCGAATGATCGATAATCCAGACTTCTCCGAAATTGTGAACCGTCAAAGCGATCTGATCCAGCCGTTCGTTGTAGTCTATTCCATTGGAATGCAGCCAGTCCTGAGAATTGTCGGCGCGGAAATTCACATCGATCAATTCAGGATGCGCCGCGGGATCGCCGTAATTCTCCTTTGTGGAATCGAAATCCTGTATGATGTGATCCCACGCGCGCCACATCCAGACGACTTCGCCGTTGTTGGCGTCGGTCGGTTTGACTTCCACGATTCTGTCGGGCCAGAGATATGGGCGCGGCCAGGAGTTCGGATCGCGGCCGGCGGCGATAGCGCTGTCGCGCGACACCCTTTCCCACGCTATCAGCAAAATGTTGCCGTTCGGCAGGGCTACGGCGTCGTGATGCTGGCAGACGGCGAGGGAGGAATAGAAGAATTGCCAGAGCAGGGCGCCGTCCCAATCCCATATCTCGATCGCGCCGCCCGCGCCGCCTTGAGGGAATTGATTCTCCGGGTGTGTGCCGGTTCGAAGCAGCCGTCCGTCCGGCAACAAATTTGTGGATGCGCCGGGCAGCATAGTCCCCGTCCATGTTCGGACCACCCGACCCTCGTTGTCGATCAGGTATGTGTCCTTCCCCTGCATCGGCGTGAAGAGAGTGTATCCGCGATAAGACTCAGGTTCATTGAGAACGGTGCCCACGGTGCGGGTTTGCGCAATTCCGTCGTTCGCAATCAGCGTCAGGACGGCAATGGCCTGCAGTAAAACGCCGGTATGTGACATTGCGGATCTGCTTGTCGAATCAAGTCGCGCGGTTTCAGGCGCCCGGTTGCAGCCACGCCCCGTTTTTCTTCAGCACATCGTGAGAAATGACAAGCTTCTGGATCTCGTTCGTGCCTTCGAAAATCCGGTTGATCCTCGAGTCTCTGTACATGCGCTCGATCGGGAGCTCGCGCGAAAAGCCCATGCCTCCGTGTATCTGCACGGCGAGGTCCACCACCCGGTCCAATCCTTCGCTGCAGAATAATTTGACCATGGCGGACTGGGTGGAGACTTTCCTGCCCGCATCGTAGTCGGCTGCCGCTCGATAGACGATGCTTTCCATGGCGTAGACCGTCGTGTACATCTCGGCGAGCATGAATTGTATCGCCTGAAAATGCGCGATGGGTTCGTCGAATTGCCGCCTCTCCTTGGCGTATTTAGCCGACATCCGCACGGCTTCCTTGGCCGTTCCAACGCAGCATGCGCCGAGGCCGAGACGGCCCGCGTCCAGCGTCTTCATGGCGATGAGGAAACCGCGCCCGTCCTGTCCGATCATGTTTTCGGCGGGTACGCGCATGTCCTTTATCGTAATGGCGTTCGTCGTGCTTCCCCGAATTCCCATTTTCTTCTCCGGAGGACCGGCCTGGAATCCGTCCCAATGCGTCTCGACCACGAATGCCGTTACCCCGCGGTCGGTCCGGCAGAAAAGTGAGACCACGTCGGCCAGCGAACCGTTGGTGATCCATAACTTTTCGCCGTTCAGGATGTAATGATCCCCATCTCGCACGGCCCGCGTGCGGACATTGAATGAATCGGATCCTGCCGTGGCTTCGGTCAGTCCGAAAGCCGCGATTTTCTCTCCCCGCGCCAGAGGAATCAGGTATTTACGTCTGAGTTCCTCCGAACCGCCGATGAATATGGCATTCGCTCCGATCGACTGATGCGCTCCGATCATGGTCGCGGTCGAACAGCAGACTCTGGCGACTTCCTCTTGCGCGATGCAGTAGCCGATCTCGCCGAATCCTCCTCCGCCGTATTCTTCCGGAAATACCGTGCCCATAAGTCCCAGCTCACCGATCTTTTTTATAAGCTCGGGCGGAATGCGCTCGTTTTCATCGATCTCATGGGCGAGCGGCCGGATCTCATTGTCCGTAAAATCGCGAACCATCTCGCGCAGCATGTTCTGTTCTTCGGTAAAGGAGAATGGAGTCATGACCAATGCGGTGTCTGTGTCTTTTTTGTTAAAAAAAATGGAGGTCAGGATATATCGGTCGGGTCCCACGAACTCTCTGATATCAGGCTGAGGTCGGAGTAATTGAATGTGTCCCGCTGCCCCACGTAACTCACCTTGCTCTCGCCTCCATCCACGCCTATCGTGTTTCCGTTGATGAACCCGGCGCCGGGATGCAGCATCATCATTACTGCGCGGGCCACGTCCTCCGGTTCGGTTATCCTCCCGGTCGGGTTCTTCATTTTCGCGGCGAAAAGCATGTTACGGGCCCCGGGGATTTTGTTTAAAGCGGGAGTGTCCGTCACTCCGGCGAGCAGAGCGTTGCAGGTTATTCCGCGCGGACCCAGTTCCAGGGCAAGTTGTCTGACGTAGGATTCGAGAGCGGACTTCGCCGCGGAGACGGCGCCGTAATACGGCAGCTGCATGTTCGAGCCGTCGCTCGTCATCGCGAAAATTCGTCCGCCTCGGCCGATCAGCCCTCTCCGAACGCAATCCTGCGTCCAGTATACCAGCGAATTCGCCATCACGTCCAGAGTCATCTCCAACTGCGCCTTGGTGATCATTTCACTGTCGTTTCTTCCGACTAGCGGCTTCAGCGTGCCGAAAGCCAGAGAATGGAAAATGACGCGAATTTCGCTCTGGCCTTCCCGATGGTGGTTGTCGCGGAAATCGTCGAGCGCTCCATGCCGTTTTCGCTCGTCGGCCGCGTTCGCATTGTAGAAGACCGCCTTGCGGCCGGCGCGCTCGATATCAGACATAAGCCGCCGCACGGCCGGCATCGTGGCCTGGCGGTCAAGATGCAAGCCGAGTATGTTGAATCCGTTGCGGGCCAACTCTCGGGCCGTTGCCGCTCCGAATCCGGAGGACACGCCGAGAATCAGCGCCCATACGTTGTTGTCTTTTCTGGTCATAAAAATCGATGTCGACTTATTCAATAAGTCTCTAATCTATTAAGATATCAATCGAAGGTGAATTTGCCAAAATCCCCGCCGGGCCGTGTTGCATTAACTTCGTGCGGTTTCGTAAGTTGTCTTTCCATGGCGGCAAGGTGTAAAAGGCGATGATCAGCATTGGAAGAGAGGGCAGGGACTGCAAACGCTTCAGCGGTTACAGGCCGTGTTCCGCGGGCGAAGACTGCTCCGAACAATGTCTGCACCCGGAACCCCAGGGAATTCGCATCCTTATCGTCAATCTAGACGCCATGGGGGATGTGCTCATGACCACGGCTCAATTGGCCGGGATTAAACGGGCCTGGCCCGACAGCACGGTTTTCTGGCTGACCCTGTCAAACGCGGCGCCGCTGCTCCGCGACAACCCGTATCTGGATGCGGTCTATGCCTGGAACGACGAAAACAGGATGATACTGGCGGCTCAACACTTCGACGTAGTCCTCAACGCGGACAAGTCTATCAGCGCCTGCGCATTTGTGACGTCGTTGGATTGTGACGATCTCCGAGGATTTATTCTTTCGAATCGCGGTCAAATCATTCCGGCCAACCCGTCGGCGGAGTACAACTATAAACTCGGGCTCGACGATCATTTGAAATTCAAAGTGAACAAGCGCACGGGACAGGACATACTGGCCGAGACATGGGACATCGACCATATGCGTGATGAATACGTCCTGGTTCTCGACGATGCGGAACTCGAATTCTGCAGCGCGATGCGCAAATCCTGGAGACTCGAGGACAGATTCGTCGTGGCCTTCAACACGGGTTGCTCAGAGCTGTACCCTAACAAGAAAATGACAGTCGATCAGCATGTGCGGCTTATCGACATTCTTGCGGGTCGAGAAGACTTGGCCTTGGCGCTGCTCGGCGGCAGGGAAGACCGGGAGCGCAATGCCGAAATCGCCGACAGGGCACGCGCATCGGGGATCGGCGTCATCTCCACGCCGACCGATGAGGGACTCCGTAGGGGCATCTGTTACGAGAATCTCGCGCATGTCGTCGTCACCGGCGACAGCTTCGGAATGCATCTGGCAATCGCACTAAAAAAACACGTACTTGCCTGGTTCGGATTGAGCTGCTGGACGGAGATCGACCTGTACGATCGCGGACGCAAGTTCTATAATGAACATCTGCAATGTTCGCCCTGCTGGAAACGCGAGTGCCCGCACAATCTCGAATGTATCGAGTCGATAGATCTGGACGCCATCGCGGCCGAAATCTTCGGCCTGGCCGACAAATTCAAACGTCAAAGGACACTATAATGCGATTTCCGGCCTTTCTGCTTCCGCTGCTCGTCCTTGCCTCCACATCATGTTCGCAACAGACCGATCTGGCCGGGAAGTGGAAAAACGGCAACGGCGAGACGCTGGCCTTGAACGCGGACAGCACGGCGGTTCTCGGCATGGAAGGCGTCGACGGCGGCATCAACGGGCGGTACGATGTGATCGGCGATACCGTGCTCGTGACAACGGAATCCGACGTAGACGATCTCGGGAAATATCACAATGTTTACCGGTTGGCGTATGTGGAACCCGGGCTTCAGCTCGTATCCGTCACCCTGTACCGGGGCGGTGATTACGAATCGGTGATAGTCGAGGAACTTGCCAGAAAACTTCAAAAGTCGGTTGAACAGTATCGCTTCAGCCGCGTCATGGAGTGAACATGATCGTTTTCCCTTCGGAACGCCCGCTCATTGCGCCGTCCTTCCTGTCCTGCGATTTCTCCCGTATCGCCGATGAGGTGCGAGCAATGGAAAACGCAGGCGCGGACCTTCTTCATCTGGACGTGATGGACGGGCGCTTCGTCCCGAACATCACGATAGGACCCTTGGTGGTGGAGGCGGTCGCGCGACACGCGCGGAAACCGCTCGATGTGCATCTCATGATAGTGGAGCCCGAGCGTTACGTGCAGGCCTTCGCCGATGCAGGCGCGGGAATGATAACCGTGCACCTGGAAGCGAGTCCGCACCTGCACAGGACCCTACAGGCCATACGTTCAGCGGGCGCCATGGCCGGAGTGAGCATCAATCCAGCGACGCCTGTGTCCCTGCTTTCAGAGATTCTGCCTGAAGCGGATCTGCTGCTTGTCATGTCGGTGAATCCGGGATTCGGGGGCCAGGCGTTCATACCGCGGACGAACGAGCGGGTGCGCACACTGAAGAAAATGATCGCGGAATCCGGCGCAGAGTCCGCGCTTATCGAGGTCGACGGCGGCGTCACTGCGGAGAATGCTTCGGAACTGGCGGATGCAGGCGCCGACATTCTCGTTTCCGGCTCCGCCCTGTTTGCATCGGACGATGCCGCCGCGTATATACGCAGACTCAAGCGCCGGGAATGATCCGGTTGCAACTACGCCCTGTGATATGTATTTTCGATGATAATCGCCCTTCTAACCAACCCTCGCCTCATCCCATGAAAATGCGCTTCCTTACCCTCCCAATCCTGTTCCTCACACTCTGTGCCGGAACCCTCAACGCGCAATTCGCCTTCAACATGAAGCAGTTCGTAGAAGCCGATGACGCTTATGCGAAGGTGACAGTCCCGGCATCAGTGTGGGCTGAAATGGTCAAGAGCAGCCAGGAGGGCATCAACCAGCAGGAGGCATGCGTCCTTTCGTCCACCCCAGGCGAACTGTCCGGTTATCAGGCGGATTATGACGGGGATGGTACCGAAGAAATGTGGCTTCTGTACCGCAACAATTCAGTCGAACCCGGCTGCAATATGCTCGCCGTGATGACCCCGGTTGGCGGCGGTTCCTATAAACTGCTCGATATGTTAGCTCTTCCCGCCGGCACGGCCTTAATCAGGCCCATCAAGACACTCGACGAAGGAGTGCAACTTTATGCCCAGTGCTCTTATACGCTCGAGGACGGATCGCCCGAGACAAAAGGCATACTGCTCGGATTCCGGCAGCAGTCCATCGTGATTCTCATTTCCTGGACGCAGAAAACCAGCACCGTCGAAAACAGACGCATCGTCCAGGATGTGCAGGCGGCTTTCGTGGATATCAATTACAACAACCGGAAGGAACTCTTCCTGGATTTTCGCACTCATGAACCCAAGGGCAATTCGGCTCTTTCCGAAAAAAACATGACCGACCGTTACGTCATAACGCTCGACTATCTGCCCAACCATCTTCGCTACGGAGTCTATGACTCCACAGGATACGACAAGATACAACAGGCCGGGTCACTCGTTAAGAGCGGGGAGCGGATGCTCGGAAAAGCTTCGACACGCGACGAAGGGGTCGTCAGAATACGCGAGGCGCTCCGTCTGAATCCCTTCCTGACGAGAACGCGGGTTAAACTCGGTCAATTCTTTCTCAATCAGGGCAAATACGCCGATGCTGAGAAAACCCTGCTGCTGGCCCGGGCTTTCGACGACACGTACCCGAAGAACCACAAGCTTCTCGGAGACACTTATCTGCGGCTCAATGACATGCAGAAGGCTCTCGATTGCTATACGACGTATCTCGACATGATTCCGAAAAACACGCGGACGCTGGACGCGCGGCAGGCGCGGATCAACGTCCAAAGAATTACGGTATGGCGCAAGAAGCAATATTGACAATGATCCCGATAAACTGGTAAGACCGTATTGCCGGATTTCAACTTCGCAAAGGACGAAAAAACTGCTGACGGCACGGGGAAGCTTCGGACTTCCCCATTTTTTTTCGAGCCGGGAGAGCAACCGTGCGGCGATCGAACATCCGCAAGCGAGACCGCTCCCGCCGTATCGGAAGCCCCGGCCGCGGACTCGGAACCTTCACTCTCGAAAACCGGTCGGTTCGCTCAGGCGCCGGATAAACCGGTCGCCTCCGAAAAGCCGGCCGCTGCGCCGACTCCCACAAAAACCGCGGCTCCCTCCTCGGACGGCATCAGAGCCGATACTGGAGTCGCTCCAGCCGCTTTATGGGACGGCATCCCTCCGGACGAGCAGCAACTCGGCGATTTCCAGGTGATCCCTGCTTCGGAGTTGCCGGCGAGTCCACGATCGGGCGGTGTCCGGGCGCTCCGCTGGATTGCATCGATCGGATTGGCGCTCGGCGTTCCCGCGTTCTTGTGGTTCGTGAAACCGATACCTTCTCTAAATTCGACCATAGAGTCGTTTTTAAACGCGGATGCAGGCAGCGGAGATGCTGAGGATAATGCGGATTTGCCGGATGATATGGTACGAAATACCAGCCCTGACGAGGACGTGCCGGGTAGTGAGGATATCCCGAATGAACTCGCGGCGCAGGAACCTCTGGCCCGTGATTGGGATTATTTCGTTCAGGTCTCCTCTCAACCGCGCAATCCACAGGCCCAAAAAATCGCGAACTCCTTGAAACGGGCGGGTTTGCCGGTTGTAACGGAGGCTGAGTTCATTCCCAGATACAAGCGCGCTTATTACCGCGTGCGCGTCGGACCGTTCGCGGCTCTCAGGGACGCGGTCGCAGCACGGGATTCTCTGCAGGCCCATTGGCAAGGGGCATTCATCGACAGCGCCCGCTATGACTCCGCCCTGTGGACTGGAAGGACATCCCCGATACTGCAACCGGAAATAGGCGGCGCGGCCCCCAGGCGCAATGCGCCGGCTGTATCCCCCGGAAATAAGCCGCAGCGCGGATTCGTTGTGAGGACCGGCTCATATCAATCGTCGGCCTCCGCGGAAGCGGAGAAGAACCGTTTGCTTCATAGCGGATTTCCCGCCTGGATCGCATCCCCGGAAGGAACGGACTCTCCGCGTCATCGTGTGTTTGTGGGTCCTTTCTCCTCGCGCAGCGAGGCGGAGTCATATGCCAGGTCTTTGCGCGCCTCCGCGGCGCCGGATGCGTATGTGGTGGAAATTCCCGCCCGGAAGGAGTAATCGCGCCGGCTATCCGTGCAACTTATCAGCGTTTTGTGCGAATAAGAACAGTATCCGGTTTTATCGATGACCGGAAACGCACATCGGATTCGAAATTTCATAAAAAAACACTACATTAATTGACGACGTGGGTTGAGCGTGAGGCTCGATGCACGAGCTTCACTGAAGATCCCATGTGATAAGCCGCGCCGATTCGGCGGGTGTGCATCAACATAACCTTTACAAGAATTATCGTAAGTATGATGCGATACGCACGTACGTCACATATCAACAATCGGAGGATTTTATGAGAAAAGCAGTACTTGTCGTCGCGCTGTTTGTTCTGGCGTCGGCGAGCCAGGCGCAGAACAAGTTTATCCGTTTTCCGAACCACATGAAGGGTGCTGTCATCAACCTGCCGGAATACGCTCCGGTGGACCGGATGTCCTCGCCGATTTCCGAACCTGTCGCGCCTTGGGCACGGAAGGCCGCTGCCGAACGCCCGTCCGGCATATCTAACAACTCTTTCGAAATAGGAAAGATGGCGAACACTTTCGGCACACTCGGATTGAATCGCAACCAGATCGCCTGCGATCCTTCCACCAACGCGGTGGCCGTCATCATACGCAGCAACCAGCGCGAAGCGACGAGCGTCGGAAACGAACTCAAAATCCGTGTTTCCAGCGACCACGGCGCCAACTGGGGAGCTCTGTCTCCGAATGTCGCCAACTCGGCTTCCCCGAGGTATCCGAACATCTTCCTCTACAATCCCGACAAGTCGACGAATGCAGCCGATGTAAAGCAGGCTATTCTGTGGCCGCAGGTCGTCACCTATCCCGGCACGAGCACTTGGGGCGAAGTCAGAAACATGCAGATGAATCTGGACCTGTCCGGCAAGGTGTCGAGCACTTTCCCGACTCCTCCGAACTGGTCGATTCCCGAAGCCATAATGGTTTCCAACGCGACGAAAACCCTGTACACCATTTGCGACGCCGTGGAGCCTTCCAACGGGCAGGGAACGGGCATGTACTACATTCTGTCGTCGACGGACGGCGGGGCGAGCTGGGCGCCGGTCAATGCCAACCTCGATCCCTTCTGGTCCACTTCCATGATTCCGGAGGATCAGCGGGTATACAATCTTTGCGCCGACGTTTCGCCTGACGGAACCCGAATGATTTTCGCCTATATCGCCGCGAAAGTCATCGACGAATCTCTTCCGTACATCAGCTCCGAGCACATGATCGCCTACTTCGAATCCACGGATGCCGGGCAGACCTGGCCGACGGAGCCGACTTTCATTTCTTTGCTCGACATCCCCGAAATTCCCGAGCCCCTCAATGTCAACAGCGGTCTGGGCATCGCTCCGCAGCTTTCCATCGGCGACCTCGACGTGGTGTACGACAAGTACAATGAGCCGCATTTTCTCGTCACCGTCAGCACGGACAACAACCCTTACAATCCTCTCGCATCGGCCGAGGGAGAGCAGTTTTCCATCACGCATGTCGACAGCACCTTCCTATGTGAAGTCGGCCGCAAGGGCGCGGATCTTTACCTCTATCCGATCGCTCCTATGCGCATCATCCGCGGTTTCAGGTACTCTTTCATGAATGAAGGCAGCACCGGTCTGTATCCCGAAACCATATACCACGAGCCTCATTGGGCGATCAATCTGGATGCGAACAAGATTTATGCGAAGTGGGTGGAAGTCGACTCGACTCTCAAATTCCCGTACGCCGCGGTGAATTCGCAGAACCAGCTTGTGCTTTTCGCGGACACAATTCACAACGCATGGGTCGCCGGCCGCCACGTGGATACGCGCCACTGGACCGGCGGTTGGTCCGAACCTCTGAAGGTTACCAACAACACGGAAATCGATGTGAAGTATTCGAAGCTTGCGCACTTCGCGGGAAATGAAGGCGAGCTTCACATTATCTACACCGAATGGGGACTCGGCGAGCGCCCGGACGACGATCCGAATCTCACCGACAACACCGTATGGTATGTTCAGGGCGTGAAGGTCGACGCTGTGCTCGGCATAGAGACTGTCAGCGAAGCGCCGGGTGATTTTTCGCTCACTCAGAACTACCCGAATCCATTCAATCCGAGCACGACCATAAGCTTCACGCTTCCGCAGGCGGGTCGAACCACGCTTCGCGTTTACGACGCGCTCGGCCGCGAGGCGGCCACGGTGTTCGATCGCGAACTCACCGCGGGCACTCACAAGGTGAACTACGACGGCAGCTCGCTTCCCAGCGGAGTTTACATGTATCGTCTCGAGAGCGGCAGCAGCGTCGCCACGCGTTCGATGACGCTCGTCAAGTGATCGCGCTTTGCAGGAGAAAAAAGGAGACCTTAGGGTCTCCTTTTTTCGTACGCGGGCAATACTTCAGGCTGTTTTGAAATCACTCATCGTTTGACTGCGGCGCCGTCGGTCGATAAACAGCCCTGCCGCGCGAAGCGGCTGCACGGGACCGTGATTCGCGCATCCGGCCGCCGAGCCCCGGGAGCTTACCTGGCGAGCCTGTTGAACTCGGTGTTCCTGGCCTCTTTCCACGGCCAGAACTGCCAGCTTACGCCTCCGCCGATGATGACGTGTTTGCTGATGCCGGCGCTTATGAACGCGTCCAGATTGCGGTAATGCGCGGCAACGCCCACGGTCATCTTGAAGGCCTCGTCCGATAAGCCGATGCGCGCGGTTTGCGGATCTATGTCGTAACCGATCTGCTCCTTGACATTCGCGGGCAGAGTGAACGTGTATGAACCCTTCGAACGCAGCAGATCCAGTGACGCTCCCACGAAGGGTTCGATCCAGGCGAAGCGCCGTCCCGCGTGCAGGTTGATCGAGTACATGTCGGTCGTCGCGTCGAGTTTCGCCTGGGTAACGCCGACCTTGTTCTCGATGGTGGTGTGCTGGTAGGTCACTTGAACGGCCGCGTTGACATCGGGATCTCTGAACCAGTTGCTGAAACCGTGCCTGAGGCCGATGCCGAAAAAGGAGAATTTCCCGATGTTTTTGTCGAAAGTCACAGGCGGTATGTAACGAAGGATGGCGTCGGTGTGTTTCCACGTGCCGATGAAAATCTGAGGTATGGCGGCGAAAACCGCGCTCTGATTCGTGCCGTTGGTCAACTGCAGCGAATCCGGAACCAGCCTGATCTGTTCCTCCGGAATGCCCGCCAGCCTGAGATACTCCTTCGGGATGCGGAACCAGCTTCCCTGGCCGCCGAACACCGTGGCGGACTCGAGCAGCGTATCGAGATCGCCGTTGCGCGCGGCCAACCCGAGAAAGAGTTTGAACAGCTGCAGGTCGGGGCTGTCGGTCGGCCTCACCTGATATGGAACCGAGCCGGTGTAAGTCCGCTGATCGTCCCTGACCCATGTGTATACCGACTGCGCCGACAATCCGATTGTGAGCCGGTTTTTCCGGTCGACGCTCGCCGTCGTGTAGAAGCCGTGATTGACGCCGACATTGGTCACGATCACGAGAGGGCCCATGAAACCCGTGGAGTTCTCTCCGAAAAGCTGCAGAGAGAATTCCTCGAGTATCTTTTTCATCACCTGCTGGTTGAACTGGGCCGGAGCGGGCGGCGCTGCGGCCAGCGCGAGCAGGATGAAGCAGCAGACCTTGTATTTCTTCATGCCTTTTGTCTTTCGGTTAAAACCTGATCCCGGCGCCCAGCGTGAGATTGTCCTGTACGCCTATGCAATACTCCAGCGTGAGATCCACCAGTGGGATAAAAGTTACGTTGACGCCTGCAGTGAAGCGGAAATTCACCCGCTCGAAGTCCAGAGAGATGGATTGGACCGCGTCGAGCCCCGGCGGCAATCCTGAACCGTCCGGCGTGTATTCGTAAGCAACTTTGATGGAGTAGCTCTCATAGCCGAAGCCGCCGAATGCCTCGAGTATTCCCAGCGGGAGGCTCGCGTGAACGTTGGCGGCAAGATTTGTCACGTTCATCACCCGGCCTATCTTGAATTGCTGTGCGGCCGCCATGAATGCGAGATCGAAGGGCAACTCGATGTACTGTGTCGGACTGTGCTTGAGACCCGCGCCGAAGAAGCTGATTTTGCCGATTTCAGGATCGAAGGTGATCGGCGGTATGCCCCTGAGCATGAGTTCCGTCGCCGCGAAGGAGCCGATGGTTACATGCGGGAGCACGATGAAGGTGTTCTTCAGATCGGCGCCGTCCGGAAGCCGGATGTCGGGATACGGCTTGCCCGAGGGATCGGTGCGCCCGGATTGCAGCAGGGCGCCGCTTCCACCGGCCACGGTCGCCGTGACAATCCTGTCGGGATACCCGTACTGGGTGAGATGCGCCGGGATTGTCGCGGTAAAGGTCCGCTGATCGTCGGGTATGAAGGTCCATACTCCCTTGATGCCGAACCATATGCTGAATCCCGTGTCGATGCGCGCCGTGTGGTACAAACCGCTGTTGAAACTGTAGCCGACCGCGTCAGCCGCGGGCCGCAGATAATCACGGGCCAGTTCACGGATTCCCAGTTCGCTGACGAGGTCGGGGATTGACTGCGCGCGCAACTCGTGGTTCGGTTCGACAACCGCGCACAGAGCGAACAGAATGAAAATGCCGGCGTATCGGAATTTCATGATTGCTTCGAGTCCGGCTATCGCCGGCCGTCTATGACCGAGATTATGTTGTGCGAAATCGCTTCGATGGAACCGACTCCCTCCACGTCGCTGAGAAGGCCCGCCGTTCTGTAATATCCGATCAGGGGTTTGGTGCTTTCATGATAGACTTTCAACCTGTTGCCGATGGTTTCAATCGTATCGTCCGCTCTGCCTCGTTTTCCGAGCCGTTCTATCAACTCCGCATCGGGGACGATGAGGTTGATGACTACCGTCAGCGAAGAGTTGGTTTCTTCGAGCATTCCCGCCAGCTCATCGGCCTGCGCGACCGTGCGCGGGTATCCGTCCAGTAGAAAGCCGTTCCGGCAGTCTTCCGCGGAAATGCGCTGTTTCACCATCGCATTCGTAAGCGCATCCGGCACGAGATCGCCCGCGTCGGAATACCGCTTAGCCTCGAGTCCCAGCGGAGTGGCTTCCCGTATGTTTTGCCTGAAAATGTCGCCGGTCGAGATATGCGGCACCTTGTAATGTCCGGCGATATGTTGCGCCTGCGTTCCCTTGCCGGCGCCCGGAGGACCGAAGATGACTATTCGCATGGATTTTTCCTTATGTGCAAATCTTGTGTGATGTTGAGATCGGCATGTTCGACTTCCCGAAAGTAAGCATCCGCCCCGCAACGCTCCAAACCGCCTCATTCCGTGAGCCTCGAATCGGAGGTCCGGAAATGACGTCGCAACCCGTGACACGGTTCTCTGCAGCTCTGTTCATTGCGCGAAGCGCGCCGGCCCGGCGCCGTTCCGTTACGATCCTGTCGGTGCTCGTCGTGCCTTAAGGTATTTCGAGAGGCGAATGGCGTTGGGAGCGCCGGGGGATGCGGAGTATTCCACTTCGTCCATCAACTTTCTTATCAGCACGATCCCAAGGCCGCCTTTGCGTGGTTTCCTGAAGTATTCACGCATATCGGGCGGTTTGTAATGTTCGGAATCGAAAGCCAGTCCATTGTCGACGATCGTGACCGTGAATCGCCCAGGGTGCCTCTTCGCGGATGTAGAAATCCCGAGCTTTATTCTTCCCCCTGGATTGTTTCGATACGCGTGCTTGATGATGTTGGTGCAGGCCTCGTCCACCGCCAATGCGATTGTCGCGGTTTCCTCTTCGGCGAAACCGAAGTCCAGCGCGGCTGCGGATACGAAGTTTCGGACCTCCGCCAGACGCTCCGTCCGGCTCTCTATCTCGAGAATCAGGTCGCTATTGTCGTGTTCGTCGATCACTGTATTGCCGCTCGCGCTCTTTATTCTTCGTCCATAGCCTTTTGATACGAAGATCCGTCCGGATAGTTCCGGAATCGGGCGATAGCGACCTTCTCCTCCGGATATATCTCGTACAGCAGCGGGAAACCCAGAAGATCGAAAACATTGAACACGCGCGACGACATGTTCGAGAGCTTGATATCCCCTTGCTTGGTGCGCACATCCTCGATGAACTGCATGAATACGCCCAATCCGGCGCTGCTGATGTAGGACAGGTCGCGGAAATTCACCACCAGCCGATAACGTCCGTCATCGAGGTTCTTCTGTATCGCCTGTTCCAGTTCCGGCGCCGTGTGGGCGTCCAGATAGCCCTTCAAGTCCAGAACCGTCACATTGTCGATATGCCTGACACCGACGTTGAAGTCGCTCATTCTCTCTCCGCCTCCTGCCCGTGAATCGGATTTGTGTCCATTGTATCCTTTTGATCGATTTGTTGCGAGTCTTCGATGCCTCCGTTCCAGCGCAAGACGAGAAGCGTCATGTCGTCCTCGGAATCGCCGCGCCCGGTGTGTTCCGCCACGTTTTCGAAAATGGCGTCGAGGATCTGTTTTGCCGATTCGTCTCTGTGCGAAAGGGCCGATTCCGCCAGTCTGGAGGCGCCGAATTCCTCGCCTGAAGCGTCGCGCGCCTCGGTCACTCCGTCCGTGTACATGATAACGATGTCACCGGGGGTCATCTGTATGGCTTCTTCTTTTATGGACTCCTGAAATCGTTCAGATGCGTCGAGTCCCAGGCCCATGCCGTCCGGACGGAAATAACGGAATCCGTCGCCGTTAATATACAGAAGCGGACAATGCCCCGCACGGGCGAAGGCTAGTTTGCCGCTTTGAAGGTCCAGCAATGCGTATAACAGGCTTATGAAGGATTTTTTGTCGAGAGTCCTGCAAAGCGTGGCGTTCATCCTGTCCAGAAGCCCCCTGGGCGAAGACATGTCGGCCGTTATGGATTGGAAGATCCCTTTCACCTGCGCCATATAGAGAGCGGCGGAAACGCCCTTGCCGGATACGTCGCCGATAATAATGCCCATGCGGCCGGAATCCGGATGTGTCACATCGTAATAATCTCCGCCTACTTCCCAGGCCGGAAGCGATCTCGCGTATATGTCGTAGGATCCTCTGGTCGGGAGCAGGGCCGGCAGCAAGCTGTGCTGCATGGTTCTCGCGACGTCGAGTTCCTGACTGAAGCGCTCCCGGATGATGGACTCTGATATCAGCCGGCTGTTTTCCAGGGCTATCGAAACCAGATCCGAGAATGCGGAGAGCACCGTCACCAGATCCTTGTCTATGTCGTAAGGGTTCTTTTTGTGCACTCCGAGGAAGCCGGCGATGCCGCTCTGAACGCGCAGAGGCAGGACCGCCAATGATCCGGTCAACGGTTGCTGCATGAAGCGCCTGTCGCGCTGAAGGTCCTGGACCGTCACGGCCTTTCCGGTCTCCAGGACAAGGGAAGAGATCGGCCGGCCGTCGGCGAGCGCCAGAGATTTATGCTGTTCCGGCGTCATTTTACGCTGCGCGAGCCGCTGTGCCTGCTCTTCCACCGCGCGGCGCAATCCGGTGTTCCGGCTGGGTATGGCGCTCGGCTGCAGTTCTATCCAGGCGCCGTCCCCTTCGCTGATCTCGGTCGCCAGATGCGCCGCCGTGGAGAGCAGGTCGTCCATGTCGAAAACCTCGGTCACCAGCTTGCTCATGTTGCGGAAAGACGATATCTCGGCCTTTTTACGGTCGAATTCCCGCGCGGTGGGGAGATGCAGCAACGTGCTGGAGAAACCGATACCCATGTAAATCGAGGCGAAGAGGCAAACGGTGGAGAACAGAGCGTCCAACGCGGGATGTATCAATCCCAGCGCGGCCTTGTACATTGCGCCGACTGACGGCGAGAACGTGAAAACGGCGCCGTCGATCGTGAGCATGGTGAAGAATACGACGCCGAAGAATGAGAGCACGAGATTGGCGATTTTCTCGCGGCGAGTCAGCACCAGAATCCAGGAAAAGCGGAATCCGTTGACCAGCATGGCGGAAACCAGTAGCAGGGACGTCAGAAGAATTGTCCAGTGTCCCTCCTCCGCCGCCGCGGGTTGCAGCGTGAAGAGCATTATGTAAAACGCCTCGATGGACAGGAAGGCCGTGAAGTTGCGCTTGGTATAGCGCCTTCGTTTTATGAAAATCAATTGCGTGAAAATCGCCAGAAGGATCAGGGACAGGGTTCCACCGAGGTAAGCCAGCAATGCCGACACGATGACTGTCATGATTCCGTCAGGCGCGGGCATCCCGCCTTCAATCCGGAAAGCGGCGAGATCCCCGAGGCGGATGAGACCGAGCGCGACCAGCAGAATTGTTGCAGCCATCACGGCCGTACCCAGAAGTTGAACAGGGTTGCGTTCGTGCCGCCGGAAGTATTCCCATGCCGCGAAACCGACGCAAAAGAGGCCCGCGGCGAGGAGGAAGATGTGCGCTATATCTCCCGCTGGTCGCGTGGAAGTCAGCGCGTGCCTTGCAGTCAGATATGTGAAATCGACCGCGAAAAAAATTCCGGCGAGCAGAATGACAAACCGTCGATTGTGCCTCATAATGGCAAGTATCGGATTTTTTTAACGGAATGAAAAATCACGGCAGGTATCACGGATCATTTGCGGTCCGGTCTTTCGTTCCCGGCATCATTTCCGATACGTTTCACGGGGACCGTTGTTTCGCAGCCGATGCGTCGGCCCTTCCGGCTTCTTGCCGCCCTCGCGGGATACAGTTATTTTGAAAAACCGATGATGCCGCATACCGATAGAATAACACCCATCGTTCAAGTCCGCGCAGTCTCGAAGTACTTCCCGTTGGCGCCAGGTTCTTTTGCCGGGACGGCCGGTTTCGTGCGCGCGGTCGAGAATGTGTCGCTCGAAGTGGAACGGGCAGGGATCCTGGGGCTTGTCGGCGAATCGGGTTGCGGAAAATCCACTCTCGGGCGCATGATTCTGAATCTCCTGAGGCCTGATTCAGGGAGCGTGTTTTTCGACGGGATGGATGTCGGAGCATTGAACCGCCGGGAAGCCAGGAAGCTCAGAAAACGCATGCAGATCATATTTCAGGATCCCTTCAGTTCGCTGAATCCTCGCATGTCGGTGGGCGCGATGCTCGAAGAGATTCTGTCTGTACACGAAATAGTGCCGCAGGCTGAACGAGAAGCCCGGGTGACGAGCCTACTTGAGATGGTGGGCTTGAATGCCTTCCACGCCGGCCGCTTTCCGCACGAGTTCAGCAGCGGCCAACGGCAACGGATCGGCATAGCCCGGGCTATCGCGGTGGAACCGGATTTTATCGTTTGCGACGAGCCCGTATCAGCTCTAGATGTCTCCATACAGGCGCAGATAATTAATCTTCTGCTGGACCTTCACGAGCGTTTGAATCTGGCCTACCTGTTCATTTCCCACGATCTGCACGTTGTCCGGCACATATCCGACAGGGTCGCAGTCATGTATCTGGGCCGTATCGTGGAGATTGGTCCGACTGCTCCGGTATGCATGCAACCCTTGCATCCTTACTCGAGGGCGCTGATCGGTTCCATCCCCAGGCCCGATCCGAGCCGTCCGCGCACGGCGCCGCCTCTCGCGGGGGATGTCCCGTCTCCGGCGGAGGCGCCGGGCGGATGCCCGTTTCATCCACGCTGTCCCGAAGCTTTTAACGCCTGCCGCGAGACCATGCCGTTGCTGGCGCCCATCACGGACGGGCACAGCGCCGCCTGCCTTCTTTACGATAATTGCCGGCCGGAAAGCGGTCTGGAATCGCCCGAAGAAAGAGGCCGCGCATGATGGTTCCGTCCGACGTTTCCGCGGCGATCCCGCGTTTGCGGGACGATCTCGAAATGATTCCGATCGAAGAAAACGGCAGCCGATTCATAGTGCTGCGGGATCCGGCCGGTTACAGTTCCGAGATGATCGCGATGACCCTGGAAGCGTGGCAAACGGCCGCCATTTTCGACGGTCGTCTTACCGCACCCGATATTCGGCGGCTCATGATGCGTATTGCGGGAATTGACTTGCCGGCCGAAGAAATCACCGGCATAGCCGTGTTCCTGGATGAGCGTCTGTGCCTCGACAACGCCGGATTCCGAGATTTCCGGCGCCGCAGGGATGAGGAATTCGCTTCTTCGACGATCCGGAAAGCCGTGTACGCCGGCCAATCCTATCCGGACGAGCCGTCGGAATTGAACGCGTTCCTCTCCGAGCTCTTCCAACGCGGCGAAGCGATGTCCGCGCCTGACGGTCCCGTGGGAGTGATCGCGCCTCACATAGATCTGCAGGTCGGCGCTTCAATATATGTTCCCGCCTATCAGCTTCTGCGCACAGCCGAGTTCGACACGGTGGCGATCATCGGCACCAATCACAGGCCGTGCGGGAGTCTGTTCGTGCCGACGGAGAAGGATTTTGAAACCCCGCTCGGCATCGCGGAAACAGACAAGGATTTCATGAGGATTTTGAGGGAATCGAGCGGGAATGCGGTCTCGGCCGACGACCTTCATCATCGAAACGAGCATACAATAGAGTTCCAGATCCTTTTTCTTCAGCATGCCTTCGGAAACAGGCGCATCCGCGTGGCGCCCGTACTGTGCTCGTCCTTCGACCATCTGTTCGCGGACGGCAAAACCCCGGCGGGCGATCCTGAATTCAGGTCTTTCATTTCGGCTTTCAGGGAAGCGGAACATCGGACCGGAAGGCGGATCGCTTACATACTGAGCGTCGATTGGTCGCACGTCGGCAGGAAATTCCACGATGAGCAGCCGGCGTCGGAATTGCTGCCGAGCGCGAAGGAGTCGGATCGCTCGCATTTTACAGCCCTCGAGAACGCCGATTTGGGACTTTTCCACCGCCTGGTCATGTCCACGGGCAACAGGACGAATATCGACGGTTTATCCTGCATTACCACGTTTTTCGAATTGACGCGGCCCTCCTCCGGACGCTTGCTCGCGTATGAGCAGTGGCATGAGGTCGAGAGGGAATCCGGTGTGACTTACGCTTCCATGGCCTTTTACAGATGATAGACACGCATTGTCATCTTTTCTGGGACTCTTTCGACCGGGATCTCGACGCCGTCATCGAAAGAGCGCGCGATGCGGGCGTATCCGCCATGATAGTGCCGGCGACGAACCTGCAGACGATGCTCAAGGGCGCCGATCTCGCGGCCGCGCATGATGGAGTGTTCTGGGCGGCGGGCATTCATCCGCAGGACACTTCAGATTTCGATGCCGGCTCTCTCGTTCAGGTGAAGGAACAGGCCTTGGAACGGGGCGCCGTCGCGATCGGCGAAATCGGACTCGATTACTACAGGGATTACTCCCCGCCCGGACGTCAGCGGAAAGCCTTCCTCGGACAACTCGAGCTCGCGCTGGAACTGGAGCTTCCCGTGATAGTTCACAACCGCGCCGCCGACGAGGACGTCCTGTCGATATGCAGGGAGGTTCAGGACGGCCGTCTGCGCGGGCAGTTCCACTGTTTCTCGTCGTCGCCCGAGTATGCCGAAAAAGTTTTGGAACTCGGCTTTCACATCTCGTTCACCGGAAACATCACCTACAGGAAAAGCGATCAGGCGGACGTCGCGCGCCTTGTGCCTGATGACCGGCTTCTGCTCGAAACCGACGCCCCGTTCATGCCGCCTGCGCCGCGCAGGGGGGAACGCAACGAGCCGGCCTTTCTGTCATTCACGGTAGCCAGACTGGCGGAGCTGCGAGGCGTGGATCCGGCGGCGATATCCCGCCGCACGACGGCGAATTCGGAAGCGCTTTTCAGATTGCCTCATGACTGAAGCGTTTGCTGAATCATCTCGCCACCGTTCCGACTTCCACGAGAACGAAATTCAAGGAACCCTCCCTGTCCGGATGGAATAATATGGAAAAGCAACCGCGCGTGCTGCGCTCCGAAGGCCTCAGCAAGAGATACCGGAAACGGTTCGTAGTGGACGACGCCTGCATCTCCGTGACGCAGGGTGAAATCGTAGGCCTACTGGGACCGAACGGCGCGGGGAAGACGACGACCTTCTACATGATCACGGGCATGATACGGCCGACGGCCGGCGATGTGTATCTGGACGACAAACGCATCACATCCATGCCGATGTACAAACGCGCCCGCCTCGGCATCGGATATCTTCCGCAGGAGGCGTCCGTGTTCCGCCGGTTGACTGTCGAGGACAACCTTCTGGCCATTCTCGAGGTGATGAAAGTGCCTCGCAACGAGCGCAAAAGACGGGCTGAAGAGTTGATGGAGGATTTCAACATATCGGGAATACGCGACAGCAAGGGGTATATGCTGTCGGGCGGAGAGAGACGGCGGACCGAAATCGCGCGGGCTCTCACGACGAATCCCGACTTCATTCTGCTGGACGAGCCGTTCGCCGGAGTGGACCCAATCGCCGTCGAAGACATCATGCGCATCGTCTCGAAGCTCAAGGAGCGGAATATCGGGGTGTTGATCACCGATCACAACGTGCATGAAACCCTGTCGATAGTCGACCGCGCCTATCTGCTCTTCGACGGCCGCATTCTCATGGAAGGCAATTCCGAAAAACTGGCCGGGGACGAGGAAGCGCGGCGCATATACCTGGGCGAAAGCTTCAAATTGGACAGGTATTAACGAAATCCCGTCCGCGGCGATGCGGGCGGACCGACGTCTGTTTCCTTGCGAATCGGAGTCCTGAGGTCCGAAACGCTGCGCATGAGGATAAATTGAAACCAAGACGCCGCGGCCGGTGTTTTACATACATGGCGCCGGCTGCGGCGGGCTCGATGATGAAAAGTGGAACGGAAGGAAAGGAGAGGAGATGCGTGATGGTGCCGTATACGGAAACAACAGAAGGCGTCACGATAAGGGTGCAACCCTTTTTCATGGAAGATCGCTCCAGCGTGTTGAGCCGGGAGTTCTTCTTCATTTACTTCATCCGGATCGAAAACAACGGAGACCAGGGCGTGCAGTTGCTGCGCAGGCGCTGGATGATTCGCGACTCGATCGGGGTGACGCACGTCGTGGAAGGCGAGGGAGTCGTTGGACAGCAACCCGTCATTCCTCCGGGCGGCGTTCACGAGTATAACAGTTTTTGTGTGCTCCAGTCCTTCCAGGGGTCCATGGAAGGGAAATATGCCATGCGAAGAGACGACGGCACTTCATTCGAGGCCGTCATACCTCTGTTTCATCTGATCGCAAGGAACAACTGATCACCCGTGTCCCGACTGTCACTGAGCGCGAATCCCTGAGATTCCTCCGCCTTGCAGCGGACAGACGGATTTTCAGAACTATCAAATACACGAAAGCGTCAAAAAAACGGTTTGCCGAAGCGGGATTTTCCTGCCAGTCACGCTTTCCGCGTTTATAATGTGCTTCGCTGTCTCAACTACCCGTCAGCACCACTGACACCTGCTGCAGCACCGCTCCGCCGCTTTCAAGTCGCAGCCGGTACATGCCCGCGCCGAGGCCGTCGGGCGAGAAGCGGAAGCTGCGTCCTTCGGCGGCGCATTCGCCCTCGTACAGCACGGCGGCTTTCCTGCCCAGCGCGTCAT
>CAYLZD010000011.1:0-114225 GCA_964388275.1 uncultured Chromatiales bacterium
ATGTGCGAGGTCGCGTCCGTTTGGTCCGAGGGGCGACAGGATGTTATGATACGAAAAAAAAGAGCCTCATATCCATTGTCACTCGTAGAACACGCTCTCCAGCTTGGCAATGGTCTCGAATGCCGAAGTGATGTAATCGGCGGAGGCGACCCCGCGGAAGAGCCGGTCTCTCACGAGATCCTCCGCCGCGCTCAGCGCATCCTCCTGCAATTCGTCCAGTCGCCGGATCAGAGGCGGCCAGGACGGATTCAAGTCGCGGCCGTGTTTCACCCAGGTCTGTATCTTGATGAGGTTGCGTATGCGTCCGTCCAAAGCCAATGCGTCGCGCCCGATTGCATTGTCCGCAAGATCCACCGCCTTTATTTCGAAAGGCCTGTAGTTCTCTTCACGGTGCGCTTTCGTGGCGAGGTCGGAGATGTAAAAATGCTGATAGCATTTCCAGGCGACCGATTCCGGATCAAAATCCTTCGCGTCCATGTCGCCCAGGAAATCCCGGAGCCGGTCGAAGCTTCCATGCAGTTCGCTGTCAGCGCTGTCGCGCAACTCGTCGAGATGGACCAGCACCCATCTCTTGTTGAAGCTGTACCCTTTTTCTTTCAGTTTATCGCCGATCACCTCGATGAGCAGTCCCGATCTGTTGGTAAGCAATTCCACCATGGCGATGAGATCGGGCGGCACGAAATCCAGCACGAAATCAGAGTACCGTTCGATGCCGTATGCGGTTCTACCGCCTGTCGTGACTTTGGTGAGCAGGTCCTCTATCACGTCGTGCAGAGCGCCGATGGCAGCGTACCGCCGCGTTCCGTCGTCATCCATACCGAGCGCGTATACCACGGCGCCCACACGATTCAAATGCGAAGCCGACGGAATGAGGCATTTGCGGCGGATGTTCCTGTCCACATAAACATGGAAAGCCTTCTCGACAGCCGGCGCGTATGCGCCGTACAAGGGCTCGAGATCCCTCACCGACGGCGCGGTGCCTGAAAGCAGAAGGCGATGCGGCGCATCGAAGGCGGGATCGTTCTCTATGCGGGCCCGCTCGCCGCGGATATCGCGACTGGCCGGTGCGGACGGTCGTTCCCTCCGGATACCGATCCGTCCGTTGCGCTTCACGAACAAGGAGATGTGATCGAAGAGGCGGTCCGCGTTTCCCTTGCCGTAAATCTCCGCGATATCGGCTTTATCGGGATTCCGTCCATCGAGTATCGAAACGAAGATCCGTTGCTTCGCGCCGGCTTGCGCTGATTTTTCCGAAGTGTCGTCCATGCTTGTCGTCCGTATGTTGAACATTGTATGAAGTCACAATCATATGCCGGATCGAATCTCGCCTCTGATCGGTTCCCGATGCAAGGCCTCGGGAAAACGGCATTCGTGATGCCGTCTGCAGGATACCATAGCCGCCGCGAAAACACAAGACCGGCAGCTGCACGTAATCGTTCATTCCGCGCTTCGTCGAGGGCGAGTTGCGGGAAACTCCCCTGAAAACCGACCGCACCCCGCCGGCCGGGTGAATTTCCGGAGTGCGAGTCCCGCGCCGCCTCATTTTCCCATGTGATCCGGCATTCGTACCTTGAGATGTGCGCATACCCTTCCCGGGTATAGTCGGCGGATGGTCCGGATCAACAGGAGCTTGTCATGCAAAAATTCCAATCGATGCTGCTCTGCCTGATCGGTTTCCCGATAGCGGCATTTGCCCAGGAGCAGCCCCTGCTGCAGCGTTCGGCGGAAGACGAACAGGCGGCGAAAAGCCGTTCCGCGGAATGCGGGCGCATCGAGCCGATACCCCTGCCGGATATGCGTTTCACAGCGGGCGGGCTCGATACATATCGACGCAAGGCCGGCCGGATTCAGGCGAACAGCGGCGTTGTTGCGTCGGTGTCGATGAGGGAAATCCTGTTCGAGCGCGAGCATGCGGCCTTGCGCATCGATGCCGCGGGCCGCAACGCGGCGCGTGAAACGCCGCCGAGGTCGCTCGCCCAGGAAGCGCTGCTCGCGATCGAACAATCGCCCGCCTGGCTGGAGGACGCCCTGCGGTTGAAATTCAGCCTGCTGGCCGCCAAACGTCTGGATGCGGGCTTCGCGCAACTCATAATCGACGCGGAACACCGGCTCAAGGACGAGGTCGCCTTCGTGATCGCGCACTCCTCGATGCAGACCCTCACCGACACGCGCTTCTCGCAGGACAGGGAGATGATAATCCGCAACGCCGAGATGATTTACCGGTACGCCGATTCCCTGCGCTACGTGCGACTGGTCGAACACGGCGACCCCGGATCCCGCGACCGCCATACGACGACCGCCTACCGGATTTACGATCCCTCCACACAGGACACCATCTGGTCCGAAATACCGCGCGACATCTACTACTGGCACATCGTGCATCCGAAGATGGACCAGGAAGGAGTTTACGTGCGCGACAATTTCAACGACAACTCGGGGCAGCGCACCTACGGCTACGCGTGGAGGGATTACATCTGGAACAATCCTGATCCCGCGCACGATTACAAGCCCGTGAACATCACGACCACGAAAGGCACGGTGGCGTCGATACAGCGCTTCGGGGAACTGATGCGGACCCCGACCTACCTTTGGGACAGGCGGAAGACGTATCTGCCTTTCAACAGGCCTTTCCAGCCCGGCCAATCCGCTCTGGACGTGCTGGGCAACTGGGCTTCACGCGCGCTTCCGGTGGACGTGGTCCTGCCCCGGGCGTTTCAGCCGAACCAGATACTGATGAAGCACAACGGCATGTGCAATGAAGACGCCTTCCTCGTGGCCGGCGCCTGCAGAACAGCGCTTATACCCATAGTGTACGCCGGCTGCTACGGCGAAGACCACGTTTTCGGCATGATATGGGACGACGGCTGGCATCATTTCGAGTTCTTCCGCGGTGGTCTCGCGCCAAGCGGCAACCAATTCTACGGCATCACCAACATGCTGGACAGGGGCAGTTACGGCTGGAAGATATCCATGGTCGAAGGCACGCGGCCGGACGGCTATCCGCTGAATCTCACGAGGCATTACACCGGCGTCTGTGATGTGGAACTGCTCGTAACGGACACTCTCGGGAATCCCATGGGAGGCGCCATGGTTCAGCTGTACGCGCCGTACGGCGGCGGATATCGAGTGTGTCACAGGTTGTTCACCGGCGCCGACGGCAAGCTCCTGTTCGAAGCGGGCGAGGAAAAGCGTTATCTCATAAACGCCTTCCACCCGATGTTCGGATGGAGCCCGGCCGATTCCACTCGCGCATACTACATGACCGCCGCGAACACGGTGGCCGGACAGAAATACACAGTCACCGTTCCGTTCCCCAACGTCCGCTTGACGCGCCCGGCGCCGGCCGTGCAGCCGCCTTCCGGAACCGCGGCAGGGGCCATCCGGCTGCGCCTGCGCGCTAAAGACATCAGAACCGGCGTAAATCCGCATGACGGCCAGCGGAGCCGCTTCCACGAACAGGACTCGAGCGGCGGCGCGCTGGTTTCGCTGACGCTGCTCGATGCGGACAATTACACGGCTTTCAAGGAAGGACGCGCTTACACGGCGTTATCCCATACGCCGTCGACCGCGGCTGGGGAATGGTTCCTGAATGTTCCCATGGACCGCGTGTATTATGCGCTGTTGAGCAATGAAGCGGCCGCCAACATCTTCACCGATATACAGGCCGACTGCGAACTCCTCGACGAGCCGATCAGCGGCGTCGAGGAAACGATCGCGGAGAGCGGCCTCGAGATCTGGCCGAATCCGGCTGCAAACAGCTTCCGGCTGAACATGAGCGATGCCACGGAAGGACGCTTGAGCGTGTACAATGCGCTCGGAGTGCGGGTGTTGGAACGCGAGGTCAGCAACGGCGACAACGTAGACATCTCATACCTGCCGGACGGCACATATGTGGCGGTTCTCCACGGCGCCGAAGGGGGAACGCGCAGGTCGCTGATAATGAAAATCGCCGGGCGATGAACAGTTTCCGGCTCAAGTAACGATCAAACACGATTTTTTTGTTTACATTCAAGCACACAGCAGCAGGAGCTCCGATGAAATCAGTTCTTCGTTTTGTTACGCTATTCTGTGCCATGACGTTGAATCTTTACGCTCAGCCGGACTGGACCGTCGTGCCGCAGGATCCATCCACAATCATATGGAACGCGGTGGCTTTCACCGACGAGAACCACGGAACGGTGGTCGGGTTCGAAGGCCATGTATGGACCACCTTCAACGCTTGCGCGGCCTGGAGCAAGACCTCGTTCGGCGTCTCCAATTCCATGCTCTGCGTGCGTTATCTGAACGCCAACGTCGGGTACACGGGAGGGCAGAACGGCACGCTGGCGAAAACAACCGACGGGGGACTGACGTGGAACACCGTCGGCATCGGCGCCACGTTCGCGATCAACGATGTGTATTTTCACAATGAAAATGACGGTGTGATCGTGGGTCAGTCGGGCAATGTCAGACTGACTACCAACGGGGGAGGCTCCTGGTCCGCGCCGACCTCGAATTTCGGCCCCAACAACGTCTACGGCCTGGCCTTTCCGAGCAGCACAATCGGATACATAGTCGGCAATGCTGGCAAGATCAGCAAGACCACCAACGGCGGTTCCACATGGACGAGCCAGAACAGCGGCACCAGCACGAACCTGTACGGAGTCGCTTTCGGATCCGTATCGAACGGGGCCGTCGTCGGAACCGACGGGAAAATCCTCTACACGACGAACGGCGGCAGCAGCTGGCAGAATGCCAGCGTCAATTCCCCGATCTCGTCGGTCGTTCTGCGCGACATACAATTCGTCGACGCCAATGAGGCTTACTGCGTCGGCTGGCAGGGATATGTGCTCAGAAGCACCAACGCCGGCAAGGACTGGACTGTGCTGAACGTTCCGACAACAACGAGCCTGGAGGGACTGTCGTTCATCAGCAAGACCTTCGGTTACGCGGCCGGCTGGGACGGCACGATAATCCGCACGAAGAAACCGGGAGAGCTATCCGCGCCCATACTTCTGCAACCGCTGAACGGGGCCGTGAACGCTCCCATGCCGCCGAGTCTGTCCTGGTCTCCTGTTTCCGGCGCCCTTTCCTACAGGGTACAAGTGTCCGAAGAGTCCGGATTCACTTCCACCGTGATCGACCAAAGCGGAGTGCCCGGATCTCCGTACACCGCTTCGGGTCTGGACAACAACAAGACATATTACTGGCGCGTTCACGCGGTCGGCACGCTGGGGGCCGGTCCCTGGTCGGATACCTGGAGCTTCACGACCACGGGCAGTCTGCCGGCTGCGCCTCGATTGCTCTCGCCTGAAAACGACACGCTGCGTGTGCCTCTTTCGGTGAACCTCCTCTGGGAAGGCGTTGCCGGCGCTGTGAGTTACGGCATGCAGCTCGCCACCGATCCGGGCTTCACGGCGATAGTCCGCAACGAAACCGGCATCGCCGAAACACTGTATCCGCTGACCGGTCTGGACAGGAGCAAGAAATACTACTGGAGGGTGAACGCGACAAACGCGCAGGGAAGCGGTCCCTGGTCCGTTGTGTGGAATTTCACGACCGTCGGCGCGGCGCCCGACGCTCCCGCGCTCCTGTCGCCGGCAAATAATGCGACCGATGTGCCGACCGCCGGCACTGTGAGTTGGTCGGCATCGACGAATGCGGAGAGCTACCAGTTGCAGATTTCGAGATCGCCGGTGTTCACGACTTTCGTCATCGACGAGTCGGGCGTCACGGTATTGTCCCGTCCTTACGCCGGTCTCGCGGTCGGTACAGACTATTACTGGCGCGTCCGCGCCGTGAACGTGGAAGGCGCGGGCCCGTGGTCCGCGATATGGAAATTCACAACCGCCGGCGGCGTTCCGGCGGCTCCCGTCCTGCTCGCGCCGGCGGACAATGCGGTGAATATCCCGCCGTCAGGCAATTTGCAATGGAACGCGGCGGCAGGAGCGCAAAGTTACCATGTGCAGATCGCGCTTTCCTCGGATTTCTCGGCTGCCGTGTTCGACTCGTCGGGCGTCAGCGGCGTCAACTGTCCGTACGCGAACCTGCAACGAAGCACCAGGCATTACTGGCGTGTTGCCGCGGTCAACACTAACGGCGCCGGACCCTGGTCGACTGTATGGAGCTTCACGACGCAGGGTGAAATTCTCGCCGCCCCGGCGCTGATCTCGCCGCCCGACGACACGACGGATGTGCTGCTGCAGGGCACTGTCAGGTGGAGTCTCGTCAGCAGGTCGCTCTCATATCAGGTGCAGATCGCGACGTCGGACGATTTTGCAATGCCGGTGATGGACTCGTCAGGGATAACGGCGACGACGGCAAACTACCGCGGCTTGCAGCCGGGAATTGTCCATTATTGGAGAGTGCGCGGCGCAAACGCCTCCGGTCCGGGAAACTGGTCGGACATCTGGTCGTTCACGACCATCGGAAGCACATTGTCCGCTCCGGTCCTGATATCGCCGGCCGACGACACGACGGGAATGCCGGTGGACGGCCTTCTGCTCTGGTCGGAGGTCACGGATGCCGATTCATACAGGGCGCAACTTTCCGGAAACTCCGGTTTCACGGCGCTCCTCATGGACTCGTCGGGTATTACGGACACGCAGGTCCCGTATTCCGGACTGTCGCGCGAAGCCCGATACTGGTGGCGGGTCAGAGCGGAAAATCAGGATGGCGGCGGACCGTGGTCGGCAGTCCGGTCCTTCGTCACCGAGTCGGTCGTGCCCGAAGCCCCGGATCTGATGAGTCCCGCGAACCGGGCGGAAGATGTGCCGTTGTCCGGGATGTTCAGGTGGTACTCGACGCAGAACACGACGGAATACCATTTACAGCTCGCCAGGACGCCGGATTTCTCAAGCGCCGTGATAGACACCACGGGCATACTCGGCACGCAGAAGGCTTATTCGGGCCTGGAGAAGGACACGAATTTCTATTATTGGAGAGTGTGCGCGGTGAACGGCGTCCTCAGGGGCCCATGGTCGGAAGTGTGGTCGTTCAGAACCGAAAAGCCGCCGACGACGGGGGATGCCGGAGCGCCGGCGCCCGCGGCGATCGCCTTGCACACCTGGCCCAACCCGGCGCGTGACGGCGATGTCGCGGTGGAGATCGCTCTCGACGCGAAAAAACCGCTCACGGTGCAGATACTCGACTCGAAAGGCGCGCTGGTGGAAACTCTCTTCGATGGAGAAGCGCGTGCGGGTGTTACCAACCTTTCATGGAGTTCAGGCAGATTCGCCGTCGGAACATACTTCGTCAGAGCACAGGGTCCAGGAATCAACCTCATGCGGAAGATGTCGGTAGTGAGGTAGAATATGCCGCTCGAGTATGTTCCCGCGCGACGGCGGACAGACGACGGTTGAGGACGGAATGCAGGCTGAGGCGATTTGAAGAAGGAGCCCGGTTGACCGCAAGGAAAACACCTCCCCGGCAGAATCCCGGCATCCGGAAAGCCTCGAAGCCCGCTACAGGCGCGGATACCGCCGTGGCAGCGGCGGTATCCGCATTCGTGCTGCTGCGCTTGGCGGGAGCTTTGCTGGTGAATGCTCCCATGCGCACATGGGGCTTCGACTACGCGAGGTATTTGGCCGGTGAATGGGATGTGCTCGCGGCTTTGCTGCTGCCTCTCGCGGCTCTGCTGCCGCCGGTCCGGCGCGCATTGGGCCGTCAACTGACACAACCTTCATTCAAATCATTTCCAAAACGAAGCGGATTGGCCTTCGCCGTTCTCGCCGCCGCGCTGTCGGCCTTTCTAGTAATACAATACCGGGTTCCGTACGCCTTCCTGGGAGACGGCGCTTATTATGCCGGCGAGATGTACAGGGTGATTTCGACGCCGGAATACGCGCCGGCCTTTCTCAAGCCGACTTCATGGCTGACAGGACAGATCCTGCTGGCGCTCGGCCAGTGGTTGAAACCCGAAGACACCGGCCTTCCTTTCGCGATACTCGGCGCCGCCTGCGCCGCTTCGCTCGTGCTATCACTCTTCGTGTTCGCCTCGCGCGAGAAAAAGCCGGTCGCGTCGGCCCTCGCCGTGGCGGGATTGACGGGCGCCGGATCGCTGCTGTTTTTCGGCTACATCGAATTATACGCGCCTGTCTATCTGTTCACGATTGCATATTTCATGTCGTCCTGGGCGAGTCTGAGGCAAGGGCTGTCCGTCGCCGTGCCGGGAATTCTGCTCATCGCCGCAATCGCCTGCGGGGCTGCCGCGCTGTTTTTCGTCCCGTCATACCTGCTCCTTCTTCATTGGCGCTTCCGCGGAAGCGAAGGGCGTTTTCCGTTGAGAAGAGCGGCCGCTCTCCTGGTCGCGCTGCTGATCGCGGGCATCGCGGGAGCCTACGCGGTACTGGGCATAGACAAGGCGGATGGCGCGCTGGTCCCGTTGTATCTCGACGCCGCCTCGCCGGCCGTGTTCACTTTGCTGTCCCCGGCCCGTCTCGCCGACGTGGCTAATTTGCTCCTGCTGAACTGCGGCGCATGGCTCTTCGTGCTCGCAGCACTGACGGCCAGATCCGGACGCGGCATGCCGTGGCGCGATCCGCTGCTTCTTTTCGCGGTCACCGCCGCCGCGGGAGGTTTTCTGTTCATCCTCGTCGGGAATGCCGCTCTCGGAGCGGCGAGAGACTGGGACCTGGCGGCGGCGCCCGTTTTCGCGGTAGGATTTCTCGCCCTTTCAATGCTCGTCTTGCTGCATGAACGCGGGAGTCTGTCGATGGCCGGTGTGCTGCCGGTGATTCTGCTCGCAGGCGCGACTTCACTGTACGCCTGGCTGCGCGTGAACATCGACAATCCCCGGGACGGCGAAGCCGTCTCCGCACTGCGCCTGTACGACATCTCAGTGATGGACCGCAGTTTCGTGCTGCCGGTTCACACTTTCACGGCACTGGAGAATCTGCGCGGATATTACCATTCGACCGGTGATAATAAGCGCGAACTGGCTCTGCTGCGCGAGTCGGTATCCACGCGCCATCTTCTCAGGGATACATTCGACAAGCTCATCACGGCGACGGCCGTCCCCGGAAGCGCGCAAGATCGCAGAGAAGGGTTTAAAACGCTGTTCGCAATGATAGAGGACGAAGCAGGCCGGTCCGCGGATCCGGGTTGGGGGGAGGGAGCGTCATTGCGCGAGCTCACGGCCCGCGCCGCGCTTGCCGCCATACAGAGCGGCGAAACGCGGGAGGCCGCGACGGCGCTGGAGAGATTCAGGTCGCTGTACCCGAACTGGCGCGAAGCCGCGATTGTGGAGATATTCCTGACGCCGGGAAGCACCGCCGTCGAAATGAAAAAGGCCGCGGCGTCCGCCGTAGATTCCACGACGATGGATGCCTCCCTGCTGGCGGCATCCGCGCGCGTACACGCACAGGCCGGGGACGCGGCGGCCGCCGTTCGTTTGTTCGAACTGGCCATCGACCGCGAGCCGGGTCGATATCCCTCTTTGTACATCGAGCTGGCCGGGATAGCGTATGAAGCGCTCGGCGACCGCGAAAAAGCCGTCGAAGCGCTGAACCGGTGCATTCGCGAAGCCCGGGGCACACCCGAGGCGGGCGATGCAAGGCAAATACTGCAACGTATCTGATCCGATAACCGAACAAGAAAGCAAGAACAATGTCACAGGAAGTGCTCGGAATCATTCTCTCGGCCCTGATGATTTTCGCAATGCGGGTTTGCGACGTTTCAATGGGAACGATACGCACGATGCTCACGGTTCAGGGGCGCAAGTACGGCGCGGCGGCCATTGGATTCTTTGAAGTCATGATCTGGGCTCTCGCCATCAGGCACATATTCGCGAATCTCGACAACCCCTGGAACATACTCGGTTACGGCTCCGGTTTCGCGGTCGGCACCTGGCTCGGCATCACCATCGAACAGAAAATCGCGGTGGGGATCGTGCAGGTGCATTTGATTTCGCGGCATCACACCGACGACATAGCGAACGCCCTCCGCTCGAATCGTTTCGGGGTCACGATCATCGCGGGCGAGGGCGGCACGGGCGGCATGCCCATCATCAGCTCGCTCATACGGCGAAACCGCCTCAAGGAATACAGGAAAATCGTGGACGGCATAGATTGCAATGCAATGATAGTGGTTCACAACGCCAGCCTGTACCGGGGTTTCGTGCACGGCGCCCGCAAGTGAAGCGGGCGGCATCCGTCGAGCACGGCGGAACCGCAACGCGCCGCGATCCGGGCGGCGCGGCTCAGAACGCAGAGGCAGTCCGCCCGCGAGATTGAAAAACGACGGCGCGCCGCAGGCATTCCGACTCCGGCGCCTCCGGCGGAGCATGCGGTTCCCGTCGAGCGAATCAGCACACTTCGAACAGACCGCCGTGTCGCGGCGCTCACCGGACAAGCCGAGCGAACTTGCTTTCCCCTTCGCGCGGTGTTACATTTTGACAAAAACGTGCCACCATGCCCGATCTTACACGCTTCGGCGTTTCCATCGAAACAGAACTCCTCGAACGCTTCGATTCCATGACAGGCGCCCGGGGTTACCGCAACCGCTCGGAGGCGATACGCGACCTGATGCGGGAGCGACTCGTGGAGGAAGGCGCCCGCGACCGCCGCGTCCGGGCCTTCGCGGTCCTGTCGATAGTCTACGACCATCACGCCCGGGATCTGGAGCGGCGTCTTACCGACCTTCAGCACGATCATTATCATGCCGTTCTCTCGGCGACTCACGTTCACATAGATCACGACAATTGCCTGGAAGTCGTGCTCCTGCGCGGCAAAGTCGGCGAGATCCGCGATCTTGCGGAAGCCGTCGCGACGATGAAGGGCGTCAAGCACTCGAAGCTGATATTCACGAGCGAGGAAGCAGTCATATGAGGAAAACAAGCGCATTCACACTGCGCGCGCTGCCGGCGCTCGCCTTCGCGCTGTCGTCCATGGCTGCGCAGCAGGCGGCAACAGACAGCGCGCGCGTTTACGAATTGGATCCGGTGACAGTCACCGGCACGGCTCTCGAGGCGCTCCGAAGCTCCGTGCCGAACGCCGTCACCGTCGTGGATCGCAGGACGCTTCAGGAGAGCGGAGAGACTTCCGTGCTGCCTGTGCTCGCCAGGACCGTGCCCGGCCTGTTCGTCACCGAGAGAGGCGTGCTCGGCTACGGAGTGGGCCAGGGCGCCGGAGGCATATTCATACGAGGCGCGGGAGGAAATCCGAACACGCAAGTGCTGGTGCTGACGGACGGAACGCCGAACATAATGGGCCTCTTCGGTCATCCTCTGCCGGACATGTTTCTCACCGCCGGAGTCGAACGCGTGGAGGTCATACGCGGCCCAGCTTCCTTTCTTCACGGCGGAAACGCGATGGGCGGAGTGGTGAACATAATATCCCGGCGTCCGGCGTCGAAGGGATTGGATTGGAACGCGGGAATCTCCGGAGGTTCCTTCTCGACGGCCAGAGCGGAGGCATCGGTCCGCTACGGCATGGAGAACTCGGACCTCGCGGTATGGGGCAGCCGTTACCAGACCGACGGGCACAGGCCTTCATCATCCTACAGATCGACAAATCTGTCGCTGCGCGGTGAAAGGGCGTTCGGTCCCTCGCTTCGCCTGTCGGTCAATTCCTCGATATCGTCCTTCCGGACTTTCGATCCCGGTCCGGTGACCGCGCCGTACTCCGACAACTGGATCGACATATTCCGAATGAATGCCGGAGCGGCGCTCGAAAACGGTTTCGGCCGTTTCCGCGGCGGCGTCAAGTTGTTCCTGAATTACGGTGATCACGACATCTACGACGGATTCCGCTCGCGGGATCATCTGGCGGGCATACTGTTGTATCAGGGTTTCTCGCCTTTCCGGGGGACGACCGTCACCGCGGGATTGGACCATCGCGCGAGCGGCGGGGTAGCTTCCAACGTGAAATCGGGAGTCGATTTCGGCAAGCACAGCATCGGGGAGAGCGGCTTGTATCTGCTCGTGCAGCAGGATCTGCTCTCGATGCTCCGTATTTCAACCGGATTGAGATTTCACAGCCACCAGACCGCGGGCGGCGCGCTGATTCCACAGTTCGGGCTTTCAGCCAGGATACTGAGCGGAACGGTTCTCAAGCTCATGGCCGCCCGGGGATTCCGGAATCCGACCATCCGTGAACTTTACCTCTTCCCCGCGCCGACGCCGACGTTGAAGCCGGAACGCTTGTGGAGTTACGAAGCGTCGGTACTGCAGGAAGTCGGGGCCTCGGCCCATGTGGAAATCACCGGATTCTTGTCGGAAGGAGACAATCTGATCCGGACCTCGGGCGTGTATCCCAACCTGACACTCGGCAACTCGGGCCGCTTCACTCATCGCGGCGTGGAAGCGGCGGCGGCTTGGCAGCCCTTGCCGAAACTCGGACTGGAAGCGACTTACACGGCCCTGGATCCCGGCGACCAGACCATGGCCAACCCCGAGCATAAACTCTGGCTGAGCGTTCGCACGCGCTTCGGTCCGGTATCAGCGGCGGCCGGCGTTCAATACGTGTCAGGATTGCACGGGAAAGACTTCGGACAATCGCCGCTTCCCGAATATCTGCTGGTGAATGCGAGAGTCAACGTCGGCATCGTGTCGAGACTCGCGGCGTTCCTGTCCGTCGACAACATTCTGGATCGGCGTTACGAGATTCTCGCCGGTTACCCGATGCCCGGAACAACCCTGATGATGGGCCTCAACTGGCGGGATGAGTAAAGCGCCGGCAGCGATTCCGTTCACATATAACCGAAAGCGCCTTCCTTATCGAGGGCGTCCCGCGTGCCTCGATCGCCGCCCGGATTGCGCGGAGACGCAAAATGAAGTCCCTGAACGCGATTGAATATTGCGCATTATTCCCGTACATTTCGTCAACAAGCATCAGAACTTTCAACCTCTCAGGAGCCATGAGACCATGACCGGTAATCCGTCGCATGCCACCATGATGCGTGCGCTATGTTTCGTCGCATTGATACTCGCATCCCCGCCGCTGCCGCTTACAGCCCAAACCATCACCGAAGTGACCACGGACGGCTGGGGACGGGGCTTCGACCAGGCCGCGCCATTCATCGCGGATTTAGACGGCAACGGCCGTCTCGACTTGCTTGTTGGGGCTTCCTGGGGGAACATCGCGCATTACGAACAGAGCGCCGCGGGTTCGCTGCAGTTCGACAGGATCACGTATTCGTTCCTGGATACCGTTGTGAGTTCCCAGCCATCCATAACCAGCGCCGATATCGACGGGGACGGACTGCTGGATCTTCTCATTGGCGGAAACAGCGGTCTGATATATCATTACGAGCAGGAGCAAGCCGGGTCCGCAAACTATCGAGGCCGCAACAGGGATTTTCTGGGCGTGGCACTGGGCGCGCACAGCGTGCCGTTTCTCACCGATCTCGAAGGCGACGGTTTGCTGGACCTGCTCATAACCGAGTCGACGGGCAAATCCTATCACTACAGGCAGCAGAGCAGCGGGTCGGAAACCTTCGTGACCGGGAAAGCGGATCTGTTGCCGCATTTCAACCCATATCCCTCTCTCTATTTAGGCGACATCGACGGCGACGGCGCCCTCGATCTGCTCGTCGGGGACAATTCAAAACGGATCAAGCATTACACGCAGGCGCCGACACGCAAAGACACTTTCCTGCTGCTTACAGATACATTCAACAACCTGACGGATATCCAGCACTGTTCGGCGTACATATACGACATCGACGGCGACGGCCGGCTCGAGATGCTCACAGGCGACCAACAAGGCCAGGTTATCATGTACAGGCAGGCAGCCGCGGGTTCCATGGATTTCGGAATTCCGGTCGACTCGGCATTCCTGAAGAACAGGGATTTCGGCACTAATTCCAGTTTCGCCGTGACGGACCTGGACGGAGACGGATTGCTCGATCTGCTCGTCGCCGCACTCGGGTATCAACCGGCGGAGGAAGGCCGGATTTTCCATCTCGAACAGACGGCGCCCGGCAGTCTGCGTTTCGATATCGTGACGGATCGCTTCAATAATATCGTGACCGACGCCTGGCCCGGAATCGGCATACACGACATCGACGGCAACGGCAGGCTGGACATGCTTATCGGCGATGGGAACTCACGCATCAAGCGCTACGAGCAGACTTCACCAGCATCTCTCGAGTTCGTTCTCGTCAATCCGCTTTTCAACGGCAACCTCGATCTTCCCGGCAACCGGGCGTGGCCGGTGTTCGCGGATCTGGAAGAAAACGGCCGCCTTGACATGCTCATCGGCGCATCGGGCGGCCGGATTCATCATTTCGAACAGAATTCTCCGGGAGATTCCCTGTTCACGGAGATTTCCTCGTCGTTCTCCGGCATCGAGCGATCTCTTTATCCCGCGTTTTGCCTGATGCGCGGGCAGTATTCCCGTCTGCTGTTGCTGCTCCTGGGCGGCCGTGACGGAAAAATCGGAAGATATCTGCAGGACCAGAGCGACCCCCGCAAATTCTCGGACCTCGGATTTATGAAAGAGCTGCGGATTGAAGGGAATTCACAACCGGCGTCCGCCGACGTCAACGGCGACGGCGCGCTCGACATCTTCGTCGGAGATCAGGCGGGCGGCATCTCGCTGTTTCTCGGACCGGCGCCCGTGAACGCCGATTTGCCCGAAGCGCCGTCCCAGCTTGAACTCGAAGCTGTTTATCCGCAACCGGCCGCCGGAACCGTGAATCTGCTTGTTAATGCGCACGGCGGCGGCCGCGCGCGATTGGAACTGTCGGATATGCTGGGACGCGTCGTCGCAGTGCTCGCGGACCGTATATTCCCCGGAGGAAGCGAAAACGTGAACTGCGATTTGAGCGGTGTTCCGGCCGGATGCTACATCATCAGGGCGGCTGGCACGGGCATCGCGTTTCATTCCAAGCTGATCGTAGCTCCCTGAACGGCGATCCGGCGCTTGCCGGCGGGCGCATAATCCGAAATCAACGACACGGGTTGTCGACACGCCCCCGGTCAGCGGCAACCCTGGTTCAAGCAGAGCCCGCCGCCGTTGCGTTTCCGAAAGAAGCGCTTCTTCGCTACATTATTTCATGATCAGCATGAATCGTCTGGCGCCGGCGGTATTGTGGGTACTGGCCGGCATTCTCGGCAGCACGGCGGCCGCGCAGGAAGAAAAAATCTCCCTGTATCTCGAGGAGGGCAAATCGGGTGCGGTCTGGGATCTGGCATATTCAAATGACGGAAGGACGCTCTGGTCCTGCGGACGGGATTCAACGGTCAAGGCCTGGAATCTGAGCAATGGCGAAGCATTGCTCACACTGAAAGCGCCGCGGCCGACTCTCAACACGAGCATTTCCCTGAGTCCCGACGGAACCCTCGTGGCTTACGGCGACATGAACGGTCGATTGACGATCAGGGAAGCTTCAACAGGCGCGTTGCTTCATGACATTGCGGCGCATAAAGGGTATGTCAGCGATCTTCTCTTCATGCCCGATGGACGCCGCGTAGTGACCTGCGGACGGGATGATTCAATCGCCGTCTGGGACGCGGAGAGCGGGCGGAACGTGCTGCGTTTCCGGGCTGGATGCCTGTGGGTGAATGCGATAGCCATATCGGGCGACGGCGTCCGGCTGGCCGGCGCAGGGCAGGACGGCACGGTCCGGCTATGGGATGCCGGCAGCGGAATGGAAACGGCGATGCTCGGCGTTCACAGCCGATTCGCGAAATGCGTGCTGTTCTCGGCTGATGACAGAAGCGTCATATCCGGCGGACGCGACGGCATGATCAAGGTCTGGGATGCCGTATCGAAGGCGAAACTGCAGGAATTCAAAGTGGATATCGGATTTCCCCGCCGCCTTGCGCTCGATCCGAGCGGGAATATCCTCGCCGTCAGCATGATGAACGGCCTGATAGAAATCCGGGATATGAAACGACAACTTCGCCTGGCGACACTTCCTGATTCATACGGCGCCATGGAGGCGGCTTTCGATCCCGCGTCCGGCGGATCCCGGCTTGCCGGAGTCCACACCGACGGCTCGGTAAAGGTATGGAACCTGACGGATGCTTCTCATATAATCAGTCTGGTCGGTTTCAGCGACGGGCAGTGGCTCTCTTTCACTCCGGACGGTTACTATGACTGCTCAGCCTTCGGCGACCGGTACGTGCAATGGCGGAAAGGGGAGGAGATGTATCCCCTCGAACAGTACGAATCGTTGTACAAGAAGCCGGCAATACTCGAAGACGCGCTCGCCGGTACGTACGTGCCCGAAGCGAAACTGTCGCGCATAGTCAATCCGCCGAAAGCGAGGATACTCTCGCCGAGAGACGGCCAATTTTTCTACTTCGGCAGCGAAAAGCTCGAGATCGTTGTGGAGGTGAGCGCGTTCGACGAGAAGAGAATCGAAACGGTTCAATTGCGGCTGAACGGACGTCCCGTTCCCGCCGAGATCATGTCCGAGGCCGGAACCCTGTCGCGCAGCGACACCTCGCTTCTGATACGGTTCAGGATTCAGGTGCTGCCAGGCATCAACACGCTGGAAGCCGTGGCCTTCAATGCGGCTCGTGTACGCAGCGAACCGGCGATGGCGTCTGTCAAGGTCGAGACCCGCGACAGGCGGCTGCCCAATCTTTTCGTTTTGAGCATCGGCATCGACGAATTCGGCGCCGATTTTCCGCCCCTCCTTTTCGCCTCGCAGGACGCCCGGGTTCTGGCCGACAAGCTCAGGGAACAGGAGGGAAAACAGTACACGCGTGTATATTCCCGAGTACTCCTCAACCAGGACGCAACCAGGAAAAACATTCTCGATGCGCTGGGCCAGTTTCCCGCGATGACGCCGGACGACATTCTCGTCATGTTTTTCAGCGGTCACGGCGTTCGCGTGCGGAGCAAAAAGGGCGGCACGGAATATGCATTCGTATCAGCCGGCGCAAACAGGAAAAACGTCGCCGTGGAAGGCATGGTGTGGACGGATTTCTCGGACAAGCTCATGCGCGCGCAGGCCGGACGAGTGATACTGTTTCTCGACGCCTGTCACTCCGGTTCCGTATCGACCGGCGCCTCGAACGAGAAAGTGGCAGCGGCGCTGGCCGACAAGGTCGGAATAATTTTCGCATCGAGTTCGGGAAACGAGTACTCCTTCGAGAACAAAGCATGGGGACACGGCGCGTTCACCAGATCGCTTCTCGACGCACTGGGAGGCGCCGCGGATTTCACGAAGAACGACATCATCGACTGGAGCGAACTTCAATTGTTCGTAACGACCAGAGTTAGAGAGATGACGAACGGAACACAGAACCCGATGATACCCAGACTGGAGGGATTTGCGAATTTCGACGTCGCGAGGATAGACGGGAAATAACGGTCGGCGGCATCGCGTTTCAGCGCCCCGGATCCGGATATCGCGCTCGACATCGGACAGTGACGGATAAACCGGCAGAAAAGGAAAAAGCTATGAATAATACCGAGCCATCCTGCATTCGTGCGAGCATGATCGAAAGAAACCCGTTCATGTTGCCGGTATTCCTGTTTCTCGCCGCCCTGCTTTCGACCGCGGTACACGCGCAACCGGTGGCCATGGTAACCAGCGTGGGCGGAAAGGCGGCGGTGCAGACGGGCGATAAGGAAAGCGATGCGGTGCTGGGAATGGAACTGCAGGGCGGCGATGTCCTTGAAGTGCGCGCAGGCGCCGCCTCACTGGTCTTCATGCAGGGCGAGTTCCTCGAGCTCAAGGCGGGAGAGCGGATAAAGCTCGGCGCCGACAGGGCCTCCAGCACGCTGTCCGATGCGGGCGGCACGCGAGGCGTCGGCAGGGAGGAAACCATAGTCGTGGCCTCCGGCGGCATCACCCCTTCACAGGGCAAGGATTATCTGTCGCAACTCGCGGTCATGTCGGGAGTCAGAGGCGACAATATGCCGGTCGCCGTATCGCCGCGCCTGGCCGTATCGGATCCGGCGCCGGTTTTCATCTGGTTCGACACCGATTCAGCCGCCGCGGGCGCGGTACGGTCTTATACTATCATAGTCCGCGATCGGAAAGGAGGGATTGTCCTTCAGCGGGATGTGGAAGGAATCGTTTACAGGATGAACACCGTTCAGCCGGAAGGAATCGCCGCGGCAGTGCAGTCGCTCCCCGAACGGCATTACTCCTGGGCCGTGTACGAGAAAGGGAAAGTTCCCTCGCCTCTGCCGGAATTCGACGCGGCTTTCGCCTTCGTCGACAAGCCGGGAATGGACAATGCGGCAGAGCGGCGCCGCATGTTGAAATCCCTGCTGGATGGGGGCAAGATGGACCGGCAGGCATATCATACGTTGCTGACTCTTTACTATATCGACGAGCGGGAGCGTCTCTTCGCCGATGCCGTGCCGCATCTTCTGGCATTGTCCGACGCGACGGAAGCGCGGGATTTCGCCGACCTGCAGCTTCGCGGCATTCTCCCGAGATTCGGCAATCAGGTATCCGTCGCGGCCGCGCAGTATTTCGCGAGCCGCCGCAACAGCCCCTGACAGCAGTTCTGACGAGTGGGCGGGATGTGCAAGCGAATCTGCATAGGCGTACTCGCAGTCTGTTCGGTCATGCTCGCCGGGTGTTCCGCCGTTGCCCCGCCGCAGGAGGAGAATGCGTTGATCGCTCAGGGCAAGCGGCTCTATTATCAAGGGCGCTATGACCCGGCGGAGGCGTTGTTCCAGGACGCCCTGGTGAAAGCCGCCGGCGAAGGCGACAGAATACTCGAAGCGCAGAGCCGCAAGTGGCTCGGCAACATACTTCTGGCGACGGCGAGAGACGACGAGGCCCTGGCACAGATGACCGCCGCCCGGGTTCTGCTCGACAGCGTCGTGGCGGAACGGCGGCGCCTGAAGGCCCCGGTGCCGGCGATCGCGCTGGATGAAAGGCACAATCTTCTCAACAACATCGCGATAGCGTACAAGAACCAGGGCCGGTACGACGACGCGGCGGCGGTTCATCGCGAAGTGCTGAATTATGACGCCGAACGCGGCGAATCCCTGCCGCTTGCGGTATCGCTGTCGAATCTCGGAGTGGTCTACCATCTCCGCGCCGACCTTGCACGGAAACAGGGCAGGGATTCCCTGTATCACAGCATGCTGGATTCCGCTCGCGCGTATTTCAGGATGTCCCTGTCGACCGCACAGACCGCCGACGCGTGGGTCAATCTCGGAAACGTGCACGCCTTCGAGAACCGGCGCGACAGCGCGGTGGCCGCCTTCGGGAAAGCGGACGAGATTTACCGGCGCGACGGCTACAAGGTGCAGGAAGCGCTCTGCCGGGGGAACATAGGCATACTGCTCGAACGAGATGGAAACCTTGAAGAGGCCGCTGCCGCTTTGAAAAGGGCGATAGCGATCATCGAGGAACTCCGGGGCGGACTCGCCTCCATAGACGTGAGATCCGGTTTCATATCCGGGAAATATCATCTGTACGAAAGGCTGGTTTCGATTCTCGTTCAACTGGGGAGACCCGCTGAAGCTTTCGAATATGTCGAGAGGGCCAAGGCGAGGTCGTTTCTGGACCTCATAGGCAGCAGGAGCATCGGAGATAATAAAAAACGCACCGCCGCCGGAGAGCGTCTCGTAGGGGAGGAACGCCTTTTGAATCAGCGCATATCGGAGCTTATGGACATGCCGGACAGCGGCGCGGTGGCGGCCGCTCTGATTGTCAGGCATCGCGCGGTGCTCGACAGCCTGCGCGCGGTCGACCCGGAGTACGCGGCCGTGAAGAGCATAGATCCGGTTCCGGTTTCATCCCTGCAGGCGTTGCTGGACGATTCGACGGCGATCATCGAATACTTCATCGGGGAAACAGTGGAAAACGAGCGGCTTTCGGCGTTCGTCTTCGTGCTCCGAAGGGACACGGTGGTCGCGCGTCCTCTCGGCATCCGGCCCGACTTCGGCCTCGACAGGAAAGTGGAAGCTTTGCGAAAGATGCTTTATTCGGATTTTCCGAACGCAAAGACCGCGGCGCTCAGGATTGCGCGGATGCAGAAGGGGCTTTCGCCGGCAGAGGCGAGCGCCGAGTGGCTTGCGACTCGAGTGGAAGCCCCCTGGCAGTACGCCCTCGTGGAGATGTACAGCGTGTTCCTTTTCCCGGCGGAGACGGCGCTGCGCGGCGTGAAACGGGCGTGGATAGTTCCTCACGGCCCGCTGCATCATCTGCCTTTCCAGGCGCTGATAAAGCCGGCTGGAATTGATAGGCGGACCGATTCGCATGTGCCGAGGCCTCGATACCTGATAGAGGACATGGTCATCGCATATCTTCCTTCCGCGGGCGTGCTCCCGTTCGCCCGCGGCAAGAAACCGGTCGGCGACGGAAGCGGCTTGGTCGTCGGCGATCCCGCGTACGCGGATCCAGTCTACCGCAAGCGCCCGTTGGAAGGCGCGCTGATAGAAGCGGATTCGGTCGCGAAATTCATAGCCCGCCCCGTTCTTCTGAAACGCGATGCAGCCGAGGAACGGGCGGTCAAGGAAAGCATGAGGAACGTGGAAATCGTGCATCTCGCAACGCACGGGGAACTGAACAGGCGCGAGCCGATGCTCTCGCGAATACTCTTCGCCTCCGCCCGTCCCGAAGGATCTGATGACGGCGATCTGACGGTCGCGGAGGTGTTCAATCTGGATCTGCGCGCCTCCATGGTGGCCCTGAGCGCCTGCCAGACGGCGCAGGTCTCGGCGGGCGAAAGGCGATCCGGTTCCGGCGACGAGCTCGTCGGCCTCACGCGTTCGTTTTTCTACGCGGGCACGCCGTCCGTCGCGGCCTCATTGTGGTATGTCGACGACGATGCGACACTGGCCTGGATGACGTCGTTCTACCGGGCCTGGCGGGAAAGGGGAATGGCGAAGGCCGATGCGGGCCGCGCCGCCGCCATGTCCATGCTCGATAATCCGGCTGATCCGGACTGGATAGTCCCGTATTATTGGAGCGCGTTCATTCTTTTCGGCGACCTGGAGTAGGACGAGGCGGATTCCATCGATCCCCAATATCGACGCAATGAGCAATCTTCCTTTCAGAACAAGGAGAAATCCATGAACATCAACCGTATATCGCTTTCGCTGCTTCTGCTTTTTTCGGCGCACGCCGTCCCATTGTTCGCGCAGAGGACGACGTCCCTCGGCAAACCAATATTTCCGCGGCTCGCATACACGGATGTCGGCGCCGAACTGGGCCTCGCACAGGACATGCTGGCGGGATTCGGAGCGCGTGTGGATTACGCGAGGCGCTTCGCCAATACCGACGCGCTGGCCGCGGAAGCCGTGCTGCTTTCCTTCGCGGAGGAGGTCGCCGGCAAGACGGCCCCCAGCGTGACCTCCCTGATGCTGCTGAAGGAGGCCGGCAGAATAGCTGAAGAGAACATGAATCCAACGGCGGAGCGCGCCATCGCCGCGGCGTCGTTGAGAGTAAACGGCGGCGAACAGGTCCTCGATCGTCTTCGCGAAGGCCTGGCCATGGTTTCGCAGCGCAGAGGCGAGGGCAATTTCGTCGGATATGTGCGCGTCGTCAACAAAACCGGCCGCCTGATAGACGTCTACATCGACGGCAAGTACACGGGTTTCCTGTCGGACGAGGAAGAGCACGTATATTCCACGGGGCATGGAACCACGCAGGTGCGCGTCATGGATGCCTTCGGAAACACCGCCAACGAGATCATGGAATTGAAGCAGGAGGATACCTTCACCTGGACGGTGAAGCCGTAGCCGCCGCTTCCATCGCAGATGAACAACCTTCTTGAAGCGGCGTGAAGCTCCGGGCGATGGCCATGCGCAAACCCTCGAACGACGTCTCGCCGCCGGAACCGGCGCCGAGAAGCCGCATAACCGGATAACGGCATCTGCGAACATCATGCAGGATAATGTGAACGGATATTCCGATGCCGTGGGATTTCTTTTCGGCTTGCAGAAATTCGGAATCAAGCTCGGTCTGAGCAACATCACCGGGATTCTCGAAGCCTGGGGCGAGCCGCATCGGGCGTATCCCGTTGTGCATCTTGCGGGCACGAACGGCAAGGGTTCAACGAGCGCTTTTCTGGCCTCGGTTCTCACCGAGGCGGGATACCGTACGGGCTTGTACACATCCCCTCATTTGTATGAATTCACGGAGAGGATCAGGATCGACGGAATACCGGTGGAATTCGACACAGTCGCGCGTTACGCCGCCGAACTCAAACCTGAGATCGAAGGCAGGAGAGCGACTTTCTTCGAAGCCGCCACCGCCATGGCTTTCAAGCATTTCCAGGAAGGCGGCGCGGATATAGCGGTGATCGAGACGGGATTGGGCGGACGCCTCGATGCGACAAATGTGGTGCTGCCGGAGCTGTCCGTGATCACCGGAATCGCAATGGAGCACACCGAGCACCTCGGCGCAAGCCTCGAGGAAATCGCGCGTGAGAAGGCGGGCATCGTCAAGCCCGGAATTCCGATACTCGTCGGCATATTGGCGGAAACGGCATTGAATGAAATCAGAGCGGCGGCATGCTCGAAGGGATCACCGCTTTTCTTCGACACCGGACCTGAAGAAGCGCCCCGATTTCTCGACGTCGAGGATATGAGGTTTGTCAGGGAGACGTTTTCAAGGCGACAGGAGTTCCATTCCCCCCTGGCCGGATATCATCAATCGCTCAATGCGTCGCTCGCGCTGGCTTCCGCCGAAATTCTGGCCGAACGCGGTTTCCGTATCGACTTGCAGGCGGCTGTGCGAGGCATCGCGGCGGTCAAGTCCAGGACGGGTATCGCGGGACGTCTCGAAAGGATATCGTCCAAGCCCGAAACGGTGATCGACGCGGCGCATAATCCCGACGGCGTGAGAGCGTTGCTGCGGACATGGCTCCGGCTTCGAGCCGCGGAGAACACGCATTTGGTTTTCGGCCTTTTAAAATCCAAGGATCTGGATGCGGTGCTGGACGCTGTTGGAACGGCCGAGTGGGCCTCGATCAGTTCGGTGGATGCCGATATGGAAGAATTGACGAAGGCCGAGGAGATAGCGGCGCGTGCCGCCTGCAGAGGTCTGGAGATAAAGGCCTCCGGGAATGTCCGGTCCTGCATGGAACGAAAGCGCGCCGAAGCGGGCGAGAGCGAGTCCATCCTGCTCTTCGGTTCGCATTACATCCTGGGCGAGTTTCGTCCGCGGGATAAAAATTTCTCCATTTGAGGGCAATTATCCTTGACTATGACCGAAAATGGAATATATTTGGCGAGGAACCTCATCCTTCCGGCACTGCTTTTCCTTTCGCTGGTTTTGTTTTTCAAGCCTGATTTTAGTTTATCGCGGCATCAAAGAGGTTGAGGGCTCAGGCCCGATCGGATGATGTATTCCGGCAGTGCCGCCGATTGTAATCCCAACTCCCCTCGCCGGAAGGAAAACGCTTGTTGCAAGCGAAGAATCAACAATCCCCTCTCTTCCACCCCGGCCGTTCCACCCGGGGCAACATAAAAACCGGTCAACACCTCGGTACAGGACAGACAAGATCATGACCATGGACATTGCAGAACTCAAGTCCAAGCGCATCGCGGAGCTCTCACAGATTGCGAAGGAATTGCACATCACGGGCGCCGGCGAACTCAAGAAGCAGGAACTGATTTTCAAAATTCTGGAAGCCCAGACTCAGAAGGACGGGATGACCTTCAGCAAAGGCGTGCTCGAGGTGCTCCCCGACGGTTACGGTTTCCTGCGCGCATCGGACTACAACTACCTGCCGTCGCCTGACGACATCTACGTGTCACCGAGCCAGATCAAGAAATTCAGTCTCCGGACAGGCGACACGATAAGCGGGCAGGTGCGTCCACCCAAGGAAGGCGAGCGCTTTTTCGCTTTGCTGAAAGTGGAAGCGGTGAATTACGAGGGACCGGAAAACATCAAGGACCGGCAGCTTTTCGACAATCTCACGCCGCTGTATCCGAACGAGCGTTTCACTCTCGAAGTCGCTCCGAACGAGTTGTCGATGCGCATCATGGATCTGCTCACTCCTATCGGCAAAGGCAATCGCGGTCTCATAGTATCTCCGCCAAAAAGCGGCAAAACCATTTTGCTGCAGAAGCTCGCGAACAGCATCAGCGCCAACCATCCCGAAGTGATTCTGATCGTGCTGCTGATCGACGAGCGGCCCGAGGAAGTCACGGACATGGAACGTTCGGTCAAGGCCGAGGTTATCAGTTCCACTTTCGACGAGCCCCCCGAAAGGCATGTGCAGGTGTCGGACATGGTGCTGGAGAAAGCCAAGCGGCTGATAGAATGCAAAAAGGATGTGGTGATTCTTCTCGATTCGATCACCCGTCTCGCCCGCGCTCACAACACCGTAGTCCCTCATTCCGGCAAGATTCTCTCGGGAGGCGTCGATGCGAACGCGCTGCACCGCCCGAAGCGTTTCTTCGGCGCGGCGCGCAACGTGGAGGAGGGCGGCAGTCTCACGATCATCGCGACCGCCCTCGTGGAAACAGGGAGCCGCATGGACGAGGTGATCTTCGAGGAATTCAAAGGCACGGGCAACATGGAAATCGTGCTGGACAGGAAACTTTCCGACCGGCGCATTTTCCCCGCCATGGACGTCAATCGTTCCGGAACCCGCAAGGAGGACCTTCTGCTCACCCCGGAGGAACTCAGCCGGGTCTGGGTGCTCCGCAAGGTGCTCAGCGAATACACGACGGTGGAAGCGATGGAATTCCTGATCGAGAAAATCCGGGGCACCCGCAGCAACAAGGAGTTTCTCAAATACATGAACAGTTGACGGATCATGTCCCGTCGGCGGCCGCGTATTTCGAGCTTAGCAGCCGGATGGGCGTCGTGTGCGGGCAGGCACTTCACAGTGTTCAACAATAGAAAGGATATGCAGCTATGAAGCCAGTCGTTATTGTCAGCGGCGCCCGCACGGCGATCGGCGCGTTCAACGGTTCGCTGAAATCTTTCTCGGCGCCGCAACTGGGCGCCTTAGCGATCAAGGAAGCTCTCGCGAGAGGAAACGTGAAACCCGAGGATGTCTCCGAAGTCATAATGGGCAACGTGCTGACCTCCGGCGTGGGGCAAGCGCCCGCACGCCAGGCGGCCCTGTTCGCGGGCATTCCCGACAGCGTCCCCTGCATGACGATCAACAAAGTGTGCGGATCCGGCCTGAAATCCGTCATGCTTGCGGCACAAGCTATACAGACTGGGGACGCGGACATCGTCGTCGCCGGTGGTCAGGAAAGCATGACGAACACACCCTATCTGCTGGACCGCGCCCGCAGCGGTTACGGTTTCGGACATGGACAGCTCATCGATTCCATGATCAAGGACGGTCTTTGGGACGTTTACAACGACTACCACATGGGCAGCGCGGCCGAACTGTGCTCCCGCGAATGCTCCATCTCCCGGGAGGAGCAGGATGCCTACGCGGTGGAGAGTTACAGGCGCGCCATCGCGGCTCTGGAAGCCGGAATTTTCACCGAGGAGATCGTTCCCGTCTCGATCCCGCAGCGTAAGGGGGAACCGATAGTCTTTTCGGAGGATGAGGATATCCGGAAAATCAATTTCGACAAGGTGACATCGCTGAAGCCGGCGTTTCAGAAAGACGGAACCGTCACGGCAGCCAACGCTTCATCTCTGAACGACGGCGCGGCCGCCCTGGTGGTGATGTCCGAGGAACGAGCAAACGCAATGTGGCTGAAACCGATGGCACGCATCGTGGCGCAGGCTTCCGCGGCCAAGGCCCCTGAATGGTTCACGACGGCGCCGGCCGACGCGATAGCCAAGGTTCTCATGAAAGCCGGGCTCGGCGTCGGCGATATGGATCTTTTTGAAGTCAACGAGGCCTTTTCGGTGGTGTCGATCGCCGTGAACAGGATCGCGGGGCTCGATCCGTCAAGGGTGAACATATACGGCGGCGCGGTCGCCATGGGACACCCGATCGGCGCTTCGGGCGCGCGGATTCTCGTGACCCTGCTGTACGCCATGCGGCGCGAAAACAAGCGGCGCGGACTGGCCACGCTTTGCATCGGCGGAGGAGAAGCCGGCGCGTTGATAGTGGAACGAGTTTGACAAGGAATCATACAGGAGAGACACAATGCAAAACATAGCAGTGATCGGCGCGGGCACGATGGGCAATGGAATAGCTCACGTCTGCGCGCAGCACGGTTTCAAGGTCGCACTGATCGATATAGCGCCTGAATTGCTGGACCGCGCGCTGGCCGCGATCCACTCCAACCTCGGACGGCAGGTCAAGAAGGAACTGATCACCGAACGCGAGCAAGCGGAAATACTAGGACGCATTCTTCCGACCGTGGACATGGAGGAGCAACTGCGGAAAACCGATCTCGTAATCGAGGCCGCCTCGGAGAACGTCGACATCAAGAAAAAACTCTTCCGTTCCTTCGACGCGCACACCAAGGCCGAGTGCATACTCGCCTCGAACACCTCGTCGATTTCGCTCACCGAGATTGCCGCCGCCACCGGACGACCGGACAAGGTGATAGGGATGCATTTTTTCAATCCGGTGCCCGTGATGAAGCTCGTGGAGATCATACGGGGTCTCGCGACCTCGGACGCGACTTTCGAGACAATCAGGGATCTCGCCGTGAAGCTGTCAAAAACACCGGTCGAGGTGAACGACTATCCGGGATTCGTCTCGAACCGTGTTTTGATGCCCATGATCAACGAAGCGGTCTATTGCCTGATGGAAGGAGTGGCCACGGCCGAGGCGATCGACACGGTGATGAAGCTGGGCATGGCGCACCCGATGGGGCCGCTGACACTCGCCGATTTCATCGGACTCGACGTGTGTGTCGACATAATGAACGTCATGCTCGAAGGGCTTGGCGATCCGAAATACCGGCCCTGTCCTCTTCTGAAGAAAATGGTGGCGGCTGGGCATCTCGGCCGGAAGAGCGGCAGGGGATTTTACGAGTACATAAAAGGTTGAAACGGAGGATCGCAATATGAATTTCGATTTCACCGAGGACCAGAAACTCATTCAGCAGACCGCGCGCGAGTTCGCACGAGAGGAAATAGCGCCCAGCGCGGTGGAGCGCGACAAGAACGCGGAATTCCCGCGCGACATCGTCCGCAAGCTCGGCGAACTCGGCTTCATGGGGATGATGGTGGATCCCGAGTACGGAGGCGCGGGCTTGGACACTCTCAGCTACGTGCTCGCCATGGAGGAAATTTCAAAGGTGGACGCCTCCGTGGGCGTAATAATGTCGGTGAACAATTCCCTGGTCACCTACGGGTTGCAGAAATACGGCGCGGATGAACTCAAGCGTAAATACCTGCCGTCCCTCGCGCAGGGCGAGAAGCTCGGCGCCTTTGCGCTCAGCGAACCCGAAGCGGGCAGCGACGCGACTTCGCAGCATACGGAAGCGGCCAGGAACGGCGACATGTGGGAGATCACCGGAACCAAAAACTGGATCACGAACGGTTTGACGGCTGACTACTATTTGGTGGTCGCTCAGACCGACCGAGAGCAGGGGTACAGGGGCATCACCACTTTTCTCGTGGAAAAGGGCGCGCCGGGTTTCACTCAGGGAGTTAAAGAAGACAAGCTCGGCATACGCAGCTCGGACACCTGCAGTCTCCACTTCGAGAAAACACCCGTTCCCGGCGCCAACGTGGTCTGGGAAGTAGGCAAGGGATTCAATTTCGCGATGGACACGCTGAACGGCGGCCGCATCGGCATCGCGGCCCAGGCGCTCGGCATAGCGGCGGCAAGCCTCGAGGCGAGCATCGCGTACAGCAAGCAGCGCAAGGCCTTCGGGCAGCACATCAAGGATTTCCAGGCCATACAGTTCAAGATAGCCGACATGGCGGTGAAACTCGAAACGGCCCGCCTGCTGACTTACCGCGCCGCCGCTCTGAAGGATGCGGGACGGAAATACATCAAGGAAGCCGCGATGGCCAAGCTTTGCGCATCCAGGACCGCCGTCGAGAATGCTCTCGAAGCCATACAGATACACGGGGGTTACGGCTATGTGCGCGAATATCTGGTCGAGCGATATCTCCGCGACGCCAAGATCACCGAGATCTATGAAGGGACCTCCGAGGTGCAGAACATCGTTATTGCACGCGAATTGTTGAAGGATTAAGGCCTGAAATCAGCAAAATCGGCGCGATATTCTGTTGCTCTGATCGAGTCTCAAGAGTATCTTGTGAAAAATCGGTTATCACCAACCCAATAAAGGAGAAAAGGCATGAAACATCGCTTGGGATTGCTTTCAATCACTCTCTGCGCTTTGATCTGTCTGTCGACCGGCCGGACGGCCGCGCAGAATTACAAGAACTCGATAAGCGCGGACCCGATCAGTCTGGCCTGGGGTTTCCTCAACTTGACTTATGAGAACCGCATCGGCGCCACGAATTCCTTCACCGTGTTCGGCAGTTATTGGTCTTACTCCAATTGGACGGCTTTCGGAATCGGCGGTTCTTACAGGTGGTACTTCGAGATCGGCGACGCCAAGCGTCCCCTGCAGGGACTCAGCGCAGGCCCTCTCGTCTCATTTGGATTCTGGGATTACGCCACGAGTTCCGTTCATTCCTATTCCGGGGGCACATCGGCGGCGATCGGCGGCGAACTCGCATACAAATGGGTTTTCGGAGGTTTCGTCGTCGAACCTATTCTGCGTCTGGCATTCAACCTGGCATCGATTTCGGGCCTCGATTACCGCGCCTACGGACTCGGCGTGAATCTCGGTTACGCCTGGTAAGCGAACCCCGCGTACACGAATCGTTTTACAACGGAGCGGCAATCCCGCTCCGTTTTTTCATCTCCGCTTCGATTCGAGCGGAATTTGTTCAAAAGGCGCTGTTTCGTACATTGGTTTTCAATCATCCGCTTTGCGGATGAATCCATTCCACAAAATCCGCTGTTGCACATCGTACTTATCAGCCCGGAGGCCAATATGAAGCGCATTTATTCCGCCATCCTCCTTCTCGTAATTGCGTCAACACCCGCCCTGTCACAGACCTACGTCGGCGCTCAGCTCGCGCTCGGGATCCCGGCGGGCGAATTCTCCAACGACTACCAGATAGGATACGGCGGCAGCGCGCAGTTCCTCTACAATCTCGTAGAAGACAATCTCTGGATAGAGGGCGAGCTCGGCTTCCTGTATTTCGGATACAGTTCCGAGATAAAGGAGGACCAAAGCGGGCATCTGCAGTCCATTCCTTTGCTGGCAAGCATCAGGTACGAACTGAGCAAAGGTTTGTTCAGGCCCTATCTCGGAGGCAGCGCCGGAATTCACATCGCGACACGCAAGATCGAAACAACCACCCCGGTGGGGGTAAGCCAGGCATCCCGCTCCGAATCGTCACTGGGAGTGGCCATACTAGGCGGATTCCTTTACCCGATCACACAGACCATATCGCTCGACGTGAAAGCCGCCTATCACATTGTCCTCTTCGAGGATGTTTTCGACACTCCGTCGTTCCTTGTCGTAAAAGCGGGAATTGTTCTTCCCATCCAATTCTGAAAAAGGCCGCTGTCGACATCCGCGCCTTGCCCCGCCCGCCTCGAGATGCGGACGCGCCGCTCATTCAGCCGGCGCATTTCGATCCAGGAAATTCACCAGGCATGACATCATAAATTGAGGACCAGCAATGAGCCACATAGGCGTCTATGAAGAAACCCGGAAGAACTTCTCCTGGGATATTTCCGAAAAAGAACTTGAATATAAACCCGGAGATGTGATAAACATCGGCGTTTACTGCACGGACCGCATTTGCGACATGGGCAAGAGCGAAAAGCTCGCGCTGATCTGGGAAGGGCATGACGGAACACAAAAGCGTTACACTTTCAACGACATGCGGGTGCTTACCAACACGATCGCCGCATTTCTGAAGAGCAACGGCATAGAGGCGGGAGAGCGCGTCTGCCTGTTCATGGACAAGGTGCCGGAACTTTACTTCGGTTTCCTCGGCATACTGAAGCTCGGGGCCATCGCGCAGCCCCTTTTCTCGGCCTTCGGTTCCGAATCCCTCATAACACGCCTCGAAGACGCGCAGACCAGCGCCATTTTCACGCAAAAGAAACATCTGGCGAAGGTGCGCAACATACTCGATCAGCTTCCCTCGCTTCGTTTGGTGATCGTCGTCGACGACGACGGCTCGAAGCCCTTGCGTGAACGCGAGATCGCCTTCCACATGGATGAAGCCGAACGGGTGGAGAAGTTCGATGCGTTTCCGTCGAAGGCGGAGACTCCGTCCGTTCTGCACTATACCTCCGGCACTACCGGCAAACCCAAGGGCGCGCAGCACGTGCACTATTCGCTCATCTCGCAATACCTGACGGCGAAATACGTTCTCGACCTGCACGAGGACGATGTTTACTGGTGCACCGCTGATCCCGGCTGGGTGACGGGCACATCTTACGGCATCATCGGGCCCTGGGCGAACGGCGTCACTCAGTGCGTTACCGACACCGGCTTCAAGGCCGACAATTGGTACGGTTTCATCGAGCGCATGAAGGTGACGGTCTGGTATTCGGCCCCGACGGCCATTCGCGGGCTGATGAAGGAAGGCATCGAGGTCGTCCGCAGGCATGACCTTTCCTCGCTGCGTCATCTCTGCAGCGTCGGCGAGCCCCTCAACGCCGAAGCCGTGCTATGGTCGCAGGAGGCGTTCGGGAAGATGTTCCACGACACCTTCTGGCAGACAGAAACCGGAAGCATCATGATCAGCAATTACCCCGGCATGCCGATCAAGCCGGGTTCGATGGGCAAACCGTTTCCGGGAATCACCGCGACAGTTGTGGATCTTACCACTCATGAGCCCGTAACGCAACATGGAATAGTCGGCCTGATCGCGATTCAGCCGCCCTGGCCGTCTATGTTCCGCACTTACTGGAACAATCAGGAAACTTACAAGAGCAAATTCAGAAACGGCTGGTATCTCTGCGGCGACCGCGCCAGCATCGACGAGGAAGGGTACTTCTGGTTCGTCGGCCGGGACGACGACGTCATCAACACGGCCGGGCATCTGGTCGGACCGTTCGAGATAGAATCCGCGCTGCTCGAGCATCCCGCGGTGGCCGAATCCGCTGCGGTGGGCAAGCCGGATCCCGTCAACATGGAAGTCGTCAAGGCTTTCATAGCTTTGAAGCCCGGTTTCGAACAGACGAAGATGCTCGAGCTCGAAATCATGAATTTCATACGAAAGAAACTTTCGCCGCTGGCCATGCCCCAGGAGGTCGAGTTCGTTCCCACGCTGCCGCGCACGCGCTCGGGCAAGATCATGCGGCGGCTCCTGCGCGCCAGGGAATGGGGCGAGGAAATCGGCGACACGTCCACATTGGAAGACGATTAGACGCGCAAAACCGCGGTACAACACCGATTCCGACATTAAACAGTCACAATAATAACAACAAGGCATGATGCGGCCGGCGCCCGCGTGCCGGCGGTTTCGGGCCGCAAAACCAATCAGGAGATAGCCCCATGTCGCAACTGAAGGACGTCATTCTCAATTATGTAAAAAACGAATATCTCGAAACCGACGACGACCGCGAGGTGAACTACGACACCCCGTTGATTTCCAGCGGCATCGTCGATTCATTCTCGATGGTTTCGCTGAAGGTATTCCTCGAGAACACTTACAACATTTCGATACCGGACGCAAAGGCCACGCCCGAAGCCTTCGACAGCGTGAACAACATAATCGTTCTCCTGAAAGATTTCGGCGTCAACGAATAGGAGGCGGCCATGTTCAGCAATGAAATTCGCGAGGATTATCGAAAACAGCTCGGCGAGATGCAGACGCAGGGCATCTTCAAGCAGGAAAGAGTAATCTGCGCCCCGCAGGATTCGGATATCGAGACGGAATTCCCGATCGGCGCCGAACGCCGCAAGGTCATCAACATGTGCGCCAACAACTATCTCGGTCTGTCTTCGCACCCCGACGTGGTCCAAGCGGCTCATGAAGGACTCGATTACAGGGGCTACGGCATGTCGTCGGTGCGCTTCATCTGCGGCACGCAGGACATACACAAGGAACTCGAGGACAAGCTCACGGCTTTTCTCGGCACCGAGGACACGATACTATTCCCGTCCTGCATGGACGCGAACGCCGGCGTGTTCGAAGCCGTGCTCTCCGAACAGGACGTGATGATCGCCGACCGCCTCGTGCATGCATCCATTGTCGACGGCATGCGTCTCGCCAAGGCCCAGCAGGACACCTACAAGCACAGCGACATGGCTCACCTCGAGTCGAAGCTGCAGCTGCACCAGGACAAGCGCATCCGCCTGATCATCACCGACGGTTCGTTCTCCATGGACGGCGATCTTGCGAAGCTCGATCAGATAGCGGCTCTGGCCGAGAAGTACAATGCCATGATATTTCTCGACGATTCCCATGCGACCGGATTCATCGGAAAAACCGGACGTGGAACGCACGAACACTGCGGAGTCATGGGGAAGATCGACATCATTACGACCACTCTCGGCAAAGCGCTCGGCGGCGCTTCCGGCGGCTGCGTATCGGGCCGGAAGGAAATCGTCGAGATGTGCCGCCAGAAAGCGCGTCCATACCTCTTCTCGAACACCGTGGCCCCGGTGGTGGTAAGCGGAGCGAACGCGGTGCTCGACATAATATCCAAGACGACCGAGAGGCGCGACAAGCTCGAGCGGAACACCGCCTGGTGGCGTGAGGGCCTTACCAAGGCCGGCCTCATCATCAAGCAGGGCGAGACGCCCATTGTGCCGGTGATGCTGTTCAACGCGAAATTGTCTCAGGATTTCGCGAAGGATCTCTACGATCTCGGCATATACGCCGTCGGATTCTTTTTCCCGGTAGTTCCGAAGGGGCAGGCGAGAATACGCACCCAACTCTCCGCGGCTCACGAGATGCATCATTTGGAGCAGGCGCTGGATGCCTTCACCAAGGTCGGCGAGAAATACGGCATCCTGCACAAGACGAAACAGGAAGTCGTGGCGATGTACGGCGAGTGACCCCCGTTAACACGGCGGAAAGACACCTGACAGCTCCACACGGACCGCCAGGTGTCTTGTCATAAAGAGGCCCTGCCGTCGTCCGGAATCATAACGAAGAATATTCAGGAGTGAGCATGAGTATCACACAGGAAGACGTCCGAACCATACTCGAATCGGAGAAGTTCAAATCTCTTGTAAAAAAGAGAATTTCGGTAAGCTTATCGCTTACATTAATAATGCTGGTGGTTTATTTCGGTTTCATCCTTGCAATAGCATTCAACAAGGAATGGCTCGCCACGAAAATCGGCGAGCACATTACGATAGGGCTTCCCATCGGAATAGGCATCATAGTTTTCGCCTGGCTGCTTACGGGAATCTATACCAGGTGGGCCAACAGCAGCTACGACAAAAGCGTTCGCGAATTGAGAAATCAGATCATCAGCAAATAATCCGGCATTATCAGCAACCATTCAAGGAACAGCACCTTGGGAACTTTGGAAACAACGCTCGGGCAGGCCAATATCGCCTCCATCATCATTTTTTTCGTTTTCGTCGCAGTCACCCTGGGAATCACCTACTGGGCTGCCAAGCGCACAAGAACTACTTCAGAGTTTTACGCGGCGGACAGGAGCATTTCGGGATTTCAGAACGGACTTGCGCTCTCGGGCGACTATATGAGCGCGGCGTCGTTTCTGGGCATCGCCGGCATGGTGGCGCTGAAAGGATATGACGGTCTTATTTATTCGATAGGTTTCCTGGTCGGCTGGCCGCTGGTAATGTTTCTCATAGCGGAGCCGCTGCGGAATCTAGGAAAATTCACCTTCGCAGACGTCGTTGCCTTCAGGCTGCGACAGAAACCCGTCCGGGTCGCCTCCTCCATCGGCTCCCTGATGACCATCGTCTTTTACCTGATAGCTCAAATGGTAGGCGCGGGAGCTCTGATACAGACGCTTTTCGGACTTCCCTACGAGGTGGCCATCATACTTGTGGGCCTTGTCATGATCGCTTACGTCACTTTCGGCGGAATGCTGGCCACAACCTGGGTGCAGATCATCAAAGCCGGTCTGCTGCTGGGCGGCGCCACGGTTCTTGTTTTCCTGACCCTTATGAATTTCGGCTTCAATCCGGCCGAATTGTTCAGGCAGGCCTCCCTGAAATATTCGGATGCCGTCCTGTCGCCGGGCGGTTTTGTGACGAATCCCTGGGACGCGATCTCGCTCGGCATCGCGCTCATACTGGGCACCGCCGGTTTGCCGCACATACTGATGCGCTTCTTTACTGTTCCCGATGCGAAACAGGCCAGAAGGTCGGTGTTCTTCGCAACCGGATTCATAGGGTATTTCTACATACTGACTTTCGTTATCGGATTCGGCGCCATGGTGCTGGTCGGCCAGGATCTGATCAGCGGCATCGACAAAGGCGGCAATATGGCCGCGCTTCTGTTGTCCGAAGCGCTCGGAGGACAGTACTTCCTCGGCTTCATCGCCGCCGTCGCTTTTGCTACCATCCTCGCCGTCGTGGCGGGTTTGACCTTATCCGGCGCTTCCACGCTTTCCCATGATCTGTACGTCAGCGTCTTCAAGTCCGGTAAAACCGATGAAGCCGGCGAAGTAAGAGTTGCGAAAATTGCGACTCTCACGATCGGCGCGCTGGCAATCCTCCTCGGTCTCGTTTTCAAGGGCCAGAACGTCGCGTTCACCGTCGGACTCGCTTTTGCAATAGCCGCCAGCGCCAATTTCCCGTCTCTGCTGCTCTCGATATTATGGAAGAAGTACACCACAAAAGGCGCCGTAGCCAGCATCCTTACGGGCGCCGGCCTAGCCGTCGGACTGATAATACTCAGCCCGACCGTCTGGGTGGATATACTCGGCAACGAGAAAGCCATTTTCCCGCTGAAGAATCCGGCCCTTTTCTCGATGGTCGCATCCTTCCTGGTCGGCATAATCGTGTCCCTTGCAAGCAGCGAACCGGAAGCCAGGAACAAATTCGAAGATGAAAAATTGAGAACATACCTCGGTGTCGGCGCCGAATAGCCGTCGGCCGATGAAACTTGCTTTCATATCAGACATACACGAGGATTACAGAAGCCTCCAGACAGCGTTCAAACTGATTGAAAAGACGAACTGCGATCAGGTAGTCTGTCTGGGCGACATAGTCGGTTTCTCGTTTCAGTTCCAGCAGTCGCTGGGCCGCAGGAATGCCGATGCCTGTCTCGAGATGGTAAAGGACCAGTGCCGTGCGGTAGTTGCGGGCAATCACGACCTTTTCGCCGCAGGGCGGCTGCCCGCATACGCCGCCGGATTCGAGTATCCCGAAGGGTGGCACGATCTCGGCCATGAACAAAGAGTCAGGCTCTCCCGGAACAGAGTATGGATATACGACGATATGGACAGAAGAGCGGTCCGCAGTCCGGCGTCCATGGATTTCCTCCTGTCCTTGCCCGAATTTCTGATTGTGGAACATCCCGGCCAGAAGTTTCTTTTTTCGCATTTCAATTATCCTGATTTTTCCGGTTCAACGACGGGCGCTCCCCGGAAGCCCAAGGATCTTGCAGATCATTTCGAATTCATGGATCGAACGAATTGCGGCATCAGCATATCCGGACACGGTCATCCGGAAGGCGTTTTGTCGGGCGACCGGCGAAGCATCCGGCTGCGGCCCTTCGGTTCATACTGCCTGAAGCAGGAAGCGCAATGGCTGGTTTGTCCCTGTATTGCGAACTCGTCGCGGCCCAGCGGCTTCATGGCTTTCGACACCGAAACGCGCCTGCTCGATATCATGCCCCTGAATGAAATGAAACGACAGGCTCTTTTATGAAAGGCAACGCCATACGGATGGCCAACAGGGCTTTCCTGCTGAGAATCCTGCTGCCTGTTTCCCTGACGCTGGTGCTTTTCGTTGTGGCGCTGTTTCAGATAATCATACCGCGTTTCGAGGAAGTAATACTGGACCGCAAGCGCGAGATGATTCTCGAGCTGACCAGTTCCGCCTGGTCCGGCGCGCAGCATTTTCACCGGCAGGAGTTGCTGGGCCGTCTGACCCGGCAGGAAGCGCAGGGCCGGGCCATCGAGCAACTGGGCAACCTTCGCTACGGCGATGAGGGCAAGGACTATTTCTGGATCACCGATTACGAACCGAGGATGATTTATCACCCATTCCGCGAGGATCTTAACGGCAGGAGTCTGGTGGATTTCAGGGATTCGCGAGGAAAGAAACTTTTCGTAGAAATCGTGAACGTGGTCAGGAAACAGGGTGAAGGATACGTCGATTACACCTGGCAGTGGAAGGACGACTCCACCAGGATTGTGCCTAAGCTGTCCTTCGTCAAAACCTTCGAGCCGTGGGGCTGGATAATAGGCACCGGCATATATCTGGAGGATGTAAAAGCCGAAATTGCCAGCCTGGAAAAAAGCGTCGTCAATATTTCCATTTTCATCACGATCGCCACATCACTTCTGCTGATATTTATTGCGGCGCAGAACCTGAAGAGCGAGCGCAAGCGCATTCAGGCCGAAGAACGCCTGCGGGAATCGAAGGAGAAATACGAAGCTCTCGCCGAAACGACCACTGAAGGACTGCTGATGATACTCGACGACGGCGAGTTGCATTACAATAAATCATTGCTGGCCATGCTGGGATACCCGGAGACGGAAGCCGGGAAACTTTCACTGCCGGATTTGTTCCAGAACCATGGCTTCGTCGATGCCGGTGAGCTTCGCAATCCTGAAACGCTTATCGGCAAAATCGATGCCCATGCGGAAGTGCGGTTGAAACGCGGGGATGGAACATTCATGGACTCGCTCCTGACGGCGTCGCCGATCGACTTGCTGGGGCGGAAAGGCGTGGTGATTATCGTCAAGGATATCGGCCACCACAAACAGATGGCTGAGGCCCTCGTCGAGAGCAGGGAGCGTTTCCTCTCGCTTACGAATCGTCTCTCCATTGCGGTTTTCAGGACGGAAGCCGAAAAGGATATGAAAATCCTCGAAGCCAACGCCGCCGCCGCCCGGTTGTTCGGCTTTCGCAGTCCCGACTTGCTGACCGGCACAACTTTCAGCGAGCGTTTCGACAACCCGCATGCTTTCAAATCCTGCCAGGATGAACTAAACGCTTCCGGCCGGCTGGCAAACAGAAAGATACCGATGAAAAAATCGGATAATTCCGATCTTACGGTTGCGCTGTCGATGGCCCTTATCCGGGACGACGAAGGAAACACCGCATTTTGCGACTGTCTTGCGGAGGATATCACCGAACCTGCCAGAAAAGTCGCCGACACTTCATCCCTGCTGCTCGACTTGCACGCTCCACTCGTGTTTCTCAACCAGCCCATCGCGTCTTACGTCAAGGAACTTGTCACATGCTCCATGGACGAACCCGTGCCCAACGCCGTCAGCATTATTTCGCGGCTGCAAACCGGCGTCGTAACCGTGATAGATGAGTCAGGGCTGCCGGTCGGCATACTCACGCGCAACGATGTGCTCGAGTCCGCAGAATCGGGAAACCTTCCCGCGGACGAGAAAGTGTCCAGGATAATGAGAGCGCCCATTCCTGTTGTCGGCATTACGTCAACCGTGAACGAAGTGCTGCGCAGGTATTCCGTGTCCCATATCAGGCATGTCTGTGTGAAAGACGAACAGGGCAGGATTTTCGGCACGCTGAGCATACGCGATATCGGGGATTCGCATCTGCATTCGTACATGCTGTATCTCGAACGTCTGCGTCACGCCGATACGGTAGCTGAAGTAAAACACTTCAGAGCAAACCTTCTTGACTACATCGGAATGCTTATCGGGACCGGCACCGCAGCTCCGGTGATAACCCGGGCCGTAAGCGTGCTGTCGGACTCGATAGTGGAAAAACTGCTCGATCTGGCCATCAGGGATTTGGGACCTCCACCGGCCGCTTTCTGCTTCATAGCGATGGGAAGCGAAGGAAGATCGGAGCAGACGCTGGTCACGGACCAGGACAATGCCATCGTGTACGCCGACGTGGAAGGCCCTCTTGCCGTTGAAGCCGGAGAGTACTTCGAAAAACTGGCCGACCGGGTTTGCGATTCTCTCAATACGGCCGGGTATTCGTACTGTAAAGGTGACGTAATGGCGAAAAATCCCCGCTGGCGCCAGTCATTGAGCGCGTGGAAGGAATACTTCCGGGGCTGGGTGAATGCATCGAGTCCGAAGGATCTTCTGGACGTCAATATCTTTTTCGATTTCCGCTCCGCCTTCGGCGACGCGCGCCTCGCCGATGAACTCAGGAATTTCCTGTTCAGATTGTTGTCGGGCAACAACGCATTTTTTGTGTATCTGACGGAAAACGCCTTGAAGGTGAAACCGCCCAGGTGGCAGATCAAGTCCGGCGACGATGTCGACATCAAAACCGCGCTGCTGCCGTTGACCGACATGGCGCGTATTTACTCGCTCAAGCACGGCATCCGCAGCACGAATACGCTTGAAAGGATAGCCCGCCTTCGCGAGGCCGGTGTCATTTCCGCCTCCGGTTACCGGGATCTGGCCGATACATATGATTTTCTGATGAGGCTGAGATTCCGGCATCAGGCCATCCAGTTATCGGAAAATGCCGAACCGAGCAACAACATACACGGCTTCAATCTCTCTGAAATCGAAAAGGTTGCCTTGAGACGAGCCCTGTCACTGATCGAGGATTTTCAGATGAAGCTGAGTCTTGATTTCAAAGGGTCACTATGAACCGGGCCATGTCATGCAGCGCCAATTCTCCAATCCTTGCACTGGCGGGGCGAAGCGTTCGGTGCTTCAGGTTTAAGATTGCATAATCCGACACTCTTGGAGGTTTTCATGAATATCCGCTTTTACATCCTATGCTATCGTACCGAAGCATTGGTGGCTTCGCATCTCCCGCCGGAGGAGTTCGGCCGATACATGGCAGTGGGCACAAACAAGAATACGCGCGGGAACGTGCTCTTTCTCGAGATCGATACCCCGCCGAAAGACGATTACTTCCGTTTATCGGATATTGAACACCGATGTGTTCCGCATGTCGACGGAGGACCGAAGAGAAGCAAATACGTGTCCATATACCGGGTGCTGGAGCACATCGACCTTTCATTGATAGGCAAACTCTGGCTCTGCACCGCGGACGGCAGGGTACTCGGTTTGGATCCGCAGAAGTACGAGGAAGATTATGCATCGCCGGGTCCGAACCTGTACGGCGAATTGTGTCCGGTTTCACCGCTTGTGGTATCGGCGTTGTCGCCCACTGCTTTCCTCAAATTCATGACGGAGCCGGATAATCCTGTGAATGTGCCGAAGCTGTTTTTCGTCGACATGCTTCTGGACCGGGACGAGTCCGGAGCGTTGGCGGGTTACCTCCCATATCCGGAACCCGCCCATATCATCGACTGCATAAACGATCTCGAAAGAGGACCCGGAAAGCCTACAAAGACCGTATCCCGCACACCGCGGCATCGCGGGTTTTTCCGGACGATACGGCGCGGTTTCTATCTCGGCGGGCGGGAGGGAATAATGTTCTACAGATTTCCCGACCTGCGAGAGTTGGAGGTCAAGCACAGCCAGTGGTGGAGATCGGCTTCCGAAAGTTTGATTTCCTGATCGTTTTACCCTGTAGGCCGAAGCGGCAATTAATCAATTGGTCAACGAAAAGCAACATTATCCGGGGCATCGACGAGTATCATGAGCAGATTCATCCTGTCAGTTCTCAACGGATTCCGTTCGAGCCGCTGTTTTCTTCGTTCCCGCGCCTCAAGGCGTCTTCTCCTGGTTTCCATGGCTGTATTCTTCGGAGGCGCCATGTTGTGGGGACAGATTTACGGAGCGCCGCATGGTGAAGAGCCGGGAAGTTTTATTCCATTCGGATTGTTTTCCGATCCGAAATACGACGCAATCGAAATAATCAGCCTGCTTGCGGTATTGGGTACCGCAGTGGCTGGTTTATTGTACGCGCTTCTGCTGGTGGGCCAGGTCAGGCGCGCCGAATCCGGCACAAAAAAGATGCAGGAGATAGCCGCGGCCGTCAGGGAAGGCTCTGACGCGTATCTCCGCGCGCAGTTCAGGCGTGTAGGGCCGTTGATTGCTATCATCACGGTCCTGCTTTTCATAACCTTCACGGGTAGCGAGGAAGCTTTCCGCTGGGGCCGGGCCGGTGCGTTTCTTCTGGGCGCCTTGTTCAGCTGGACGGTGGGATTCGTTGGAATGCGCCTCGCAACGACCGGCAACCTGCGTGTTGCCAGCGCCGCCACCCGAAGCTACGGGGAAGCTCTGCAGCTGGGTTACAGGACAGGCACCATCACAGGCATGCTGACCGACGGTCTCGGTCTCCTGGGCGGGACCTTGATTTTCCTGGCATACGGCGAACAGGCGTACGAAGCTCTGTTGGGTTTCGGTTTCGGAGGCACGCTGCTGGCCTTATTCATGCGCGTGGGTGGAGGCATTTACACGAAGGCGGCCGACGTCGGCGCCGATCTCGTGGGCAAGATCGAGCACGACATTCCGGAGGACGATCCGCGTAACGCAGCGACGATAGCCGACAACGTGGGGGACAACGTGGGCGACTGCGCGGGCATGGCGGCGGACATATTCGAAAGTTACGAGGTCACGATCGTCGCGGCGATGATACTCGGCATGGCAAGTTTCGGACACAAGGGTGTTATATTCCCGCTCCTCGTCCGGGGGATCGGCGTGCTGGGATCCATCATAAGCACTTACACTGTGCGCGCCGGAGCGAACGACACTTCGGACACGGCGCTGCGTTCCGTCCACCGCGGTTTCTGGATCGGTTCCGTATTGAGCATCGCCGGATTTTTCGCCCTTGCCTTCGCATACCTGCGTTTCGATCCGACATATTTTTTGACTAACCCGATGGCCGCGGCAGGATTCCCGGACGGTCTGCCCGCGGCGCTGCCCGTCTGGGCCAATTTCGGCGTGCCCGGCCTGGATCTCAGGCCGGCTCTGACGTGTCTTGTCGGAGTCTTTCTGGCCATCGCCCTGAACAAGGTGACGAGCTATTTCACGCATACCGGGCACGCCCCTGTCAGGAGCCTGGCGAAATCATGCAGCACAGGTCACGCCACGAACATCATACAGGGATTCGCCGTCGGCTACGAGAGCACGGTCGCCACGATCGGGATCATCGCCGTGGCGATACTGCTCTCCGTGCTGGTGTACTCGGGCGCGCCTCCTCTGTTCGTGTCGTATGGAATAGCCATGACCGGCATAGGAATGCTTACTCTGACCGGAAACACCATTTCGATGGACGTTTTCGGACCGGTAGCCGATAACGCGAACGGGATCGGGGAGATGGGATACGAACCGGAGAAAATGGAGCGCGAAGCGCCGGGGAGCTACAATCGCGCGAGAAAAATTCTGGCGGATCTCGACGCCGTCGGCAACACGACGAAAGCAGAAACGAAAGGGATAGCCATAGGATCGGCCGTGATCGCCGCGGTGTCGCTGTTTGCCAGTTTCATAGCGGTGATCGCCGTGGGCTCGGAAGAGAATATTCCATCGATGACGGCACAGCAGTTCATCGAGGTCGGCGGCAAATTAACCGTTGCCGATCCGATTGTATTTATCGGCCTTCTGATCGGCGGGGCGATTCCTTTCCTTTTCAGCAGCATGCTGATTCGAGCGGTGGGACGGGCGGCATCGTGGATAGTGAAAGAATGTCGCGAGCAATTCAGCGACGCCGAAATCTGGGCGGGCACCAAGAAGCCGGATTACGGGCGCGTTGTGGACATATGCACAAGCACCGCGCAGAAGGAACTCATCGGTCCGGGATTTCTCGCCATCGCCGCCCCGCTGTTGATCGGCTTTCTGCTGGGTCCTTATGCTCTCGGAGGATTTCTGGCGGGGATGATATTGGTCGGGCAGCTGCTGGCCGTATTCATGTCCAATGCCGGCGGCGCATGGGACAATGCAAAAAAGATGATTGAGGACGGCGTATACGGAGGCAAAGGATCAGAAGCGCACAAGGCGGCGGTAACCGGCGACACTGTGGGAGATCCATTGAAAGATACCGCCGGACCGGCGATAAACCCCTTGATAAAGGTGATGAACATGGCCAGCCTGCTGACGCTCGGTTTGATTCTGCAATTCAATGCGATTTCTCCTCACGGCGGGGACGCGGGCACGACCTGGGCATTGCGGATCATCGGCGGTCTTGCGGCGCTGATATGCGCTATTGCGATCGCTTGGGCGGTCTGGCAGAGCAAGCGCGAGGGCGCTTCAATCGACGAATTGCAGAAGCAGTAGACAGACGCTTCTCGGAAGCGGAGGCATAGCACACTGGATATAAAGCAACGGTCTTACCCGGAGAGTGAAAGACGGGCGGTTTTGGCGGTTTCATGTGCAGCTTCCTTCATGACGCCGTTCATGAGTTCCTCCGTCGCCGTTGCCCTGCCCGAGATAGAGCGCGAACTTTCGCTTTCCGCAGTATCGATGAGCTGGGTAGCCGGAGCATATCTGCTTTCGGCGGCTGCGTTTCTTCTGCCTTTCGGCAGACTCGCCGACATACGCGGACGAAAGCGGATATTTCTACTTGGTTTGCTGGTGCACTCCCTCTCCTCGATACTGACCGTCGCAGCGACGGGAGCTGGCCTGCTCATTTCGGCCCGGGCGCTGCAAGGCATAGGCGGGGGTATGATATTCGGAACGGGAGTAGCGATACTCGTGTCGGCATTTCCGCCGGAACGACGCGGGCGGATGCTGGGTCTCAATGTAGCAGCGGTCTATATAGGACTCTCACTCGGGCCGTTCTGCGGGGGAATTCTGACGCACGCGTTCGGATGGCGAAGCATATTTATCGCAGCCGCCGGAATCGGAGCGGTCACGATCGCGATCACAGTCAAGATGCTTAAAACCGAATGGACGGAAGCGCTGGGCGAAAGTTTCGATCTGGTGGGATCGTTCGTTTACTGTGCCGCATTGACGGCGCTCATGCTCGGATTTACGGCGCTTCCCGGTTTCACCGGCGCCGTGTTGATCACAATCGGAACCCTGTTGCTGATCGGTTTCCTCGTCATCGAGTCAAGGATGAACAACGCTTTGCTTGATGTATCCTTGCTCGTCAGGAATCGAGTATTCGCATTCTCGAACCTTGCCGCCCTGATCAATTACAGCGCGACTTTCGCCGTGACGTTTCTGATGAGTTTGTATCTCCAGCATGTGCGAGGTTTTGATCCGACGGAGGCGGGTATCATCCTTGCCTCTCAACCGGTCGTGATGGCGATCTTTTCGCCGATAGCGGGGCGCATTTCGGACAGGATCGAACCGAGGATCGTTGCCTCGGCCGGCATGTTGATTATCGCGATCGGTTTGAGTTTTTTCACTTTCGTAACGGAAATAACAGGGATAACGACTCTAATATCGCTATTAGCCCTGCTTGGTTTCGGATTCGCCCTGTTTTCATCTCCCAATACGAATGCGGTGATGAGTTCAGTTGAACGCAAATCCTACGGTGTAGCGTCATCGACGCTCGGAACGATGAGGCTCAGCGGGCAGATGTTAAGCATGGGTGTGGTGATACTCGTTTTCGGTTCGAAGTTGGGAAATGCCCGCATCACACCCCGGCAGCATGTGCCTTTCATGGATGGATTGCACGCCTTATTCGTGATTTTCACCGTGTTATCGTTGATCGGTGTTTTCGCGTCCATGGTGCGCGGGGATATGAAGCGGGGATGAGAGGGTAGGGGTTGGGAACATGATGGTGGCGAGGAGCGTATAAGCCTCTCCAATTCCTTCAAGAGATGTCATATCTTGAAGACATGTCATCCCTTGAAGATTTGTCATCACTATTGTATAAAGGGAGAATTCATGGCGAACCACCAAAAACTCCGCCCCGGACACTATTACCATATCTACAACCGTGGCAATAATCGCGAGAACCTCTTTCGCGAACCCAGGAACTACCACTTCTTCCTCCTGCGCTATCTCGAACACGTTTCACCTTTCGCCGATACTCTTGCCTATTGCCTGCTGATCAATCATTTCCACTTCATCGTCAAAATCCGTTGCCATGTCGATGGACTGCACCCGCCTCTCGAAGTTAATCCGAAATCTGCATCGCGCGCATTCGCCAATTTCTTCATCAGCTACGCCCGCTCGTTCAATAACCTCTATGACAGAACCGGCGCATTGTTCCAAAGACCTTTCGGCAGACGGGAAATCAAATCACCGGAAGCGCTAAGGAAAGCCTTGCTCTATGTCCATGCCAATCCCATGAAGCATGGATTCACAGAAGACTTCGCTTCATTCAAGTGGTCTTCCTACAGGACGCTCGATAATTACTGGAGCACTTTCCTCGATCGGGATTCGGTCATGGATCTGATGGGCGGTCGGGATCAGTTCCGTTTGTTCCATAAAGAAGCCGGAAATCCGGCATTGTCGGCGCTGCTGCGCTGCTGACATGTAACGGATTCACCACTCCCGGCGATATGTCCCTTGGAGAGTCTCCGGCTCGACGCGATTCAGTTGCCTGTTGATTTCAGCCGGCCGCCCGGGCTGCAGTGCCTGTCCGACAGTGTTCGTCCACAGTTCGCGAGTTGAAGTCCGGCGACATCGCCTTCTGCATGAAAATATCGAGGCATCCGTCGCTGCGCCTCCGCGCCACTCGCTGTATGTTTATCAGATGCTTCGCCGTTATGTTGTCGGTCGTGATGTTTTTTCCTCCGCTGCCGCAAGCCAGCGTCAACGACGGTGAGAGCGAATTCAGCGCGCCGCCCAGCGCTCCAATCGATGCCGGGGTGTTGACGAGTATCCTGCCGGCGTTCATCGAGTTGGAAAAGTACTCGATTCGCTCTTCGTCGTTCGAGTAAATACACGCAGTGTGACCCAGGCCGCCGTAACGGTTGACCCTTCTGCATATGTCGATCGCCGCATCAAAGTCCGGCGCAACATAAAAAGCGAGCACCGGCGCCAGAATCTCCACGGAAAGCGGCGCTTGCAATCCAACTTCGCTCAATTCCGCAAGCAGGGCGCGAGTTCCCTCCGGCACATGGATGCCGGCCATCTGCGCGATCCTGCTAACAGGTTGGCCTATCACCGCAGGGTTCATAACCCGCTGTGTCATGTTGAACGCGATCGCGCTCACAGCCTCCGTTTCATCGCGCGAGAGAAAGTGTCCCCCTGCCTTCCGAAAAAGCATGCGGACCTCTTCGGCGTATTCCGACTTGACCACCACCGTCTGCTCGCTTGCGCAAATCGTGCCGTTGTCGAAGGTCTTGGACCACATGATCTGCCTTACCGCGTCTTCGAAGTCCGCTGTTCTGCCGATGTACACGGGAACGTTCCCCGGGCCGATACCGATCGCCGGATTTCCGGAACTATAAGCCGAGCGCACGAGGCTGACCGAACCGGTCGCAAGTATGAGCGCTGTGTGTCGATGCGACATCAGGGACAGGGTTTCCTCCTCTGTAGACCGCCGGATCCACTGAACGCAATTCTTAGGCGCGCCCGCGTCTACCGCGGCTTCGTAGCAAATCCGTGCAGCTTCGATCGAACACTTCTTCGCCGCGCCATGTGGGCGGATGATTATTGGATTTCTAGTCTTCAATGCGATCAGAATCTTGAACAGAACCGTGGAAGTGGGATTTGTCACCGGCGTGACGGCGAAGATCGGGCCTATTGGCTGAGCTATCTCCACGATCCCGGCATCTGTGTTTTCCGAAATCACGCCGACTGTCCTCTGGTCTTTAATGTCCTGGTATACGTAGCGCGTGGCAATGATGTTCTTCAGCACCTTGTCGCGCGCGACGCCGAGACGGGTTTCCTCGCAGGCCAGTTCCGCAAGGCGTATTCGGGCGTCGAATCCCGCCCTGTAAACCGCCTCCACTATGACGTCTATTTCGTCCTGTGTATATGAGAGGAAAGCGAAGTATGCTGTCCGCGCGTTGTCCATGATTTCTTCTATATTCAGCCCGGGAGTCGGTGCGTTCAACTGCGTCGTCATCGGGTATGCCTCATTCTGTTGATTGTTGAAGATATCCACGACGCTTTCCAATAGCAACAGTCGGCGATTCTCAGCCGTATTCGTGAAAAATTTCGTACATTTGCGACGACATTGTGGAGTCAGAAGTGTACCAACGCACCCGCTACGATCTCAAACAGGAACTGAATACCATAAAGGCATCGGGCCTCTACAAGGACGAGCGCCTGATACTTTCGGACCAGAAACCGGAAATTCGGGTAAGCTACCCGCCGGGTTCAGCGCCCCGGGACGTGCTAAACTTTTGCTCGAACAACTACCTCGGACTTGCCAACCATCCGGTTGTCGTCGGCGAGGCACACGCGGCCCTGGACAAATACGGCTTCGGCCTCTCGTCGGTTCGCTTCATCTGCGGCACTCAGGATATCCATGTGGAACTGGAGCAGAAGATCGCTTCATTCTACCAGATGGACGATGCCATCCTCTACTCGTCATGCTTCGACGCCAACGGCGGACTGTTCGAGGGCTTTCTCTCTGCGGACGACGTCATAATCACCGACGCTCTGAACCATGCCAGCATCATCGACGGAATACGTCTCTGCAAGGCAAAGCGCTACATCTACGATCATTCGGACATGAATTCGCTCGAAAGGCATCTCGCGAGGGCGCGCGAAGGCATCGATATCTGGGACCACACCGGTCTGGGCAAGGAACCCGTTCCGGCTCGCAACATACTGATTGCGACGGACGGCGTCTTCTCCATGGACGGCGATATCGCCAAGCTCGATGAAATAGTCGAACTGGCCAACACTTACGACGCTCTCGTCATGGTCGACGATTCCCATGCCACCGGATTCTTCGGCCCCAGCGGAAGAGGCGCCGTCGAACACTGCGGCGTTCTCGGCCGCATCGACATCATCACATCCACTCTGGGCAAAGCCATGGGCGGAGCTCTCGGGGGATTCACGACCGCAAGAAAGGAAATCGTGGAGATGCTGAGGCAGCGCTCCCGTCCCTACCTTTTCTCGAACTCCCTGGCGCCGTCGATAGTGGCGGCCGCGATCGCCGCCTTCGATCTGGTCTGCGACAGCGACGAACTTCGTTCCACGCTGATGCGCAACACTCAGTATTTCCGCAGGCGCATGAGCGATCTCGGCTTCGATATAATAGACAGCGTGCATCCCATCATCCCGATTCTATTCCGGAAATTCGACAACGACGCCCAACTCGCCGTTTCCGTATCTCAGGATCTTTACGAAGAAGGGATTTACGTAGTCGGTTTTTCATATCCCGTGGTGCCTCGCGGGCAGGCCCGCATACGCGTGCAGATCTCGGCGGCGCACACACAGGACCATCTCGACCGCTGCATCGCCGCCTTCGAGAAGGTAGGTCGCCGATACGGAGTTATCGGCTGACGCGGCGGCGTAGAGCCTTTTTTTACCCTCCTTCCGGTAACACTGTCGAAGCTCCGTCATGAGGTCGAGCTCGCAGTAATCTCAAAGACAGTTCCCATTTTCCGCTCAATACCAATCCAATTCGCATCATGACAAAAAAAATCTCCCGCATCCTGGTTACCGGAGCTCTCGGCCAGATCGGCTCGGAACTCACCAACGCCTTGAGAGCCCGCTACGGCGCCGAAAATGTAGTCGCTTCCGATGTGCGCGAAGCGAATCCTGCAATGCGCGAGGCGGGCCCGTTCCACGTCCTGAATGTCACGGAACCTCAGGCTATAGAGGATCTCACCATCCGATATGAAATCGACACGATTTTCCACCTCGCCGCGATCCTCTCCGCGACGGGTGAAAAGGATCCTCTCCTGTGCTGGCACGTGAATATGAGCGGCAGTCTCAACGTCCTCTCGCTGGCCGTCAAGCGCGGAATGTCCCGCGTGATCATCCCCAGCTCCATCGCGGTGTGGGGGCCGGGAACCCCGCCGTGCGCGCCGCAGGAGACCGCCTTGAAACCAACCACGATGTATGGAGTGACCAAGGTGGCCGGAGAGGTCCTGGGCGACTACTTCGTCAAAAAATTCGGCTTGGACGTTCGCGGACTGCGCTACCCGGGGATAATATCCGCGGAAACTTTTCCCGGCGGCGGGACAACTGACTATGCGGTTGCCATTTTCTACGAGGCCGTCAAACAGGGCCGCTACACTTGCTTTGTGAGCGAAAATACAAGATTGCCTATGATGTACATGCCGGACTGTATAAAGGCGACCATGGATCTGGCCGAGGCGGATTTCGATCTGCTTGAACACCACTGCGACTTCAACGTCGGAGCAATGAGTTTCACTGCCGGCGAACTGGCCGCGGCGATCCGGAAACACATGCAGGATTTTGCCGTCGACTATCAACCGGATTATCGCCAGGCCATTGCCGATTCCTGGCCGGACTGCGTGGACGATTCGGCGGCCCGGGAGGAATGGGGTTGGCGGCCTGAATACGATCTCGACACAATGACGGCCGACATGCTCGATAAACTCGAGGCGAAGCATAAACGCGGCGAGATCTGAACCGCCGGGCTGATCATTCCCGCGGTCGCGACTGCGGATCCGGTTTTTGAAAGGCGATCGTGATGAGTCGCCGGCTTGCTTCGGGGGCGCCTCGTCTTCCCCGCATGCAACGATTTGCGTATTTTACTTGTTCAGCGATTCAAGAGCTGCGCACAAGCCAATCACACGCATACAGACGGAGATCAAAATGAAGAAGTACAGCACACTGATCATCGGCCTCGTCATTATCGGCATCGTGGTTCTCTGGTATATCGGCGCCCACAACAGCCTGGTGGGTGCGGAAGAGAATGTCGCCGCTAAATGGAGCCAAGTCGAGAACGTCTACCAGCGGCGGCTCGATCTGATACCCAATCTGGTCGAGACCGTGAAGGGCTTCGCGAAACAGGAGAGCAGCGTGCTGACGGAAGTCACGGAAATGCGCTCCAGGGTAGGGCAGATGAATGTATCGAAGGAAATTCTCGACGATCCTGAGGCTTTCGCCCGATTCGAACAGGCTCAGAACAAGCTCGGCGGCGCCCTTTCGCGACTGCTCGCCGTAACGGAGAACTATCCCGACCTCAAATCCAACCAGAATTTCCTCGCTCTGCAGTCGCAGTTGGAAGGCACCGAGAACCGCATCGCAGTTGAAAGAAAACGGTTCATCGAGGCGGCACAGGAATTCAACACGAAAATCCGCCGCATTCCCACCAGCATTGCCGCCTCCATCGGAGGATTCAAACAGAAGGCGTATTTCACCGCCTCCGAAGGGGCCGATGAGGCGCCGAAGGTGTCCTTCGAGTGATCCGGGGCCTCGGTCATATCGTTGCGGTTCTTGCCCTCTGCCTCGCTCAGGTGTCCGCCGGCGCGGTGGAAATTCCCCGCCTTCGGATGTATGTCACCGATATGGCGGGCGTCCTTTCGAAAAGCGAAATCGAGAACCTCGAACGGAGCTTGCAGGAGTTCGACGCCAGTACATCGAACCAGTTCGTCGTGCTGATCCTTCCTTCCCTTGAAGGTGAAGCCATCGAGGATGTCTCGATGCGCGTGGCCGAATTGAACTCCATCGGGCGGAAGGGAAGGGATAACGGCCTTCTGTTCATAATGTCGGTGCGGGATCGACAGATGAGGTTCGAAGTGGGGTATGGGCTCGAAGGCGTTCTGACGGACGCTCTCACGTCGACCATAATCAGAGAGCTGATCGCGCCACGCTTCAAGGAGAACGATTACGCCGGCGGCATCTCGCAGGGCATGAGCGCGGCCATGAGCGCCGCCCGCGGAGAGTTCACCGCAATCGAGAAACCTCGCGCAAAGAAGCAGGGCGGCAAAGGCGTCGGGAACCTCGTGTTCATTCTGATCGTGCTCTTCATCATCATGCGCGCAGCCCGCATGGGAAAGAAGGGACGAGGAGGCGGCATCTGGTTCATCGGACCTTTCAGCGGTTTCGGAGGCTCGAGCGGCGGCGGCGGTTTCGGCGGCGGCGGCGGCTTCGGCGGTTTCTCCGGAGGAGGCGGGAGTTTCGGCGGTGGAGGTTCCAGTGGAAGCTGGTAACGCAAAACGCCTGACTGCGTCATCGCCAATTCCGCGGCGTTTTCTCTTCCTGCTCGTTTTCACGGTCTCGCTGTGCATGATTCAGGGATGTGGAAAAACGGAAGAAGACAAGGGCCCTGAGAGAACCGCTCATTATCAACCGGGGAATTTCAGGCCCTATGATTCGACAAGAATCATCGTCGACAGCGTGCGAATCGATCTGAACGGCGACGGCATCAGGGAATTCGTCGTGACTTCACAGGGCGCCTCCTCCGAGACGAATCCGATCCTGCAGAATACCTTCGACCGCATCGAGGTGTTCTCGCTCGACACCTCGATCGGTTTGTACCGTTCCCTCTTCATCGATCCGGTCGAAAGCGGCGCCTCCTGCAGCTTCGAGGATATCACCCGCGACGGAATGCCGGAGCTCATCGTGGAAACCGACGCGGGCGGCAACGATCCAGTCTCCTCCAAGGGACTGGGCGTTTACGGGTATAGAAGCGACGGCCTCTTTACGTCTCTGTTCAACGAAACGTCTGGAGCGCCGGAATTAAGGGATGTAGACGCGGATGACCGCATGGAAATAGTGGTAAACGCCCAATATTGGGGCGTGACCACGCATGCGGATAGAATTCTCTACGTTCAGTCCATTCACAGCTTCGACGGCAATGCCTTTATCGAGAACAACCGCGGTTTTGCTGCATTTTTCGACAAAGAGATTGCGAGGGCTAGGAACGAGTACAGGAAAGTCGCCTCGTTGCGCGGCTATTCCGGCCGCGACGGCGACGAAGCTCTTTACCACGCTTTTCTCGATATGGCCCTATGGATCATTTCGAGAGGAGATTATTACGCGCTCCGCTCAACATGGATCGCGGAGGAAAAGATCCTCGCCAGTCGGCTGTCGGCCGATCAATTCGATGATCTCGACGGATTGATACAGGAAGTGCTCGCGACTCAGCGTCAGGCCTCCCTGGAGAACAGGAGTAGAATCCAGTGCGCCTGACCGGTTCTCCGGCGCGGCTTGCCGGGAGCTGCAAAGCGGCGGGAAGCATGGGCCTGTTGGCCGCCGCCGTGTTATTCATTGTTGCGTCCTCTTCGAATTACGCACAAGAACAGCGTCTCCTCAGCGACGAGGCGGCCCTCGCATCCCTCGTTCGCAGAGCCGCTTCAGAATCCGCGGCGCTTGTCGACGCTCCGGAAGTCTGCGTTTCGCTGCATCCGGCCGGCGTGCATCCGATGGTTCTTCAGATTTTCACCGAAGAACTCGGCAGACGGGGGGCTGTTGTCGGAACACATGAGACCTCATCCTGTAAACGTATCTCGATCGACGTCAGGGAACTGAAGATTTCCACTTCATCATTGACGGATTCTTCATATTTTAGATCTTCCGTTGCGTCGATTGGAGTTCTCGGAATCGACAATCCGGCAGGAACCGTGATTCTTTCCCGGGAGTTTCAATTGTCCCGCAACGACACCATTAACGGCGCGCCGCGGACCGTCGATACGGATTTCCGACACAGCGGGCAGCCCGGATTCCTGGATGCCGTGCTGGCGCCTCTCGTGGCTGTAGCGGCCGCCGTTGTGATAGTTGTACTTCTCTTTACCGTCAGAGGATCCTGATGCGGACAAATCCGACCTTCATTGCCATTTCAGTGTTACTCGCCGTATTGTTAGCGGGTTGCGGGGCCGCCGGAATCGATGAGACCCCTGATGCCGAGCAGCGGTTTCACCTCGGCATGCGCGATTATGAGAAGAAGGATTATTTTGAGGCACTGCAGCATTTCGAAATCATCCGACTCCAGTTTCCGGCCAGCAAGGTCGCGGACAGCGCCAAGTATTTTTCCGGAATGAGCAGATATCATCGCGAGGAATATCTGCTCGCCAGCTATGAATTCAGCCAGCTTCTTCAGTTCAATCCCTCCAGTTCGCTTCAGGAAGACGCCCGATATATGTATGCTCAATGCTTCGTGCAAATGTCTCCCAAATCCCGGCTGGATCAGACTTATACGCTGCGGGCCATTGACGCTCTGCAGACTTTCATCGAAACCTATCCGGGCAGTCCGAGAGCCGCCGAGGCCGAGCAAACCCTGCATGCGATGATCGAGAAACTGGCGAAGAAGGATTTCGAGACGGGCGTTCTGTACATGAAACTCGACAATCTACGCTCCGCTGAGGTCTATTTCGATACGGTGACCGACAAGTATTACAACACATCCTGGGCCGACGATGCGCTCGCGATGAAGATCCGCATCCTGATGCGGCGCTCCAAATTCGAAATCGCATCCAAGAAAATCGCCGCCTTTCTGGAAAAATTTCCCGACAGCGAATATAGAGGCGAAATCAACCAGTACCTCGAACAAGTATCCAAACTCGAGCAGACGTCAAGTTCAAGGAACCATTGAGCGCACATCAAGGATAACTTCGAAAGCGCGCGATTCCGGATTCCGCGGCCGCAACACGAATATCGATATGAACGACGAATCCGCCCTCAGAAAACATACGGTGCGAGCCTCTCAGGTGGAGATGACCGAACTCGTATTGCCCAATGATACCAATCAGCTCGGCAATCTGCTCGGCGGGCAGCTGATGCACCTCATGGATATCGCCATGGCGATTTCCGCGGCCAGACACTCGGGCCTGGTTTGCGTGACGGCATCGGTTGACCAGATTGATTTCCTGCACCCTATCCGTCTCGCCGACGTTGTCATCCTCAAGGCATCCGTTAACCGCGTCTTTCACACTTCCATGGAGGTCGGTGTGAAGGTTTTTGCCGAAAATCTTCGCTCCGGCGAAGTCCGGCACACCAACTCGGCTTACATGACTTTCGTCGGGCTGAACGCGGAAGGGCGTCCCGCGCCGAGTCCGCAGGTGCTTCCCGAGACGCAGGATGAGCTCCGCCGTTTCGAGGAGGCCCTGCAGCGCCGAAACAGGCGGCTCGAACGGCTCAAGCGCAGCCGGGGAGGCGGATCGTGACACGCCGCTTTACGAGTCTGTTTGCGATACTGGCGCTGCTGCCCGTTTGGACTGCGGCTCAGGAAGCCGGATTGTCCGGGATGAGCGACGCCGCATTCATCTCCCATGTACGTACACTGAGACAGGGAGACACAGGCGCCGAGCGGACGCAGTCACTGAGAGCGCGCCGCGGCTGCCTGTTCGATGTGTCTCTGGAAATCGCGCGTCGCATGACGGTCATGAACTACTCCGACAGAGCTGAATTGAAACGCATCTTGACTCCGGTATCGCTGCAGACGACAATCTACAGCCCGAGCGGCAGATTCCGCGTCAGTTTCGACACCGTCGGAAGCAACACCCCGGCCATGCTCGACGCCGGCGGCATGCGCATTCCAGGCACTGCGCTGCAATACGCCACGGCCCTGGCCGCGGCTTTCGATACGGTGTATGACGCCGAAGTGACGAGGGCGGGATACCCGCCGCCACCTTTCGAAGACGCCGAGATGGTCTACAACATCCGCATACGCGAAATGGGATCGGATTACGGATGGACGATTCCGATTTCTCTGCTTCCCTCCAATACTGTGCAGCCCTGTTCGACGACATATATAGAAATAGACAACGATTTCGCCGGGAATTATTACACGCGCGGACTGAACGGCGCACGCGTGACCGCCGCTCACGAGTTTCACCACATGATTCAACTCGGCGTTTACGGCGCGTGGTATTCGGACCAGTGGTTCCATGAGTTGACATCCACGTTTTTCGAGGACTACGTTTTCGACGAGGTAAACGATTACTATCAGTATCTGGAAGTCGAACAAGACAACAAATCAGTCTTCAATTTTCCCGAGAGGCCGATGTATGCGTGGATGGAATGGGGCTATCCGTTGGTGATCTTCGCCAAATTCCTCGAGAAACGCTTTCCCGATGCAGCGCTGCGCCGCACCTGGGAGGAGATGAAACGCCAGGAGCCCGTTTCAGCCCTGGATGACGCCTTGCGCGCATCCGCGGTCCCCTCCGATCTGTCCGCCGAAATCTGCATGTATGCGCGCTGGAACCATGCGACCGGACCCAGGTATTCAGCCATGGCGGACACGGCGAACAGGTACGACGAGGGCGCCGACTATCCGAGCGTCAGATTCGCCGCTACAACCGAGGCAATCGGAGGTTCCGCCACGTTCAACAGCGCCGTCGCGCCGCTCGGCTCCGTTTATTTGCGCTCATGGTCCGGCGTCGATACAATAGCGTTTTCGGTAACTAACACGGACATCCCGGCGGCGCGCGACCGATCGATCTCCGCGGCCGGTTTCCGCTTGGACGTGAAGAAGGGCGACGCTCCGCCCGATTTCAACTCGGCTGGAAATGGATGGCATTACCGTCTGAGCACTGCATCCTCCGGCATATTGTGCCTGAATGTTTTCTCCATAGATGCAATCCCCGACTTAAAGGTCACCGCCTATCCCAATCCTTTCGATCCCGCAGAGGATCATCTACGACTTGCGGTTCCCCACGATATCAAACAGACAAGGGGCACTCTAGCGATTTTTTCAGGCGCAATGGACCTGGTTATGCGTGAAGAAAACGCCGCCGTCAGAGCCGATCCTATCTACGGGCGTCATATCCTTTGGGACGGCAGAACGAAGACGGGAGACTTGGTCGGCAGCGGGGTCTACATTTATTATGTGCTTATCGGCGGTCGCACTTTGAGCGGGAAGTTTGCAGTCGTCAGGCGGTGATACGGTGCGCATAAGCGTGTCCGGGGTCTCGCGGACCTTCAGCCGCGCGGTGATATTCCGCAACGTGTCCTTCGAAGTGAAGGAAGGCGAGGTGTTCGGCATAACGGGGCGGAATGGATCGGGCAAATCCACACTGCTTAAAATAGCGGCCGGCGTGCTGAGTCCGAGCAGCGGCAGCGTGGCCTGGGCTCTGAACGGCGCCGGCGTGGATGCGCGGCATGTTCACCGGCATATCGGCTTCGCGGCGCCGTATCTTTCTCTGTTCGACGACTTCTCCGCGGAGGAGAACCTGGATCTCTACGCTTCTATCCGCGGTTTGGCCTTCGGCGGAAACCGTGCCCGCGACCTGCTGGAACAGGTCGGACTTCCGACGGACCGCGGCGACCCGATTCGGACCTTCTCCTCGGGAATGAAGCAACGAATGCGACTGCTCTTCGCCCTGCTTCATTCCCCGCCAGCCCTTCTGCTCGACGAACCCGTGTCGAATCTCGACGAGGATGGAATCGACGTCGTCCGCTCGATCATCAATAATCAACGCGAGCGAGGGTGCGTGATCATTGCGACGAACGACAGAAGCGATATCGAACAATGCGATCGAACGATCAACCTGTCGAGCTGATCTTTCGAGAAACATTTTCCGCGGCTCTTGTCGCTTTGACGGTTAAAGCATAGATTCGTTGTGTGACATCGCCCTTAAACGGCCCGAAGTTCCGGCCGCCGCGGGTTTTAAATCTGATTATTTCCGGAATAATGACTTCATTTTCAAGCATCGACGGCGTCGGCGCAGGCGGGCAGGCGCAGAACTATCACGGATCCAACGGGACTGCGCACTCAGTGCGGGAAAATCCCGAAACCACCGCCGACTCCGGAGGCGTCAAGAAGCTGATTCTTGTGGTCGAGGACGACATACAGAGCCAGCAGTACATGAGAATCCTGTTGTCCAAGAGTTATGCCATCGAAACGGCATCGGTCGCCCAGAAAGCGCTGGAGATACTGGAACAGCGGAACGTCCGTCTTGTTCTCATGGATATTTCACTGCAGGGCGAAATCGACGGTCTGCAGTTGACGCGTATCATACGACGCACTCCTCAGCTGCGCGACATGCCGGTGATCGCCCTGACCGCCCACGCATTTCCCGCCGACAGGCAACGCAGCCTGGATGCTGGTTGCACGGAATACCTTTCCAAACCGTTTCAACGAGAACAGCTTATTCAGCTCATAGATCGTTTCATCCGCTGATACCGTTCTCGGAAGCGATTTGCTGATATTACCACTCGGCGATAAGCGCGGCTTCGCCGCGGAAGAGGGCCTCTATTCCGAATGCCGGCCCCTTACCGATTGAGCTGGATTTGTTCTTATATTGCGTTATTATGACCGCAAGAGCAGTTAAACCTGCCTCGGGAATCCTGTCTCCCGAAGGATCAGAGAGCAAAGCCCCATGATGTTCCACGGTGCCGCGGCGCTGTTCGCAAAGGATCTCCGCGGAGAGCTCCGGACGCGCTATGCCGTCAACGCCCTTCTCATGTTCGTGGTTGTGACTCTCTCCGTAATTCTCTTCGCTCTCGCGGGCGAAACGCTCTCGAGCGGAGTTCAGGCGGGCTTGCTGTGGGTGGTCATGTTTTTCACCGCTATGAGCGGACTCTCGAGATCCTTTGTTTCCGAGGAGGAACGCGGCACGACACTCACTCTTCAGCTGCTGACCGATTCGACATCCGTCTATTTCGGCAAGTTGATGTTCAACATCGCGCTCGTGCTGGCGCTAAACCTTTTCATCGTGCTCCTGTTTCTGCTTCTGATCCCCGACGTGCAAGTGCTTCAAATGGATCTCTTCTGGCTCGTCATCGCCCTCGGCGGCGTAGCTATTGCAGCGGCGACCACGATCATTGCGGCCATCATAGCCAAGGCCAACACAAAGGGAGCGCTCTTTCCTGTGCTCTCATTTCCTGTGCTGCTTCCTCTTCTCATGGCAGGCATATCCGCCACCAGGACGGCGATGGAAGAGTCGGATTGGAGCGCCGCCTGGCCGGATCTTCAACTCCTCGCCTCCTATATCGTGGTTGTGGTCACGGCATCCTATATGCTGTTCGATTTTGTCTGGAAGGATTAACACGAAAGGCAATGCCATGTGGTGGAAAATAATTCTCTTCGTCTGGATAGCTGCGTTCAGCGCAGCCGGCATACTCGTTCCCGTCGCGGGCACATTAACCGATGTCGAGGTATTCGGCCGTCTCATGCCCGGGAAAACGCTGCCTGTCCTCGTGCACTTCGAGTCGAAGGACGCGGAGACCTCCGATGACGGGCGTTTTCTCGCTCGGGCCGTCGACAAGGACGGGCACCGCGCAACGCTGGTTTTCGAAGCGCGTCCGGCGGATTTCGATGCAGCCGGTTCATATCTGCTCTTAGCCCGCAAGGACGTGTCGACTGGCCTGGTGCATGTCTCGGCTATAACCGCGACGAATCCGGGCTGGACTTTCCCGTACATACCCGGTCTCGAGGAACGCGCCAAGATCATTTTCTTCCATGTTCCGATGGCGTGGCTGACCGTTATCGCGTTTCTGGTTTCCATGTGGTACGGCATGAAGTATTTGCGCCGGAAAAATCTCGACGACGACATGAAATCAGCTGTTTCCGCCGGTCTCGGACTTCTTTTCTGCGTCCTAGCCACCACCACCGGATCAGTCTGGGCGAAATTCAACTGGGGATCCTTCTGGAACTGGGATCCCAGGGAAACATCGATATTCGTGCTTCTTCTGATTTACGGAGCATACTTCGCTTTGAGATCGGCGATCGAGATAGACGAGAAAAAAGCAGCCCTTTCGGCGGTTTACAGCATACTGGCCTTCGTGACCGTGCCTTTCTTCATCTTCATCATGCCGCGGCTTATGCCCGGTCTGCATCCCGGATCCGCGGGCGACGTGAATTCAGGACCTGCCGTGAGCGGTGGAGGCATGGACGCGGGCATGAGAGTGGTGCTCTACGGAATGGTCCTCGGATTTCTGGCGCTTTACATCTGGCTGATGCGCATCCGAATCACCCTTCAGCGCATCCAACATGACAGGTCCGCGCCGGTTGCCTGAATGGGCGGCGGCGGGAAATGGCGCTGAAAAAGAAAAAACACGCAATGCATACCGAATATCTTCCTTTTTCTCTTTGTTGAAAATCATTATACTCGGATAAGTTATGTACGAATTCCTGCAGAACAACTCGCTATATGTGGTCCTCATCGTGGTTCTCATGATTTGGACCGGTCTTTTCGGTTATCTCGTTCGCATCGATCGCATGGCCGCGAAGTTGGATAAGAAGAAATAGAGGGTACGAAAATGAAGAGCCGATACATAATCGGAGGCGTGATAGTGCTGGTTTTCCTCGCTATTGGTGGATACTCCTTCTTAAGCAGTTCCGTGGAATACGCCACTATTTCCAAAGCCGAAAAATCGGGAAAAAAGGTGCAGGTCACCGGCGTATGGGTCCCGGAAATGGAAAACCGATACGACGCCGGGACGAACACATTCATGTTCTACATGCGCGACGAGGATAATCGCGTCGCCCGGGTGGTCCTGGCCGGCGCCAAGCCCAACAACTTCGACATCGCCACCAGCATCGTCGCCAGGGGACGTTACGAAGACGGTGTTTTCAATGCGAGTGAGGTTCTCACGAAATGTCCGTCGAAGTATGACGGCAAGGATCCGTCCCAGCATCCGGACGGCGCCCGCAAGTCGTCGCTGTAATAAAGCTTCGGACCTCTCGGGTCAAGGAAAGGACGATACAACATGTTCGACGCCATCGGCCTGGTCGGCCGATTCTCGATAACCGCGGGTTTCGCCGCGGCGACACTGGCCTGCCTCGCGTGGTACGCCGGTTTGCGGCGGCCGGCCGCCGTTCATCTCGCGCGAGCCGGCTTCCACACCGCGGTGACAGCGGTGTTCCTCGCTTCCGCCGCCCTGCTCATCCTGATTCTCAAACACCAGTTTCAATTCGAGTACGTCTGGGCCTACAGCTCGCGCGACCTTCCCTTCGGCCTGTTGGCATCGACTTTCTACGCGGGGCAGGAAGGCAGCTTCCTTCTTTGGACGCTGATGATAGCGGTGATCGGAATAGTGCTCCTGTCCTACACGCAGAAGCGAGACAACGAGCGCGAGGTGATGGGCGCCTACGCCGCAATCATGGCTTTCCTTCTGTTGCTCATTCTGGTGAAAACCCCCTTCGCGCTGCACGAAGGAGGAGGGACGCCCGCGGATGGACGCGGTTTGAATCCCCTGCTGCAGAATTTCTGGATGCAGATCCATCCTCCCATACTGTTTCTCGGTTTCGCGGGCATGGCCCCGCCATTCGCGCTCGCGCTCGCCGCTCTCATTAGGAGGAGATACCAGGAATGGGTGACGGCTGCTCTGCCGTGGCTGGTCGGAGGCTCGCTTCTGCTCGGACTCGGCATAGCTCTCGGAGGATTCTGGGCTTACGAAACGCTGGGTTGGGGCGGTTGGTGGGGCTGGGATCCGGTTGAGAATTCCTCCCTGATCCCATGGCTTGTCTCCGTCGCCGCCATACATACGATGCTGACCCAGAAAAGGACCAGGGGATTGGTCATGACCAATTTCATCCTCGTCTTGCTTGCCTTCGTCACCGTGCTCTACTCGACTTTCCTGACGCGCAGCGGTGTGCTCGGCGAGGCGTCGGTGCATTCCTTCGTGGATCCGGGCCGCTTTGCATTTACGCTTCTGGTGCTTTTCATGTTCGTGTTCACGGATGTCGGCATAGCTCTGCTTTTCGTACGTTTCACGAAACTCGGCGCGCGGCTCTCCGAAAGATTCAAGGGCTGGTTTTTCCTGGTCCTGCTGTACGCGGCTGCCATCGGCCCGAGCATTCCGCTTTTTGCAAAAATAAGCGGAGACGTCACGCCGGTGTTCCGGGATATTGTGGACGCGTCGCCTCTGCTGCTCGACATGCTTGTCTATCCGCTTCTGTTTCTGGCGCAACTGCTGAATATTTTGTCGGTGCTATGGCTGCCGGCCTTGCTTGTGAAGCTGGCGTTCATCGGCTACACTTTAACGGGCCGCATTCACAGCGAGAAGGAGTTCACCAGTTTCCACATGTTGTCGAGGGAGACTTTTCTCGGCATCGGCTCGGTGGCGCTCGGGGTGTTCACTCTCATAGTGCTGCTGGGCACGTCGCTGCCGATAATTCCGAGCGGGATAACCTCCGCCCTGAACAGCCTTCTGGCTTCTTTGGGCTCCGGCACGGCTCTCGGCAACACTGTCGAGCCGGAATTTTATGATCGGATGGGTCTCCCCCTGGCGATTTTGATGCTCGGAATATCCGCTCTCGCACTTTTACTCAAATGGATGCAGAACAAGCGGGATGAATTTCTCAAGAAAACGATCATCCCTGCGGCGCTATCGGCCGCTTTTGTCGTTGTCCTGATTTTCGCCGGTTTGCGGAATGGCTGGATGCTGGCCTTGGCTTTCATGTCGTTTTTCAGTCTTGTCGTGAACGCGCAGGTCGGATGGCGCATCGTGCGAGGCAACTGGCGTTTCACAGGTGCCTACATTGCGCATATCGGAGTCGCTTTGATGCTGCTCGGCGTTATCGGCTCCGGCTACATGAATCGCACCGAGGGAATCGAGCTCCCCCAGGGAGTGGCCAAATCGGCTTTCGGATACAAATTAACCTATGTAGGTTATGAGCCCTTCTGGAACGGCCAACGCTTCTATTTCAAGGTGCTGGTCGCGGACGGGGAAGGCAACCCGATCGATACCGTCAGAACCGTGATGTTCAAGTCCATGTACGGAAATCAGGATCAGCTCTTCCGTAATCCGGGCATTTACACTTCCTTGACGAAGGACTTGTACATCGAGCCGCAATCCCTGTATGCTCCCGATCCGGAGGGATGGGAAGTCGCGCGTTTCACAAAGGGCATGAAGATCGAATACGGCGGCTATACCGTGAGTTTCACCGGATTCGAAGCTCGCGAATCTCATGCCGGAGAGTCGCACGGAGTGGGCGCGATTTTCCAACTGGAGAAACCGGGCGAAGCGCCTCAGCTGGTGACGGCCAGACGCAGCGCGGGACCCGAAGGAACGGAAGGCAGCACCGCTCTTTCCGCGGCGGGCGACTTGGAAATAGCCGTGGACGGCGTGGAACCGGACAGGGCGGACCCCGAGCTATCAGCCGTCAATACGCGCTTCAGGAATCCGAAAATACCGCCCGCGGCGGAGGATCTGCGTGAGACTCTCGTCGTCGAAGCCTCGCTGAAACCGTTCATCTCCTTCGTCTGGCTGGGCATCATCCTGACGATACTTGGCTTCGGAATCGCGGGATTGCGCCGTGCCCGCGACGATGCGAAACGGGTGTGAGGCGTCAGCCCATACCCGGTATCTTGATGAGAGAGCTCCCGATCACCCACAGCAACCAAAGTCCGAACACCAGCCCGAAAGCCTTCGGTTTCGAAATCCCGGCCGTGCGGTGAAGACCGAATCCGAACAAGTAAAGAGACCAGACAGTAAAGGGATTCAAGTTGCCGGCCAGGCGGAAAACCTTGCTTTTCAAGTCCGGCTCCATGAACATCGTCGGACTGAACGTGGCGTAGAAGTTGTTTGTAACCAACGAGACGAGTATGGTGATCAATTGATCGAGCACCCCGATCCATGCCGTGAGGCAGTATAGCGCAAACACCAGAAAAAAGGTCGCGCTTCCGCGCAGCAGATGCCGGACTATCAGCCAGTAGAACAGGGATAGAAGCAGGAACATGATCGGTATCGAGAAAAACACCATGACGGTCGCGCCCACTTTCTGGAAGCCCGAGAACGCGTCGATCTGCTCCATCGCCTGCCCGGCCTGCTCCTGAGTCATCGCACCCTTCTCCACCTGCTCCTTCATAGCTTCGACCTGCAAGTCGCGCACATCGGCGAGGAACTCCGGATTCGAGAATTTGATCAACGTGCCGGCTGCCGCAATGATCACCAGCGCCAGCAGCGGCACGATCACGTCCGATGCCCGAGGGCCGTTGCGCTTCAGGTCGTCGAAGACGGCGCCCGGCTCGCTGAAAATACCGACGAACTTATCCGTTATGGAGAGCGGTTCCGTTTTTTCACCGCCGTCGGGGGACTCCGGCGCGGTCATGTCGAGATTGTCCTGAAATTGTTCATCCATTTCGATTTCCTCGATCTGAAGTTTTCTTGTATGGTCCGCTAAGCACTGATCTCAGCCGGAAAATGCCGTATCGCCTCGGCAAAATGTAGGTGAAATATTTGCCTTGCGCAAAACTGAAAAGTCGCATGCGCCGGACGACTCTGTCTTGTCGCGGCGGAGCAGCCGCAATATATCGGGCTCCCGATTGCAACGAAAAGGTTACGGTGTCGGGGGACGGATTGTCTCAGCGAACCTCGATCAAATTAGCGCGAATTTTCAGTATCTTTCAGCGATCAATTTTCGGAGATTAAAATGAAACACGCGCTACGTATCTGCTCACTGATCCTGCTTGTCGTAATACCTGTGCATTCGCAGTGGAATTGGTTGAATCCTTTGCCTGAAGGCAACGAATTTTTCGATGCGGCATTCATTTCGCCCGATTCAGGTTGGGTGATAGGCGGCAACGGCGCCGTCATCCGCACAATAAACGGCGGTGTTTCATGGTCCTCGCAGGACAATCCGCTGCGCCCGACTCCATATATTCTGCTCAGCGTCGTTTTCACGTCTCAACAAAGCGGCCTCGCTTCCGCCAACACGGGCGCATTGCTCCGCACGGACGATGGAGGCGTCACATGGAGACGCCTGAACTACATAGGTTTCGGCATTCAGAAACTGAAACGCGCTCCAGACGGCAGCATATGGGGTTTCGGAAGCGTCGGCGCCATGGCAAGAACCACCGACCTGGGCATGACGTGGACTTCGTTTCAGACCGGGATCACGTCGGTCGTGTTCGATGTCGCATTCCCGGCGCCGGGCAAGGCAGTCGCCGCCTGCGGCAGCGGCCGCCTCCTGTTTTCAGACGACGACGGCGCATCATGGACGCAGAAAACGCTTGCGACCGCAACCGATATAGTTTCAATAGCCTTCGCCGACTCCCAGCGCGTGTTTGCGGTTCAGAAGGCCAATTATCTTTTACGCAGCAGCGACGGAGGCGCAACCTGGGCGGATACCACATTCTTCGTCAATGCTCTCAACTTCGTGCATTTCGCGGACCGGCTGACCGGGTGGCTGCTAAGCAATTCGGAAGGAACGGTGCTCAAAACCGAAAACGGCGGGGTGACATGGTCATCAGTGAACGTGGAGCCTTCGTCGCGTTACCATTTCAACAAAGTCGTGACCGATGGGCCGGATAAAGCCCTGCTGATTGGTGACGGGGGAGGATTGTTCCGCACATCCGACGGCGGCGCGACCTGGACACAGCTCGGCGATGCCGTGACCCGAGCTCATCTCTACTCTGTGACCGGCTTTTCCTCCTCATCGGCATGGGTGTTCGGACCAGGCAGCGTATACCATACGAGCGACGGCGGGTCCAATTGGTCCGCGAATCTCGCCGACACATTGTCCATCCATTCAGGCATCGCCGTATCCGAAAGCCGCATCATCGCGGGAGGAACGCATGGGGAAGCGCACTTGTCAGTAAACCAGGGCGCGGACTGGAGCACGCAGATACTGCCCTCGAAAGGCCGTATCAACCGCTTTCATTTTATCGACACCAGCATCGGTTGGCTTGCGGGGAATCATGGGACCGTGGCGAAAACAGCCGACGGCGGCGGACTTTGGACGTACACAGATCCAGGTGTAACGCATGATTTCAATGCCGTGTACGCGCGCTCGGGAATGGAGGCGTGGATAGCAGGCAACGGGGGCAAAGTTTACAGGACTGTGGACGGCGGGATCACCTGGGAGGATAGAAGTCCGAACACCGCAGGCAACCTGATGGCGATACACTTCATCTCCGCCACGAGGGGATGGGTCGGAGGCCAGATGGTGTTGTTTGAAACCTCCGATGCCGGAGCAAACTGGACCCAGCGCAACACTCCCGGTCTGGATGTGGTTTACGACATCTCGTTCCGGAACATGTACGATGGATTTCTGTTGCTCAGCCGCGCGGTCGCGCGAAGCAATGACGGCGGTTTTTCGTTCTACAGAGCCGACTATCCTTCCACGGGACTGCGCGACATCGACGTCATGGATGACGGCGGCATCTGGCTGGCCGGCGATTTCGGTGTGGCGCTCCGCTACGATCCGACCCCGGTGATTTTTCTCGATCCGATTGAACTCGACTTCGGCGACGTGTCGACAAACAAGACAAAGGATTTGCCGGTCTCGATCTCGAACACGGGTGAGCGGCCGATGAAAATATCGAACATGGCGGTTCTCGGCGCCGGCTTCACTGTGATCAACCTGTCGGCGGACTCACTTGAGCCGGGAGAGAAAGCGACAGCGGTCATCCGGTTCACGCCCGCGGACACGGGCGTCGTGCACGGCCTCATGACCGTGATTTCCAACGCCGGCCTCGGTGACGCGGCAGCCATGCTGCGGGGCCGCGGCGTACCGCCCGGCATACCGGCGCTTACTCATTCGCCGGACACGCTGGATTTCGGCGAAATCGTCCTGGGTAACATAAAGGCGCTCGAAGTGCATATCAGCAACCGGAGCCAGATCAATCTTCGGATCAACGACGAAAGAATCGTGGGAAAAGATTCCACGATGTTTCTAGTCGCGCGCGCGAGCAGCCTGATTCTCCTCCCCGGCGACAGGGATTCGGTACAGGTGGTCTTCGCTCCGCTCCGCCCGGAGCCTTTCTCGGCGGTTCTGTTGATCGAGTCCAACGATCCCGCCGAACCGCAATACGCGATACCGCTGCACGGCGAAGCGCTCGGTCCGAAAATCTCTTTGTATCCGGATACCATGAATTACGGTTGGGTTCTGGTCGACAGCTCCAAAACAATGTTTCTCACGGTGAAAAACGAAGGGAAAGCGGACCTGCTCACGGCGAATCACCGCATACAGGGCGTTGACGCTTCCTCTTTCACCTTCGTCCCGCCGCCGGGCGGGATGCTTGCGCCGGGAAGCTCGGTCATGATTCCGATCACGTTCACCCCGCGTTCGCTCGGACCGAAATCCGCCGAATTCTATATCGAGTCGACCGATTTCATGAAACCGTCTGCAACCGTCCTCCTGCTGGGGCGGCCGACCACTCTGGGCGTCGAACGAATCGACGCCGCTCCAGCCGGCCTGGCGCTGCATGAAACTTATCCCAATCCTGTCTCCGCGGCATCGCGCAGCGGCGCGAATCTGCGGTTCGGAACAGATCGTGAGGGCAGGATCAAAATCACGCTTGCGGACGCGCTGGGAAGGGTGAGACGGGTGCTGCTCGACGAGAGTCTCGCTCCCGGCATGTATTCAACGAGCGTGGAATTCGATGGACTCGAAACCGGCATGTACTTCATCACTCTGGAATCCCCGGGCGCCGGCGCGGTTACGCGAAAGCTCGTTCTTTCAAACTGAACGGCGGATATTTCCGCATGCCGGATCCTCTTGTCATCGTTCTCCTCGCCGGACTGCTGACCGTCGGCCTGCTTGCCGCCGTCCTGGCGGCGAAGCTCAGATCACAACGGAGATCGGAGCGACGTTATCGGGCGCGTTCCGAGGAATTGGAAGTGGTTGATCGGCTCGTCAAGCTGGTCAACCGCGAAGTGTCGCTCGAAAGACTGTACCGCGCGCTTCTCGACCAGGGGCGCGTACTGCTCCGTGAAGCGGATCGCGCCGCGGTGCTCATGTACGATGACGAAGCGGACGGCTTCCGCGTGACGGCCTCCTTCGGTTTCGACGAGGAAGAGACGCGATCCCTTGTTCTGGCCTCGCCACTACTCTCTGGGGATTGGGTCAGGAACGTGAACCGGGTGGAAAAATTGGATGGAGGTATGTCCATTTTCCATTTCCGGGCACTATCACGGAGCGGAGATTCGGACGGCAAATGTCCTGTAAGCCGTCTCGTCGTGGATATCGAGCTCGACGGGCGGATAGCGGGCATCATTCTTTTCGACAACTGCAGAGGCGACACCGCTTTCCGAGCGTCGGAAATCGACACTTGGTCGCGCTTCCGCGAGCACGCAATCCTCGCCATAGCCAAAGCCAGGCTGATCGAGGACATGCACTCCGCGCGCCTCTCCGCCGAAGAAGCCAGCAACATCAAGACACGCATGCTCAGCATTGCGTCTCATGATCTGAAAAATCCTCTCGGCGTGGTCATCGGTCTCGCCGACATCATTATCGGAGAGGCCGAATCGCATCCTCATGTCAAGGAACTGGCGGGAATGATTCGCGATTCGGGCAAGCGAATGTTGTCTCTCCTGTACGATCTTCTTGATATGTCGGAGCTCGAGGCCGGAAGGATGGCGATGAATTTCAGAGCCGTCGATGTGATCGACCTCGCGGAATCCGTCGTGAGCGAATACCAGCCGCTGGCCGAACGCAAACGGCAGAGCATCGCTTTCGAATGCGAGGCGAACAGGCCTCTCCACGTCATGGCCGACAGCAGACGACTGCGCGAAGCCATTGCGAACCTGGTCGACAACGCGGTGAAGTTCTCTCCGCCCGGTACCGCCGCGAAAGTGACGGTAAAAGGCGGCGACTCTCCGCGCATCGAAGTGTGCGATAACGGTCCCGGCCTGTCGGACCGCGACAAGGAACTGGTGTTCGGGCAGTTCCAGCGCCTGTCGGCGCGCCCTACCGGCGGAGAAGCGTCCACGGGTATAGGTCTGTCGATAGTCAAGCAGATCGTGGAACTCCACGGCGGCAACGTCCGGGTCGAGAGCGAGGAGGGGAAAGGCGCGACCTTCGTGATCGAACTGTGATCTCGTCCGCCACGCGCCCGCTGTGTTGCCGCGGATCGCGCCCGACAGCCGGACACAGATTCCACGCCGCGCATCAGTCGCCCGAGATCCGCGACTGCCAGGCTAGGTTGAGCGCGAAGGAGAAATCGTTGGCCAACTGACATCCGTTGTAATACCTGTACAAAGGTAGATCGAAAACCACCGAGATGTTCAGATCGCCAGTAACCAGATTCAGTTGGGGCGCGACGGCGATAATTTCGCCGCCGGTGTCCGTGAGCAGAGTACCCTGAAAGGCATCTGCCTTCCTGTACTCATGTCGCAGCTCCAGCAGGCCCGAGAGATCGCCGGACAGGAGTTTGACCGCATGCAAAGAGGTGATGAAGGCGGCGCCGTAACGATATGCAAGCCGGTTCTCGGCGTTGAAATCGCTTCTGTGATTGAGTATCAACCGGAAGCCGTGCCTTTTCCAACCTTTATGCAGGAATAGTTGCGGAACCGCCGCGTACGCGCCGGAAGAGGGGAGCACATGCTGAGGCAGATCACTCTCTTGGACAAGCAAAGGGATTCTGACGCCGAGTCCCGCCGTGAATTCCACCTCCTGCGCAAGATCGAAGCAGACGTTGTATTTCACAGCAGGCATCAAATGAGACAGGCCGCTGCCCGCGGCGGTCTGTCCGTTGAAATCCTGAATCTTGCGCGGGAAATAGCCGATCTCCGACTCAACCGTCAATCGATTGCTTATGCCGTAAGCGAGCGACAGGCCCAGATAATGAGTCCTGTAACTGCTGACCGGACCGCTTTCCGCGCGCGCGGACCCCGCCAGCGTCGTGTTGCCGGAGCTGAACCTGTAATACGCGGATGCGCGTCCGAAGCCCTCCCTCAGAACTCCCACATTCACTGTTCCTCCGACCGGCGTCAAGCCGCCCACGGCGGCGCCGCCGATGCAGGACGGACACTGGGAACGCAGCACCGGCGGAGTTGTGCATGAAATCAGCAGCAGCAGAGCGACGCGTTTCATATTCACTTCGAGAGAAGATCGAGCAACCCTTCCAGCCAGTCGAAATGCGGATAAGCGATGACACCCGCCGCCGCGCCCGCTCTTGAAACGAATACACACGGGACGGCCGGTATATCGAAATTCCTGTGGTAACCGCTCGGTTCGCTCATGGTTTCATCCAGGCCATAAAGAGCGATCCGCGAGCTGTCGATGCCGGCCTCTTCGAAGATCCGAAACAAAGACGGAAGATATTCCCTGCATTCAGGGCAGTCGGTCGTGGCGAACACCGTGAAGAAGGCGTCGCGTTCTTCTGTCCATCGCCTCAGCCGCGCAAGCTCGGCCGTATCGTAGCTGCCTCCGCCTGTCCTGGCTTCCCATCCCGCCGCCGCCGGCCACTGCGCCCAGGCGATCCTGCCGACCGCTGCGGATGTTCGCGGCGGAATCTCCTCGCGGCTTGCGGAGCAGGACGGAAACAGCCCGAGCAGCGGCAGGAAGACCGATGCGAAGACGGCCGCTTGCCTCGCGATCTTCGCGCTCCCGCCGCTTGAATGCAAAACCGCGCTGCCGGCTCTTCCGCTGATTTTGTGCTGTTCCAAGGGCTTCAACTCGTGACCGATTTCCAGTGATATGCTATTTCAACGGCGGCTCTCCGTGATAGCGGATGTCTCCGATCAAAATATGAATAATCTTCGAATCGGCCTGTTCTTCCCGCGTGCTTCGCTTTGGCGGCGCTCAGGCGGAGGAGAAGACCTGTTCCCCCGCGACCCATACGGCGAGAATATCGGACGGCTGACTGCGATATACAACCGCCGACGCCGCGTCCTCGGCGGACAATTCCGCATCTTCTCCTGTCTCGAGATCGCATCGCATCGCGATCATGTCGGCGCACAGGCCGGTGTCGAGTGCGCCGATGTTTCTTTCCAGGGACAGCGCTTCGGCCGCGCCGGCCGTGGCTCTGTAAAGAGGGATGAAGGGATGCAGGTTTTCCTGCTGCACCCATGCCATCGAACGCATGATCTGCGGCATGAACAGGGTAGTTCCCGCTCCGACGTCTGATCCGAGTCCGTACCGAATGGTTCTGTTCCGATATTTTTTCAAAGGGAAGCGCCCGCTCCCGAGGAAGAGGTTGGCTTCCGGACAATGAACCACCGCGCAAGCGGTTCGCTCGCAGAGGTCCAGCTCGGATTCCGTCGCATGTATGTTGTGCGCGAGCAGCGTGCGCTCGCCGAGCAGACCTGCGGTTTCATAGACTTCCGTGTAACTGCCGAGTTCGGGAAACAACTCCCTTGCCCGCGCTATTTCGGCGGGGGATTCGTTGACGTGCGTCTGCACATAGCATCCATGGCGCTCGGCGAGGCGGGCGGCGCCGCGCATCAGTTCCATGGAGCATGAAGGCGCGAATCTGGGTGTGACGGCGCACCAGAGACGTTCGGTTCTTCTGTGCCAGTGAGAGATCAGCTCTTCGTCCTCGCGCAGGGATGTTGCCGGAGTTTCGACCAGTTCCGGGGGCGCGTTCCGGTCCATTAGGGTTCTGCCCAGTATGATCCGCAACCGCGAGCGTTCGGCTTCCTCGAACGCGGTTCGCGCGGCCTCGGCATGTGCCGAGCAGTAGACGGCGGCGGTGGTGGTTCCGGAAGCGGCCAACGCTCGGAAAAAATGCTTCGAGACTTCTCTTGCATAGGATGCGTCGGCGAAGCGTATTTCCTCCGGGTATATGTGCCTGTCGAGCCATTCCAGCAGCGAGGCCCCGCATCTGCCTCTCGCGTTGTATTGCGGCAGGTGCGTGTGCAGGTCGATGAAGCCCGGCAGCAGAAGACCCGGGCTCTCGCGGCGCGGCAAGGCCGCCGCATATTCCGGCAGATCCGGCTCGGGTCCGGAATATGCGATACGTCCATCGCCGCCGACGGCGACGACTCCCCGTAGGAAGAAGCGGAACTCTATCTCCGAAACCGGTGAAAGAAGCGGCCCATGAAGTCTGAACGGGGTCACGGCATGGTTCCGTTACCTGACGAAGACCTATGCGCCCTCGCAACCATGGCGCTCATTTGCTGCCGGTGTGCCCGAAACCGCCGTCGCCTCTGGCGGTGTCCGGCAGGCCGTCGACCTCGATCCACTGCGCGTGGATCACAGGCGCGATCACGATCTGGGCAATCCGGTCGCCGCGGTTGATGCGGAAGGTCTCACGGCCCGTGTTGGCCATTATCACCTTTATTTCACCCCTGTAATCGGAGTCGATCGTGCCCGGGGCGTTCGGCAATGTGATTCCATATCTCAACGCCAATCCGCTGCGCGGGCGTAGTTGCGCTTCCATGTGGGGCGGGAGTTCTACGGCAATATTGGTCGGCACCGCCGTCACGTCTCCGGGCCGAATATCGATGGGCTCATCTATGGCCGCGCGAATATCCGCACCCGCCGCGTGTTCCGTGGCATAAGACGGCAAGTCCACGTCCTCGTAGCCTTTCCTCAGGCGAAGTATGCGTATATGCTGAATTGCCTGCGGCTGTTTCATCGGCGTCAGGTTCGCTGAACGTACGGCGGCTCTACCGTATCAGCCCCAATTTCGATGAGGAAACCGCGTCTCCCGCGACGAGACGGAAGAAATATGTTCCGGTGGGAAGGCCGCGCGCCGCGCCGGGATTCCAAATCGATTCGTATGAACCGGCTGATTTCATTTCATCCGTCAGAACGGATATCTCGCGTCCAAGCGGATCGATCACGCTCAGGCGCACGGGCAGCGGCCTGTCCAGTTCGTAACGTATCACGGCGGAAGCGCCGGAATTCAGATTGAGCGGATTCGGGAAGACCGGCGCCAATCGCACGCGCAGGTCTTCGGCCGGAACGAGAAGCACGCGTATCACCGGGCCGTCGTGCGCCGTGCCGTCGAAATCCGTCTGTATAAGTCTGTAGAAAAGAACGGGAGCTTCGTTCATATCGCGGGGCCCGGAGGCCAATTGATCTACGTATTCGTAGAACCGCGGCGATGTCGTGCTTCCTCCTCCGGCGACGAAACCGCGCGATTCCCAGGGCCCTTCGATCGACGTCGAGCGCAAAATCTCGAACTGGTAATTGTTGGTCTCAGTTTCGGTTTTCCAGGAAAGCCGTACCGCGTCTTCATCCGCGCTGCCGGAAAACAACGAGAGTTCAACGGGCGGGAAATAGTGGCAGCAGATGCGCGCGCCCGCAACCCAGTCAACCGACTGTCCTACTACGCTGGAAGCGGAAACCCATGATGAGTTCGTGGTGAATGCGACGGATCGGACAGGATTCGTGTACTGGGCCGGTTTTCTGAATTTCAATTTGACCGTGTTGGTCGAGTTGCCGCGTACCCAGAATCCTATGTACATGTCGCGTCTAGGGTAACTGATGATCGGCCTTCCTAAGGTAGGCGGCACCGTGGGAGGAGGAGGGTCCAGTTCGAAGCCTCCGAGATTTTCACCTCCCTTGGCCAGGTAATACGTCGTATATATCTGTGAATACGGCGCCGCCACCTCACGCAGGAAAAATTGAATGGTATCGCGGGATGCCGCCGCCGCCTTCATTTCGAAGTCTACCAGGAATGTCCAAACTGTGCAAGGAGGCGCGGCGTTTCCGGTCGGCAGGGTCACGCGGAAGGCGAATTTGCTCGTGGGCAGGTTTTGCTCCAGAATGTGAAGACTCCCTGTTTCCGAGTAATAATTGAATATGGGACATATAAACGGCGACACGGACGGCGGCCTCCCCTGCAGCATCTGGTCCACGATCCCGGAGAAGGGTGAGAATACCGACATGACGGGATGCTCCGGATCAGGCGGCGCCTGTGCGCGAAGGCTTGCGAGCGCGAGTACTGCAAGTGGCATGACGGATGTGCATAATCTGCGTAAATTCATCTTCTTTGCTCCGTGCTTTGGCCGCTTAATGATTGATTGGTTTACCACGCCCCGGAAGCGCCGGGGCATCTCCGTGGTCCGCCTCGATACGGATTGGCAGAGCCATACGCAACCGTAAAATTTATTCATTTCATGGTTGTAAATCAATCCAATGCTCGATCGCCGAACCGGAATATATTCCGCCTCTGTATCCGGGCGGCGATTGCAATGCGCGCGATCCGTATTATTGCTTAGATTGCGTTCAGGGTTCGCCGTCGTTCGCGCCTTTCGCCTCCGTCGAGCGGTCGCGAGCCATAACGCGCCCCAGATGAACGCGCTCTGTCATAACCGGATCATTTGAACAGATATGCCAAGTGTCCGTTGCCTGCTTTTGTTGGCGTTTTGCTCGATGACGAATGTCGCCGGGCAGACGCTTCCGGCCGTCAATCTGAAATACTCTTCGTACGCAGCCGCGGCCGACGGGTCGTTCTTGGACTATTTGGCTGTGCCGCATCGAGTTGAGATACAGGGAACCAGCGCCGTATCTAGGCATGTAATCGATGCTCTGATCGCCACCGAAGACAGGGATTTCTATTCACATGACGGCGTCTCACTCAAAGGGCTCGGCAGAGCGTTGTTCAATACTTTGACCGGCCGCACGCAGGGCGGCAGCACCTTGACGATGCAGCTGGCGAGGAATCTGTTTCTGAGCAACGATAGAAGCATATCGAGGAAACTGGCCGAGATCGATCTCGCTCGCGAAATCGAGAAGAAGTACACGAAAGAGCAGATACTCACGTTGTATCTGAACACGGTTTACTTCGGCCGCGGCGCCTATGGGATCTGGTCCGCTGCCCGGGAATTCTTTGGTGCAGGTCCCGAGAGCCTGTCCATGATCGAGAGCGCGACTCTAATCGGTCTGCTTCAGGCGCCTTCCGCGTATGATCCTTCCAAACATCCGGAAAAGGCGCGCGCGCGGCGCAACGAGGTCCTGCACAATCTGGTTGAAGTCGGGAAACTGTCTCAAAAGGATTTCAATGCGCTGAAGAAGCGTCCGTTAGGTCTTCGTCTTCGCGAGGAGCAGGGGCGTCACCTGTTAGAATACGCGCGCCGCGAAGCCGCGGAAATACTCAAGGCGGCCGGCAGATCCCTCGACAACGAACAAATGCGCATCACAGTCACGATAGATCCCATGATACAACGCGCGATGGAAGGCGCCGTTGAAGCGCAATGGAAACTATTCCCGAGGAACCTGCAGAAGGTGCAGGTCGGCCTCGCAAGCATAGAAACGGGAAAAGGAGCGATCAAAGCGATGATCGGCGGGGCGCCGGGTTCGAATCCGCGCGGCTTGAATCATGCCTCGCAGATCCGCCGTCAGCCGGGTTCAGCTTTCAAACCGTTTCTGTACGGCCAACTGCTTGAAAAAGGACTGACGCTCGCGACTCCGATCGAGGATTCGCCCATCGTCGTCGATTCCGGACTCGCCTGGGAATGGCGTCCGGGAAATGACGACGATTCGTGGTCGGGCGCCAAGCTTCCCATGATCAGTGTTATCCAACGATCTCTGAATCTTGCGGCAGCGCATGCGATAGTTGAGCTCACGACCCCCGCGGATGTCGCGTACTTCGCCCGCCGCTGCGGCATAAATTCTGAACTGCGCGAATATCCGTCTCTTGCGCTGGGAACCTCCGAAGTATCTCCCCTCGAGATGGCGGCTGCTACTGCGGTCTTTCCTGCCTACGGACTCCGCGCGAGGCCTTATTCGGTTGCGCGCATCGACGACAAGTACGGAAGGTTGATTTACGCCGCAAGGCCCGACACGGCGACCGTCCTGGATTCCGCAACGGCGTTCCTGTTGACGACCGCATTGGAGACGGTCGTGGACAGCGGCACCGCACGCGTCATACGCGGCACATACACGGGCGCGGCGGCGGGCAAAACAGGCACAACGCAGAAATCGACCGACGCATGGTTCGTGGGATACACTCCCCGGTTATGCACGGCGATATGGATCGGCTTCGACGATCCTTCGAATGTCCTCACGGGCGCATTCAGGTACGGCGGCGCAGCGTGCGCTCCCATCTGGGGCAAGGCCATGGCGGAGGTCTCGCGCAACGGCAGAAGCGCCGACAGCGCATTCACGGCTCCTTCGACTGTGACCTACGTCCATCTCTGCTCGCGAACCGGGGATTTGGCGGTCGAGGACTGCCCGGAGAAAATTTTCGCGCCTGTCAACGCCTTGCGTCCTCCGGCGGAATGCAGGGAGCATGGCCGCGGATTCTTCGGCTGGTAAAGCGTCGGAAAGCGCCGGCCGATCAGTGAACGTGCCATCGCGCCGGCGATGGATGGCCTAAGCGACTTTCAAGAAGCGTCGAAATATCGGATATTTGCGGTATGAAAGAGCAGTCGCCGGATGCGGTCTCCACATTGCTGGAATTGCTGGCGGATTTTTCAGGCAATGCTTTGCAGGATGTCGATACGCTCCGCAGCTTTCTGCATGCAGCCCGGGACAACCGGGATTCAGAATTCATCGGGCGACTGGCGTTTCAGGGCAAATATCTGACGCGGATTTCCAGCGCCCTCGCCAGGCATGCCGGCGCGGGCGGCGAGCACATCGGCGTTCTCGAAAGGGAATTCACGCAAGCGGCGAATGATTTCAGAGAGGAAATTTCCACAGGCATCGACAACTGCTCCGAAACCATGCGGGAATCCGTGCAACGGGATTATCTGGCTGTCGACAAACGAGCGCTCCGGCGGCTTCTCGCCCTCGCGCATGATTTTTCCTGGTTGAAGGATTTTGAACTCGCGATGCAGCAAGCCTCGGCATCGAAAGGCGCGGGCCGCCTGGACGCGGAATGAAACCGGATCGGCGAATCGTTGAACAGTTGCGCAAGACGGGGACGCTGAAGCGCGGCGCTTCTTTTCTCGTCGCGTGCAGCGGAGGACTCGACAGCACTGCTCTGGCGCATATCTTCGCCTCTGTGTGCATACGCTGGGATCTTCGCGCGGCCGTTGCCCATGTGAATCACGGCCTTCGGCCCGAAGCAGCGGCCGAGGCCGTGTTTGTGCGCCGGCTCGCCGAATCCCTCGGCAAGCGGTTCCTTGAACGGAGTGTGGATGTGAAAGCCGCGATGACCGGGAGTCATCGTTCCCTGCAGGACGTCGCGCGCGAGCTGCGCTATGAAGCCCTCGAGCAAATGCGGATCGAAGCCGGTTGTGACTGGATTCTGACCGCGCATCATCTGGACGATCAGGCTGAAACGCTCCTCGCGCGCTTTCTCCGTGGCGCCGGTGTCGACGGCCTCCAAGGCATTCGCCCGGTCATGGGCAGGGTTCTGCGTCCTCTGCTTTCCGTTGCCCGTGCGGATTTGCTGTCCTATGCGGGGAGACACGGTCTGCAGTGGTGTGAGGATGCATCGAACCAGAACGACAAGTATTCGAGAAATGCATTGCGCAGGCATGTGCTTCCCGCTGTCGCCGCCTATGTGCAGCCGAATGTTGCAGACGTTCTGCGTCGAAGCGCCTTGTACTTCCAATCCCTGGGCGAATTCATCGAAAAGGAGGCGAATAAACTCGAGGCGGAGTGCCTGAGAATGGAAGAGTACGGAGTTTCCCTTGCCGTTCCGGTGCTTAAAGGGTATTTTGTCTTCCAGCGCAGCCTTCTCATCAGACGAGCGCTTGAACTTGCCGGTCTCAAGGACATTTCTTTTGAAGCGGTGGAAATCGTTGAAAGTCTCCTCCGAAAACGCGTTGGAGCGGAAGCACAGCCGGGTGAAGGAGTGCTGGCGAGGCGGGAAAGAGATTTTTTAACGATTTTCCGCGATATGGCTCCGGATACTCCATCGTACGCCATTCATGCCGGGCAAACCGTCGAGCTTCCGTTCGCGGATTTCAGCTCGACAGCGGTCGAAATGCGGGAAGTAAACTTCAGTGATGATCCGACAATCGAGTACATCGATCTTGACATCGCCGGAAATGAGTGGACGCTCCGCCCGTGGAAAGCGGGCGACCGCTTCCAGCCATTCGGCGCGTCCGGCAGCAGGAAAGTCAGCGATTTCCTTACTGACATCAGAATGCCTCGACGTTTGAAAAAAATGGTAATGGTGCTCGTTCGCTCCGGCGAAATAATCTGGCTATGCGGTCTCCGACTTGACGAACGTTTCAAAGTGCGCGCGTCGAGCAGAACCGCGGCTCGGCTGGAATACCGCAACCTCGGAGGCGGCAGGGGGGAACGGATGTGAGCGGGGATTTGTCGATACTGGTCAACGGCGAACGTTTCGTCCCGTATCTCAGCCGTGAAAGGATCGCATCGAGAGTGGGGGAATTGGCCGCCGCCCTCGATCGCGATTTCTCGGATAAACGACCTGTGTTCATTTGCGTCCTGAACGGCGCCTTCATTTTCTTCGCCGATCTCGTCCGCCGTGTCACCATTGAATGCGAAGTGGATTTCCTCAGATTGTCCAGCTACGGCGACAACAAGATCAGCAGCGGCCGCGTCCGCCTGCTGAAGGATCTGTCCTGCGAAGCCGGGAACAGGCATATAGTGCTTGTCGAGGACATAGTGGACACCGGCGTGTCGCTGGATTTCATGAAGAAGCTCATGTTTGCGAAAAATCCGGCCTCTCTGACGGTTGTCACGCTTCTGCACAAGCCGGAGAGGACCGAAGTGGAGCATCATCTACCGTATGTCGGATTTGTCATACCGCCGCGTTTCGTGATCGGTTACGGTCTCGATTACGCGCAGCAGGCGAGGAATCTGCCTGAAGTCTATATACTCGAAGCAAACGCCGCCGACGAAGCGGCCGACAAGGAGTTTTCATGAGCGCTCACGACGCAAGGAAATACAGGAATTGGCACAGTGAGGACGGCGAACGCGGAGGCGCGCCGCGCAAAACGCCTCCAAGACCTCCGCAGAAAAAACCGGGTGATGATTCGAGCTGGATGAAGAATTCGAGATCCATGCTGATATGGCTGATCGTTCTCCTGTCCGCCTACTTCATGTACAGGATTTTTATGAGCGCCGAGAACACGGACCCGGTGATCTCGTACACCGACTTCGAAAACATACTCAACGGAGGACGGAAGACGGAGGACGGGCAGGATCTGCGCATCGTCAGCGCGGTCGTCTACAAGGCGAATCTCAACGACTATACTTTCAACGGAAAACTCAACGCGAAAATCAACCTCAAGACCGTCGACAACAAACAGGCCGCGGCGAGCGGTTTCAACGTGATGCTCGGCGAACTCGATCCGGAATTGAGGAAGACCTGGTCTCAAATGGGTATCGCGATCACGTACAAGGAAAAGGGGACGGAGTGGACGCATTATCTGCTCATGTACTCCCCCTGGATCCTGTTGATAGTTCTCTGGATTTTCCTGATGCGGCGCATGCAGTCGGGCGCCGGGGCGGGCGGAACGAAGGGATTATTCAGCTTCGGAAAAAGCCGCGCCCGCATGGTAAGCGACACAGCCGGACGCATCACCTTCTCGGATGTGGCCGGCGCGGATGAAGCGAAAGTGGAGTTGCAGGAGATCATCGAGTTCCTCAGGGAACCCGGAAAATTTCAGCGGCTCGGAGGCAAGATACCGCGAGGCGTCCTGTTGCTGGGCCCTCCGGGCACCGGAAAGACACTGTTGGCGAGAGCCGTGGCCGGCGAGGCGGCGGTTCCGTTTTACTCCATCTCCGGCGCGGAGTTCGTCGAGATGTTTGTCGGGGTCGGCGCGAGCCGCGTGCGCGATCTCTTCGAGACGGCCAAGAAAAACGCGCCCTGCATCGTGTTCATCGACGAGATAGACGCCGTGGGCAGGCAGCGCGGCGCCGGTCTCGGGGGCGGTCACGACGAGCGGGAGCAGACGCTCAATCAATTGCTCGTAGAAATGGACGGTTTCGAGCAGGGCAGCACCGTCATCATCATCGCGGCCACGAACAGGCCTGATGTGCTCGATCCGGCGCTGCTCAGACCGGGTCGCTTCGACCGGCAGGTCGTGGTCGACAGGCCGGACGTGAAAGGCCGCGAGGGCATACTCAAGGTTCATACGCGCAACATCCCGCTCGATCCGGATGTCACGCTGGTCACTCTCGCCAAAGGCACGCCGGGTTTGGCGGGCGCGGAACTCGCGAACCTAGTGAACGAGGCGGCTTTGCTCGCCGCGCGCCGGAACAAGAAAACCGTTTCCATGGCGGACTTCGAGGAAGCCAAGGACAAGGTGATGATGGGCATGGAGCGAAAAAGCCTGATCATCTCCGAGGAGGAAAAACGGCTCACAGCGTATCACGAGGCGGGGCATGTGCTGGTCGCCAAGATGGTGCCCGAGGCGGATCCGGTGCACAAAGTCACGATCATTCCCCGCGGACGCGCTCTCGGCGTGACCACTTACCTGCCTATCGATGAGAAGCACACGTATTCCAAGGAATACCTCGAGGCGATGATCACCTATGCGATGGGCGGACGCGCGGCGGAAATGCTGGTTTTCGGCCGGCTTACCACCGGAGCGGGCAACGACATCGAGCGCGCCACATCACTCGCGAGAAAAATGGTCTGCGAATGGGGCATGAGCGAACTCGGTCCGCTGACTTTCGGGGCCAAGGAAGAGGAAATATTCCTGGGCCGGGAAATCGTGCAGCATCGCGATTACAGCGAGGAGACCGCCGTGGCCATCGACGGCGCCGTCCGTTCGATTGTAATACGTTGCATGGAGCGCGCAGAAGAGATTCTCAAACAGCATCGTGACAAGCTCGACAATATCGCCCTGGCATTGCTCGACAGGGAAATTCTGGACAGCGAAGACATCGCGAAACTCGTGAAGGGCGAAGATCTTCCGCCGCTCCAGCGCGCGGCATCGGACGGGGTCATCAGGAAGGACGGCGAAGCGGAGCAGCTGCGCCTGGATCTCGAGCGCGCGGAAAAAATCCGCAAGGCCGTGGAGGAATTGAAACGACAGGACGAACAAGGCAGACAACCTCCGGTCGCCGATGAGGAAGGCGGATCGTCGGAAGCGGGCGGCGAGGGGGCGCGCAGGGACGCATGAGCCCGGAGCAGCCGCGACTGCAGGCGGTCGATCGCGAACCCGTGAGTTTCAAATGGGAACTCCTGCGCAAGGGCATACACCTTTGTTCGCTGTCCATCCCGGTCGTTTACTATTTCATCTCCCGTGAAACCGCGCTCGCGCTGCTGATCCCGATGGCTGCCGCTTTCGTGGCCGGCGATCTCCTGAGGCTTTTTCACAAGCCGTCGTTCCGGCTCTACCTGAGAATATTCGGACGCATGCTGCGAAGGCACGAACAGGTGGAGGAAAAGAAGACTTTCAACGGGGCGACATGGGTGTTGATTTCCGCGCTTTTTTGCGTGCTGGTTTTTCCCAAGCTGATCACGATAACGGCCTTCGCCGTCCTGATCATATCCGACACGACGGCGGCTCTGATAGGAAGGCGCTTCGGAACTCGCTCGTTCCGCGGAAAGACGCTTGAAGGTTCCACTGCCTTCGTGATATCAGCGTCCTTCGTCGTGCTGTTCACGCCGAAAGTCGCCCAACTGCCCGGCGAGTACCTGATAGCGATGATATCGACGGTTGTAGGCGCGGCGGCTGAGATATTCTCCTTCGACATCATCGACGACAATTTCGCCATTCCCGTTGCGCTCGGTTTCGCCTTGTGGCTGATGTACTGGGTGTTTTTCCCTGAACTGAACATTTACGCTCTGTAATGACGAGGTCCGCCGTCATGGCATTCGAAGCGCAGGCGGGGCGGGGTTCGCCGGAGCACGGTTGATGCGCGGCGCAGCCCAAACCGCGACGGCGGTTTTCCCGTTGACATTGCGCTCCGCGCTTTACACGGCGGCGAAGGCGGCGCTCGCCGCGCTCGTCATATGCATCGTTGTCGGCTGGGTGGACGCGACCCGTCTTGCGCCCGCATTTACCGCCGCCGACCCCACTCTTCTCGCAATCGCTGTCGCGCTTTCGGCGCCGAACCTTTGGCTCCAGTATTCCAAATGGAGGACGCTCGTCCGCAGAGTGCGCCCGGAGACGGACAATCGTCGCATAGCGGCGTCGCTGTTCACCGGTTTCGCGCTGGGTTTGGTCACTCCCGCCCGCACCGGTGAATACGGCGGCAGAGCCATCGCCATGCCCGGCTCGGGCGCGGCGGTGTTGGCCGGCCTGACCGCCGTCGATAAAATGGCCGCGCTCGTCGTGACCGTTGCTTGCGGCTGCGTCGCAACGGCCGCGTTGCTCGCGCATGGCCCGGGAGGCGGCCCCGCGCTGCCCGCCGCGCTGCTCGGCGGCATCGCCGTTCTGCTGCTGTTCGCGGCGCTGATCAAGGGCAGGAAACCGTTCGAACGTATGCTATTGCGGCGAATACCCCGCAGCGGACGATGGGGCGCGGCGGCGCACAGGGTATTGCAGGCGTTGTCCGAATTGCAGCCCCGGGATCTGCGGGCTTTGATATGGAAGTCGGCGGCTTTCTACGCGGTGTTTATCTCGCAGTTCGCGCTTTTTCTTATCGCTCAGGAGAGGATAAATCCATTCGACGCTCTTTGCGGAGCTTCCGCCGTGATGCTGCTTAAAACTGTCGTGCCTCCGGTTACTTTCGGCGAACTCGGCATACGCGAGGGCGCATCCGTGCTGGTTTTCGCGTTGCTCGGAGTTCCCGGCGCCACGGCATTCAACGCGTCCATCCTCCTCTTCATAGTCAATGTGCTGCTTCCCGCGCTGGCCGGGACCGTGCTGCTCCTTCTGCCGGCGCTCGCGCGGCCTCAGAATGCATGACGATTTTCATCTGGGCCATCGTGCATCTCGCGCTGTTCTCCGCCTATGCCTTGTTTCTTCTGAGGGTCCGGCAAGGACTGCGTTTCTATGAGAACGATCCAGCCGGAAGCCGGGACGAGGTCGCTCCTTCGCACAAAGTGTCCGTCGTGGTACCGATGCGGAACGAAGCGAGCCGCGCGGCCGCATGTGTGCGTTCCCTGCGCCGACAGCGATATGCCGAGGGAATGCTGGAATTCATAATAGTGGACGACCATTCGACCGACGGCACCGCCGGGCTGGCGCGGGAAGCGATGCGCGGGGATCCCCGTTTCAGAGTTCTTACGCTGGACGGGAATTCTGCCGCCGGAAAGAAGGCGGCTTTGGAGGCTGGGATAGGAGAATCGGCCGGCGAAATCATTCTCACGACCGACGCGGATTGTGTTCACGGTCCCGACTGGGTTGCCACAATGGCCGCCGCAGTCTCCTCCGGCAACGATCTCGCCGCCGGTCCGGTGCTCTACGATGAGACGCCCGCCTTCATGTGTGGCGTCCAAGCGCTCGAGTTCCTGGGACTGATGGGCGTGGGCGCGGGCCTCTTCGGAACGGGTTACCCCCGCCTGTGCAACGGCGCCAATCTGGCTTATAAAAAGGAGGCCTGGAACAGGGCCGGCGGCTTCTCCATGCACCGGAAAACCGCCGGCGGGGACGATCATTTCCTGCTTCACGCGGTCGTCTACGAGGGCGGCGGACGCGCCGATTTCGTCGCGGCGCCCGGAGCGATCGTGCGATGCCCGGCGTCGCCTTCTTTCCGGGCTTTCATCTCGCAGCGCATCCGCTGGGCGTCGAAGGGCCGCTTGAGCGGCGACGCCCGCTTCAAGGCCTTCCTGGTATTGCTCTTCTTCTATCTCGCTTCCTGCTGCGCCGCTCCTTTCATCGCGGCGCTGTCGCCGTGGGCGTTCGTCCTGGCCTGCGCGCTTTTCGGGCTAAAAATCGCAGCCGATCTTTCCGTGTTGTTTCCGGCGGCTCGCCTGTTCAAGGCTCCGATCCGCGCCGTCGATCTCGGAATTGCGGAGTTGTTGCACCCATTTTATCTTGTGTTCGTCTCCCTCGCGGGGACGATCGGATCTTACGAATGGAAGGGCAGGATACATACGGCGACAACAAACCGGTGAACTCATTCTGGCTGGCCGGCGGAGAGCTGCGCGCGGTTTGGAAGCTTCTCGCTTACGCGGGGACCACCTTCCTTGCCGTGCCGGTGCTGGCCCTGGTCATACAAGCGGTCGCCGGCTTCCTGGAAACGGGCGCGCAGTTCTGGTGGATGACGCCGCATCTGATCCTGCTGGCGGCGGCGATCGCCGCGACGGCGGTCGGCGCCCTGTTGATCGACGGACGTCCGTTTCTCGATTACGGCTTGCGTGGCGCCGCGGCGGCGCGCAACCTCGGGCTCGGTTTGGCGGCTGCTGCTGCGATGGTGTCCCTTGTCACCGCGATAGGCTTGTCGGCGGGCGCCGTGCGTCTGCACGTCGCGGCTGTTTCGAGCGGCCATGCGATGAAGGTTCTCTCAGGAGGCCTGACCATTTTTCTGATCGTCGGCTTCGCCGAGGAGATGCTGCTGCGTGGCTATCCTCTGCGCACACTGCAACGAGCGGCCGGCCCCCGCATCGCCGTGCTGATCACGTCCGTCCTGTTCGCGCTGATGCACGTCTCAAATCCCCACATCGGTCCGGCCGGCTACGCCAACATCTTCCTCGCCGGAGTCTGGCTCGGTCGGGCCTGCATCGTGTCGGAGTCCTTGTGGCTGCCGATCGGATTGCACACAGGTTGGAATCTGTTCCTGGGACCGGTATGGGGCTTTCCAGTGAGCGGAGTGATCGAACCGAGCTTGTTCCGCGCGGAATGCGAGGGGGCCGCGTGGCTGACCGGGGGCATGTTCGGTCCGGAAGAAGGCCTTGCCGTGACGGCGGTGTTGCTGTCGGCCATCGCGCTCTTGTACAACAAGCGCATCGTGCGTTATTTAACTGGAAAGTCTTCCGGTGAAAATCCGGAGACGATCGAAAAACATACGCGGCGGTCGAGTACGGATCCTGAAAACGGAAATGGAGGCGGTTGAGATGAAAACATCAGGCATGAATCGGAGGATCGGTTTTTTATCGGTTCTGGTGCTGACAGCGGCTGCGGCATTTTACGCGCCGGCATCCGCTCAGTGGATAGAAACGCCCGAGATAGACAAAAAAATCCGCGAGGGGATCAAGGCGACATACGATCTGGATTTCGCCAGGGCGGATGAGGCCTTCGGCATCGTGGCGCGTGAACGTCCGGACCATCCGGCCGGGGCTTTCTTCCTGGCGATGGTCGACTGGTGGCGCATCCTTATCGCGATCGAGGACGAATCCAGGGATCAGGCATTCTATAGAAAGCTGGAGGCGGTGATAGATCACTGCGACCGCCTGCTCGACAAAAATGACAACGACCTGGCGGGATTGTTCTTCAAGGGCGGCGCCATCGGTTTCCGCGGACGCCTGTACGCTACCCGCAAGAGCTGGTTCAAGGCGGCCGGAGACGGCCGCGACGCGATGCCCATTGTTCAAAAGGCCGCGCGGCTCGCGCCCAAAAACGCGGACGTGAATTTCGGCATCGGCATATACAACTATTACGCCGCGGTGCTGCCCGACCGTTACCCATTGTTGAAACCGGTTATGCTCTTCCTGCCGAAAGGTGATCGAAGCAAAGGCATCAGACAGTTGAAATCGGCTTCCGAAAAGGGCAGATACGCCAATTGGGAGGCCATGTACTTTCTCGTGCAAGTGCTTTCCACCTTCGAAAACAAACCCTCGGCCGCTCTTCCTTACGCCCGGATGCTTTCGGATGAATTCCCGCGCAATCCCGTCTTCCAGCGGCTGCTCGGACGCATCCACGTGAAACTCTCCGATTGGCGGCGAGCGGTTCCGCTTTTCACGAAAGTGCTGACCCGCTGCGGAGAAAAGTGGACCGGCTACGGCCCTGCCGCCGAACGCGAGGCGACCTATTATCTCGGCTACGAAGCCATGCTGCGCAATGAGCACAGCGCCGCTCTGCGTTTCTTCAACCGTTGCGTTTCAGTGTCCCTGGCGATAGAGGACGAAGAGGCGTCAGGTTTCCGCGTGCTGGCGCTGTTGCGATCCGGCATGCTGCACGATGTGCTCAACCAGCGCCAGGAGGCGTTGAAGCGGTACAACCAGGTGCTCGCCCAGCGCGATTACAACAACTCGCACAGTTTCGCAAAATCGTACAAGGCTAAACCGTACAGGCCGTGACGCCGGCGGCACAGACGGCGTCACGGGGAGTCGGTGAATTCGTGAACCGGTGATTCCGTGAATTCGTAAACCGGAGGGGAAGCTATTTTTTCCCCTTCCCGCTTTCCTTCCGTGGATGCAGCAGCGCGGCTCTCGCGGCGGCGAGCCGCGCGATAGGCACACGGAACGGGGAACAGCTCACATAGTTCAGGCCGATTTCGTGGCAGAACATCACCGACGACGGCTCGCCTCCGTGCTCTCCGCAGATGCCGAGCTTCAGGTCGGGTCGCACGGAACGGCCTTCCTTCACGGCATGCTTCATCAGGAAACCCACGCCCTCGCGGTCGATCGCGTCGAACGGATCGCGATCGTAGATCCCTTTCTCGACGTAAGGAACGAGGAAACGGCCGGCATCGTCGCGGCTGATGCCGAGCGTGGTCTGAGTCAAATCGTTGGTGCCGAAGGAAAAGAATTCCGCCACACCCGCGATACGGGCCGCGGTGACAGCGCCGCGCGGGATCTCGATCATGGTCCCGACGAGATATTTGAATTTCACGCCCTTCTCCGTCATCACTTCCCCGGCAACCCGGCGCACGATCTCTTCCTGCAGCTTGAGCTCTTTTTCGTTTCCGACCAGCGGTATCATGATTTCGGGAAACGCCTTGCCGCCGCCCAGTATGACATTGGCCGCCGCTTCAAAGACCGCGCGCGATTGCATCTCGGTGATCTCGGGGTACATGATGCCGAGGCGGCAACCGCGGAAACCGAGCATGGGATTGAACTCGTGCAGGGACTCGACGCGCTGTTTTACGGTCTCGGGCGCGATATGCATCATCTCCGCCATTTCGCGTTGTCCGGCTTCGTCGTGCGGAAGGAATTCATGAAGAGGCGGATCGATGGTGCGCACGGTGACGGGTCTTCCGTCCATCGCCGCGAATATGCCCTCGAAGTCGGCCCGTTGCAGCGGCAGCAGTTTCGCGAGCGCGGCGCGGCGGTCGTCTTCCGTTCCGGCGAGAATCATCTCGCGCATCGGGCCTATCTTGCCTTCGCCGAAGAACATGTGCTCGGTGCGGCAGAGGCCGATGCCCTCGGCGCCGAAGGCCACGGCGTTCGAGGCCTGGTCCGGCTGGTCCGCATTTGTGCGTACCTTGATCTGACGGAACTTGTCCGCCCACTTCATGATCTTCTCGTACAGCTTGTACACGGGCGCGTCGTCGGGATTCAGGGTCTTGTCGATGAGCACCTGAAGAACCTCGCTCGGGCGCGTCGGAATCTTCCCGATGAACACTTCGCCGGTCGTTCCGTCGAGCGATATGTGATCGCCTTCGCGGACGACGTCGTCCCGTCCGTTCACGCGGAGTTCACGAGCGCGGTAATCGATGAGCAGCGGTCCGCAACCCGCCACGCAGACCTTTCCCATCTGCCTCGCGACCAGAGCCGCGTGCGATGTCATTCCGCCCCTCGCCGTGAGTATGCCTTCTGAAGCGTCCATGCCCTTGATGTCCTCGGGAGAGGTCTCGATCCGCACGAGTATCACCTTGCTTCCGTTTTTCTTGTATTCCACGGCGTCCTCGGCATTGAAAACCACCACCCCCGCGGCCGCGCCGGGCCCTGCGTTGAGACCCTGGGCGAGCAGGCGGTTTTCGGCGACCGCCTTCTGCTTATCCGCGTGGTCGAAGATCGGCCGCAGCAGCTGGTTGAGCTGGTCCGGCTCTATGCGAAGCAGCGCTTCTTCGGAGGAAATCAGCTTCTCCTTCACCATGTCGACGGCTATGCGTATCGCGGCGAACGCCGTGCGCTTGCCGACGCGGCACTGCAGCATGTAAAGCTTGCGGTTCTGTATGGTGAACTCGATGTCCATCATGTCGCGGTAATGCTTCTCCAGAACCTTGCGGATGTTCTCGAGCTGCTTCAGGGCGGCGGGATCCCGCTCGGCGAGCTGAGCTATCGGGAGCGGTGTGCGCGTTCCCGCGACAACGTCCTCGCCCTGGGCGTTCATGAGGAATTCGCCGTAGAAGATGTTCTCGCCTGTGGCGGCGTCGCGCGTGAAAGCCACGCCGGTTCCCGAATCCTCGCCGAGGTTTCCGAATACCATGGACTGCACGTTGACGGCTGTCCCCCAATCCTCGGGTATGCCGTTCAACTTGCGGTAATGGATGGCCCTCGGATTCATCCAGGATCCGAACACCGCGCCGATTGCGCCCTGAAGCTGAGTCCACGGGTCTTCCGGGAAATCGTGTCCCGTCTCGTGCTTTATCGCGTTCTTGAACTCGAACACCAGTTCGCGGAGATCGTCCGCCGTGAGCTCGGTGTCGAACCTCACGCCGCGCGCGTGTTTCTTCGCCTCGAGTATGGCTTCGAAAGGATCGATGTCGTCCTTGTTGACCGGCTTCAGATCCAGGACCACGTCACCGTACATCTGCACGAAGCGCCTGTAGGAATCCCAGGCGAAACGAGGGTTGCCGCTGCGCTCGATGAGTCCCTGTACGGTTTTTTCGTTCAATCCGAGGTTCAGAATGGTGTCCATCATGCCCGGCATCGAAGCGCGCGAACCGGAGCGGACGGAGAGGAGCAGAGGGTTTTTCGGATCGCCGAATACCGCGCCCATCTCCTTTTCGACCTTGGCCAGAGACTTGCGGACCTGGGCGTCGAGTTCGGCCGGGTAGCTGCGCTTGTTGGCGTAGTAATACGTGCAGACGTCCGTGGTGATCGTGAATCCGGCCGGCACCGGCAGCCCGATGTTCACCATCTCGGCGAGGTTCGCGCCCTTGCCTCCGAGCAGATTTTTCATCTCGGCCTTGCCCTCGGCTTTTCCGCCGCCGAAGTAGTAAACATATTTCGGACTCTTACCAGCTTTGTTTTTTCCCTTGTCCTTGCTCTTTGCCATTGCGTGCTCCGATATCGAATGAGAAATGTGAGTTCAGGTTGGAAGGAGCGGAGTATTAACGCATCCGCTCTAACCTCATAATTTACGGAATAGGCGGATGGGCCGCAAAAAATCAGGTTTCGGCGCTATTCCGTCTTGATTCCCTGATAGGGAGTGATGATGATGATGATCAGCCCTCGGATGGCGCGGTAAAGATCGTGAGAGTGTGATGCCGTAATTAACGCAGAAGCGCAGAAAGTCCGGATGCCGCCGCGAGGACGCCTGCATGTGAGCAAAAGCTGCTTGCAAGCATGTATCAAGTGCTGTACGAGCATGTAAAAGTGCGTGCAAGTCTGCTTCCGGTGCTCGTCAGCGCGCATTAAGTGCCGGGAAGCCTGCGCGAGTGGCCGCGCGGGTCGTCACGAGGACGCTTGCAAGTTTACGCGAGTGCCTGTGCAGGTCGTCACGAAGGACGCTGCACGCGGCGGAAAAACAATGCAAGCCGGCAAAGGATTTGTGCAAGTCGTCACGAGGACGACTGCAAGTTTGCGCGAGTGACCGTACAAGTCGGCTCGATGACGCTTGCCTGTTTACATATTGTGCCGTGCAAGTTTGCTTGGAGAGCGGTTTCAGTAATCCAAAGTGCTTGTCCTCGATCCCGGCTAAGGAGTGATCATGACGAGAATCAGTGACGAAATGTGTGCTCTTGACGAGAGAATGTCTCCTGTCGCTATTTCCGCACGAACAGCTTCAACGCCGCAGCCGAACCATGTTCGGCTCGAAACAGATAAATCCCCGGGGGCAGGCCGGCCAGTGAAAATGAACAGATGCCCGCGCCCGCAGAGCTTTCGAGTGTCAAGCTACGGAGCTCCCGGCCCAGCGGATCGTACAAGCGCAGGCGCGCCGTACCGTGATCGAGACCGCGCAGACTGACGGTAATCGCGTCTCCCGCGGGATTGGGATGAACGTCAATTGCAAAACTCTCGGCATCCGGGGTGTGCGCTGCCGGCAGCGTCGTCACCATGTACGTCTCGGACATCGCGGAGCAGCCCTCGGAATTCGTGACTTTTACCCTGTACGTCCCGGTTTGAACGGCCCGCTGCGAGCGGGATGTTCCTCCGGGTATCTCCACGTCCCCGAAATACCACTGGTAAGCGTAAGCCGTGTCCGTGCTCAGGTCGTCGCCAGTCCGGTATATCGAAGGTTTGGCCGGCAGGGGATGCACGGTGACAGTCACTGGCTCGGACGTGCCGCTGCAGCCGCCGTCGAGATACACGGTAACCGTGTAACTGCCGCTGCTTCCAACGACTATCGCCGCGGTTGTATCGCCTGTGGACCATACGTAGCGCTGATAACCCTGATCTGCCAGGAGGACGACGATGTCTCCTTCGCAAAATTCCTTCGGTCCCGAAGCCGTGATAGATGGATGCAACTCGGTCACAGCGTCCACCCTCGCTGCGGCCGATGTCATGACGCAACCTTCGCCGTCGACCGCGGTCACATGGTAATCGCCGGATTCCGACACAACCAGCAGACGTCCGCTATGTCCGTTGGACCACTCGTAAGAAACATAGCCCGCGCCGGCGTCGAGCGTCACGGTTTTCCCTTCACAGATGGTTATCGGACCCGGCGGTGTTATGACCGGGATTACGGACCCGGTGATCCTGATAGTGTCCGAATCGAGCACGCAGCCGCCGGGACCTGTCGCCGTGTAAAAATACTCGCCTGCGCCCGTCACTACCATGTGTGATGTGGTCGATCCATCCGACCAGGCGTACGAAGAGTATCCTCCCACCGCGTCGAGACGCGCCGTGTCGCCGGGACAGAGATGCCTCGATCCGGTGACGGTGACGCCGAGGTTCCGTTTCTCCGATTTATAAGCCCGCGTCATGGTGAAAACCGTGTCGCAGAAGGGCTGAAGGCGAAGCTCGAGTTGATGAGTGCCGCCGTCGGGACAGGGATCCGCAAACTCGGCCGTCATGCCGTTGACCGCCGTCGGTCCGCTCACTATCGGAGCAGGCGTGTCTATGCCGTCGACGGCGATATGAGCGGCGCCCGCTTCAAGTGAAGTCGCAAAAGCGCCTTTGCATCTCGCCCGGAAGTGAACAAATACTCTGCCGTCCTTGCTCGTTATGCTGTCGATCACGGCGAAAGCGCCCAGTTTGTCGCTGTATGCTTTCAGGACTCCGCCGCTGAGTTGAGGCGCGAAGCAGCCGGCCTGGAAAATCCAATCGGCGAGGCCGATGCCGGCCGACATCGAATCCATCACCGCCCGCTTTACCGTGAAGCGCAGCAGCGCAAGAGGCGCGGGGAGCGACTGGGTCGTCATCATGGTGCGTGCGCCGGTTGTAATCACATGCCCGTCGGGCGTCGGCGCAACCGTGATCGGCACGCCTTCGAGCAGGCAGCCGGTAGGCGTGTCCACGCCTTCGAGTTGCAGGCGGCTGTGATCAATTTTCAGGGCGAACTGCGCCGGGTGTATCATGGCGTTGTCGAGCGGCGTGGTCAGCTCGAGCGGGATCACGGCGGTGTCGCCGGACCAGATCGTCGCATCGGGTATCCTGATTCCCAGGGGTTCGAACGTCGTCGTGTCGCGCGGCGCTCTCCAGGATTTTGTCTTCGCATCGGAGCCGCCGCAGAAGTTCGACAAGGCGAGCTCCACGTTCCGCGTGCCGCCGTCCTTGCACGATGCCTCATAGGTGATCAGGCATTCGTTTTCGAAGCTGCTGCTGATGATTGAGAAGATATCCCTGTATATCCGTACGAGTTCATCCGGATCATCGGTTTGGAAGTAGCGGCCGCCCGTCAATTCAGCGACAAGGTTGAGAGGAACAGGGTTTATACTCGATCCAAACCCTATTGCGTATACCCGAATGCGGTTTCTCGTCGCCAGCGCAATGATTTCCTCGGGAGTGCGCTGGGAACTGCCGTCGGCGCCGTCTGTAATGACGACGACGGCGCGGCATGGATTTACACCGTCATAGACGAGGTCCTGGATCCCTAGAAAGATACCGTCCCACAGCGCGGTGGGACCGCTTGCCGGGAGCGCGTTAATGGCGTTCCGGAGAAGATCCTTGTAGACCGTCATCTGCTGCGCTTTGGTGACCACGCTTGTGAACCAGAGAATGCAGGCCTCGTCGCCTGTGCCGTCGAATCCTTCCAGAAACGCCAGTCCTCCCGCTTTGGCGGCCGCATTGCCCCTGCCCTGCATGCTCCCGCTGGCATCGAAAACCAGGGCCGCGGACATCGGACAGCGTATAGTCGGGTCCGGACAATGAAGCTGAAAGGAGTCCATTTCAACGCCGTTTTCACGGATGCTTAAAAGGCTTTTATCCGTGATTCTCGACTGCACGCTGTCGCAGGAAGCGGTGAAATACAGTTCCACCGTAGGCCAGTTGCTCGTTATTCGATTGAAATTCAGCAGGGGTTGGGCGTGAAGGTTAATCCCTCCCGCGGCTGCACTGAGGATCATCAGTGATAAAACGGAAACCCGTGTACGCGCGCAAGCTCTCATGGCAATTCTCCTCTGATGATGCCGGAAAAGCGTATAGTTATAGGATTATTCGTGCCGCCGAAAGGTTACATCATTCACTTGTCTTTTCTCGAGAATCCGCGGATCATCATAGCTTCCGGGCGACCGGCCTGTACGAAGCAGCTTTGTGTCGCCGAAGTATTTGCCCACTGGATAGACGTTCATTTTCGGATCGGCCCAGGGGGACCGCTCGTGGAAAAATCCGAGACGGGCGCGGGGATTTTTCGAGAAGGCGCTGTCCGTCGCCAGGCGCTTCTCATAGAGGAGTTTGAGTCCGCTGTCGGAATCCAGCATTTTCTTCGCAATGCCTTCCATCATGTAGGGCTCGAAATACTCCTTGGCTTCAAAAATCGCGTTGAAAAAACCCCAGGCAACGAAGGAATCCGGACCGCGCGCTTCCAAAAGATGCACCGCCGCCCGTCCGGAACGCTGGCCAGGAGCCACGACTATGCTTCCGGCCGGAAACAGGATCGTATCAATCACAGTTGTGTCTCGGAATGTGACCATTTGGCGTCCCTCGTAGGGTGTTTCGCGGAACTTCACCTGCGAGAATTTGGTGACCTCGACTGGAATACGGGTATCAGAGACGAGCCGAAGAAAATGCACGTCATGAATGCTGAGAACATCCGAAACAGCGGTCCATTCGGCCGGCACTATATACGCCGCGGGCACGCGAACGCGCCTCTGAGCCGTCACATCGTCGAAGAAGGGAATCGTCGCTCTCACCGGTTTGTCGTGATTCCACACAGTGTATTTGCCGCCTGAAATTTCGCTTTCCACAACCGTGGCCTCATATCCGTCGAATTCTATCGGGCGCGACTTTTCTGTGCGAGTGAAAATAAGAGGAAAATGAGCCGTGTCGCGGGGAGTCCCGAGCAGCTGCGCGGTTTCGTCATCTCCTCGTGCCACGGCCGAGAGCAAAGCGCCGGGATCGCCGTTGATGAAGCGCAGCACCTCGACGAGGAGGCGGTATGTGGCTGTCACTCGCTCGCGATAGGGTTTCAACATATGTGTTTCTATCAGCAGGGCCGCCCGGTTCCTGACAGCAGCGTACCCGGTGCTGAGGCGCGGAGGCGAGGCATAGTTGATAATGCCCTTCGATATGTCGAGGTTTTCACGGGGGAAAACGTAAGGAAATACCGGGTCGCCCTCGGACTTCATTCCCGCCGTGAAAGCGTCGCGGAGCTTGCCCTGCCATTCCACTACCGGCGCCGGACAGTTCTCGAACATTTCCATCGAGTAGGTGAGGTTGTACCGGAAGTCTATGCCGTTGGTCACGTGGCAGTCGACCAGCAGTTCCGGCATCCACTCGTTGTACACGCGCAGCCAGGCCCGCATTTCGGGAGCGTCGGCTTTGAGAAAATCACGGTTCAGGTTCAGATTCTGCGCCGTTGTTCGCCATCCCTGTTCGACGGGACCGTTCTGGTTGATACGGTTGTAAGGGCTGCGGCGCTCGTGTCCGTCCGCGTTGAAAATGGGCATGAATAACAGCGTTACATGGTCAGCGAGAGCCGCCATTGACTTGGTGATCGCAATCTCCCTGAGCAGCATCAGGGTTGCATCCTTGCCGTCCGGCTCGCCCGCGTGTATGCAACTTTCCACAAGTATCACCGGAAGTCCGGTCTTCCGCGCCTTTAAGGGATCGAAAGCTCTTCTTTTCGACACGATTACCAGCGGCAGTTCACGTCCCTGTGGAGATATCCCGAAACTTCGCAGCCGCACCCATGGCGATGCCTTGTCGATTCGTTTAAGATATTCCATGGCCTCTGCGTATGTCGGAGTGGCGGCATATCCGGACTTTTCATAATCCGTCAACCAATCGGTCGGCTTCTGGGCGGATGCAGTCGCGCAGGCGAGTATTACGGTTAGAAGGAAGATGCGCATGGGGGGATGTCGGGGGTGAAGAGTGAAGAGTGAAGAGTGAAGAGTGAAGAGTGAATATGCGGAATTGATTTGTTCGCGTCAATTGTGGAAACTGGGATGTTTGACGTTGGACGTTGGACGGCAATTTCTGTTCATCCAAAGCCGGAGGGATTCCATCAACAGAGCCCGGGGTTGACGCGTAGCGGCTACCCCGGGCGGGATTTGGGATTTGCGAACTGGCTGAAGAGGGAAGAGGGAAGAGGGAAGAGGGAAGAGGGAAGAGAAGTTCTTCAAAGGCAATGGTGTCCTACAACGCCGACCTTACGCGCAGCGAAAAAAAATCCTTGGCGTCATGGCGGTTCACAACTGAATCACAAGCGGTATTACCGCTCTGCGGAATTCAGCGAGGAAGTCTTCACGGATTCTGGCGGTTTTGTATTCCGCCGTCTTGTAGGCGCCGAAAATATTAGCGACATGGAACAATGTGGCGGCTGCGGTCATGACGATCGTCATGATGTAATTGTTGTTCATCCGTTCGTCGTATCTATACGCGGCGAAGGAGGCCAGGGAAAAGGCGCCGACGAACAGGAACGCCTGAGCCCCGTCATAATAATGGCCGCTGTAAATCTGCCCGCTGCCCGGGAGCAGGGCGGACATGCATGCGGCAAGGAGCGGGCTGCGGGTTGGCAGCTCCGCGCCGCGGATAATCGCTTTCGAGAGACTGTCGGCCAGACCGCCGGCAATGGCGCGGGGATGTGCCTCGGCGACGGTCCTGAATCTTGATGAAGCGGCGGCCCAATCCCGCAGCTCCGCTTTCAGCAGGGCGGCCATCAACGCGGAGCGGCCGGAAGTATCGGTTTCTCCCGCTCGAGCGAAGGCCGTTTCAGCCGAAGGGATTGCCCTGATGCCGTAATATCCCAGTCCCATGAGAATGAAACCATCGGCCCGTTGCTGCCCGGTCAGTGTCGGCTTGTCGAGATAGCGGGCTGAATACTGCAGCGAGCTGTTGTGGTTGCCGCTTCCCAGATAACCGCGGGCGATGCCGTAGAGGCAGGCGATTCTGGTGCTTTCATCCGGCGCGAAATACAGAGTTTTCTTGAACTCCGAAACAGCTCTGAAATAATCGCGTTCGGAGAGCAAATGCTCGGCATAATCGACTCCGGACTGGGCGATCGCTTCGTTGCTCCCAATAAAAGCCGCGGGGATCGCGAGCAGCAGCGCAAGCCGCATAGCGCGCAGGGGATGCATCGAATTCCTCATGTCAGGGAACGCAATCGCGCTTCAGAAAATGCCCGTCGTCGAGTTTGAGCACGCCGTCCCTCCGCACTGTCAACGGATACAACCCCCACGCGTATGGATTCTCGCGGAACATGTTCCTGTCGATGAAAGCCGCGAGGCCGAGCAAAAAACCGTAATTCCTAACAGCTTCAACAAGGAATTTCGAACAGGAGACGAGGAACGGACAGCGCTCTATAGATTCAGGTCCGATGTCCTCCCGGTAGAATTCTACAGCGCTCGACAGCAGCGCTCCGGGCAACCCCCGATACTCCTCGACCCGGATCTCGAGCTGATTGATGAATCGAGGGAAGTCCTCCGCCTCCGACGGTTCGTTTTCGTACAGCCCTCCGGTTTGGGCAAAAGCTTCCCCGACGCAAAGAAGAAAGATCAGCGGCGGCGGAAGACGACAAAGCTCCATCAGTTTGTCATGATTTGATCAAAGGCACAAACATCACGCGGAGTTGGCCGAGATCATCCAGCGCGCGGAAAACGGCATACTCGCCTCGGCTACCATCCGGAGCATAAGCCGTGACCAGCGACACGCTGATCATGTCCGGCTCCAGTGTGTACATGGCGCCGTTTATGGCGTCGATCACCAGTCCGATCAATCCGCCGCAGATGATGTTTCCCAGGTACCAGGCGTTGAAATTGTTGTCAATGTAAACATTCTCCTCCCTGTACCCGGGCAGGGCGATGGACACCTGATACGAATATTTTCTCTTGAGTTCGACTCTCACGGGTGTCGCTCCCCTGAATACTTCGATGCCCTTGCTGGACTTGATCACGATGTTTGCGCTGCCCGGACTGGAGGAAATCGTCACATCCTGTTTCGTGCCGCTGATTATCGACGCGCAACCGGCGAACACCAGGAGGCAAATAGGAATAACCATCGTACGGACGAAGAACTTGTCTCCAATTTTCATAATCACTCCGCTGTTGAGGGTTTTCGGTGGACGAGAAATGCCGGATTTTGTGGTCCGAACATCCCACTGTTGCGTAAAATACTAACCACGCATAACAGGAACAAAGATCTTCCGGCGCCGGTTGACGGATGATGAACCGGCGCGGCGACGAATGTCTCATGTCCCTTGTCCGACGCGAACGTCTGAAGCTCACCGTGCAATCACCAGCGGCGCGCCGGAGACGCTGTCGCCCGCCAGCAGACGGATGTGGTAAATCCCGGGCGGCAGTCCGGCCAAGTCGAGCAGCATGGAGTTTTCGCCCTCGCGCGCGGCGATGAACCGCGCTGCGCCGGTATTCCGGCCGAGCATGTCCGTTATCGTCACGAGCAAATCGCGGTCGGCGGCTTTCGCCGGAACCGAGAATTTCAACATCGCGATGCCGCCGGTGACAGGGTTCGGAGAAAGCGGATGCAGCGCTATCAGGCCGTCGGTTGCCGCCGGGATGTCATTTCTTGATGAGACCCCGTCCATAACGGGCCTCGTGGTCATTGTGCTCGCTATTCCGCCGCAGGCGCCGACGGTGATATCCAGAGTGTGCTGTGTTGCGGAAGGATCGGGAGAGGTGAAGCGTATTGTGTATTCATCGAAGTCGCGTCTCGTCAGACTGGCGATAGTCATGAAAATGGCCGTCAGGTCTGCGGGATTCGGCGTCTGAAAGTACAGTCCGCCGGTCGTATCCGCTATACGCTGGAGCTGCGCGCCTTGGACTATCGTGCCGAGCCCGACTGTGAAGACCCGTATGTTCTGCTGCAAAGCCAGCGAGATGACGTCATCCGGCGTTTTCGTACTGGAATTATCGGCGCCGTCCGTCATGAGGAGCACGGCGCGGGATGGATTGCCCTGGTGTCCCGACAGCAACTGTACTCCTGCATAGGCGCCGTCCCAGACTGCGGTAGCGCCGGAGGCCGGAATCTGATCGATGCGGGCCCTGAGGTCGTGAGGCGACGAAGAAAAGGATTGGTAGTAGGTCACCTGTTCGTTGAACAGGATTATGCCGATCTCATCAGCCGTACTGTCCATGAATGTCACCATCTCGTGACAGGCGGCCTTCAGTTCGCTGATGGGAGCGCCCATCATGCTGCCGCTCCTGTCCAGCACCAGCATTGCAGTGAAGTCCTTGTGCGCCGCAGGCGAGGCGAAAGTTTCTATTGAGAAATCGGTGACCGGGCTGCCGTTGTCGTTTAGGTTCAGCATCGATGCATTGAGATCGTAATAAGGGACGCTGTCGCACAGCACATGCAGGCGGAAACGGGCTTCAGGCGCGTCGCGGTAGGCCGTGATTGATGTAATCCTCGCCGCCGGCTGCGCGTGCAAGGGAAGTCCGCCCGCGAGCAGAGATGCGAACATCAGCGCGATGTGGAGAGGGTAACTTGTTCTCATTGTCTAAGCTCCGTTTGGTTGATTGACGAATGTTAACATTATAGACGAGAACGGAGTGAAAATCCTGACATCTGCGGACAAATATTTTCCGGCACCGACCGGATCAGGTTAGGAGCGGAGAATGCCGTCGCATTCACCGCCTCGTCGTCGGCCTCGGCGGCTTGGACGATCGTCTCCGGTGAAGGAGTTTCGTGTTCCGCTCCGGTTGAATGCCGCCGGACATTTTCGGATATTGCCGTCATACTCTAACGAAGAGGTGAAAAAATGACGGAATTCGATGATCTGGAAGCCACGGAACTGACCGTTCCGGATGCCTTCACTGCCCAGTACCACACTCGCAGCGGGAACGAACAAGCCGACATGAGCCGCGCCATGGCCGAGGGCTTCGGGAAATTGTGGGCGTACATGCAGGACAAATCCCTGACCTGCGTGGGACCGCCGAGAGCCGTATACACGTCGTGGGGGCCGGAGGGCACGGAATTCACTCTGGCCTTTCCGGTTGCCGAACCCTCCGCACCCGTGCAGGAAAGCGGTGCCTGCGGAATCGGAACGCTTGCCGGCGGCAAGGCGCTGCGGTTCATACACAAGGGTGCATACAACGGACTAATGAACACATACGGGCGGATCACAGAGTGGATGAAAAGCAACGGCATGATAGAGGACGAAACCGGCTGGGCGAAATACATGCCGATGTGGGAGGAATATCTCAACGATCCCGAAATCACGAAGGAAGAGGATCTGCTGACTCATATTTACGTGCCGCTCTGACCTTTCCGTAGCGCCGCGGAACCGGGCTACTCCTTTGTGAGTCTGCAGATGCAGACGAACGTGGTACTGTCGGAAACGGCACTCCCGTCTTCACGCTCATGCGTGTATGTGGAATTCGCGAGGATGTCGAAGCCGAGATACATGCCGTCGTATTCCAGGAAGTAAATTTGTTTTTCCGACTTGACGGAATACTCGGTCGGCTCCCCGCCGGGCCACATCATGATGCGCCTGGACTCCGTCTTCTCCGTCAAAATGGAGCAGGGCAGGCTATCCGGCCCGACGCCTTTATGATATGACCAGGTTCTGAGCTCAACCACTTTGGAATTGTCCGATACACGCGTCGTGGTGTCGTCCCACGTGCAGCCGTAGAAAAAGTCATCGCGGTGAGGTATCGGGCTGAAGAACATTTTCAATTCGTTACGCAGCAGGCGCAACTCGTCAATTCCGCTGCTGCGGACATTCGGCAGGCGGCGCAGACTGTCCATTTCCCTTTGAGAATCGGATTTTTCCAAAACCGTACCCGACTTGATCATGCCGTTCGGCGTCAGGGTCACCCGGAACCTGGGGGTCATGTCGGGTCTGTTCGCCATGAGCTTTTGGCTGTTCCGTTTCGGCGTCTCGGCGAAGGGTTGCCATTGCAGCGGAGAGTATATTGTTATCGAATCCTTGAGCTGTGTTCTGATCCGTTCCGTTTCATTTTTCCGCGTGTATCCTTGCGAAAGAACCTTGCACAGAAGTTCCGAGTTTCCGGCGTCGTCAACGCTATCGACCTCGATTTCGAGTGTCACAGTATGTATGTATGAATCCCCGCCGCCGCCATCGGCGGGCCGCCCGGTCTGGTCGAACACGTACCTGTACACGCAGCGTTTCCCGGTTTCGAAGCGATATGCCGGAGCAAGTGTTTGGGCCGCGACGGAACCGCAGCAGCCCATGAATACTGCTATAAGGAGCGCAATCGAGCAACAGGCGAAACGCCCGCGCATCTCAATCCTCCAGATTCATCATTCACCAACTCCCGCTCGAACCTCCTCCGCCGAAACTTCCACCGCCTCCGGAGAACGAACTCCCGCCGCTCGACCATCCGCTGGATCCGCCGCTCGACCACCCGCTCGACCTGCTGCTTGACCAGCCGCCTGAACGGCCGCGCGACACGGAAGCCGATGCCATTTTCGTCTCGAAGAATTTCCCGAGTTTCGTCGAAGGCAGCAGGAGCTTCAGCAGGGGAAAAACAATCAGATACACAGCCATTATGACGACGCCCAGCACCGGCAGCATGTCGTAAGCGATGAACGCAGGGGCGAGGTAAAAAGGAAACAAAAAGGCGTAGAGGAACCAGCCCATGCATCCTTTGGAGACGATAGAGAAGAATGTGAAAATGCCCACCACAATGAACCAGATCAGCAGGAATACAAGCATGCCGGCGACGTCCGTGCCGTCTGACGAGGCGGCCTTGACGCTGGTGTCGAGCCGTCCGTCCGCGGCGGCGATCATCGCGATTACGCCCGCCTTCACACCCGCGTCGAAATCCCCGTTGCGGAAACGGGGTGTGATCTCCTGGTTGATGATGAAAGAGCAGACGGCGTCCGTCAGCGAGGACTCCAGACCGTATCCAACCTCGATGCGCAGCTGGCGGTCGTCCTTGGCGATGAACAGGAGGGCGCCGTTGTCCACGCCCTTTTTGCCGAGTTTCCATGTCTCGGCAACGCGGTGGCTGAACTCCTCCAGGTTTTCGCCGTCGAGCGCGCTTATGATCAGGACGGCGAACTGGTTGCCGGTCGAATCCTCGTAAGCCCGGAGCAGGTTATCGAGTTCGGTCGCGGCGGCTGAACTCAACACGCCGGCGTTGTCCACGATCCGTCCCGAGAGGAAGGGGACTTCCAGAGCGCGCGCTATCGCGAATACAGTGAGGGCGGCGGCTATGAGCGCGGCGCGCAGGGGGAAAGATGCTCGCTTCATTTGTCTTTCAGGCGAAGAGAATTGTCGAGCTCGTTCGTGTCGTCAGGGCGTATATCGACGCCGGCTTTGTTCAAAAGTCCGCCGCATTCCCGCACGGCGTGAAGGAGCGCATCGGCGGGAGCGCCGCGCTTCATGCCGGCGACGATCCCGGTTACCATATCGTCCCATTCCTTCTGTTCGACTTTCGCGTTGATGCCCTGGTCTCCGAGTATGCGCACCCGGTGCTCGAGCAGGGAGAGGAATATCAGTATGCCCGTGCGGTCGCGCGTGGCGAAAACCTCCTCGCTCAAAAAGGCGAGTCCGGCGCGTTCGTCCACGCGTTGGGCTATTACGGAAGGAGCGATGAATATAAGCTTGAGACGCGGCACAAGCAGAGCGAGTCCGGCGCCGACGAGGAAACCGAGCACGGTCAGGACGGCCGTTTCGGCCACGCCGTAAGGCAGCCAGAGATCGGTGGTCACCCAGAACCCCGTCAGCACGGCGAGCACGAGGAAGGACATCAGGGTGCCGGCTCGCCAAGGCGCTTCCGGGTAGGAATCGCTGCGGCCGACCACGTAGGGCACGATTTCACCGGCTGTGGCCTGCTCGGCGACGCGCACGGCTTCCTTCAGGCGCTTCTGATCTTCAGCGGAAAACATGTTTTCGGGTTTTGTCATTTCGGCCTCGGATGATGTTGCGGAAAGTTATTCATAGAACAGCTCATCGGCAAGGGGAGGACTCTCGAACCCTGTTTGCAGTGTGACGGACGGCAGTGCATCAGCTTTATCCTTGAAAATCCGGCCGATTTCTTTATCTTTCCATGATATGCGCCAATAATCAGCGGATGAGGACGACATGACATTGCATTCACGATTTTTTGGATTTCTACTTTCCGGCCTTCTGTTTTGCGGAACCGCTGTTCAAGCGCAGTGGAACCTCTCCATCGATTCGGTGGATGCCTCCGCCTTTCCGAAAGTCAGGGCTCTGGTGACAACGCGCGCCGGAAATCTGCTCAGAAAAGACCTTTCAGCTTCGAATTACACAGTTTGGGAGGACGGATTCATACAGGATTCGCTGGTTTATAAAGGCACTCGAGGCAGCAACTTCTTCGATATCGGCATACTCATGAACAGCGGATCGAGCGCTTCCGCGCAGGACATAGCAGTAATGCGCGGCACGGCGGGCAAATTCGTCGACTCGCTCGACGGTCTGAACGACCAATGCGCCCTGATCACCTACGACAATACTCCCGTTGTGATGGCCTCCATGCAGTCGGCCAAATCCCTGTTGCACAACTCATTGGCCGGATTCACATCGGGCAGCGGCGCCAACCGGCTCTGGGACGGCGTCTACGGAGCGCTCAATCACGTGGCTTTCAATTCGGTCAATTCCATGTGGGCCCTGCTGGTCATGAGCAACGGTCTGGACGACGGCAGCGGCAAGACTTTCAACGACGTGGTGGCGCTGGCGAAGCAACTGAAGATTCCGATATATACACTGGGAATAAACGCCGGTGGAGGCATCAGCAATCTCCAGGACCTCGCCGACAGGACCGGAGGCATACTGTTCAACAGCCCGGACCGGGCCGTCGAGACGCTTGTGAATCTGCTTCGCGGCACGCCGTCCTACTGCATACTCGAGTACGTCTCTTCTTCACTTTGCCGCGACGGCGCCGAGCGCGCGCTGAACGTGCGCGTTCGCGTCGACAACGACAGCACATTCGCGGCAGGCACGTACACGCCTGCCGCAGATCCGGCGTCGAACGTCGAAGCAGGCTTCGCCGTGGACACGGGCAGCGTTGCCTCGGGTAAAGGCGCCGTCCTGGGTCTGCTGCTGAAGAACGCGATAGACAGACAGCCCTTCCGCGCGGCAAACATCGACATATCCTTCGATAAATCCGTTATCACGCTGACCAAAGTGGAAACGGACAGCGGCCTTTTGCCGGGCAGTCACGTATCGTTCGTATCAACGCAGACCGGCGCGGAAATCAGCATCGGCGGTGTGTCGATGCTGAACGGATCCGGACGCTTGCTGAAACTGTTCTTCAGCGCAGCGGAAGTAGCCGCCAACACCGACGTTACGGTTGAGATAGAGTCGTTCAACTTCATCGCCGGCTGTCTGATTCCGAAGACTTCTGCGGGTCGCCTGCGCGTGCTGCCCAGGAATTACAGCCTGTCCGGATCCGGAGGCAACGTCTACGCGTTCGTCTGGAACGACATGTCTGGCGATTACGACCCACCTTCGGCCGCCTTCACGGCGACGGTCACAAATACGGGCGACCTGCCGGTCACGGGCCTGACCGCCGCGTTGCCGGCAAGCGATGCATTGAAAGCCCTGGGAGGCGCTACTCTCATGACGGCGGTTGAGCCGCAGACTCTCGCGCCGGGCGAGAAGGGAACGGCGGTATGGCACATGAGAGCTCTGCCGCGATCCAACGAGACCTCGGTGCAGCTCGACGTCGCCTTCGCCTCGTCCGAAGGCGTCACCGCTTCCGCGCGTCTCTACGCTAACATCAAACCGGCCGGATCCGCCGTGACCATGCGCTGCTCCGCGGATACCGTGCGAGTCGAGGCGGGATCGCACTCGCCCCGTCCGGCAGAGGTAACCGCGGTGATACGATCCGCGGGCGTCGAAGCGAGTCCGGCCGGACAGGTAAGCATCGAGTTTCCCGGATCCCTGACGCTCGTCGAAGGAACTCCCACGCAGACCTTTTCCTCTCTGACGCCAGGAACCACACAGACACTGAAATGGAAGTTCGATTACCCCGTCGACAGGCCGTCGAAGGAAGTCTTCCCGATCACACTGGCGCTGACGCCTGTTACGGGCGCAGCCGACACATGTATCGTGTCCCTGGAAGTGCCTCCGATCACGGGACCCGATCTTCAGGCGTCCTGCCTCGAACATCCGGACACAGTCAGGTACGACTCCGTGGCGCGGGCATATCCCGAGGTTATTCTGAGGGCATCGGTGAAGAATTCGGGTTCAGAGCCGAGCAGCCGTCTGACCGCCGCGTTGACAACGCCGCCGGAAGCGCTGCCGGCGCCCGGTGAAACGCTGGTCAAGATCGTGAGCGAACAGCTCGGCGCCGGAGACAGCGCCGAGGTGAGCTGGAGAATTCTCATATCGCAACCCCTGTGCGAGAATGCCGACCTTTCCTTCGGCTATGAATTGACGGACGAAACGGGTACGGTGTTCGACTGCTCTTCGTCCATGCATGTGACTGCGCGGCCGAATCTTCCGCCCTACTTCACCGGGATCCTCCCTTCGCCGGTAGATACTCTGGCGCCGGACAAGCCGCACGTGTTCCGCGCCACGGCAACGGACGACGACGGCGACGCGCTGCGATACGCCTGGTCGGTGGACGGCGCCGCGGCCGGAGCGGAGGACTCGGATTCGCTCGTTCACACATTCAGCGCGCAGGGGCCCCATGAAGTCAAGTGCAGCGTGAGCGATTCGTGCGGCGCGACCGTGGAAGCCGGCTGGTTTTTCGTCGTACACAGCACAACATCCATCGGGCGCCCGGCTGAAGGCGCGGGCGGGTGGAGAATAATCGCCAACGCGCCGAATCCTTTTCCCAGTTCGACGATGATCCAATTCGAGGCGCCCTCCGGAAATCATCTGGTTACGCTCGATCTGGTTGATGCAGCGGGAAGGACCGTGGCGGTACTGCTGAAAGGCCCGCTGAGCGGAGGCCTGCATTCGGCCGCCTTCGATGCCGCCGGTCTTCCTTCGGGTTTGTATCATGCGCGTCTGAGAACCGGGAGCATCGTGGTGACGCGCGCCGTGCAACTCGTGCGCTGATCGTGATGCGGCATCCTGCGACAGCCGGCGGCTTCGCGTCGATGCTGGCCGCGCCCGCCGCGCGAACGGCGGGATTCCGGCTCGCCTGCCTGATTCTTTTCGCGTTCGCAGGGCAGATTGCAGCGCAGGCGCAGGATTTCCGCCGGCGCGAAAGAACCTTCGACGTTCGGCATTACCGCATTGAAGTAGCCTTCGACGAAGCCGGACAGCGGGTCATCGGCAATACCACCATCGATTTCAAACCCCTGCGTCCGGATTTCAGCGCCCTGGAACTCGACGCGTCGAGGATGACCATCAAAATAATCAAGGCGCGAACGGGCAAGACGCTCTCGTATTCCTACGATTCCGCCAGGTTGATCGTCCATCTCGAGAAACCGCTGTCCTACGGCGAAGAGTCCTCGGTTTCGGTCAGCTACGAATGCACGCCCGACCGCGGGCTGTACTTCATACAACCCAACGCCTCCTTCCCGGACAATCCGCGTCAGATCTGGACGCAGGGACAGGGCGAGGACAACCGCAACTGGTTTCCCTGTTACGATTATCCCAACGACAAGGCGACTTCCGAAGTCATCATGACGGTCGACGGCGACTATGAGACGTTGAGCAACGGCGTGCTCAAGTCGAAGAGGAAAAACCGCGACGGGACGACGACGTGGCACTGGTCGCAGGACAAGCCGCATTCCTCCTACCTGATCATGCTCGCCGCCGGGCGCTACCGCATTTTCAGGCAGGAGTGGGGAGGCATACCCGTGCTGTCGTATCATTATCCCGGGGATTCGCCGGAGGACGTGAGAAGGGACTTCGGAGCGACGGCGGATATGACGGCCTTCTTCTCTGGTTTTTTCGGCATCAGGTATCCCTGGCCTAGATACGCCCAGATACCGGTGGCGCATTTTCTGTACGGCGGCATGGAAAATACGACCGCCACTGTGTTGAGCGATACAAGGGCCGTGTTGGACGCGCGGTCGGCCGTGGATTCCTCTCCGGAAGGTTTGATTGCGCACGAACTCGCCCATCAGTGGTGGGGTGACTACGTGACGTATATCGACTGGGACAACGGATGGCTCAACGAGGGTTTCGCCACGTATTTCCAGCAATGCTGGACCCGGCACAGGCACGGAGAGGACGAATTCGCTTATCAGCGATGGGAGGGAATTCAGTCTTACCTGCGCTGGACCGACGAAGCGGGACGCATACCGGTGGTTACGAAAAGCGGGGGATCGAGGCAGAACATTTATTCCAAAGGCGCGGCCGTCCTCCACATGCTGAGGATCATGCTCGGCGATGAGCAGTTCCGGCGTGTAATAAAGACATACGGAGAACGCTTCGCGTTCGGCAGCGTGGAAAGCAACGATCTGAAGCGCGTAATAGAAGATGTGACAGGCATGAATCTGCAATGGTTCTTCCGGCAGTGGCTTTACGAAGCCGGTTATCCTGAACTGCGAATCCGTAAAAGCTGGGATCAGGGCAGCGGCTTGTTGTCTGTCGTCATCGAGCAGGTCCATAAGCGCGACTCGCTGTGCGGATTTTTCCGCCTGCCGATGGACGTACTCATTCGCAGCGCCGGCGGTGACACGACAGTGCGGGCCGTCGTCGACAGCGCGGAGACCGTGCTGCGCATAGCTCTCGATTCGCCGCCCGTGTTCATAAGCCCGGATCACGGTAGCGCGATTTGCGGTCGCATACACTTCGAACAGAGTACCGAGGAGCTGCTTGCCCATCTTCGTTTCAATCCCGACGCAATCAAGCGCATCGAGGCGGGCCTGGCGCTGGTCCCGCATGCCACCGATCCCGCCGTCCGCCGCGCCTTGTTCGAGTCCGCCGCCGGAGATCGCTTTTACGGTGTGAGGTTCCGGATCGCCGACGCACTCGCCGCAGTGAAACCGGATTCCGTGAGTTACAGCAACGAGCTTCGCGGACTGTGGATCGCCCTTTTGGACGACCCGCGACCGCCCGTGCGGTCCACCGCCCTGAACGGATTGAACCGTTATCGCGACATCTCGCTCAAGCCGCACTTCGAACGCATGCTTTCCGATTCCAGCGTTTATGTGGAAGCCGCAGCGATGAACTGCCTGCTCGCGGTCGACTCTTCCCGGGCTATCCGGGAAGTTGTGCTGAAGCGTCTCGAAGGGAAGTCCTACCAGGATGTATTGGCGCTCGCAGCGATGGATTGGGTCGAACTCTACAATATTAAGGAAGCGGAAGAGCGGCTGTGGAAACTGGCGGGGCCGGGAGCAAGCCTGCAGCTGCGCTCCAGGGCTCTGATGACTCTGCTCGCGCTGGAGGCGGATCCGTTCCGCATAAAGGAGATGCTTTTGAAGCAGCTTGGAGAGCCGGCCTGGCAATTTCGTGCGACCGCCGCTTCGCTGTTGCTCCGTCTGTTTCCGGGCAGCGCGCAAGCCGTTAAAAAACAAAGCGAAATGGAGAAGAACCGCCATGCGCAGGCGGCATTTTCCCGCTTGCTGAAGAGCCGGGGAGGTCCTGAATAGAATCACGCGCCGCAGCCGGATGCTGCGCACGCCGGCCCTCCGTCCCGCAGGGGAGAGCGGGGGTTCGCATCAAAGCGGGAGGTTTGACCATCGGCCATCTCAAACGGTTTGACTTTCATCCGACCCCTGTCTATATTTGTTGTCCGAGTAAAATTGGCAAAGAATTCATACTCATAAGCAAGCATCATCGCAGTTTCCGGAGGCATTTCAGGCTGTGAAAAAATACCGGTTCCGAATAGTACTAATCGTCGCTTTCCTTGGAATGGCCGCATATTTCCTCTATCCGACGTGGAGCGACTATCAAATGCAGAGCGAGCGCAAAGGCCTCGATGCCACCGCCGACAGCGCATATCAGGCCGAAAACGAGGAATCGATACGGGATGCGAGAGACAAGCGCATCAAGCTCGGGCTCGATCTTCAGGGCGGCATGTATGTGACTCTCGAAGTCAACATCGGCGAGATGCTCGATAAAATGGCCCGCAACAGAGATGAGACGTTGCGCCGCATACTGGACGAAGTGAATCGGGAGACCGAGACCACCGACGAGCCGGTGCTGGACGTTCTCAATCGGAAGTTCGACGAGCAGAATCTCCGTTTGAGCCGCTATTACGGCGAACTGCGCAATTCCAACGACGAGATCATTTCGATGCTCAAGGATGAATCCGAAAAAGCCGTGGACCGCGCACTCGAGATAATCCGCAACCGCATCGACAAATACGGCGTGTCGGAGGTTTCGATAACCCGTTCCGGAAGCAGGCGCATCATTCTCGAACTCCCCGGCGTCAGCAACGAGCGGGAGGTGCGGCAGCTCATACAGGAGACAGCTCAGCTCGAGTTCAAACTGCTTCCGGAACCGAAGACCATTGAGCGCGTCATGGGAAACATCAACAAGCTCCTTGCCGGATCCTCGGTCGAGTCTCTGATGGATACGACCGCAACGGCATCGGTGGACACCACGGCAGCCGCCGACACCAGCGCGGCCGCACTGGCGGCGGACACCGCGGCGCCTCCCAAAGACACGGCCCTGGCGCGCGCGGAAAAGGAAATGCCATGGTACATGCTGTTCGCGCCGTGGGGTTATCCTTACGCCGACGACGCGGGACGCGAGCGCATCAACAAAATCCTGAAGCGCCCGGATGTGCGGAAATTAATACCTCCCGATCTCGAATTCGCCTGGACCGCGAAGAAGAACAGGATACGCTTCCGCGAGAGCGAGAGCGACCAGACCGGCGTCGAGGGGAACGTGTATCAGCTTCTCCTGCTGAAGTCGGAACCCGTTCTCACCGGCGAAGTCATCACGAACGCCCGCGCCCAGCTGAGCCAGGAAGGCTTCGGCGGCGCTATCGTATCCATGGAAATGAACACCGACGGCGCGCGCGAATGGGCCCGCATCACCGGAGAGAACGTAGGGAAGCAAATAGCGATCGTGCTGGACGACGCAGTATTCTCGGCTCCTAACGTGCGGCAGAAAATCATCGGCGGCAATTCGATGATAGAAGGCATGGACAACATGGACGAAGCGCGCCTGCTGGAGATAGTTCTGAAGGCGGGCGCACTGCCCGCGCCCGTCGAAATCATCGAGGAGCGCACCGTGGGTCCGTCGCTGGGAGAGGATTCGATACGGAAGGGAATCAATTCCTTCCTCATCGGCCTCGGATTCGTAGGCATCTTCATGATCCTGTACTACAGGTATTCGGGGATCACGGCGGACATCGCCGTCATTTTCAACGTGGTATTCATTCTCGGGATATTGTCGGCCTTCCATGCCACACTGACCCTGCCCGGCATCGCGGGCATGCTGCTCACCGTCGGCATGGCGGTGGATGCGAACGTCCTGATCAGCGAACGCATCAGGGAGGAAATGGGCGTGGGCAAGACGCTGCGCGCCGCGATTGACGCCGGTTATTCGCGCGCCATGCCCGCCATCGTCGACTCCAACATAACCACGATTCTGACCTGTCTGATACTCTATCAGCTCGGCTCGGGTCCCGTCCAGGGTTTCGCGCTGACACTGATGATCGGTATCATCTGCTCACTTTTCACAGCGATAGTCATGACACGCGTCATCACGGAAGTGACGCTGGACGTGAACGCAAAGATCGTCTCTTTCGGATAAGCGAAGCAGTCTACATTCAAAGGACGAAACGTCAAAGGAACACGAGATCCTCATGCGAATTTTCTCGAACACGAACTTCGATTTCATGGCGAAGCGGCGTTTCGCCTATATCATCTCCGGCGTGGTGCTGCTCGCCGGCTTCGCTTCAATAATCGTGAAGGGAGTATCCTTCGGTCTCGATTTCACGGGAGGCACGGAGCTCATATTCCGATTCCCGAGGCCCGTGGAGATCGGCGAACTGCGCTCCATGATTTCGGGAGCGAACATCGGAACCTTCGAGATCAAATCCTTCGGAGAGTCAACCGACTACATCATACGCACCGAGCAGCAGGGCGTGGGCGGCGAGATATCGAACAAGGTGAAGGATCTGCTCAATTCGAAATTCGAAAATAAAATCGTGCTGCTGCAGGAAAACCGGGTTGAAGCCAAGATAGGATCGGAGATGCGAACGGACGCCATCATAGCGGTTTTCGTGGCCCTGATCGGCATTCTCGCATACATTGGTTTCCGCTTCAAGTTCATCTTCGGCCTCGGCGCGGTTCTGGCCCTTTTTCACGATGTTCTGTTGACACTCGGTCTCGTCTCCATTTTCACCGGACTGATACCGGGTCTGAACCTGGAATTCGACCAGACCATGATAGCGGCCTTTCTCACGCTTGTGGGTTACTCGATCAACGACACGGTGATAGTGTTCGACCGGGTGCGGGAGAACCTGAAGCTGTTCAAAACCGCCGAGTTTCAGGAGACGATCAACAAGAGCGTGAACCGCACATTGAGCCGCACGATCGTAACTGGTTTCACCACCATGCTCGCCATGGTCGCGTTGCTTCTCTTCGGCGGGGAACCGACCCGCGGTTTCGCGTTCACTATGGTGATCGGAATCATCGTCGGCACGTATTCGTCCGTATTCGTGGCGAGCGCCATGACTTTGGACTGGACATTGTACAGGAAAGCAAAGATCACTTTCTGAGGCTTTGACGAGCATGCAATTCACATCGACCGAAACAGGCGGCGTGGTGGTCATGTCATTGGACGGGGCCGTGCTGGGCGGGCCGGAAGCCGCCGCGTTGAAATCCGAACTGCGTCATATGATCGAAGCGGGAAAGCTCAAGGCGGTTATCGATCTTTCCCGGGTCACGTTGATGAACAGCACCGGATTGGGTCTGCTCATCGGCAGTTACACTTCGCTGAGAAACGCCGGCGGGGAGCTGGCGCTCGCCGGCGCGAATGAAAACATCCGCAAGTTGCTCGATATAGCGCGCCTTCACACCGTATTCCGGTCCTATCCCGGCGTCAGTGAAGCCGTCGCCGAGCTGAGCTGATCGTCTTATCCCGGCCGCGCCAAGCGCCCTGGGGAAGGAGTGAGTTTGAATGTCTGTGCGAGTGATTGTCGGCGCCCAGTGGGGCGACGAGGGCAAGGGAAAGATCGTGGATCTTCTAAGCGAGGGCGTCGATGTGGTGGCGCGCTACCAGGGAGGCGCCAATGCAGGCCATACGGTCGAGATCGGGACAGACAAATACGTCCTTCACCTGATCCCTTCGGGGATTTTCCATGAAAGAGTCACCTGCGTGATCGGCAACGGTGTTGTCATCGATCCCGCTGCTCTGATGGAGGAGATAAACCTGCTCCGGGATGCGGGCATATCCCTTTCAGGCCGGTTGAAAATCAGCCATAACGCCCACCTGATAATGCCCTATCATCGCCTTCTCGATTCCCTCGCCGAGCAGGGATCCCTGACCATAGGCACGACCGGCAGAGGCATCGGTCCCGCGTATGTCGACAAGGCGGCGCGAAGCGGAATCCGGATTGTGGATCTGCTAGACCATGACGAGCTCGCCCGCACGCTCCGCCGCAACATCGAGGAGAAAAACCAGATACTCCGGAAAGTTTACGAGCATGACGAACTCGACATCAACTCGATCATCGAGCAATATCTGACTTTTGACTCGCTTATCGATGAGTTCATAACCGACACGACCGCCTATCTAAACGACGCGGTCCGCGAGGGCCGTTCCCTGCTTTGCGAAGGCGCTCAGGGCGCTCTGTTAGATATCGACCACGGCACATATCCTTTCGTCACATCGTCCAGCCCGGTCAGCGGCGGCGCCTCGATTGGACTCGGCATACCGCCCACTGCGATCGATTCGGTAACGGGAGTGATGAAAGCTTACGCGACGCGGGTCGGCCTGGGCCCGTTTCCGACCGAACTCGGGAACGAAACGGGAGAGCGGTTGCGGACACTCGGCTTCGAGTATGGGTCGACTACGGGCCGCCCGAGACGCTGCGGCTGGTTGGACGCGCACGCGATGCGATATTCGATAATGATCAACGGTATCGATAATTGCTGCATGACGAAGCTGGACGTTCTCGGGGGCATGGACGAAATCTCAGTTTGCGTCGGTTATGAGGTCGCAGGAAAACGCCTCAAATTATTTCCGACCGATGCCCGCACTCTTCAGGCGGTCAAGCCGGTGTATGAGACTTTCAAGGGCTGGAAAACCGACATATCCTCGGCTCTGTCACCGGAAGAGCTGCCGCGGGAAGCCGCCGAATACGTGGAAGGCGTCGAACGTCTGCTTGGAATTCCAGTAAGTCTCGTATCGGTCGGTCCGAACCGCGGGCAGACCATTCGCACTGGCAGGGGAGGACGTTAATGCTTCGTCATCGCGCGGAACGGATGATCTTGCTGGCCGAGGGCCGGCTCAGCTCCAGCGGTCTCCGCATGGTGATCGCATCGCTTCTGTACATTCCGGAACGCGTGGTGGCGGTTATCGACAGCACAAAGGAGCGGTCGACCGCGCAGGAAGCGATCGGATTCGGAGGAGACACTCCGATCGTGCACAGCATAGAAGAAGCAATGGCGCACAACCCGGATTCGCTCCTGATCGGTATTACGCCCTTGGGCGGGCGTCTGCCGGAGGCCTGGCGGCGCATCTCCAAGGAAGCCCTGGAAGCCGGCCTGCATCTCATCAGCGGACTGAAATCGCCTCTCGCAGGCGATGAGGAATTCGAAACGGTGGCCAGGGTTTCCGGCGCCAGAATCATCGATCTGATGGCCGTTTCCAAAAGCCATCAGATACGAGCCCAGGGAAGCTGGCGGCGGAGGGGTGCGAAGACGATTCTGACAGTCGGTACGGACTCTAATACCGGCAAACTGACCACGGGCATGAGAATGTACCGCGATATGCTCGAAAGAGGAATGAACGTCGCATTGATCGGCACCGGCCCGACGGGCATTCTGATGGGAGGACGCGGCGTAGCGGCGGAAAGCGTGCCGAGCGATTTCCTTGTCGGCGCCATTGAGTTCGAAGTCGACCGCGCAGCGGACGAGGGCTTCGAATATGTAATTGTGGAAGGTCAAAGCGCCTTGACGAACTGCGGAAGCTCGGCCATCGCTATGGGAATATTGCATGGAGTCATGCCGGATGCCATGATTCTCTGTCATCAACCGTCTCGCGCCGCGGACGGCTACGGGCTTCCGTTGCCGGCGCTGGGATTCTCGCTGGATTTGCACGAACGCCTTGTCGGCGTGTTCAAACCGGGAAAGGTCGTGGGGATAGGGTTGAATTCCATGGATCTGCGCAGAGAAGAGCTCCGGATGATCGGTGAGAAGATCGCCTCGGAAACCGGTCTGCCGGCTGTCGATCCTCTCAGGGAAAGCGCCGTGCCGCTGGTGGACGCGCTGTTGAGACATTTCTCGTCTTGGAAGCCCGTTTCGCTGCCGCAATCGGCGAGTGAAATAAGAGACCGCACATTCTGATTATCGTATAGGATTGCCTGCGTTCAGCGTCAGCGGCGAGAGCCGCATGATGCCGGACTCCTAACGGGAGCCGCGTGATCAACCGGCTTTCGGCCCATCATAAAAATCTCACCGGAATTCGAGCCGGTTTTGGATTTCCATATCCCTCCCCGGTAGATGGAAACCAAACATATTGGCTCGGCCATGAGGCAAATATTTATGAATACATGATTTGATGCAGGAAACCCGGGATTGGAAAAATTTCTCCGAAATCCGTGTGTCGGGCTTGATTCTATCGAATGAATGATTATTTTTGGAGCAAGTGGAACGAAAGGGAGCGCTGTGGAGTATTATGGAAGGAAAATTTGTCAGATAACTATGAGCAATTTCCGCGGCTTATTCGAATGCATACTCGATGATAAAGGACGATTCGTCCTTCCCAGGAAGCTGCGTCAATGCCTGCCGAAAGATACGAGCGATTTTGTAGTAATGAAAGGCGACCTCAGGGAAAAAGAGAAGTGTCTCTATTTGTACACGGACAAGGATTGGTCTTCAAAGGAAGAGCCCGTGCGAATGCTTGACGACAATATCAAGGAGAACCGGGATTATCAGCGTCGTTTCGGGGCCCGAATAATGGACGTGAGCATGGATACGCAGAATCGGATTACGCTGCCGTTAACATTCATAGAAACCGCGGGTCTGAAACCGAAAGAGCCGATACTGCTGTACGGACAGTATTCGAGAATCGAAATCTGGGATCCGGAAACGTACGACAAGTACTTCGAAGAAATCGATAGCGCGAAAACTTTCAATGAACAGACCGAATCGATCGTCGGAGGCGCAAAAATTGACGGATGAGACGGCGGCTTATCACATACCGGTACTCGCCGATGTCGCTGTTTCGCTTCTCGTTACAGATCCCGGGGGCATCTATGTGGATGGGACGCTTGGCGGCGGAGGGCACAGCGAGCGTCTTCTTCGGCATTTATCCGCGGGCGCCCGGCTGATCGCCTTCGATCAGGACGCGGAAGCAATCTTGCATGCACGACAGAGATTGCATCACGACAAGCGCGTCACTTTCGTGCACGACAACACAACCCGGCTCAGGCCGCTGCTCCATCAACTCAAACTCAACACAGTGAATGGCATCTTGCTGGATATCGGCATGTCCTCGAGGCATCTGAACGCCGCCGAACGCGGTTTCAGCCATCGGCTGGACGGTCCTCTGGACATGAGGATGGACGTCCGGTCCGATCGTACGGCCGCGGATATTCTGGCTGAATCCTCGCGGGAGGAACTCGAGCGCATTATACGGGAATACGGCGAGGAAAGGCGCTCCGCGCGCATAGCCGACGCCGTTATCAAGCGGCGCGCGGAGAAAGCCTTCACCCGGACCCGCGAGCTTGCCGAGCTGATCGAAGCATGCGCGCCCGGTCCGCATCCCGGGAAATCAACGGCGCGCGTGTTCCAGGCCCTGCGCATCGCGGTGAACGGCGAACTGGATGCCCTTGACGAGATGCTTCCCGCTGCAGCCGAATCGCTGTCGGCGGGAGGCCGCATGGCGGTGATCTCATACCATTCGCTGGAAGACCGCAGGGTCAAGGAATTTCTTCGCAGGGAGGCATCGCGCTGCAACTGCCCTTCACAACTACCCATATGCGTTTGCGGTGTCGTGCCGCGGATGCGAATTCTGACTCCAAAACCAATCCGTCCCGATGAAAATGAGATACTCTCGAACCCAAGAGCGCGCAGCGCCCGTCTTAGAGCGGGCGAGAAACTACCCTGCTGAAAGCCGAAGCCCGCGACCGGCAAACGGAGGGTATCGACTCGATCATGGAGGCGCAGCGCCTTCGGCGGATCCCGTCCGCCAGATGCCGACGTTGCACATTGTTGCGCTGCTGATGGTCGGCGCCGTGCTCGTGACCGCGTATATAGCAAATACGGTCAAGGTGGACGCGCTGATGAGAGAATCGATCGCGCTGGACCGTGAAGTCAAGGCCCTGCTTCATCAGCGCGAAACCCTGAGGGCGGAAATCAACTATCTCGCCAGTTATACCAGGATACAGACGATAGCCGCTGAACGCCTGGAACTTGTTCACGCGACGAGGCAGCCGTCCACACTCACCGTGTTCGGACTTCCGCCTGAAGTCGACGAAAACGGGAACACGGAGTGAATCAGGAAACGATACATACGGGATCCTCGCGGAACGAGGCGGCGCGAGTCACCTGGAAGCAGCAGAGCCTGAGGCGCATTTACATACTGCTTGCCGTTTTCCTGGGCGTTTTCGCCCTGGTCACGGCCCGTCTGGGCGTTATTCAGATTTTCGAAGCCGACACGCTGCAGAAAATCGCGGCCGACATGTATCAATACAAGGAAGCAATAAGGCCGGTCCGCGGATTGATCATGGATCGAAACCTTTCCATCCTCGTCTCGAACGTCAACGAGTACACTCTGTTCGCGGATCCGTGCGTCATGAAGAATCGTGATTCCGTGGCGCGGATTCTGGCGCGCGATTTCCCGGGAGATGTCGCCTATTACAAATCGAAATTCAAGGACACTACGCTCCGTTACGTGGTGCTGCACAAACATCTTTCGGAGGAAGCGGCCGCGCCGCTGTTGAAGAAACGGATCTACGGGGTCCGGTTGTTGAAAACCCCGCGCCGCCATTACAATTTCGATGGTCTCGCCTCGGCTGTCCTGGGATTCACGGACGCCAAGAACGAAGGCAGGTCGGGCATTGAACAGCAATTCAACGAACAGCTTGCCGGGAAACCGGGATTCATTGTGTATCAACTCGACGCCAACAGCAGGAGGAAACCGGAGGTCGATTACCCGCGACGCGAGGCCGTGAACGGCAGAAGCGTCGTCCTCACGATCGACCAGGCTTATCAGTCGATCGCTGAAGAAGAACTCCGGAAAGGCGTGGATCGTTCAGACGCCATATCCGGACGATGCATAATCATGCAGCCCCGCACCGGTGAGGTGCTGGCTCTCGCCAATTATCCCGGCATAAATCCCAACAAGCTCAGGACGTACAAAACCAGCGAGATCATTCAGGGCAAGAACCGGGTTGTGACGGATGTGTATGAACCGGGATCCACCTTCAAACTCGTGCCGATGAGCGCGGCGCTTGACGCGGGAGCAGCGAAAGCGGAGGACGTTATGAATGCCGAAGGGGGAAGCTGGACATACAGCGCCGGTCAGAAGCCCATACGGGATGAGCACGGCGCGGATAGGCTCACTCTCCGGCAGGCGTTCATCGTATCGTCCAACATCATCTCGGCGAAACTTGCAGACAAGCTCGGCGCAGAAAGGTTCTACGAGTACGCCAGAAATTTCGGTTTCGGAATCAGGACCGGCCTCGAATTGCCGGGCGAGGTGCGCGGGGAACTGCGGAAACCTACCTCCTGGGACGGCACGACTCTGAAATATCTGGCGTTCGGCTATGGCCTGTCGGTGACGGCGATACAGATCGCCTGCGCCTATGCCGCCATCGCAAACGACGGAGTTCTCATGCGCCCTTACCTGATGCGCTGGCTGCTCGACGAGGACCGGAACATAGTCGAGGAGAACTCGCCGCAGATAATAAGACGCGTGGTCTCGTCGGCCGCAGCCGCGGAGATGCGCTCTTTCATGCAGGGAGTCGTGGAGACGGGAACGGCCCGCAATGCTCGTATAGAGGGGATGGATATTGCCGGCAAGACGGGCACATCCCAGCGGCTGGTCGGGAGCACCTACTCACACACGTCCCATGTGGCATCGTTCGTCGGTTTCTTCCCGGCCAGGGATCCGAGGATTTTAATTCTCGTGATTCTGGACGAACCCAAAAACGGGTATTACGGAGGAGTAGTCGCGGCGCCTGTATTCCGGGAAATAGCCTTGCGAATAATGAACAGCCGGCCGGAATTCGCGCGGCCTCCCGAGCCGGAACCGCCTTCCTCGCCGGAAGGATTTCTGTTGCCCGATGTGTGCGGCCTCGATCCCGCGGCGGCCGTCGTCGTGCTCAAATCCCAGGGCTTTGCTGCAAGGATGAAAGGCGAAGGTCCGTTTGTGCGCGAACAAACGCCGGAAGCCGGCCGCAGAGCCGGCCCGGGCCGGGAAATCGTGCTGACACTGGCTTCCGGAAAGCGCCGGAGTGAGGACGTCAAAATCCCGAATGTACAGGGTTTGAGCCTGCGACACGCTGTCGCAAAGCTTCGCGCCGCAGGTCTTACGCCCTCGCCCGCCGGCAGCGGAGTGGTTTGCGTTCAGTTGCCTTCACCCGGCGATACAGTCTCGCACGGCACGCGCTGCACAATAATCGCCGAACCGAGATGCGTCCTGACCGCCAACAGGCATTGACGGCATGATGTTCAACAAGTTCACGATAGATCCTCATGGAACTCCCGCCCGCGCGCGGCTCTCGGCGCTCGTCGGCCGGATGAACGTCGTGCAGATCA
>CAYLZD010000012.1:0-97819 GCA_964388275.1 uncultured Chromatiales bacterium
CCGCCCCCGCCGCCGCCGCCGCCCCCTCCGCCCCCCGTGCTGGCAGCGAAACTCTCGATGCACGCGCTGGATGCCGAAGAACAGCGCCGGGATTCCGTGCGCTTGGTGACGGAGGAGCTTACACGCAGCGAACTTTTCCCGCTGCTGCCTTACGTGTTCTTCGGTCAGGAGAAGACCGGCCTTGACGCGCGTCCCATGCGCTTGATTTCTTCCGCGGAGACGAATTCGTTCAACGAAAGCGCGCTGCCCAACAATACGCTGGCAATCTATTATGAACTGCTGAACATAGTCGGATCCAGGCTCCGCTCGATTCCTTCGGCGAAGATCGCCCTCACAGGCTGTAACAACAACACGGAAGGAGAGCGGAACAATCTATCGCTCTCCCGAGCCAGAGCGGAAGCCATACGAGACTACCTGACCGACGTATGGGGCATCGATCGGAAACGCATATCTGTACAAGCGAGAAACCGCCCCCAACAGGCGCCTGATGAAGGATCGCTGGAAGGACAGGAGGAAGCTCGCCGCGTGGAAATCAGCGCGAGCGACACCCGCATACTCGCTCCGGTACGCTGGCAGGGATCGGAACTGCTCGGCACGCTGCCGGTCGTCATCCTCGAACCGGCGGTGAACGCCGAGCGCGGTGTCAGGGAATGGCAGGCGACCGTGTCTCAAAGAGGCCGGGTTCTCAAATCGTTTTCCGGCGCCGGCGTCCCGGGCGCATTGCGGTGGAATGTGGACTCGAGCACCGTGCCCGCCCCCGGCGATAACATCGAAGCCACGCTGAAAGTCGCCGACGCCGCGGGACAACAGCGTACCGCTTCCTCATCGCTTCCGGTCGTCCGCGAGGAGAAAACAACGGAAATCATCGAGGAAGAAGGCGGAAAAAGAATAGACAGGTTCAGTCTGATACTTTTCGAATTCGAAAAGGCGGACATCGGCCCCGAAAACCGGCGCATACTGGACATAGTGCGCGCCGCGGTCACGCCCAGATCGCGCGTAACCATATACGGTTTCGCGGACCGCACCGGAAATCCGGAGTATAACCGCGCTCTCGCCATGAGACGCTGTTCCTCGGCGCAAAAGGTTTTGGCCGACCAGCTGAAAGGCATCCCTGTCGTTCTCGAAGGCATCGGAAGCGACCGCCTCCTCTTCGACAACGATATACCCGAGGGGCGCAATTACTGCCGCACCGTGCAAATTGTAGTCGAAACAGGATTAAAACCATGAACATCCGGAACCTCGTCGACATCTCCGCCGTATCGCGTCGGATTCTTGCGGCCGCTCTCATCGCCTCCGCAGCCGCCGCAACCGATGCTTCCGCCCAGATAACCTTCACGCTGCTCGGCGCGGACGCAAGAAACTATCCGACAGTCGAAGTGACCTTCGACGCGAAGGATAGAAACGGGATGCACATCGGCACCTTTCTTCCGTCCGACTTTACCGTCGTCGAAGACGGGGTCGTCAGGCCGGTGCAAAACATATCCTGTCCGCAACCCGTCACGCCTCCGCTCTCGCTGACCATCGCCACCGACATAAGCTACAGCATGTCGATAGCCGGACGCATGGACAACGCCAAATCCGCGGCAACGGAGCTCGTGCGCATGCTCACCTATCCTCCGGCGCAAACCGGCATCGTGACCTTCGACGACAATACGAAAATAGCCCTCGATTACACGGAGGACACTTCGGCTATCCACACCGCGATAAGGAATCTCAAGACCAACCAGGGCGGAGGAACGGATTTCGTGGGCGCATTCCTCGACGCCAACACGGGCGCGATAGACTTTACGAGGAACAGGGCCGGAGAACGCTACATCATCTTCCTAACCGACGGCAACCAGACCGTGCTCGCCGCGGACGAGCAGGCCATCATAAACGGCCTCAGAGCGGCTGGCATCAAGCTGTATTCGCTGCTGATGACCACGGGCATTTACAATCTGGCTCTGCGGCGCATCGCTACTGCATCCGGAGGCCAGTGGTTCGAGAGCATCACTACCGAGCAGCAAGCAAAGGATGCATTCAGACAAATCGGGGATATGATACTGGAGTACCCCCCCTGCACTTTCACATACCTGACAACCGGCTGCGAGACGGTGCGCAACCTCGAAGTGACGTTGAGAAAGAACAATGCGTCTTCGACACGCGCGACGCAATTGACGATCGACCCGGCCGCCATTGTCACTCTGGAGGCCGCGCCGTCCTTCGTGGAGTTCGGCGTCGTGCCTCCCGGTCTCACGCGCACGGCCGACATAACGCTTACCTCTCGAAACGGATCGACAACCGTGCAATCGGTGAGTCTTCCCTTCTACGCGTTCAAGGTGGTCAGCTGGGGAGGCAGCAGTCCGCCGTTCGTCCTTGATAAAAACCAGTCGAGAGTTATCCGCATACAGTACACCTCGCCCGACACCTCTCGGAACTCCTGCGCGCTCGCCGTACAGGCCACGGCTCCATGCATTCAACACGCGGTCGTGTCCGCCGGCGCCCTGCCGATAGAACCGCTGCGCCTGGTGCAACCCAACGGCGGAGAGATCCTGTATTCCGGATCGAATTATACGCTGAAATGGGCCGGTGTGCCCACGAACCGGCAGGTCTCACTCGAATACAGCACCGACGCCGGATCGTCCTGGTGGATGATCACGCCCAGCGCGTATTCGCTGTCGGTGCCCTGGACCGTTCCCAACACGCCGAGCACGACGTGCCTGGGTCTTGTTTACACCCGCGAGCAGCGGAACACTCCCAAGGATATCCTTTGGCTCCCCCTGCAACCCAATTCGGTAAACTCGCTCGCCTTCGCACCGGGAGGCACATTGCTGGCCGCGGGACTGGCCGACGGCCGCATCAAAATCCATAATCCTGAAAGCGGCTCGCTCGTCGACGTGCTTTCGAAGCATAACGGCGGAGTCAACTCGGTGGCATTTTCACCCGACAGCCGGTATCTGGCTTCAGCGGGCGACGACGGAATAATCCTGATCTGGGAGACGTCCACCGGCGCGCTCCTGCGCGAACTTAGAGGTCATTCGGGACAGGTCCACTCGGCGGTCTTCAGCCGGCAAGGCGAATGGCTCGTCAGCGCGGATCAGACTTCCGTCGTTTTATGGCGGACGGCGGACTGGTCGCAGGCATGGACGCGCAACGGCAACTCTATCGCGGGCGGCGCCCTAGCCTTTGCCCCCGACGGGAACTGGATCGCGTCTTCTATCGGCAATCAGATCGCGGTGTTGCGCGCTTCCGACGGGATCCGCCTACGCACGCTCGACGGACACGGCGGCTCCGTGCGGACCATGTCCGTCTGCGGAGACGGGCGTCTGCTCGCCAGCGGGGGAGACGATCGCACGATCCGGATATGGGACACGGACAAGTGGGAAACCCGCACGACGCTCAGCGGGCACGGCGCGGGGATCACGTCCGTACAGCTCGCATTCTCGGGACTATTCGCCGTTTCCGCCTCGCGGGACCGTTCCGTTCGAGTTTGGGACGTGCGCCGGGCGCAGGTCGCGCACACGTTCAGCGGTCACACGCAGGATGTCCTCTCAGCCGCGGCCGACGCGCGTATCGGACTTCTGGCATCGGCGGGCAGCGACAAGAGCATCCGCATCTGGGGATATCAGATTCCGTTATCCGATATAAGCGACAGTCTCTGGTCCATCATCACTCCGACCACAACCCTCGAAACCCGCGGTCCGGCATTCGACAATCTCATTTGTCCTGGCGAGATGTCCGATTCCGAGATACTGGTGAGGAACATCGGAAATCAGCCTATCACCATACAGAACGCAACTTTCTCGGGAGACGGCAAAGACGCTTTTTCATTCGCCCCGGGAACCTCCATTCCTCCGCCCATGCTGCTTCAACCGGAGGACAGTTCCAGGATCGGTGTGCGCTTCTTTGCAGCTGTTCCCGGAGATTACCAGGCCGTACTCACCCTGGCGACAGACGCTCCCTCGCTTCCGCTTCTGGACATTCCGCTTATCGGGCACAAGGATTCGGCGCGCATAGCCGTCGGGCCCGACACCGTGGATATCGGGGAGCTATACTCGTGCACTCTGCCCGGGGAGGCATCCCTTATAGCGATCAACACGGGAACGGTTGACGGAACGCTCGACTCCGCCGAGTGCTCATTAGCCGGGCAGGCCGACATACTCCAGGATTTGCCGCGGGATTTTCTGCCTGGCGCCGTCGACACACTAGCCATGCTGATACGTCCTTCGGCGTACGGCGACTTCTCGGGATTTCTCGCTTTCCGTTCTCAACCGTGCGGCGCCTTCGATACGATATTCGTAAAGGGCCGTTACTCGCCGTCGACTCCGGCGGCGTACCCGTCCGAACTGCTGTTCGGTTTCACCTCGGTAAGCGATACTTCCGAACAGTCGGTCATCATTCGAAATCCAACCGGAACCTCGATGGTGCTCGACGCCGCGGAAACCGGCGATCAACAATTTACGATCATCAGTCCGGCCGCATTCCCGGTGCTCATACCGCCGCACGACAGCATTCTCATCACACTGGAATTCACACCTGAAACCGAAGGTGAAATCCGTTCGCAGTTCATCGTCCGTTGCGTGCTGCCCTGCCCGGACAGCGTGTCGATCCCGCTTTCCGGTATCTCGGCAAGAAAGCCCGCCATAGCCTTCCACGGGGGCGATTTCCCGCGGCTCCTATGCGCAGATGAACGGTTCAGCGATTCAGCCGTAATTCTGATCAATACCGGAGGCGTGCCGCTGCTCATATCCGGGATGACGCTCGGCGGCGCCCATCCATCGGATTTCGGGATACTGTCGCCGACAACGGCCGTCATTCCGCCCGCCGATTCCCTGGAAGTCCTGCTGCGATTTCAACCTGTGTCGACGGGTATTAGAACCGCCACTTTGTCCATCGCCAACAACTCGCCGCAGTTGCCCAATCTCATCGTCTCACTCAGCGGCGTGAAGGATTCGGCTGGTTTCGCGATCGATCCTCCTTCCATCGATGCCGGCACACTGTTCCATTGCGATTTTCCACTGCGGCGCACCGTGGTTTACCGCAATACGGGGACGGTGCCGATAACGGCATTCGCCATCCCTGCGGCGCCGGCGCCTTTCATTACGATTGACTCGTCGCGCTTTCCGATTTGGATAGCAGCCGGAGACAGCGCCGTGCTCGAAATCAAATTCAATCCGATCGCGGACGGAGCATATTGGACGGACCTGCGTTTCAGAGCCGAACCGTGCGAATTGTCCGCGGTTCTCCGCCTCGACGCGAAATACGAACCCTCCGGGCCGCGGCTGCCGTCGGGCGCATACGATTTCGGAACGCTCGCCGTGACGGATATGCGGCGCGAAGCGACATCGATAATGAATCCTTCCTCCATCCCGATGAACATCGCGGCTATCGAGATCGAGCGTCCGGGCATGTACCTGAAACGCATCGAGCCGGCATCCCTACCGGCCGTCGTACCGGCGGGCGGCAGCATTCCACTGGTCTTCGAATACTCGCCGCAGGACTTCGACACTCTGCAGACGGTGTTCAGGGTCATCGCCGATTCGCCGTGCACCGACACGGCGCTTGCGGATTTGCGCGGACAAGCGCGCTCCGCCCTCTCATCGGTGGCACTCGCAGATCTCGCCGCCGAAGTCGGCGAGCGTGTCAGGATTCCGTTGATACTGGAGAGTTCGACAGATCTTCCGCTGGTCGGAGCGCGGGCGTTCAGATCCGCGATCGTTTTCAACCGTTCCATGCTATGGCCCGAAACCGCGCACTGCTCGGCGGGAACGGCCTCGTTCATCACCGCGCCGGAGGGCGACAGTCTCGTGATCACTATCGACGCTTCCTTCGCATCGGCTCCGCAGACCGGCCCGATGGCCGAACTCGAGTGCCTGGTTCTGCTCGGCAATGCGGAGGCCACTGTCCTGAATCTGCGCTCTTTCGAGTGGACGAGCGGAACCGTAGCGGTTTCTTCACGCGGAGGCTCTTTCACCGTACAGGGCATTTGCCGCGAAGGAGGCCCGCGCCTCACCGCGCTTTACGACTCTCCGATGCTGCTCGGGAACACGCCCAATCCGTTCAATCCGTCCACGGAGATCGCGTTCTCGCTCCCGCGCGACATGCATGCGGATCTGAGAGTGTACGACGTGCTGGGCAGGAATCCCCGGATCCTGTTTTCAGGGCCGGCGTCGAAGGGCCGACATAACATCATGTTCAGCGCAGAGGGCCTGCCGGCCGGTCCCTACCTCTGCGTTCTTGAGGCCGGGAATGTCAAAAGGACGATGTGGATGATGATGGTGAAATGAGGTAAGCCGGCAACCGCCGCAGCGCTGAGAGGTCCTGCGGCGCCGGTATCCCCATAATTTGCCTCCCGGCGGACAAGCCGGTTTATCACTTTTTCCTGAAATCGATGTCCGCGCCGAATTCCATCACGTTCTTATCAGCCGAGACGGACGGGTTTCTGAATATTGTCACATGGGGCTGATACTCCATGTTCCCGTCGGTAGATTTCTCTGACGGCAACGGGAAAGGAATTTCCGTCTGTCCGGCGATCGGCAAGGTCAGAGGAGGCAGCAGTTCAGCCGCCTGAAGCGGTATATCCTGCTTCCAAGGTATGCCCCATTCCAGGAGCCGCACCGTGAAGCGGGTTTGTAGCATGACGGTTTTCGGAAGCGGCGAGAGAACCACCGTACCTGTGTCGGTCGAGCGGATATCGAAAGCGATTTTTTCGTCCAGCAGCAGATCGATCTCGGGTTCCGCGGAGGCGGGAAGCCCGGTATAACGGCCCGACGCGCGGATTTTGCCGCGGCCTTCGATTCTGAGCGCCGCCTCGATGCGGCCGGCGCGAGCGCTCTCCACTTGCAAGCGAACCAGGTTCATCACGAGGGAGCCGGAATCGATATCCAGATGGTTGGTATATCGGATGCCAAGAACCGATTTATCCTCCTTCATAAGAGGCCTTGTCGGAAGAAAGGTTATGCGCGCGTCGTCGCTGCGAGTTCCCGCGAGAGCCCCCAGAATCTTGTTGAAGAATGCAGTGCGCACTCGCATCGTGAGTTCCCTGGAAACTGATGGCATTCCGCGCGCTCCGCGAAGGACCGTTTCAGCCGAGTCTATCCTCGCTTCGCTCCTGTTTATGGATGCCGCCGATTCCTCGAGAGTCGGCAGTTCCACGGAAGCGCAGCCGGTCCAGATCGCGCAGGCGCACACCGCCAGCGCGGCGCGGAGCGCCGCAGCGAGCATTGGATCAGGCTTGGAACCGATGCGCGGGATCCTCATTTCTCGCGCGCCTCCGTCAAATTCAGACCCGCCAGTATCACACCCTCGAAAACGAGCACTTCTTTTATCTTCATCGCGTAACGCAGCACGCGCCGGCGGCTTTCAATCATCAGGTTCAGACTGCTGGACACGCGCGTGGATGCGGCCGGCACCGGGACCACGCCGGCGAAATCCACGGGATATTCCATGGGCGGCAGATCCTTCCCTAAGGTCGCCAGACGGATCTTCAGGACATCCCTCAGAATCTCCTCCGCGCCCGACAACAGTCCTCCGGCCGTGACATCGGGGGAGATGTTGAACGGTTCCAGCCGCGTGATCAGCCTGTCCCTATCCATAACCGCAACGAGCAGACAGTCCATCACGAGCATCACGTCGACGTCGTACTTGTCGTTGCGGGCATCCAGCTCGAGCGACGCGACGGCCGCGCCGTTATACAGCGACACCGAGACTTTCCTGACGACATAAGTCGTTGACTCGTCCAGCCGGCCCCGCGCTCCGACCAGCTGCGAAGCGGCCTTGTTGACGGCCGATTCCGTGAATGTGACAACGACATCCGCATTGTTCACCGGATCCCCCGAAGCGATTCTGCGGGCAAGCGCGACTGCGGACGCGGCTCTCATCTCGAGCATCGCCGCCCGGCGAGCCTGCTCGAACCGTTCCGAATCAATGTCGGCGCCGGCGGCCGCTCGAAGCAGAGCGCAACCTGGGAGCAGAAGCAACGCTAAAAGCGACACAGGAAGAAGCAATACCGCGACGGGAATCGGTTTATACGGCAAAACGCACCTCGACCAGCTTCTTGTCCTCGATTGAATACTCGGCCGCCCATTCGAGCGCCAATGCTGTTACGGTTGCCGATTCCACTTTTTGCAGACGCTTCAGGCCGTTCAACTCCCGGGAAATGTCTCCGCCTTTCCAGGCGATCTGCGTCCGCGGGCCTTCCCTGCGCAGCAACGGCAAGCAGAGGCGGGCGACTTCGTTCAGGGCGGCGACCGCGCGAGAGAGCACGATGTCGTATGCGCCCTGGTGCTCAGGCCTCGTTCCAGCGTCCTCGGCGCGCGCATGGAGACAGCGCACATTGGAGAGGCCCAACGCGGACGTCATGTCTTCAACGGCCCGTATTTTCTTTCCGATGGAATCGCACAGCACAAAACTCGCCGAAGGCATTATAACAGCCAGGGGAATGCCCGGAAAACCTCCTCCCGTGCCCAGATCGAAGTAAGACGCACGGTCGGGCAGCGCGAGAAGCGAATGCGCCGCGAGAGACTGGAGGATGTGGCTCAAAATTCCGTCCATGCCTTCTTTTCTGGAGACCAGGTTTACCCTGCAATTCCATCGCGCAAGCAAGGCGGCATAATCCGAAAGTTTCCGGATGCTTTCATCCGATATCTCTCGGCCCCCGGCCCGAAGGGCCGCGGAGAGTCGGCTCGCCGTATCGGCGCCGGATTTTCCGACTGAGGATTCCGGTTCGAACACGTCTATTCGTTGCGGTAGATGGCTATTTCGACCCTGCGGTTCCTTTGCCGTCCTTCCTCCGTGGCGTTGCTCGCCGCCGGTTCGGCCTCGCCGTAGGTGCGCACCTCGATGTCGCGTCGCAGCGCGGCGATTTTCTCGAGCAGGTAACGCTCCACATATGAACTGACTTCCCTGGCCCTGTTGTAACCGAGCCGGATGTTGTAGGCGTCGGTCCCGACCGAATCGGTGTGGCCCGAGACGACGACGGTGCTGTTGGGATAGCGCGCAAGAAGAGTCACCACGCTGTCAAGATTCTTCTTCTCTTCCGGCCTGATGTTGAACAGGTTGAAGTCGAATTCAACGACGAAGGAATACAGCTTGCGCTCGCGTTCGAGCACGGGAGTCAGCAATATCGTGCGCTCACGGAGTCCGTCCGCGGCCAGCGGGTACATGAAGGAGTCCACGGCGGCCATGAAACCTGCGCATGACGCTGAAACCGCGTACTGAATGCCGCCGCGCACAGGGCTTCGAGCGCGGCCGTCGCCGCCGGCGTTCAGATCGATTTCATCACCGAATTGGGAGGCATATGTAATGCGCGCGGGCACAGGATCGAGGGTCCATGCATTCTTGGCGGTGTACTGCACTATCAGGTCGCGTCGTTGCTCAACCGGCGCTGACGGGGTAGTCTCAGCGCGAGTCGCAATGTAAAGGTCGAATCCGCCTGATGTGCCCGCGCGCTTCGAGGAAAAGTAAATTCTATCGCCGGATCGGGTCCTGGACATGAACAGATCGTCTTCCGCGGAATTGAGCGGACGTCCGACATTCAAAGGTTTGGACCACGAGGCGCCGTTGCGGATGCTGCGAAAGATATCGAAACCGCCGTAGCCGCCGTGATAGTCGGACGCGAAATACAAGGTGTCGCCTGAAGGAGTCAGGAAAGGCGATTTTTCGTCTCCCGCCGTGTTGATGGTCCCTCCCATATTGACCGGGATGCCCCATGTTCCTCCGGCGCCGCGCTTGGAAATCCACAGATCGCTGTTGCCCCGGCCTCCGTGCCGTTCCGAAGCAAACACGAGAACAGTTCCATCGAGCGTCAGAGCCGGGTGGCTGTCCCAATCGGGACTGTTGAGGGGATAGCCCGGATTGACGGCATCAACGAACTCCGGACCGGATTCGCGGGCGAACCATATGTCGCAATCTCCGACTCCCCCGGCGGCGAAACAACGGGCGAAAGCTACAATACCGTCCTTTGTTTCGGCTGACATCGCGCCTTCCCTCATTCCGTCTCCCGGGCTCACTGCCACGGTTTTCGGATCCGAGAATGCCCCGCCAAGAGCGACGACTCCGAAGATTCTGTCCGTCTCGCTTCCTTCCGGTCCGCTCGGCCTGTTGGAAGTGAAACGGACGACCGAGCCGTCCACCGCGGGAAGCGGCGCCACCTCGTCATAGGATGAATTCACGGCCGGGCCGAGATTCCGGACTATGTAATCCTTTTCGACATTCTTGACGGAGTCCACGGCCGAGCCGCAGGACATTATAAGCGTGGACGGGAACAAGACGGCGCAAATGAGAACCGATCTCGACAGTCTGTGAACAGTTTCCATTCTCATGAACGCGGTCTCACAGTCGGAGCAGGAGGAGGATTTCCGCCTGCGCCGTGATTATCCGCCATGTGGGATCTTGAGATGATACCGCCGTCAAAGGCGCTGTCACATGCAAGCGCGGCGTGAGCTGTGCCCAGGTAGTTAGCCGTATGTCCGCACCTATGCCCGCGAGCAGACCAACGGCGATTCTCGCGCCGCCGGGTATATCGCCGCGAGGAAGCAACGCTATCGATGCCGAGCTGTCTTCATAGGCGAAGCCCGGCGTCATAACCCGTTCGATATTGTCATATTCTCCTTTCAGCGTGACGCCGATGTCCGCGCCACCGAAAATGAAGACCGCCGAGTGCGGGAAATACCATTGGAATGCCGGCGCGAGCCGCAGCATCCGCAAATCAACGTCCGATGTTTTCTCGTAATCCAGCAGCGTATCGGATACCGGGCCGATTATCTTTGTCAGGCGCCTCTCCGGGTAAGTGAACACCGCGGAATAGTCGTGGAAGACGGCCGTGAGCGATATCGCCACGCCCAGTTTCGGAAATTGAACGACTCCCGCCATGCCCAGAGTCATGCGCAAACCGTCACGGTCGCCGAAACGGCATTCGCAATTCGGTGAAAATGAACCCTCGTGAGAGTGCCAAAATCCTCCCAGCACCGCTCCCGCAAAAAAGCGCACCGGCCTGGCGGATATGACATCGCTGCCGTAAGGTTCGTAAGGCGCCGAGTTTTGCGCAAAGCTCCATCCGCTTCCCAGCATACACATGATGAGAAATGTTGGTAGGTGCGATACTGAAGCTGCCGACATTTTTATGTACCCGTTTAAGAACAAAATCGTCAAAACGGCAGGCACATGCAAGCTTTCATATCACATCGGACATCTTTGTCTTGATATTAGATGCCGGAAGCCCTAAATTTGGGTCTGCGACGGTTCGATCCGCGGCATCATTTCCTGAATTATCCCTGTTCGTCTTTTATTCCTGCGCGGCGGAGTCGAGCGCTCGCTCGCAGGAAGGCGTTGCCTCCGAAAAACACGCACCGGTCCAAATCGAGAGGATGTAATGACAAAAATTTTCAAAGCCGTATTGGGCGTGGTAAACCTGCTGCCCATAGTGTACATCGCTTACTTCTTTTATTTCACGGCCGTCAATTTCGGGCGAGAATTTTCGGAAAACGATAATTCGTTCCATTCCATATCACCATGCACCTGATCGCCATGGGACTCATTTTCGGACTGACGATAGGATATACCATTTTCGCGGCTGTATCGTCCCGCGTGCCCTCCGAAAAACGAACAATGTGGGTGATACTCCTGATTCTCGGCGGCATCGTGGCGATTCCGATATTCTATTTCATATATGTATGGCGTGACCCGGCCTCATCGGGCGACAACAAGCCTCCCGTGGAAGAAGCCGTCTCCTGAAATCAGGGTCACGTTATAGGCCCCGGGCGGCAGGGCGGAAAGATCCAGCCTGACATTCCGACGGCCGGCATCGTTCACCTCGCGGCGGACATGCATCACCGCTCGACCGAGGGCGTCATGCACTTCGACATCCACAGTGTTGCCGGGGACAGCGCGGAAAAACAGAGTCGTGTGGTTGCGGGCAGGATTCGGCGCCATCATGAAGCCATGTTCCTCCGGGTGGACGCCCTCACGCCCAGTCCCTGTCGGCGCTGAAGGCGCATCGTGCAACAGGAAGCAGGAATTGAATGAATACGCGTCGTGGTAAGCGAAACCGTAGGATGTGACACCCACGCCTCGCCTGTCGCTCGTCTCGATGCGGGTCATCCCTCCGGGCACTTCCACCCGGCCGCCGTAATAAGTGCCGGATGCGATAGGGCTGAATGTGCCGGCAGGCGGCGGCGCTCCGTTAACGGTCACGGCGTTCTGCCCGCCGTCAGGAACGACGAGATTCACGAAGGACCGCGTGTCGGTGTTAGGATCGCAATTCATATCGGACGGAAATCCGGCGATTTGAACGATCCGAGGATTGTTGCGCAATACCGTGATGTGCCTGTATATCGACGAATCGCTGATGCTGCCGCAGAAGCTCCAGTAACCGACGAGGCCGTTTCTGTCGTCGGGTTTGAGACGCCGGTACATGCTCGAACGGATTTCGGCTTCCGTGCGTACGCGCGCCCAATACCGGACCTCATCGAAAGTGGCGCGCATGTTCGCGGCCGAAGCATCGTCATAGACTCCTCCCCATGCCAGGCCGGTCACGGCTTCGAATTGCCGCGGCTGGAATGACGCGTTTATTGCCGGACTTCCGTCCACGTACAGGACAGCTTTGCCCTGCGGTCCGTCGGCCGCGAGAGCGAGATGATACCAGCGATCCGCGCGAATCGTCTGCGCGGCGGTGTGGAAGTGCTGCTGCTGTGATGACAAACCGGTCGAAAAAGTGATCCGCCCGTCAAGCATATTGACGGAAAGACGCCAATCCGACGAATCGCCACCCGGCGCCCAGCGTGATACGATCTCGCTTCCCGACTGTATGTTTATCCAGCACTCGGCGGTGAATACCGGAACGGCTATCGCGGGATTGTCCGGGACCTCGATCCATGCGCCGGGCTGAAGCAGCAGACCGTGATTCGCGGCCGGCGCGGATTCGGGCAGCAAACCCGAAGGAAACTGGTGGCAGGCGGCGAAACGGTTTACCGGAGTGTGAATCGTCATGGAAGCGTCGCCGTACTCGTTATCCTCGTCGTCCCATGCGGCCGAATTCGAAAACTGAGCTACGAGCACCGGACGTGTGGCCTGAAGGAAGCCCGCCTTGTCAAGCATGAATTCGTGTCTGTCGCCTTTCAGGGGCAGGAAGACCAATTGAACGCCGTCCAGCGTCACCGACGTGGAGTCCTGCGTTGCGATGACTTTCCATGTGTCGCCGCCGTTGCGCGACAGAAACGGCAGCAGCGCATAATCGGACCCGAGATAATTCAGGGGCGGGAGTTGTTCCACATGCGGATTGAGGAAGCCGAAAATCGAGCGGTTGTTCTCCGGTATCCATCCTGTGCGCGCGCCGCTGAAAACAGCCACGGGTTTGTTCGACTCTATTATGCTGCCCGCCAGTCCGCCGAAAGCTCCCATTATCCCGCTCAAGACCTGATACGTTTCCATTCTATCGAGCGTGACGGTATAGGGAACGCGAGGCGGTCTGCGGGTAGACGTCATGCCGTATGGCGTTATCGTGACCTCGGTTTCGTCTTCGGTAGCCAAAATGACAAACTGCTCGTCGGTGTCGAAGTAATTATAGCCGGCCGTGATATACGATGTTCCAAGGGCCTGCACGGGCAGAACCAGTGAAGCATCGCTGTGCCGCTCCATCAAAGTGCCTGCATACACGCTGATTTCCTTGTCGCTCACGACTCGCACGCCCCTGTTCCCCGTAATCTCAGGGGACATTCGTTCCATATCGGGGTCGACATCGAAAACGCGCACTGTATTGGCGGGAACGGTAATGTCGCTCGGGGGACCCGATGCGGGCTGTTCGACACGAATATTCGTCTCCTCGAAGGTCACGAGGAAGAGCCTCAGGATTTTCGGCGACGAACCGCCGTTGAATGGAAACACGACCCAGAACTCCGTGCCGCGTGTGGCTGCGCCGTTCTGGACGCATGGGGGAATTTCCTCCGTCGCCGGGAGTTCCACTTCGCCTGCACAGCTCGCTCCGGCAATGCCGCTGCCGTTCAAATTGATCGAATAAGTCACCCGCATGGCTGTTCTCTGCGGCAAGGCCTCGACTAGCCATACAGCCGTCCCGACCTGCCCCGGCAACAGCGGAAGCGGTGTTACCGGAACGGCCGAACTTCCGGAAAGCAGTCGCAATTCCGGCGGTAGACTGATGGCGGCGATCAGTGCGGACAAAGATCCGGTACCGGTATTGCGCACCGAAGCCGTGATTTGAAATGGATTCGGATCGTATCCCTGCTTGTTGGCGGACAATGCAAGTAGAATCGTATCGGGGCAAAGCAGCGATGCCGAATAGGAAGGGATGGGCGGTACCGGGAGCCGCGCTTCACAGCTCTGCGCAACCATGGCAGGATCTTTCAATTCAAAGATGAAATTCTCGATCCTGTGCGTATCGGCGGGCAGCACATGAACTCTCCATGTGAAAGTCTCGATGTCGTTCGGCGGCAAAGGCGTCGAGGAGGTTTTAGAGGGCGTTTCCCCGGCTGCAAAGACTACGCCCTGCGGCAGCGCGATCTCTACGGAAAGAGCCGGAATCGGAGTGATACCCGTGTTGCGGACGGTCGCGCTGACGGTCAGCGGATCGGGATCATATCCGCTTTCCGCCGGATTCAGCGTGACGGATCCGGCATTGCAAGTCAGTGATGCGTCGAAGCGGGTCAGGTATCCGTACTCAGTGGTTTTTGTCACCGAATTCCCCGGATCGATCATGGTTTCATCCCATTGCAAAAGCACCGCATTATCGTGCCATTTGAGCCCGCTCGGAGGGTAATTCCATGCCGCCGAACCCAGATACCCGTTATACTGCCAGCGTCCGACAACGAACTGATCGGGAGCGTCCACGCCCGCGCCGCCAAGACGGCCGCGCACTCTCAACTGATTGCCGGCCGCCTGTCCCTCGAATTTTTCAGGCATTTCCGCGCCCCGCCATTCTCTTTCCCGTGTTATGAGTGCGCCTCCCGCTTCGAAATCGAGAATATCAGTGCCTCCGACGAACAAATCATACATAAGCAGATGGCCTGCTGGTACGGGCGTCCGCGAGATATTGCGGAGCGTCGTGCGGATGTGGATGAAAGCGAAATCCTTGACCAGATCCGGTATGAATTCCTGAGTTAATTCCAGAGAGTCGCGGCCTGCGCGCATGACGGTTTTATAAACCACGCGGTCGGACAAAGCCACGGCGGTCCCCGGAGGCATTCGAACAGTGCCGAAGGGAGTGCCCGGGCTGCGCAGATTGTTGTTCGTGAATGTGATCCCGTTGAAACGCACATTCGTAAAGGAAGTAACGCCCACGCTGCGCGAAAAAAGTATAGGAACGCCTTCCCGGGTTTCGACATAGAATTGACCCGACACGCGTTCCACTATCACCGCGATGGCGTTGTTGGCCGAGCGCACATGCAGTTCTGGAATGTATTCGAACGGTTTCTCACCCTTCCCGGCGGTCTGCGAAACGGCGGTTGCCGGCAACAGCGCCAGGCACAGGTAAATTGCGTATCTCATATTCTGCTCCATGTTTGCGCTGAATGGATCCGTGTCAACGTCTCAAATAAGCGTGCGCCTCTACCGGCCGAGAAAGACCACCGGTGTTAAACGAATCCCGCCTTGCGATGCAAAGCGGAAAAAATACAGACCTGCGCACAAAGCCGACCCGGCATCGTCGAGCCCGTCCCAATGCGCCGTCTGAGAATCCCCTGATGAAATGCCTGAGCACAGTTTGCGAACGCGCAGACCCGCGGAATTGCATACGGATACTTCCACATGGTCCGCGTGTGAAGATGAGAAAACCATCGTGACGGAGGCCGTAAACGGATTCGGATAGACTGCATGGATCGAGACCGCCGAAGGACCGGGAAGGGGATGCACGGCGACAGGGTCGTAGACAGGTTCTCCAAGTTCGCAGGCCGATGTGGCCGACTGGCTGCCGTAAACTTCTCCGCCCGCCAGCAGTATGCGTCCGTCGTTCAAACGCGTGATCGTGTGATAGCACCTTTCAGAGATCATTGGAGATATATATTCCCAAGTGGAGGATTCCGGCGCTTCTCCGTCCAAAATCTCGCAAGTCCGGGCGCCGTGTCCGGTTATCCAGGCTCCGGTGACCAGCACCGTGGCATCCGGAAGCAGCATCGCTCTATGCAGGCGGCGTCCTGTGTTCATGTTTTTTACCATACGCCAGGCGCCGCGGCCCCCGTCCGCCTTCGGATCGAAAAGTTCGCAGGCCGAGCGCTCCGGATTATCTCCGCCTGCGATCAGCACGGTTCCGTCGGGAAGGAGGGTCGCCGTATGTCCTTCCCTCGGATAACGCATCGACGCGGTACTCGACCATGTTTCCGCCGCCGGATCGAAAATCTCACAACTGGCGGTAGGTCTGTAATCGGAAACACCGCCTGTCACGAGGATGCGTCCATCCTTCAAGACAGTGGTGGTATGCAGGCCCCGGCCGATTTTCATTGAATCGGTGAAACGCCAGTAGCCGCTGGCGATTTTACCGAATCCGCTTCCGGGAGCGCGGACTTCCTGATATTCGAAGATCTCGCACGCACGGAGGCCCAGATCGAGCAGTTTGGAACCGATTACCAACACCCGGTTGCCGGACAACAAGGTCGCGGTATGTTCATACCGGGGCCGGTTCATGGGCGGCAGCGCGATCCAGCCGCCGGTCCAGGGATTGTGCACCTCGCAATCGGGAAGCGACCTGTTGTTCCAGCCGCCTGTTATCATTACATGGCCGGATCTCAACAGCGTGGCCGTATGCTGGCTCCTCGCTGAGAGCATCGGCTCAAACTTGCTCCAGACCCCCGCGCCTCCGGCAGCGGCAGGATCGAAGATTTCGCAGCTGCTCATGTGAGACGAAGAACGAAATCGTCCCCCGGCAACCAGCACCTTCCCCGAAGACAGCAGTGTCGCCGTATGTGTATACCTGGCTTCGTGCAGACTCCCGGCCGGCTTCCATTCGATATCCGTTATCCTGCCCGACTTCGGGATCGGCGCGTATTCCCACGCCATGGTCATGGCAATTGAGAGCGTAATCGCTGACAGATGAAAACACGCGGATCGAAGATTCATACACACCTCCTGACCGATTTTTCAGGTGCATTATTGCGCCGTCATTGCGCAGATAATTACAGAGACGCCGGAAGTGTCGCGATCCTGACATGCAAGCTGACCGGTTGACAGGCAATCCTGCGCACGACAGCTTCGTCTGTCCCGTTATGGTCACTCGTTGAAACTACGATGATCCAGTGCAAACCGCAAAACCTCGAGGATGTTTCGCGATCGCGCCGCGGTTTCACGGCAAGTCGAATATTCCGGCACGAATTTGTCAGGATTGAGGCCGTTATTGCGTCTTGTACATATCTTGTATGCAAGCGGGCCCGGTAAATGGTATGCTGGAGGTTTTTTCTTTCATTTGAGCGACACGACTCGTATATTTCATCAACACTATAATTCCGCACGATCCAGATGCCATTAGATGCGGATCGGCGATCCATAGCCGACAAACAGACAGAATCATCATAAAACACGCAAGGAGAACCGGATCATGAAATCGGCACTGACATTCGCTGCCGTTGCGCTGATGACGGCATCGGTATTCGCCTGGTCGCAAAGCACTCCTGCCCCGAACGACCCGAGCACAACTCTCACGATTTCCGGTGAAACGTTCCCGGGCAAGGTGTATGTAGCGGCTTTCAGAATCGGAGCGGACGGAGTCCACACTCCGATCGGCGTTGCCTTCGAACGCGAGATGGGGCTGCTCGATATGGATAAAATGGTCGGAGAGGAAGTCTGCTTCACGCTCACGGCCAAGGATAAGAACGGCAACGTCATCAGAAGCTGGAACACCTCCGGCGTGCCAACGACATTGACGCTCGTCGGTTCGACCGCGAATACGGATTCGAGCAATCAATCCTGGAACGACGATCCCGAGGCTTTCACCTGGGCCCGCATCACGAAGGAAGGCGGCGGACTGTTGACTCAGATGGGTCCGGACGAATGGTCGGTCCCTGCGAGCGACTTCAACGACGAAGGCCAGTGCCGCATTTGCCTGGTGCACACGAAGGCGGAGAAGGGAATCACTATCCGGGTCACACCGCTCATGCAGGGTCTGAACCAGGAAACCGACAAGATGAACTTCCGCGAACTCGGCAACAGCAACTTCCTTGTGGAAGTATATTCGCAGGCGACCGGAAAAGACGCGGTGTTCCAGATGCGCCCGTACGAAATCACCGTGTATCCCAGGGACCGTTATCTGAACGTCACGAACGAAACCATACAGACGCGCTTTACCGCCCGCTGGCCCGGAGAATTCGACAATACCAGCCCGGGGCTGGCGGACATCTTCAGCGGCGACGTGTTCATCACCGGACCGACTCCTTACCTGATTGCTTCGCGCATCATACGCGAACTCCCCAACGACGAACCGCAGTGGATCATGGCATACGCCGAGAACGATCCGTCAATCAGGGGACGAACCAACGATTACGAAATCCTGAGCCATGCTCCGCATGATTTCACACTGCTCACACCGCCGGATCACACCGTGTGGACCCTCGACAGATGGACACAACCGACACTCGAGGATTTCACCTGGGAGAAGCCCGTTCCGGCCGATCCATACACCGACATCAAAATCTCGAGAAACGACCTGCGCACATACTCCGATGAGGTGCGTTATACGGTTGTTTTCGTCGACAGCGTTAGTCTCACCCGGGCCGTCCGCATCGCGTCGGACAATCTGGGAACAGAGCCCACCCTCAAACTGACGCAGGGGCAGGTGCAGAACATAGTTACAGGCATTTCCGGCAGCCCCTCGACGGCGTATTACCACCTCGTGTGGTTTGTGGAAGCCACTGACGGACTGTACGTCACGCAAAGCACACCGCCCAACAAGGATCCCAACGGCGAGCCGGGATTTCATCTGACGCTGGACATCAGCACGGCGGCGCCGGCAGCGGCCGCGCCCTCGAAGCTGGCACTGGCCCAGAACTATCCGAATCCTTTCAATCCATCCACCAGCATCAATTTCTCGCTTCCCGCGAACGGCAAGGCGTCGGTGAAGATTTATGATTTGCTGGGCGCTTACGTCGCGACGGCCGCAGAAGGCGACTTCGCTGCTGGAGAACACAGGGTGAATTTCGACGCGGCCGACCTGCCGTCCGGAATTTACATCTACAAACTCAACGCGAACGGCAAGACGCTGACGCGCAGAATGACTTTGATGCGTTGACGCCGGACTTTTAGTAGAAACAGAAAACGCCCTCCCCTGGAAACGGGGAGGGCGTTTTACATCGACTACGGCTGTACAATCCTACACCGCGCCCATTACGGCGTTGAACACAGTTGTGACGACGATGTCGTTCACCGAGCAGCCTCGGGACAAATCATAGGCCGGACGCGCAAGTCCCTGCACCACTGGTCCGAGGGCTTCGGCCCCGCCGATACGCTCGGTGATTTTATACGCTATGTTGCCCGACTGGAGATCGGGGAAAATCATGCAGTTTGCCTTTCCGGCGATAGGGCTGCCGGGGGCTTTCTTCTCGCCGATTTTGGGAATGATAGCGGCGTCGAACTGCAGTTCGCCGTCTATCGCGATGTCGGGACGCCGCTCGCGAACCAAACGCAGAGCTTCGGTCACTTTGTCAACGAGCTCGTGCTGCGCGCTCCCCTTGGTCGAGAAGGAAAGCAGGGCGACCATGGGTTCCTCTTCCAGCAGCGCGCGATGATTGTCCGCCGTGGAAATGGCTATATCGGCAAGCTGAGCGGCATCGGGCAGCGGCAATACCGCGCAATCGGCGAAGGTCCAGATTCTGTCCGGGAATTTCATCACGAAAAAGCTGGAAACGGTCTTTATCCCGGCCTTCAGTCCTATTGCGAGTATTCCGGCCCGGATAACGTCGCCCGTGGTCGACAGGGAGCCGGCCACGCTGCCGTCGGCGGCGCCGTGGCGGACCATCATTGCGCCGAAAAACAGCGGGTGCGATACCTGCCCGCGGGCTTCTTCCGGCGTCATGCCTTTATGCTTGCGCAGTTCGTACAGAGTTTGAGAAAAGCCCTCGAGCAGAGGCGAAGCGGACGGCTCGACAAGGCCGATACCCTCGAGCGAGACTCCGGCCACGGCCGCGGTCTTGCGAATGTCGTTCGGATCGCCTACGAGAGTTATGTTCGCCAGATTCTCGTCCACGACGATGCGCGCCGCCGAGACTGCACGCGGATCGGTGGCGTCGGGATAAACGATATGCTTGCCGAGAGAGCGGGCGCGGCCTTTCAAATCGTCGATAAAATGTGCGGGATTCATGTGCTGCCTGATATGATGATGAAATAACTGAAAAAGAAATGCATTAATAAAGTAGCGAGACGGCCGGTTAAATGGAAATGAGACAAGCCCCGGCTTCTTTCGTATATTGCATTATTAATTGAAAGACTCCGAAATGAAACTCGAACTCGCTCCCTGCCTTTCGATGCCTTCAACACGCGGGCCTCTGCTGCTGATAATAATGGACGGCGTGGGCATCGGAAAGGACTATCCAGGAAACGCCTTGACCCGCGCGCGCACGCCCTTTCTGGACCGATACTTCGCGGCCGGACTGTACACACAGTTGAGGGCTCACGGCCCCGCCGTGGGTCTGCCCAGCGAAGACGACATGGGCAACAGCGAGGTGGGGCACAACGCCCTCGGCGCAGGCCGCATTTTCGCGCAGGGCGCCAAGCTGGTGAACAGGGCCATGGAGGACGGATCGATTTTCCTCTCCAAACACTGGCGCACGATCATCGAACGCGGCAAAGCCGGAGGAACGCTGCATCTGATCGGGCTTCTCTCCGACGGCAACGTGCATTCGCACGTGCGGCATCTGGACCGCATCATCGACGAGGCGAAGAACGAAGGCGTGCGGACCGTGCGGATTCACGCCCTCCTGGACGGCCGCGATGTGGGTGAAAAATCGGCGCTGGACTACGTTCTACCGCTGGAGGCAAAGCTCGCGGAGATCTCCGCCGCCGGCGAATTCGATTACGCGATCGCCTCGGGCGGCGGACGCATGACTGTCACAATGGACCGCTACAACGCCGACTGGGACGTCGTGCGGCGCGGTTATGAAGCTCACGTGTTGGGACTGGGCCGCCGCTTCGCCTCCGCCTCCGACGCGGTACGGGCATATTACCGGGAAGATCCGAACATGACCGATCAATACATGGATTCGTTTGTCGTAGCCGGCGCCGGCGGACCGATAGGGCGCATCGTCGACGGCGACTCCGTGGTGTTTTTCAATTTCCGCGGCGACAGAGCGATCGAGATTTCACGCGCGCTGACAGAGGCGGACTTCAGTCACTTTCCACGCCCGCCCTTGCCCGAAATCTTTTATGTCGGAATGATGGAGTACGACGGCGATCTTCATATCCCGCCGAACTACCTGGTCGAGCCGCCCAGCATAGAGCGCACAATCGGCCGGTATCTGTGCGCGGCGGGAGTAAGGAGTTTCGCGGTGTCCGAAACCCAGAAATACGGCCATGTAACGTATTTCTGGAACGGCAACAACAGCGGATACATATGCGAAGACCTTGAAAAATACGTCGAGATACCTTCCGATCGCATCGCTTTCGACAAGGCCCCCAAGATGAAAGCGATGGAAATCGCCGACACGACGCTGGAACTGCTGCGAAGCGGAAAATACCGTTTCGGGCGTGTGAATTTCGCCAATGGAGACATGGTAGGGCACACGGGCAATTTCGACGCCGCGGTGGAGGCGGTGGAGACGGTTGATACGTGCGCAGGGAAACTCGTCGAAGGAACGCTGCAGGCGGGTGGAATCGCCGTAATCACGGCCGATCACGGGAACTCCGAGGAAATGTTCACGGAGATAAACGGAGTCAGAACTCCCAAAACCAGCCACACCCTGAATCCGGCGCCCTTCTGCATACTCGATTCGCGTCCGCGGCCTCCTTACCGCCCGGCCGCCCTCGCGAATCCGGGTCTCGCGAACGTGGCCGCAACACTGCTGAATCTGCTCGGTTTTGAAAAGCCCGGGGATTACGAGCCTTCACTCATAGAAGCGGCGGACTGACTCCGCGCGGAATTCCGTAAACCGGTCAATGTCAACAGGAGACACGATGTCCGATATCGACCGAAGGCGTTTCATTGCGGCTCTGGGAAAGAGCGTCGGCTTCGCGGCCGGCGTGTCCGCATCGGCGGCCGCGCTGCTGCGGAGACTCTCGGCCGCCGAACGGCGTGTTCACGGCCTTCCGCCTGAAAAGGCCGCCGAAGACGAGGATTTCTGGTTCGAAATTCAGCGCAGCTTCAGCGTTACTCGAGCGATCACCAACCTGAACAACGGCGGAGTATGCCCCTCCCCCAGAATCGTCACGGAAGCGCTGTGCCGCTATACGTGGGAACAGGAAGAATTGCCCGCCTACGTCATGTGGCGGCTTCTGGAACCCCGTGTGGAACATGTGCGCGCGGGCATTGCGCGTCTTTTCGGGGCCGACCCCGAGGAAATCGCGATCACGCGGAACGCCTCGGAATCCCTGGAAACACTTCTGTTCGGAATGGAATTATCATCCGGTGACGAGATCTTGACAACAGCGCAGGATTACCCACGTATGCTCACGTCGCTCAGACAGCGCGGGAAACGCGAAGGAATCCGCCTGAACGTCATTCCAATTCCGACTCCTCCGGACGAACCGGCCGAGATCGTCCAGGCGTTCGAAAGTTCCATGACGCGGAACACAAGGGCCGTGCTCCTTTCCCACATCAATTTCACCAACGGACAGATCATGCCGGTGCGGCAAATCTGCGACGCCGCGCGCCGGCGCGGAATAGAAAGCATAGTCGACGGCGCGCACGGGTTCGCGCACCTGGATGTGAAACAGACCGATCTCGGTTGCGATTATTACGGCGCCAGCCTGCATAAATGGCTGTACGGCCCGAAAGGCGCCGGCATGCTCTACGTTCGCAGGGACAAAATAAGCCGCATATGGCCGTTGATGGCCGCCGAAGAAAAACTAGCCGGCGACATCAGAAAATTCGAAGAGGTCGGGACGCATTCCGCCGCGCCGCGCCTGGCTGTGGGCGAAGCCGTGGTCTTTCACGAAGGCATCGGCGCCGCGCGCAAGGAAGCCCGACTCCGATACCTCTCCAGATACTGGATGGACCGGCTGAAGGACGCGCCCGGCATAACTTTCCATACATCATTCGATCCTCGCCAGTCCTGCGGCATTGCGACTTTCTCCATCCGCGGTGTGGATGCGGCGTCGGTACAGGGCTTTCTTTTCGACAAGAAGAAGATCTACACGACCACGGTTTCCAACGACGCTTTCTCCGGCGTCAGGGTCACTCCGAATGTGTACACGACTTTGCCGGAATTGGATCGCTTTGTCGAGGCGATTGACACGATAGCGCGCAAAGGCCTCCCGAAATGAAATGCGCCGGCTATCCCGCGGCCGCCTTTCCCGCAACGCGGCGGTTCACAGAGGGATGCGTTGCTCAATAACCGGCTCACGCAGAGGGCTCTGGCGGTTGAACTCGACGCCGGGCTGAAGGGCGCCGTGATAAGCGCGGTGTTCACGCAGGAAAAAGATGAACTCGTCCTGCTTTTCGAGCCGCCCGGCAGTCCGGCAGCGCTTCATTTCTCCGCGAAGCCTTCATTCATCTTCCTCTCCCCGCTGCATGATTTCGCGCGCGCGCGAAAAAACAGCGTCGATCTCTTCGAGCGCTGCCGCGGATGCGCGGTTATATCCGCGAAGGTCGCAACAAACGACAGGATCATCCGCTTCAGTTTGGACAATGGAGACTCCCTGTTGTTCATCCTTTTCGCCGGCGAGGCCGGGGCGATTCTGCAAAGCCCGGACGGTGAACCGCTGGAAGTCTTCAAACGGGCCAGACCGCATACCGATGCCGTATTCGACAACACGCCGCCGGACCCTGATGTGGACGCAGCGCGCCGGCTCCTGGATATGCCGGGAGACGAGGCAGTATCGCGCGTGCTCGGACGCATCTGTCCTTTCATCTCCGGAGTTTTCGCGGACGAGCTGCTCCATCGCGCCGGAGTCCCGAAAAACGCAGCCGCAAGCTCGCTCGGACTCGATGAGAAGATCCGCATTGTCGACATTCTCAAGGGATTGATCCGCGAGTCGGCGGCATGCAAACCGCGGATTTATTCCAGAGCCGGCGTGCCGCTTCATCTGTCCCTGGTGGAATTGACGCATTTCGGATCGGAGGGAGTCGAGAATTTCGAAGAAATCGGCGATGCCGTTTTCACGTTCACGAGACGACGTCTTTCGCACGGCGGCCTGGCGAGCGCAAAAAGCCGCATTCTCGACGCTATTGATCGCGAGCTTCACAGAGCGCGGAAATCGGAAGGACATCTCCGGTCTCCCGAGGACATTGTGAAACAAGCGGCCGAATACGAGAAATTCGGGAATCTTCTGATGATCAATCTCAATGCGTACCCTGAGCAACCGTGGCGGATCACGCTTCCCGACATATTCGTCGATCCGCGTCTGGTTCTGTCCATTCCCCTGCGCGAGGGGGAATCATTGCTTGACAACGCGCAGCGCTATTATGACAAAGCGCGCGCCGCACGGGCATCCGTTGCGCGTGTGAGGGAAAGAGCGGCATATTTGCAGTCGCGCACCGAGGAATTGACCGCTCTCGCGGCAGGGGTGGATGCCGCCCCGACGATTCGCGCCCTGAAGGAAATACTCGACGGTCACAATAAATTACTCGCATCAATGGGACTTACTGCAAAAGGCGAAAAGGAAGAGAAACCATTTCCGTTCCGCCGCTTTACGGTGGCGGGGGGCTATGAAGTCTGGGTCGGCAGGAACAGCGCCAGCAACGATGAACTCACCACACGGCATGCCCGGCCCAATGATCTTTGGTTCCACGTCCGCGGCGCCGGCGGCTCGCACGTGGTCTTGCGTTGCCACGGTTCGTCTCAGCCGGTCCCGAAAGAAGCGGTCCGCGCTGCCGCGGCAATAGCCGCATATTACAGCAAACAGCGGAACGCGGGTTCGACGCCTGTGGCCTACGCGGAGAAAAAACACGTGCGCAAACCCCGGGGAGCGCCTCCCGGGACCGTGCAAATGGAAAGAGAGAAGGTTATCAGCGTCAAACCGGGACTGCCCGAGCCGAAGGGCGCGGCGGAAAGGAACGATGAGGATTCGGATGGGTGATAAACTGACACCGGATTTGTTGAGAAAGGCCAAAGAGTACGGTTTCTCCGACGTTCAGCTTGCGCATCTGCTTAAAACAACTCCGGACAAGGTGAGGTCCTTGCGCGCAAAATGGGGCATACAAGCGTGCTACAAGACTGTCGACACATGCGCCGCGGAATTCGAGGCCTACACCCCGTACTTCTATTCAACGTATGACGGTGAAAACGAATCCTCGGCCTCGAACGGAAAAAAAATGATCATCCTCGGCGGGGGACCGAATCGCATCGGACAGGGGATCGAATTCGACTACTGCTGCGTGCACGGCGTGTTCGCCGCCCGCGAAGAGGGCTACGAAACGATAATGATCAACTGCAATCCCGAAACAGTTTCCACGGACTACGACATTGCGGATAAACTGTACTTTGAACCTCTCACCTTCGAGGACGTGGCGCGCATAATCGAGATAGAGCAACCCGAGGGAGTGATAGTCTCCTTCGGCGGCCAGACTCCGTTGAAGCTGGCCAGGCGCCTGGCGGATGCGGGGATCCGGATTCTCGGCACGCCTTTCGACGGGATAGACCTGGCGGAAGACCGCGAGCGATTCACGGCGCTTCTGCGCTCGCTCGGCATCGTATATCCGGCCGCGGGCAACGCGAGGGGCGCCGACGAAGCCGCATCCGTAGCCGGGGAAATCGGCTATCCTGTCCTGCTAAGGCCATCCTATGTGCTGGGCGGACGCGGGATGAGGATAGTTTACTCGGAGAAGGCGCTCCGGGATTTCATGGACGAAGCTCTCGAGGCGTCCGGAGAGCATCCGGTGCTGATCGACAAGTTTCTCGAGGACGCGATGGAGTTCGACGTCGACGCGGTGTGCGACGGAAAAGAGGTTCTGATCGGGGGCGTGCTTCAACACGTAGAGGAAGCCGGCATACACAGCGGCGACAGCACCTGCGTCCTCCCGGCTCTGCTCGGCAAGGATTGGATAATCGAGGAATTGAAGGAAACGACGCGCAGAATAGCTCTGGCGATCGGCGCCGTCGGCCTTATCAACGTCCAGTATGCCCTTCAGGACGACGTGATATACGTGCTGGAAGCGAATCCAAGGGCTTCCCGCACCGTCCCTTTCATCAGCAAGGCCGTCGGCCTCCCGCTCGCGAAGATCGCGACGAAAGTCATGCTCGGCAGAACGCTGCGCGAACTGGATGTTCGAGAACCCGCGCGCCCGCGTCACATCGCCGTGAAAAAAGCTGTGTTCCCTTTCGTCAAGCTCCACGGCGCTCAACAGTTTCTCGGTCCGGAGATGAAGTCCACCGGAGAAGTGATGGGAATCGGGTCGACTTTCCCCGAGGCCATGGCAAAAAGCCAGCTCGCCTCCGGCGCCAGACTTCCGGCGGAAGGAACCGTATTCATTTCAGTGAATCAGAGGGACAAGCGGCAAAAGACCCTGGACTTCGCGCGAGACCTGACCGAGACGGGTTTTCAACTCATTGCTACCAGGGGAACATCGACCTATCTTTACGAAAACGGAGTCGAGACGCGGAGCATCCTGAAGGTCAGCGAAGGCCGGCCCGACATAGTCGACGAAATAAAAAACGGGCGCGTCCAGTTGATAGTGAACACGCCGGCCGGCGAGATCCCACGCGACGACGAAACTCCGATCGGAATAGCCGCGCTGGCTTATAACGTCCCCTATGTGACGAACGTGTCGGCCGGCATCGCGCTTCTCGACGGACTGAAACAGCCACGCAGCGGCGCCGGCGAGGTCAGAAGCCTGCAGGAATACATTCCGGAGCGGCTCGATTCCGTTGCGACGAAAACCCCGCCGGAAGATCCGGAGTAAACGCCTTTTTCTCGCGCTTAAACGGCGCCGCGGATCATTTTTCCTCTACGATTTCCGCTTCGCCCGAGACCCGGTAAATAACGTAATTCCGCAGATTCTGATCGGCTTCGAAGCCGTAACCCTGAAGTTTCTCCTTCGGAGAAGTGACGGTGACAAAACGATCGCTCCGCACCTTGCGCTGCCCCTGATCCCAGAAAAGATAATCGGTGCGGACCACGGTGCCGCTGTCGGACACGAAAAGCACGTCGTCGAAAGCTTCGAGGTTGCCGGTGGCGTCGTCCACGCGCCCGCGGCGCGAGGACAGTTTGGACGCATGCGCGCCGGTGTTCGCGTAAAAATCCACCGTGAGTCCGGAATCCAGGAAAGTTTCCCTCCTGGCTTCATACATTCGTATGTGAGTTGCAGTGAGAATGGCGCGCACCATTCCGGAATCGGAAAATGTGACCGATGAATTCCAACTCTCCTGATCCGGCAGTTCGTAAGCGCTGTTGATCTGCATCGCCGCCGGCTTGACTTTCTCATCACAATTCGAGAATGCGACTGTCAGCAGAAAAAGCGGCAGCAGCAGGCGCCGGACGCCGGCGTGTTTCACGTTTCCTCCAGTCCGAGCGAACCCTGACGTTCGGAACTACGCTTGTTCTTTCCGAACAGGGCATAACCGCGCGGTGTCAGTTCTCTCCCTCTCGGCGTTCTCTGGATAAATCCCTGTTGAATCAGGTACGGTTCGTAGACTTCCTCGATCGTGCCGGATTCCTCGCCCACCGCGATGGCAAGCGTGTTGAGTCCGACAGGCCCGCCGCGGTATTTATCCAGTATGCAGGCCAGTATGCGCAAGTCCATTTCATCAAGTCCGTTCTCATCCACTTCCAGAGCGTTGAGCGCATAATCGGCGATCTCTCGCGTTATGACGCCGTCGCCTCTCACCTGAGCGAAATCGCGGGCTCGTTTCAAGAGACGGTTCGCGATCCGCGGGGTGCCGCGTGAGCGGCGGGCGATCTCCGTGGCTCCGCCGTCCGGATCCACGGCGATGCCGAGGATGCGGGCGGAACGCAGCACGATTGAAACGATCTGATCCGTATCGTAATAATCGAGACGGTTCGTTATCCCGAAGCGCGCTCGGAGCGGGGCCGTCAGCAAGCCGGCTCGGGTGGTCGCGCCGATGAGCGTGAAGGGACGCAGATCGATGCGCACGGTGCGGGCGTTGGGTCCGCTGTCGATCATGATATCGAGCGCGAAGTCCTCCATCGCCGAGTAAAGATACTCTTCAACCACCGGCGAGAGCCTGTGTATCTCATCAATGAAGAGAGCATCGCCCTCCTGCAGGCCCGTCAGCAATCCGGCGAGATCGCCCGGCTTCTCGAGAACGGGTCCGGAGGTCAGCTTCATGGCGGAGCGCATTTCGTTGGATATGATGTGCGCGAGCGTCGTTTTTCCGAGGCCCGGAGGACCTGTCAGGAGAACATGATCGAGCGCCTCGCCTCTCTGCCTCGCCGCTGCGATAAACACGCGAAGATTATCGATGATGCGTGGTTGTCCCACGAAATCCTCGAAGCGCAGGGGACGCAGTGTTCTGTCCAGATCCCCGTCCTCCATGCTGCGATCCGGCGAGGTGATGTCGTCTTTGCGGATTTTGGTCATTCGAATGCGCTTCCGGATTTGTTTCAGCCGCTATTTCTCTCGCCGCTTGTAAAGATAAGCGCAATCGAGAAGCCTCGCCCCTCCAGCGCCGTCGCAAACTGCGTATTTTCCTCCGCTCCAAATTGAGGCGCTTCCGTGCCGACCGCCGGCGTTCAGAGCATAGAAACGGACATTGAAAGCGGGACGGCCGTCGGCGTCCAGCAAGCGCCGCATTTTCGTCATATCCGCGATGCGCTCGCAGGCGAGCAGGCAGGCCTGTTCAGGTGACGATCCGTTGCGCATATGCTCGACGATGATCACGCTGCTGCAGGCGAGCAGATTGGCCTCTCCCCTGCCGGTGGAACCCGCCGCGCCGATCTTGTTGTCCACGTACAAACCCGCGCCGAGAATCGGCGAGTCGCCGACACGTCCCGGGATCTTGAACTCCAAACCGCTGGTGGTGGTGCATCCGGAGAGGTTTCCGCGGTTGTCGAGGCCCAGGCAGTTGATGGTTCCCGTGATTCTCTCCCTGGTCACGGCGGCGTCTCCGATATCCTTGCTGTCGGCGTCATGAGGCGGCAGCCAGTCATCCCCGCCGCTGAGATTTTCCTTCCAGCGAAGCCACTTCTCTCGCGATTCCTCTGTGAGAAGATTTTCTTCCTGGAAACCGTGCGCCCGGGCGAAACGCAAGGCCCCTTCTCCAACAATCAGCACGTGATCCGTTCTCTCCATCACGAGCCTGGCCACCTTTGAAGGATTCCTGATATTGCGCAGGGCCGCAACGCCCCCGCCTCTCGCGGTTGGACCGTGCATCACGCAGGCGTCGAGCTCCACCACACCGTCTTCATTGGGCAATCCGCCGTAACCGACCGAAGAGTCTTCCGGATCATCCTCTACCAAATTGACTCCGGCGATCACGGCGTCGAGAGCGTCATCCCCTCTCTTCATGCATTCCATCGCCTTCTCCACGGCGCCGAGTCCGTTGGCGCTGGCTATCGCCGCCGGCCTGGGATCGGCCGCGCGCCCGGCCCGCGCGCGCGCGTCCCGTGGAAAACCCGCCAGGGCGGATCCCGCTCCCAGCAGCGCGGCGGACATTATGAACCTTCTCCGGTCGATTTCGCTCATCGGATCCCTCCGGCTTAAGTTGAATAGCCCAGCCGGCGGACCCATTCCCTGTTGTCGCGCCAGCGCTCCCGAACCTTGACGTGGAGGTCGAGAAAAACCTTCCTGCCCAGAAATTGCTCGATGTCCGTTCGCGCGCGCACGCCGAGTTCACGCACGGCGCTTCCCTGTTTGCCTATCAGGATGCGCTTCTGGCTCTCGCGTTCGACGAGGATCTCGGCCGCGATGAAGTCGAGATCGTCCCTCTCCTTGTATTCCGTAATGAAAACTTCGGTCGCGTACGGCACTTCCCTGTGAAACATTTCGAATATCTTCTCCCTGATGATCTCACTGACGAAGAAGCGCTCGGGTTGATCGCTGAGCGCGTCGGGCGGAAACAAGGGCGGATGTTCCGGAAGCAGAGGGATGAGTTCGCCCATCACCGAAGCGACGCCGTCATTCCTGAGCGCAGACAGCGGCACGACGGCCTTGAAGGCCTTATACCCCGACAGACGGTCCATGAGAGGGAGGAGCAGATGCTTGTTGTAAACGAGATCCACCTTGTTCAGAGCCAGCACCGCAGGGACGGGCGCATCGTGCAGAACGCGTTCAGCCTGGACGGAAAGTGGATGTTCCCGTTCCAATGCCTTCTGAGCATCAACGATCAGGAGCAACGCATCCGCATCCGCCGCGGCGTCCAACGCGGCGCGCAGCATCGCTTCCTGCAGCAGATAAGAAGGTTTGAGCAGACCCGGCGTGTCTATGAAGACCACCTGATGATCGGTCCCGTTCAACAGCCCGATTATCTGCCTGCGGGTTGTCTGCGGCTTGGATGTGACGATTGAAATGCGCGCCGCGAGCGCGGTATTGAGAAAAGTCGACTTGCCGACATTGGGTTCGCCTATTATCGCGACATATCCGCAGCGAAACGGTTTCCCCGACGCGGCTTCCCGCCCGTCCCCAGTGGAATTATTCGCGCCGGCGTTGTCGTTCATATAGATGGAAATTTCGTTTATGGTGAACTGGAATCCAAGGATTCGCCGGAGAGATGCATCGGGCCCTCGGATCCTCTTCTTCCAGCCCGGTCATCTGCGTATCTTGCCCCATGCGTCTCAAAAAATCACTAGGACAGCACTTCCTTCACGACCGGAACATCGCGCGGAACATCGTGTCGCTTCTGGCGCCCGGACCCGGCGACGCGGTTCTGGAAATCGGACCCGGGGACGGCGCACTGACTTCCGTGCTGGCGGACAGCGGCGCCCGATTGATCGCCGTAGAAATCGACGGGCGGGCCGTTGAGACTCTGCTGAAATCATTCGCCGGCAGGGACAATGTCGCGATCAGGAAAGCGGATATTCTAGACTGCGACCTGTCGGCCATGGCCGTCGAGACGGGACGCAAGCTGCGCGTCATCGGCAATCTTCCTTACAATATCTCCAGCAGGATCCTGTTTCACCTGTTCGACCATGCCCTGCGCGTTTCGGATTGCGTCCTCATGATGCAGCAGGAAGTGGCCAAACGGCTCGTCAGTCCGCCAGGAAAAAAGGATTACGGCATCCTGTCGGTCATTACGCAACTGCATGCGGATGCGCGAATAGCCATGCGCGTCTCTCCCAACGTATTTTACCCGAAGCCCAAGGTCATGTCCTCCGTGCTGCATTTGCGCTTCGAACCCGAGCGCTTCGCGACAATAGAGGATCCGATGTTCCTTAAACACGTGGTGCGCTCAGCGTTCGGCAAGAGGCGAAAACAGCTCGGTAATGCGCTCAAGGACATTGGTTTGGACGCGGACTTACAGCGGCCCGGTTTGCAGAGCTTCATGCGCAGGCGGGCCGAGGACCTGTCGCCGGCGGAATTCGTCGAGCTTGCCTCTTCCCTGAAGTCGCTCGAAGGTCCGCGCGCCGCTTGATTGCGCCGCCTTTTGAGATGAGAGGGGAATTCCGGATATTGTTTTGAGGTTATTTTAGATATTTTCAAAATCGCAACCACAAGCAGAACATGGCGCCCGTAATACGAACATTTGCCGAAGACAGCATCGAGAAAAAGGCCTACCGCTCCGTTTCGGATATACCCTGCGAGGAGCCGAACGATTCGGTCAGGCTGGGTTATCACGTGTACCTGTTCCTTTCCAAACAGTACCCATCGCTGAAGGAATCGGTGCATGTCGCGCAGGCGCGGATGAAAATGTCGGAGGAAGACGCCGTACGGCATATCACCGAACGCCTGCGCGCGGAAGGGATCAGTCCGGATTGAAGACTCAAGCGATGCGCCTCGACGAGGGATCGGCTCAAACGGAGCGCAGGTGTTGTCCGGACTGTTCTTACATCATACTGAATCCTATGAGCGATCGTTGTCCCCGATGCTGGTCTATCGTGCCGCGTTCCGGCGCGGTTTGCGGATCATGCGCGCAACAGGGATCCTGCGAATTGAAAAAGGCCGCGGGAGGCCGACGGGTTTGAATCGGAAACAATTGTGATCACATAAAAAGCGGTAAGCATCATGAGCATAAAAGAACTTCTTCGCGGCGATGTCGTCGTCCTCACGCCCGGAAAAAGCCTGATCGGCGATTCCGAAACCACAATGCTTCGCGAACGCTCCAAGGGACTCATCTCCGAGGGTTTCCTGAAAGTGGTGCTGGACCTGGGCAATGTAACGTGGGTCAACAGCAGCGGCCTCGGCGCAATGATAGCCGCGTTCACCTCTCTCAACAAGAGCGGCGGCGATCTGCGACTGGCCAACATCACCGACAAGATCGAGAGCTTGTTCCTTATCACCCAGCTTGTCAAGGTCTTCAAGACTTATGAAAGCGTGGACCGCGCGGTAGCAAGCTATCAGATCGATCCGATCCCGGGCGCCGCGCCGTCCTCGGAATGATGCGGGACCGCCTGCAGGTTCGGCGGCTTTAAACGTTATCCGCGGCGGCGCGCGGCCTCGTTGTATACGAGCCATTCGCGCGCCTTCTCTGCTCTGGGATCGTACTCGAGAGCTCTGCGAAAATATTTTTCCGCCTTGTCGTAGGCGGCATTTTTGTACAGGTGTATTCCCCTGTTCGTGAGCATGGTTGCGTACATCGTGATTATACCCTTCACCAGCCTGTCATCGCTTTCGAAAAGGCGGAATCTGAAGTTGTCGGGCACGGGCGCATCCACCGAAGGCGCCTCGCCCGGGCGATACAGCCTCATGGCCAGTCCTTCGGGAATCCGTTCGTAATTCGCGCCCAGGTGCTCTTCGACCTCAAGTGTCGCATACACCGGACGTCCGTCAATATTCCGGTCTATTATGCTGTTGATCATATTGTTGAAGCGCTCCTCGATCATGACGGGATCGTAGGGTTGGCCGCGCTCGAATTTGTCGAGTTCCATCAGAAAGAGCTCGATATCCGATTCCGAGCGCCGATATATCTCGGGATACATCCTTTGTATCTGGGAGAAATACCAGGAACGGCGCAGAAGCTCCTTGTCGATCACGACGACGTCCTTCCTCAATCCTTCAACGAGTTGGTAATAATAGGATGCGGAAACCCAGTAGTCCCATTGGAATGATAGAACGAGAGCGCCGGGCTCGAAAGAGGCGAACATGTTATGCGTGTAGTCTTCCACCAGGTAATTGCCCCTCTGTGAGACCGAAGGCCCGTTCATGCCGATTAAAATTCCGACCATCACGGCAGCCGCGCCGATTGCGGGTTTGAATTTGAGCGCCTTGAATATCGAGAGGAGGGCTTTCAGTCCGAAAGCCGCCCACACGCCGCAAACGATATAGGCCAGCAGGAAATAAGATTCGATATCGTGAATGCTGTAATTGATGGAGTAGGCGATGCATCCTGCGAAAAGAAGCAAGAGATAGTATCCGAGCCGGCGATGCGCCGAAAAAACATGCGCCGCGCCGACAATGGCGAGCAATAAGCCGATAAAAGCCAATTCTGCCGGCAGAGTCGATATGAACAGCCACAGTTGTTTTCCGGCGGCGGAGACATCCTGGAACATCCAAACCCTGTATTGCTTGCCGGAGACATGCCAGATGAATCGTTCAAATGAAGCCGGATTGCCCCAGTTCAGGAGGGGCGCGGCGGACGCTCTCAATGGCAGATATATGTAGGGGAGCAAGCCGGCGACGAATGCCGGAACCGTCCTTCCGAGCATGCGCAAGGAGCCGATGTTCATCCCGTATTGAACGAAAAACATCACGAGAAACGCGGGCAAGACAAGCAGGGTGGTCATGTGATTCGTGAAGGACAATCCGAGCGCCAATGCGGTCAGAAGCCGGCGCCGCGCCCTGCTCGATTCGTCGAGGGCGGGGTCGTACAGCGCCGTCGAAGAAAGCCATAAGAGCAGTATCAGCAGGGGCAGATGCAGCGCATACACTTCTATCGAAAGCGCTGTTCTCCAGAATGTCTCCGAAAAAGCAATAAACATCGCACCGAAAACCGCGAGTACAAGGCGCACGGCGGGCGCGGTCACGGCGGCCGGGCGCTTCCGGGGTTGCGATCCGCCTTTGCCCTTGCCGGTGGCGCGACGCGCCGGTTTTTCGGAAAGCAGACCGAGCATGAACCATAATGCATGCACAAGAATGGCGACGGAAACGGATACCATGACCGCCGCGAAGATATTGAGCCGCACGATGCCGTCTCCGAGAGGCAACTCGGCCCACAAACCCGTCAACATGGTGAACAGCGGATATCCGGTCGGGTGAGCGATTCCGAAAGTGTGCGCCACCGCGGCCAATTCACCGGCATCTATGAAGGATACCGAAGGTGCTGATGTTAGCAGGTAGGCCGCAAAGGCCGCAATCGAAGCGCAGACGGCCGAAATATGAACATGTCTGGGCGTTATACTCATATTCTCTTTCCTGTTTAATGAAATTCGAACCGGATTAGCGGGCTCCTTTACATCTATCCGCGACATCCCGGTTCTGTTATCGAAAGTCACTCCTGGCTCGAGAGATAAGTGCCCATTTACGCCAGCGCTCGCCGGCGGAAAACTGCCTGAATCCTGAAGCCCGTTGGAAGTATCCGTCCGCGTCCGCCCGCCTGCCATGCCTCCACAGCCAGAATCCGCGCGCGGCCAGCTGCCTGAAGTATCTGTGCTCCAGCGAGCGCAGGTAATCGTCGCTTCGAGTGGGCAATTGAAACACAAAGTCGTCATAAACCGGCTGATCAGGGGACGGGAGCTCTTCCTCCCGGTAAACCCGCACGACCATTCCTTCCGGAACCGCCTCCAGCGACAAAGGGATTTGCGCATCCAAACCTACTGTGAAGCACACCGGGCGGATTTTTTCCGCCGTCTTGATTACGTCCTTCAGCAGCCGCGCGTGCAAGGCGTCCAGGCGTCCCAAAGATGACGGCGTTCCTCTTTCCGCCTGAACGTATTCCCGGAGGTATTCGTACGCAGACGGTTCCACACCGGTGAATAATTCCGGTTCGGACTTCATCAGACGCTTCAGATACCACGGTTTGCGGAGCAGGCGTATGTCGACCGCGGTTACGTCCGTTCTCACGCCTTCCACCTTCTGCAGATACAGCAGCGGGGAGGTCAGCAGGTGCCATTCATTCGTAAGCAGCAAGGATCCGGGCTTCAGGGACCGCAGCACGTTCATGACGTAATCCTCGGTCATGTGGTTGTCGTGTTCGGTGACCGCCGGGTATGCCGATCCGATTTGAAATCCGATTCCGGCCAGCAGCAGAAGTCCTGCCGCGAATCGCAAGATCATCTGACGGGCCGCCAGCGCGGCTCGCACGCCGAGCGCGATCCAGATCGCAATTGCCATGTTGAACGGCAGCATGTACTGTGCGATTTCATATTGCATCATGGCGCATACAAGGGCCAGTGCCGATGCGCATAACAGGGCGGCCATGAAACCGGCGGAGGGCCTGCGCCGGAATGACGCGACCACTCCTGCTAAAATGAAAGGAAAAAGCAGAGGACCGAACTCGGCTGGAAATGTTTCAAATACATGCGACATCTGCAATTCGACCGTTTCCATATTCCATATCGAAAGATTGGACGTTCCTTTCGCCGTCAGATGTTCGAGCAGTCCGGCGATCGATGAGGCATCGCCCCACGCATAGGCCGCCGCCGCGCGAACTGGAAGGAACAACACCGGCGAATACCCGAGCAATAAAAAGGGAAGCCCCCTCAATATGGACTCGGGAATCCGCTGTAATGATCCGATGCGCGTGTACAGGAGGAACAACAGCAGGGGCAGAACCACAACTATCGCGCTGCTGTGAGCGAAAGCGAGACCCAAGATAAACGCGAGCAGCATGCCTTTGAGGCGACGGGCCCGCCTGCCCGTCCGTTTATCCAGCATGGCGCCGGCCGCGGCCCACAACAGCAGGGAGAGAAGCAGAACGAATAGCGGGGCTGTTCCGAATGAGAGCGAGGAATGCCACCAAGTCTTGGAAAAGCCCGTCGCCAGAGTGGCCCCGGCAGCGGCGATAAGAGACGCTGTTTTCGCGGGAGCATGTTTTTCGTACGGCGGCCGTTGCGCGCCGGTCCCTTGCGATCGATCGTCCACTGGCGCCGGCCTGGAATATTCCAGGAAAAGCAGGGCGAACCTCGAGAACACCGCGAGGGCAAGCGCCGAGAACAAGGCCGACAAAAGGTTCAGCTTGTAAATGACCGATCCGAATGGCAGCAAATGCGCCCAGACACCCGAGATGATAACGAGCAAAGGATAACCGGTCGGCTGCGGCACTCCGAAGGTCCATGCGGCCGCGGCGAGCTCCCCGGCGTCAAGCACGACGAGCGAAGGCGCGAGCGACACGATATACGCGATCAGGGCGATCAGGGCGGGCGCAACTGCGGCGATCGCGCTGCGCAAAGCGCTCATCCGGGCCTCCCGCCCGATTCCGGATGCTCCGTTATGGACAGGAAATAGTCCTCGAGTGATCGGCGCGGAGCGAATGCGGACACTTCAATTCCGGCGCGGACAAGGAAGGCGTTGGTCCCGGCCAATTTCTGCTCCGGCATCGCGCACATTATGTGATCGCCTCGGTCTTCAACTTCCTGAGTCCACTCCAGCTCCGAAAGCAAATGGAAAGCCCTGTCCTGCGGCGCGGCCTGGACGCGCACCGAGACATGCTCGCGGCTGAGCAAGTCGACGACGCCGCCCTGCACGATCATTTCGCCGCGGTGCAGAATGCACATGCGGTTGGCCACTTGCTCTATCTCGTTGAGCAGGTGCGAAGACAGAAATATGGTCATCCCCTGCTCGCGATTCAGAGCGCGGATGAGTTCGCGAACCTCTTTCATGCCCTGCGGATCCAGACCGTTGGTGGGCTCATCGAGAATCAGGAACTCGGGCGAACACAACAATGCCTGTGCAATGCCGAGCCGTTGTTTCATGCCGTGCGAATACGACTTGACTCGATCGCCGGCGCGATCCCCGAGACCCACCGTATCCAACACAGTGTCAATCCGCTTGGCGTCCTCGATTCCGTACAGCGCCTGTACTATCTCGAGGTTCTTCCTTGCGCTGAGGTACTGGTAAAAATCCGGCTTCTCCACCAGACCGCCGATCCGGGCAAGCACCGACCTGTCCGAAGTGATGTCCGCGCCGAACAACTCGACGGCGCCGGAGGTCGGGCGAATCAGGGAAAGCGCCATGCGGATTGTCGTGCTTTTACCCGCGCCGTTCGGTCCGAGAAACCCGTATATGTCTCCCCTGCGCACCTCGATATTCAGATTCTTTACGGCGTAACGCCGGCCGAAGCGCTTGCAGAGACCGTTGGTTTTGAGTATTACTTCGGCAGCTTCCATTATTCCGGGTCCTTTCCGCGGCGGCGGCGTTCATCGCGTCCGTCACGCGTTGGAATACCGTTTCTCCAGAGCGATATGTCCGTTTTTCACAACGGTGGTCAGATGATTGACTCCGAAATGATACAAGATCCTTTCGAAGGAGGGAACGTCGAATATCAACAGATCTGCCTGCTTGCCTTCCTCGATGCTGCCTAAGCGGTCCGAAAGTCCGAGAGCGGCGGCGGCATTGAGCGTGAGCGCCGTAATGGTCTCCTCCATGGTCATGCGCATCTGGATTGCAGCGAGGCTCCCCATCAGCTGAATATTCTCGCTCATGCAGCTGCCGGGATTCATGTCCGTCGCCACGGCGACCGGCAAGCCGGCTGCAATGACGCGGCGCGCATCGGGCATCGCTTCCCCCAGAAAGAGCGACACACCCGGCAGCAGCACGGCGACCACGCCGGCTTTCCGCATGAGTTCGAGTCCCTCGTCGCTCGCGTGATCCAGATGATCAGCGGACAGGGCTTCGAACTCCGCGGCCAGTTCGGCGCCGCCGCCTCCTGTGATCTGATCGGCGTGCACACGGGTTCTGAGTCCGCGCGATCGCGCCGCCGACAGCACCGCCCTGCCCTCTTCGAGGGTGAATGCACCGCGCTCGACGAAAACGTCGCAGGATTCCGCCAGCGAACGGCGTGCGACTTCAGGTATCAGTTCGTCCGTCAGCAAAGCGAGGTAGCCGTCCCGCCGGTCGCGATAGTCGAAAGGTATCGTATGGGCGCCGAGAAAGGTGGGTGAGATTTCCACGACATGCAGCCGCTTCAGTTCGTCGATCACTTCGAGCATCTTGATCTCGTTCGCGGCATCGAGTCCGTAGCCGGATTTGATCTCCACGGTGGTGGAGCCGAAACCCAGGCAGGAATCCAGACGCAGCAGCGCGCTGTCGAGAAGCTCGATATGATTCGCGGATCTGGTGGCTTTGACCGTGGTGTTTATTCCTCCGCCCGAGGCCGCGATTTCGGCATACGAGGCCCCCGCGATGCGCGCGGCGAATTCCTTTTCCCTGGCGCCCGCAAAGACGAGATGCGTGTGACAATCGACGAAGCCCGGCAGAACGGTTTTGCCCATTGCGTTGATGGAACGCTCGGCAGATCCGACCTCGACTTCGTCGCTGGGTCCCGCATAAACGATGATTCCATCCTTTATTCCGACAGCGCCGTCCTCGATGATGCGAAGATCGCGCATGCCTTCGCCCGTCTTGAAGCGGGCGCCGAGGGAGGCGACAGTCACCACCTGCTCGGCATTGTAAATGAGAAGATCGAAGTTCATCGACGGATATCGATATGAAGTTCCCGCAACTGTTTCTCATCCACCGACGAGGGCGCGCCGTCCATGAGTGAAAGCGCGCTGTTCGTCTTGGGAAATGCAATCACATCCCTGATCGAGGAAATGCCGGCGAGCAGGGTCACAATCCTGTCCAGCCCGAGCGCTATGCCGCCGTGAGGCGGGGCGCCGTAGCGGAAGGCTTCGATAAGGAAACCGAATTTCTCGCGGATTTCGCCTTCGCCGAGACCCAGCAGGCGGAAGATTTTCTCCTGCAAAGCGGCGTCATGTATTCGTATGCTGCCGCTTCCAACCTCGCTCCCGTTCCAAACCAGATCATAGCAGTCGGCCCGGACTGCTCCGGGATCCGCATCCAAAAGCGGTGTATCGGAGGGATGCGGCCCCGTGAAAGGGTGGTGTTCCGCGACCCAGCGCCCTGCGCCGGTATCGAATTGAAACAGAGGAAAATCCACTACCCAGAGCAGTCTATGCCGGCCCGGGTCGATCAGTCCGAGTTCGCGGCCGAGTTCCAGGCGTATGACGCCGAGCGCGGCCAAAGCGGTTTTGCGGTCGGCATGGGCGGCGATCAGCAGAAGATCGCCGTCGCCGGCCCTGAAGGCGCCTCGTATGGCGGCTATCATCCCTTCATCCAGGAATTTGGCGGCGGGCGACTGTATCCCGCCGTCGACGGCCTTCATCCAGAGCAGGCCGCCGAGACCGAGCTGCCGCGCCCTCTCTGCGAGAGCGTCGAGTTGTTTCCGGCTGAAATCAGCCTTTCCGTCGACCTTGAGTCCGATCACCGCGCCACCCGCCGCCAGCGCATCGGAGAAAACTGCGAACGCGGCGCCGCGCACGATTTCATCCAGCGCCGTGAAGGCCATGTCGAAACGAAGATCCGGTTTGTCACTGCCGTACAACGACATGGCTTCATCCCAACTCAGCCTTGGAAGGGGAAGTTCGATCTCGACGCCGAGAACCGCTCTGAAAACCTCGGCGATAAAGCCCTCGGTGACTGTGAATATGTCGTCCCGGGTCACGAAGGACATTTCCAGATCTATCTGAGTGAACTCCGGCTGCCGGTCGGCGCGCAGATCTTCGTCGCGGAAGCATTTCACGATCTGAACATAACGATCGAAACCCGCGACCATAAGGAGCTGCTTGTAAGTCTGCGGGGACTGAGGAAGAGCGTAAAATTTGCCGGGATGCACGCGGCTCGGCACCAGATAATCCCTCGCGCCTTCCGGCGTGCTTTTCATGAGCACAGGCGTTTCGATCTCGATAAAATCCTGAGAATCGAAATAGCTGTGCGCGACTCCGCAAACTTTGTGTCTTAGAAACAGGTTCTGCTGAAGGACGGGACGGCGGAGATCAAGATACCTGTAGGCGAGACGCAGATCCTCGTTAGCGTCCACTTCGTCGAGTATTTCGAACGGCGGGATTTCCGAGCGGTTGAGAATCTCGAAGCTGTCGGCGAGTATTTCAATCTCGCCTGTCGGCATTTTCTCGTTTCTTGTGCCGTCCGGCCTGTGCCGCACCGTCCCGGTAATCGAAAGCACGTATTCCGACCTGAGGTCTTTCGCGGCAGCATGGACATCCGGACGATGCTGAGGGGAGAACACGGCCTGTGTTACACCGTAGCGGTCGCGAATATCCACGAAAATCATGCCGCCGAGATCCCGCCGCTTCTGGAGCCACCCGTTCAGGGTCACGGTTTTACCGGAGTCGGCAGCCCTGAGTTCGCCGCAGGTGTGTGTTCGCTTGTTGAATTGCATTTGTCGTCCGGATATTACGAGGCCTGAAAGGGAAAATATAGCTAAATACCCGGAAGCGGGGAAGCGCATCTCTTTCCCGACGACAGATATTCCCACAAGCGGCGGCGGCATCCATTGGAACCGGATTAATGCCGTCTTCAGTTATTTCGAATCGCAAATCTTATGCGTAGTTTTTTATTGACAACGATACGCGCGCCCGACCGCGCGTCCAACTGCGAAGAACCCTTTAAACCCAAAAATTATGCTGGAACGAATCCTGATCACGTCCTGCGTGATCCTCCTCTGCCGCCCTTTGTCACAGGCCCAGTACCTGTGCGTGCCGCTTCCATCGGCGGCGTCCAATCCGGGCCGGTTGAACTTGGAAACGGACATACCGAGTCCCATGCCCGGAGACGGCTGGACCGTCATCTACAGGCAACAGTCCGCCGATCCGGTCTGGTCGATGAGCGCGGCCCTTCCTTTCCCTTTCGAATTCGCGGGCGAAGCGGTGGATTCCTTCAAGGTGTCGAGCTCGGGAGTGCTCACTTTCACGACGTCCGCTCCCGGGGCCCCTCCATATTCCAACCTGGCGCTGCCGAATCCGGCCGTTCCGGACAAGTCGATTTGCTTACTGGGACTCCGGGCCGCGGGCAACTTCGCATCAATAGTGTACGAAAATTCCGCGCGGACGCCGACTATCAGAATTAAAACCTTCGGGTATGAAAATCCTGGCGGCAGGCAGCTCTGGATATCGTTTACAGGCTTTTCGACGCCCGGCCTCGATAGCAGCCGGGCGATCCTGAGCAACTGGGCCGTCGTGCTCGATGAAGGAGGCAATTACATCCACATAGTCGATCAATGCACCTTCTCCTACGCGACCATCACGGGGGGATTCAAGCCCGACACGTTAAATACGCATCTTTCAGTCGGAATACAGGTCAACGCTTCCACTGCGTACACGGCGAGCCAGTCACCTGACGTTCCCTCCCGAGTTGTAAATCCCAGAATAGGCGCTTCCCTGTTGTTCACGCCATCCGACAACTGCTTTTATACATTCATCCCCGCGCCTCCGGCAGACAGGCGTGATTTGAGCGTATTCAGAATCGACCTCGATGATTACACCAACGGCCGGCCATCCGGGATCAACGTGCGGGGCGAGCTGGTCAATTACGGAACTCCCGTACACGCCTTCCGGCTCCGCATGCACACCGGCGCAGGCGAGCCGATCGACACCTCTCTGAGCGGACTCGATCTACCGACCGGAGGAACGTATGCCTTCACGTCGGGCACATGGCGCCCGCCTGCTTCGGCAGGGCATGAAATCCGGATCTGGTGCGATGACATCGACGGCGGCTTTCCGGATGCATGCCATCCGAACGACACGGGCATGACTGCTACGTTCTACATGTCTGATCCGCCGAAAAGACGCGTCCTGCTGGAAGATTTCACCGGAACCTGGTGCGGCTATTGTCCGAGAGGCCTGTATGCCATTGAGCACGCCCTGAAGCATGAGCCGGACGCAATTGGCATCGCATTGCACGGAGGCAACGACCCCATGAAAAATCCGTATTCCGACGCCATGGCGAAGTCTTTCCAGAGCGGATTCCCTTCAGGAATGGCGAACAGGGCAACGTTTTTCCGCGAGGGAGAATTCAAGCCGACTATGAACATTCCGATCAGCGGATATATCAACGGCGAGCCATTCTTGGAGAAGGCGAAGCGCCTGCTGCAAATTCCAACCCCGGTTTCAGTTGTGATGACGAATGCATACGACCCTGTGTCAAGGCGCCTCGATGTATCGGTCACTGCCCGCTTCGAAGCGGATGCATCCGGCGATTTCCGGATGGATGCAGTTCTTGTCGAGGACAGCGTCACCGGAGACGCATCCTACGATCAGCAGAACTACATGTCCGGAGATCCGAACGACCCATATTGGGGAAAAATGCCGCGCGTGATAACGGATTTCGTCCACAGGCACGTGGCCAGACACAACATGGCCGGACCGGACAATGTCCACGGGACCCCCGGTCTGATACCCGCATCGGTCAGCAGGGGCGGCAGTTACAACGCGCAGTATACGCACACGCTGCCAGCGGAATGGGACGCGTCGAAACTGACGATCGTCGCATTTGTAAGCAGCCACAACCGGGACAACGCGAGATTGGATATTCTGAATGCATCGAGCTCGGCTCTTGAAACGGCTGCGACCGGCGTCCCCTCACTCGTCACACCCGCCTCATTCGGATTGCAGATTTATCCCATGCCCTTCGCAGGGAATGTCAACCTTTCGTTTTCGCTTGATACCGAGCGTGACGTCAATATCGAAATCCGCAACATGCTTGGAGTCAAGTTGTACTCTAGCAACCTCGGCCGCATGCCGGGCGGCCGGCGCTCTTTAAAGCTCGCGACCATGCTTCTGCCAGCCGGAACCCATATGCTGCTGCTCTCACAAGACGGTAAAACGGAGGCGCGGCCACTCTGCATCGTCAGATGAGGTCCGCGCAAATCATTTGGCGGCCTCCAAGCGCCGGGAGCGGCGCTCCGCAACGGCGAAGACTGTTTGCACTTGCGCGCGGTCGGGCCGGCGCAAGCGGCATTTCAAACCGTCCGCTCTATCGCTCGACCCCGCGGATTGCGCTTCATCTTGTGAAGTACTGCTTGTACTCGAACGGATGCGGCATAGTGGCGATTGCATGGACCTCGCGCTGTTTGACCGTGAGCCACTGCCTGATCAGAGCTTCAGGAAACACGCCTCCTCTCTGCAGGAAGGCATTGTCCGCCTCGAGGGCATCCAGAGCTTCGCCCAGATTCCGCGGAAGGAATTTCAGATCGCCGCGGGTCGAGGGATCGCCGTCCATCGGACCGTAGCCGTGCGTCTCGGGATCGATCCGGTTGACTATGCCGTCAATGCCGGCCATCAGCATTGCCGCGAGCATCAGGTAAGGATTCGCGGTAGCGTCCGGCGGCCTGTATTCGAGGCGGGTTTCATTCCAATTGGATATGTATCGAGGTATGCGCACACAGGAACAGCGGTTCGCCATCCCGAAAGTGATGGCGACCGGCGCCTCGAATCCCGGAACGAGGCGCTTGAACGAGTTGGTTGACGGATTCGTGAAAGCCGCCAGCGCATTCGCGTGCCTCAGCATTCCGCCGATATAATATCTTCCCAGATCGCTGAAATTCGCATAGCGTCCTTGCTCGTAAAACACGTTCATCCCCCCCTTGGTCAGGAACTGATGCACATGCAACCCGCTCCCCGCCTGCTGGTACATCGGCTTCGGCATGAAGGTGATGTGGAGATTTCGCTGCACCGCCTGGCTGAACAGGATGTATTTGGAGGTCACGATGTTGTCCGCGGTCTTGAGCAGAGGCTCGAAAAACAGTTCTATCTCCTGCTGCCCCCTCTCGCCCACCTCATGGTGATGATATTTCACGGGAATTCCCGCCTGTTTGAGAAGCATGCAGGATTCGTCGCGAAGATCGTCGTAGAGATCGAACGGACTGCAGGCGTGATATGCGTTGTGGGAGAATTCCTCCTCATGCTCCACCTTGTAATATGAAGCCGAGGTGCGCGTGTCGTACTCGACCTTGGAGAAAATATAGTATTCGAACTCGGGTCCCCAGTGGGAACAGTCAGCAATGCCCAGTTCCTTGAGCAACGCCTCGGCTTGCGCGGCTATCCAGCGCGCATCCTGAGAGAAGCGGGTCCGCCCGGCGTCGGTCAGAAAAGTGCTCGTGAAAAAGGAAAGAGTCGGCCTTTCGCGGAACAGGTCAACCTGCGCGGTATCGAGATCGGGCTTAACAATCATGTCGCTGTTCTCGACTTTTGCAAATCCGTAGCTCGAGCCGTCAAAGCCCACTCCCTCATCCAGCACCCGGTCGAGCGTGTCATGCTCGAGAGGTAAGGTTACATGATGCAGCCGTCCTACCAGGTCAATGGTTTTCAGGTCGATGAACTCGATCGAATTTTCGGAAATCAGCCGTGCGACGTTGTCGAGAGCGTTCATGAGGTACTCCGCTTTGTGTAAGGTGATGCCTCTTTCCGATTATCGATGTGGAAAAGGCAAAGTATGGAAATGTAGGCAAAACGGGCGTCATTCCAAAGGTTTTCATCCGTCGCCGCGGGCGATTGCCGCACAAAAAAAGCTGTCCCGCGCACAGGCGCGGGACAGCTGATCCCGAATCGCGAAGTAATCGACTACTTCGTGAGAATCATCTTCTTTGCGGCAATGAACGGCGCGCCGCCGTCGGCAGGCACGGCTTCCATGCGGTACATGTAAATTCCGCTCGGCACAACCTGATGATGATCATCAGTTCCGTTCCAGGTGGTGATATATCCGCCCGCGGACAGAGGAGCGTTCACGAGGGTTGAAATCTCGCGTCCGAGCATGTCATACACGCGCAGAGATACCCGCGCATCCTGCGGCAGATTCCATGCGATGTTGGTGGACGGATTGAACGGGTTTGGATAATTCTGAGTCAGCTCGAAGCCGGCCGGGTCCGTAATGAGTTCCACGACCGGGCGCGGGGCCAGCGTCTTGGCCGGTACGAGCAGTGCTACCGAGATCTCTCCGACACGGATGCCTTCGACGCTGAAATCGTTGCTCGCAGTCGGTGTATAGGGACGCGCCGTGATATCGGCGACGGGAGACGCCGCCATGATCGCTAAGCGATTCTGCAGGTCGGTCAGACCGGCCGCGAAAGAACGCCGTGTTTCCTCCTGATTATGACCGGATTTCGACATGACCATGGTCGAAGGAGAATTTGCGAAATCCGACACGCCATCGATCATGCCGGCGTAATCCGGCGGCGGCGCCGACGCCATCTTTGCCGTCATGGCGGCGATGTTCTGCTGTTCAGCCGGCGTCGAAAGATTGTGGAACACGGCCGACAGCGCATCGCCTTCGGCATCTGCCGTCGGGAGCACCATGAAACGATTGCCTTCACGCGCAAAGTCGCGAGCGGCTGCGGCTTCATCCGTGTTCAATTCACCGATCCAGAGCACCTGTTCGGCTGCCGGAATTCCGGGCTGCGTCGCTCGATCAACGAACTCAACATCGCCGAAGGCGTCCGCAATGCGATCGCGGAGCTGGGGATCCACCGTGCCGCGATGGCTGACGGCCACCGGAGCGAAGGTCCTTACGTACGACCGCATATAAGTGTTGTTGATGAGGTTCTCATCATCAGCGCGTTCGATTACCGCCTTGATCGTGTACGCGCCGCTGGACAGGCCGGACACGACGTCGAAATCCACGTCGGCCGTGTACGGAGCATTCTGCAGCGTGATGCGCCTTTCGCTGTAATACACGGTCTGACCGGTACTGTTCATGATATAGACCTTGCCGAAAGTCACCGCGTTCGGAAGGTTGGGATGGTTCGCGAAAGAACCAAAGCGAACGCGTGGAGTGAAACTCGCGGGTAGGTTTGCCGGAGGATTGAGAATTGCGATAACGCCGACATCCGAGCCGGTTACGAAGTTCGGACGGATCATCTTGCCGCCGAACTGGCTGAGAAATTCCTCATTCCAGCTGGATCCGTTGTTCATGCTGAACCACTCGACACCGATTCCGGCGTACTTGCTGAATGTGCCGTTTGGGTCGAAGGGGCTTCCCATCTGATCGAGGCCGAGACCCACTCCGCCGATGAAAGGCGCCGTGTTCGTGCAAACTCCGAATGCATAGCGACCGGCGGCGAGAAACAGAGGAGGTGTGAAATCATAAGAAACCCATTTCCCTCCCTGAATCGGAAGAGGACGCGGCCCTGTCGTCGCGATTTCTGTTCCGGGGACGCCGCTCGAAGCATCCCACACTCTCACGGAGAGCCGGGCGTTCGACATTGTCGGTTCGAGTTCCACGTTGGTCCCCTGCCAAACGTCCACGCTTGTGAGATACTGGTCCTGCTCTATCTCGAACACATCGGCGTCGCAGTTGTTGAGAGGCACATTGAACGTCTGTTTGGAGACGCCGTTATCGTAGCCGAGGGAACCTGGTGTGAGAAGATACTCCACTGTCTTCGTGTTGTCGAAGCGCGTGGAATACAGATCACCACGCTGGAACAGGGACGTGGAAAGTCTGAAATTGCCCATCTGCGGCGGCAGATTCGTCTCGTAGAGAAACGCGTATTGTCCGATCGGCAAGTTCATATTGGATTCACGGGGCATCTGCTGACCGGAGACAGGCCAGGTTTCCGTGAAGGTGACTTTTGTCTCGGACGAGGTCTTGCTGTTCTGGATAGTCGGCGCAAAAAAGACCTTCCCGTTCTGAGGACGACGGCCGAGCACGGAATACGGGTAGAGGGAAGTCCTGCTGTGAGGCGCGAGGTCGTCGACGAGAGGCGCCGGGAGACGCGAGTAATTCTGCCCGCATTTGTTGCGATAATTTATATCCCAGCCGATACGGACATCCTTATATGAACCGTAACGATTGAATATCAGAGCCCAGCGTTTCAGCACGCCCTGGTCGCCCGGCGCGTTGTCCATCACCGAGATCGTCCAAGTGCCGATGGCCATGCCGGAGGTCGGGAAAGTCGTGCCCGGCTGAGGTTTGTAGACGCCGCGGAAATAGGCGGACTGATTGGTCGGAGCGGCGATCGAAATGCCCGGAAGGGCCGCGCCCGTGGGAACGGAACCGCTGCAGGGAAATTCGATGACATTCGGATCGAAGATCGTATTCTCGTAATTGTTGTACACGCTGCCATTGTACAGTGACAGGATGTAGTTGGCCGACGGACCGGTGAGAGTGATCATGAGGTCGTTGGCGGCGCTGTGCTCGATGTCGACCATCACCTGCAGACTCTGTACTGTGAACACGTCGCTTATGGTGATGGAACTCGTTGTCGAGTTATAGTCCGTGATCGGGGACATGACATCGCGCCAATACTCCCATGGTGGGGTGCCCGGTCCCCCCACCTGTCCGCTGGCGGGGAGGATGCCGAACGCGCAGAGTATAACGAGCGCGTGAAACAGTCGAGCTGTTTTCATTGATTCCTCCGAAAATCTGAATGTGAAATGATAGGACGTATGCTGAGTAAGGAAATGGTGATCCAATGGGATGTAAACTACCATTTCACTGTCGGAAAGTCAAGTTGCGTGAAACGGAAAAACTCTCGCTTGATATCGCCTCATTTCATCCTGAATTCCGAACCTTGTCGCGCTTTTGGGAATTCGGCCGCGTCTTTCTACTTTTTACCGATGAATCCCGTCACGACGGCAAAATCTGCGGCGCGCGCGCCGGTTCATACATGAACAAGGCGTATTTCGTTTCTGACGCTCATCTCGGCGTCTCAAAGGGCCGGAACGAGCGTGAACGTCTGGCCATGCTGCTCGATCTCATTGAAACCGCGCGCCGGGAAGAAGCGGATCTGTACATTGTCGGCGACCTTTTCGACTTCTGGTTCGAGTATCGCCACGTCGTGCCGCGAGGCGCGCATCGGCTTCTGACATCCCTCGAAAACCTCACCTCGGAAGGAAGAAAGGTCTTTTACTTCGCGGGGAACCACGATTTTGCGATCGGAAATTTCTTCGCCGAAGATCTCGGAATCGCCGTCGTGAAGGACGGACTCGAGTTTACAATCGGGGATTCCAGGTTCTCGGTCTGTCATGGCGACGGTTTCGAGGAAAACGACGCCGGATACAGGATGCTCAAGCGTTTGCTCCGCAACAGATTTGCACAGTGGTGTTTCCGCTGGCTTCACCCGGATCTCGGCTTCGGCCTCGCTCGGGTCACCTCGAAATCGAGCCGTCGTTACACCTCGAACAGAAGATACGGCGACGGCATGCGCAAAGAGGCCCTCCGCCGTATCGAAAGCGGGGCTGATTACGTGATCATGGGCCATCTTCACAAGCCGGTGATGGAAAAAATGGCCGGCGGGATATACGTCAACCTGGGCGACTGGCTGACCCATTTCACCTATGCCGTTTTCAAGGATAACAATATGCAGTTGCTCTCGATGAGGAACGGAACCATTCCGGATCAGGATTCCCAATAAATGGAACCTAAAAAAGTCTGGACATACATCGCGATCATAGCCGCATCGATCGGCCTGTGGATACTGATCTCCGGAATACTGACGGGTCTGCCGTCATTGGAGGAACTGGAGAACCCGCGTCCTCCATACGCGACGCGGGTGTTCTCGGCGGACGGCGTCCTGATCGACAAGTTTTTCCAGGAGAACAGGTCGCGGATCGCGTCGCTGGACAGCGTTCCTCCCGCTTTCATCAACGCCCTGCTCGCCACCGAGGACAAGCGTTTCTACGAGCATTGGGGTGTGGATCTTCGCGCTGTCGTGCGTGTCATTCTCCTGAATCTCTCCAAGTTCACGCTCAGCGGGCCGGGCGGCAGCACGTTGACCCAGCAGCTCGCGCGTAAGCTTTACCTGAGCGACGAGGTGACGGTGACGCGGAAGCTGCGGGAAATGATCACCGCCGTGCAAATCGAGAGGCGCTACACCAAGAACGAAATCCTGCTGATGTACCTCAACGTGGCGCCGTTCGGCCGGGGCGCCTACGGACTGCAATCCGCCGCTCAGGAGTTCTTCTCCAAACCGATGGACCGCCTCACGGTATCCGAATGCGCTTTTCTTGTCGGCGTGCTCAAGAATCCGAGCCGCTACGATCCGCGGCGCAATTACGCGCGCTCGGTTGGAAGACGCAACATCGTGCTGCTCCGGATGCAGAAGGAGAACCTGATTTCTCCGGAGGAATTCGCACGGGCGAGACGGGATTCCATCGTTACCCGCCCGCGAGGCCGAAGCGCGGGCATAGCGCCTCATTTCGTGGAATTCGTGCGTCAACAGCTTCGGGACAAGGCCGAAGAACTCGGTTTCAACCTTTACAGAGACGGCCTGACGGTGCACACGACGCTCGACAGCCGGATGCAGAAATACGCAAATCAGGCCGTGCAGGAACATCTCTCGATTTTTCAGAAGCAATTCTCTGCGCGATGGTCCTGGGACACGCCGGAACGACGCGCGCTTTTAGCGACCGGCATCACCGCGGCGGCCCGTTCGACGCCCGAATACCAATCGGCCGGATCGGCGGAACTGCGCGAACTGGCGCTTATACGCCTGCGTCGCAACCAGCGCTTCGTCGACTCCGTCATGCTGTCGCTGACAAGAATACAGGTCGGTTTCGCGGCCATCGATCCCGCGTCCGGACGCATCCGCTCGATGGTCGGCAACTCCGAAATGGAATTCCGCTATGGACTGAACCACGTGACCCAGATACGCAGACAGCCGGGATCGACGTTCAAGCCGTTCGTCTATACGGTAGCCATCGACAACGGGTACACTCCCGCCTACCAGTTGCCGAACGAACCGATAGCGATTTCCGATGGCAGCGGCAGGCGCTGGTCCCCGCGGAATTTCGGCGGCGAAACCGGAGGAATTTACACTCTGCGGCGCGGACTTCAACTGTCGGTGAATCTCATCGCGATAAGAACGCTCCTTGAAATCGCTCCTGCGGAGGAAGTGGTCCGATATGCGCGGCGCCTCGGCATAGAGAGCGACTTGCGCCCTTATCCGTCCCTCGCGATAGGCACATCCGAAGTGATTCCGCTGGAACTGATCGGCGCCTACGGCGCTTTCGCCAACGAGGGCATACTCGCGCGCCCATACGGCATCGAACGCATCGAGGACAGGGACGGCCGGGTCATAGAGCAATACCGCGGTCAATTCAGAGAATCCCTGAGCAAGGAAACCGCCTTTATCATGACCAGCATGATGCGTTCCGTCATGACGGGTGGAACCGGCGCCGGGACCCGCGCCTACTTCGCCGGTCCCGCGGCCGGAAAGACGGGCACGACCCAGGATTACGCCGACGCGTGGTTCATCGGTTACACACCCAATCTCGTCGCAGGCGTCTGGACCGGTTTCGACGATCGCCGCATCACCTTCACCGGATCGTATGGTCAAGGCAGCGCGGCGGCGGCGCCGATCTGGGGACGTTTCATGAGATACGTGTACGCCGACAAGCGCATCGGCCTGCCGGTAAAAGACTTCGTCAAACCTCCGGATGTATTGCAGGAACGGATCTGCCTTGAATCGCAAAGCCTGGCGACTCCCCTCTGCCCTGCGACAGTGCTGGAATACGTCAATAAGAAATACCTGCCCGGAGTTTGCACCGTTCACACTTCATCGGGCGGAGCGCCGAAGCGGCGCGGCGCCATCATCGAGTATTGAACGCGGTGACAGGAGCAACCGTACGAGCGTTTGTTGTTTATCGGGACGATTAATCCCATATTGTCGCCGCATCGCAACATAACAGGAGATTGAAATGAGACAAAGACGCATCGCGGTCCTCGTTAGTATTATGTCCACGCTGCTGTTCTGCGCCGGTTGCGGCTCGAAAGAGGATCAAGCCGCCGCGGACAAGCCGGGAGGTTTAATGCAACAGATGGAGAAGGCGTCGAAGGAAATGGAAAAGGCGGCGAAGGAGATGGAGAGCTCGATGAGTGAAAACCGGGAGCCGGTTCCGCCCGTTTCGTTCCGCGTCCTCGTCGAGTTCCTGCCGAAGGAATTCGCCGGCCTGACCGCGGAGAAACCCGAGGGAGAAACCCAGACGACGGGCCAGTGGTCCTTCTCGAAGGCGTCGAACCGGTACGGCAGTCAGGACGGATCGAGAAGCGCGGAAGTGGAAATTATCGACTTCGCTCACATTGCGCCGCTGTATTTGTCCTACAAGGCGCTCTTCGCCATGAAATTCAAGCGCGAGAGCACCGATGGGTACGAGCAAAGCGTAAAAATAATGGACTCGCCAGCCTACGAGAAGTGGTCGGAGAATTCCGGCGAACACGAGGTGACCCTGCTCGCGGGCGACAGGTTCATTGTGAAGGCCACGACACGCGGACTCGGCGATGGTTCGGCAAGGCAGCTCCTCGAGAAAATCGACATCCGTAAACTCGCTCAGCAGAAGGCCGCCTGAAGCGTTCGGCTGTCGGGGACGAGATCAGTCCGGTCTGTTGGAAACTTCGACGTCGGACCGCTTTTTCAGCAGCGCTTCGAGCGTCCGCAGCCCTTCGAATATCCGGGGTCCCGGGCGCAGGAACACATCGGCATCGACGTTGAGGAGTCCTCCGGACGACAGCGCGGAGAGTTCTTTCCATTCTGGAAAACGTTTCAACAAATCGTCCGCGCTCATCGCAAGATCTCCCGACACCAGTATGAGATCCGGATTCGAGCGCAGGATTTCCTCGCGGTTGATGATCGGGTAGCGGCCGATGCCGACTGCGCCGGCGTTGCGGGCGCCGGTGATTCCGATCAATTCGTCGAGAAAGGTTCCTTTGCCGGCGGCTATCACGGGGTCGACGGATATCAGCAGGAGCACTGACAGTCCGCGTCCGCAGGCGGACGTCATCACATCGCGCCGTAGCGCCATCAGAGAATCCGTGAGCGCGCGGGCCTTATCCGACGCTCCAAGCAGCCTGCCCAACTTGTCGAGGGTTTCCAGTACGCCGTCGAGCGATCTGGGATTGGAGACGAAGGTTTTTATTCCGAGTTGCGTCAGTTTGTCGTAAGTCTGTCTCGTGTTCCCTTCGACCGTCAGAAGCACAAGGTCGGGGCTCAATCCCGCTATCGCTTCGATGTTCGGATTCACCATATCGCCGACCGTCACAGCCGCCGCGGTTTCCGGAGGGTAATCGCACAGATTGGTGACGCCCGCCACGGCATTCCCGCGACCGAGGGCGAAGACCGTCTCGGTAAGACTCGGCGCCAGGATGACGATTCTGCGCGGCGCCCGGGATATTCGGACATCCCGGTCCATATCATCGCGTACGACGACCGCGCCGCCTTCTTCATGGCCCGAGTCCTTCGAACATCCCGGATTCAGCGCCGCGAGGCAGCAGATCAGGATGCCCGCCATTTTCCCGGCCGGCGCGTTGCCGGGCATGCGCGCGTATCGGCTGCTCACTTCCCGATGCCGAAAACCGCCTTCACGATGTGCATCGCCATGTTGGGATTTTCCTTCAAGCGCCTGGTCGAGTAGGCGTACCACTGGTCGCCGAAAGGAACGTACACCCGCATACGATGGCCGAGTTCCACTATCTGATCCCTTCTCCGCGGCCTGACTCCGAGAAGCATCTGGAATTCGTAGGCCTCGCGCGGCAGGCCGAGTTCCTTGATCATTGTCAGGGCCGCATCCAGCAAATAATCATCATGGGTGGCAATGCCGACATAGGCGCCGCGAGACAGCAGCATTTTGTTCAAAGCGATGAAATTATCCCTTACCTGCTGCTTGTCCCTGAATGCGATTTTCTCGGGTTCGACGTAAATGCCCTTGCAGAGTCGGAGATTCGTCGCTCCGCGGTCCATCAAGCCGCTGATGTCGTCGGCGCTCCGCCTCATGTAGGCCTGAATCACCGTGCCCACGCGTCCGGGGAATTCTGCTCGCAGGTTTTCGTAAATGCCCAGGGTGGAGTCGGTAGTCGGATTGTCCTCCATATCTATGCGTATGAAGTTGCCGAAGTCGGCGGCGATCCGGCACAGATGCCGGATATTTTCCTCGCAGAATTTCACGTCGAATCCCAATCCGAGCTGTGTCGGCTTCAGGGAAAGGTTCGCGTCAAGCCCTTCTTTCTTGATGGCCAGCAGGACCTCTTCGCATTTCGCCCGCATGGCGAGGGATTCCTCGCGCGTGGCGACGCTCTCGCCGAGAACATCCATCGTGGCCATTATGCCGCGCGAGTTCAATTCGCGGACGACCCTTATCCCGTCCGCGAGGGTCTCGCCCGCTATGTACGGGCGCGCGAAATAGCCGACCACGGATTTGGGTATGAACGGAAGCGACTTTGCAATGATGCTGCTGACAATACTCATGAGATTATATGTGCTTCGATGGGAAGGAGTTGCGGGATTGGAGGGTGGCCGGTGGTCCCGGCTGATATCTGCCGCGCGGCGCTCGTTGAGCCCTCACGCAACGATTCAAAAGTATGCCTGACGACAGGGAAAAGCAAGGATGAAAAAGAGGATCGAGAACCGGAGGATCGGCTCTCGATCTACGTGCCCATAAGGTGGGATGAATTAGGAAGGCAAAGAATAGCGGATGATTAGGAGAGAGACAAGTCCTATTTATTGTCGAGGAAAATCCACTTCTCGTATTCCTCGAGAAGGGATTCGTCGGTTTCGTTTTGAAAAGCTCTGCGAAGCGCGTTGGCGGCCGCGTTGCTCATATCGGAACCGAGGGCAGCTATCGCGGCTTTGCGAACGCCCACGGAATCCGACTCGATGCCGCACAGAATCACCGAAAGTAGCAACTGATGACGAAAATCATTGCAGAGTGCGAGCACCCTTATCTTTTCGCTTTCGTCGCCGGCGTCGAACAGATACTGCAGGGAGCGCACCACTTCGTCGCTGACGTCTATCGCCCCGGTGCGCCGGACTATATCTTCGAAGGCCGCGAGAAGCTCGGAACGGTATAGGCCCCAGAATGTATTCGCGATGCGCGCAAGAAGCTCGACCTCGCGCACTCCGCCGAGAAACTGAAGTACTCGGATGTAATAAGGCAATAGAGAAATGCCGATGCTCTCCGGTGTCGGGTACTTCCTGTGCAGCAACTGCAGCGATTGCTCGTCTCCGAGTTTTGAAAAGATGTTCAAACAGACCTTATCAAGGACATGCGAAGTACTCGAAATAAACAGGTTGTTGAGCAAACCGACGGCATTTTTATCGCTTGTCTCTTCAATCTCGCGAAGGGTGGAGGAGAGAACGAACTTCTCTGTTTCCCATGCGCTTTCGGAAGAATCTTGCGGCCGTCCCTGTTGTAAGTGCTGCATAGCCTTGATAAATGTGGTTTTGTTTACAGTGTTTTTTGCGTCGAACCTGATCATTGCAGGGGTTCTCGATTTTGTGGCATGTCTGCGATACTTTTTCCTTTTTTGGTGATCATCGAAAAACCAATATTTATGGTTGCAATGCATATGCCAGACTTCAGGAAACCGATCAAATCTGATTGTCGACCGGTCGCCGCCAAGCTGCTGTATAAGACCTATTTTATTGTTATTACATAATATATAGCCAACTATTCCTCATCACGGGTCTCTCACTGAAAGACCGGTTGAGGACGCGGAACGGGGATTCGCCGTGTATTTTTTTCAAGCCGATGAAAAACTGTCAAAACACATATCAGTTAAGTATAGTATAATCAATGTATTATGAAAAGACATCGTAAACCCCTCCCCTTACAGCGATCCGGAGATGAGTGTCGGCGGATGAAGTTGGGAAGAAATCAGGCCTTCAGCAGATTTCTGTAGATTTCCAGCGTCTTTTCAGCGATTTTGCTATGCGTGAAATTTTCCAGAACACGAGCGCGGCCTTTTACGCCGTACTCGGCGCGCAGTTTCCCGGAGCCGATGAGCTCGGTCAGTCGCGAAGCAAGTTCATCTATGTCGCGCTCAGGGAAAATCAATCCCGCATCTCCGATGACACGGGGAATTTCGGCATGCATCGATCCGATAACAGGCACTTCGCAGGCCATGGCCTGCACGAGCACCTGTCCGAATTGTTCGCGCCAGTGAGGGACGGTGAAAGAAGGAAGCACCAGAATATCCATAGCATTGATATAGCGCGGCACCTTGTCATGCGGCACAGGTGGCACAATGCGCAGCCTCCGATCCAGACCCAGTTCAGCGGCCCTCGCCTTTATACGCGGCTCGAGGACGCCCCCGCCCACTAACAACAGAGAAAACTCCATGGGAATTCGCGCCGCGGCTTCCAGAAGATCCAGAATGCCCTTCTCCTCGACGAAGCGCCCGATGAAACCTATCACGGGTGATGCAAGATTCAGAGAGGCGCGAAAATGCGCATCCGCATGCGGCCGGAATAAATCAGGGTCCATGCCGAGCAAAGGGAGCACGTGTATGGGTCTGGAGAAACCCTTGCGCCGAAGGATGTCTCCGGCGTCCCTGTTCCCGCAGATGGCGGCGTCGGAAGCGGCAAGATTGAAGCGCTCCACCAGAGTAAACGGGAATTTCAGACGTTTTTCGAAATTCATCCACGTGAAGAACACCGAGCGGGCTCGCGGCGCCAGCAAGCGCCGGGCGCAGAGCGCCTGAGCGTACGATACGGCGTCGGATCCCTCCTCCACGTGAAGAATATCCGGCTTGAATGCTCCGAGTTTCATCGTCAGCGACCTGTACGCGTGCGCCGCCTCCTTGCCGCTGAAGAACACGGGCACCGGGATCATATCCAGTTCCTCGTCCTTCTGCTCGTCGTACCTTATGGTGAACAGCGCGTCCTTCCACACAGTCGGCACCACCAGCTTGACATCGACTCCGAACTCCCTTTTCAGGGCGCGCCATTTCTCCCTGCCGACGCGGCTGATATAGGTATGGCTGACAACGAGCACTTTCAAGACGGCCGCACTTTCCTTCTGCAGGCGATCGCTTCCCCGTACACCGATTCGGTCCGTCTTGCGATTTCCGGCCAAGCGAATTCCGTCTCCACCCGTTTGCGGGCGCCGGCGCCGAGAGCTGCGCGCAATCCCGCGTCACGCAGCAGACGCAGCACCGCCGCCGCGATCGCCTCCGGATTGCGCGGCTCGACGAGCAACCCGCTCTCCCCGTCCCTGATGATCTCCGGAATTCCACCCACCCGCGTGCCGACCAGAGGCAGGCCGCAGGCCATCGATTCCAATCCGGAAATGCTCGTGGCTTCCATTATGGACGGAAGAACGGAAACTGTGGAGAGCGCGTAGAACATGGGCATCGAAGCGTTGGGCACATTTCCCGTGAAGACCACTCCTCCGCGCTGACCGTGATCCGCGAGAAACGTTTCGAAGCGCTCCCTCTCTTCCGGGAAGCCGCCGCCCACCACGAGAAACTGAGTATCGGGCATCTCCGATCTTATAAGAGGCACGGCCCGGATCAGGAACTCCACCCCGTTCTTGGGTTCAAGCCGTCGCGGACAAATGACGACAGGGCAGGCCGGATCCAGGCCGAAATCCTTGTCGACGACTCCGAAGGACTGTCCGGGTTTGAATTTCTCGGCATCCACTCCGTTCGGGATGTAGTGCAGCCGCTCTTCGGATATGCCGGTGAGCGCGGATTTCTCGTGCAATTCCGCGCTCGGCGCGATCACGGCGTCCGCGTGGCTCAACCATAGCCGTATTTTCATGCGGCCCGCGAAGGTCTCACAGAACTCAAGGTAGTTTGAAGTGTGATTCGTCCATACCAGCGGCAGGCGCCTGCGCAGAGTCCGGGTTGTCCAGCAGTTGGGAGTCAGGTCATGCCAGTGCAGAACCTCCGCCCGCATGCTTTCGATGAGACGGACCGCATATGAACGCGTTTTCCGGATGTAATGATAGTGCTTTATTTTCGGCGTGTCCGAGTCGATGAAAAGGCGGTGTACTGTAATGCCGTCGAATTGATCCACGGTGTCCACTCCCTTTCCGTATACCGGGTGCAGCAGGTGCACGACATTGCCGTTTCCTGACAGAGCGCGCGCAAGTTCATGCGCGTGCGTTGCCATTCCGCCTATGTTCGGAAGGAAGTCCGACGTCAGAAGCAGAATATTCATGCGCTCATGCTCCGGCAAGACGCCGGACGTCATCCAGCACCCGTCCGAGTCGTTGCTCCGCGGTGTGTTCCCTGACTGCCCGCTCGTGGCCTCGTTGTGCGACGGCCAGACGTTCGTCCTCGTGATCCAGATACCACCCGATTTTTTCCTTCAGCTCGCCCACGGTCGCGAAGCAGGCTATTTCCTTGTCCTCTGTATACAGTTCCTCAGCCTGTTCGCGGGAACGCTGGGTGAGGAGGAAGCCGCCGAAACCGGGTATTTCGAGAGAGCGGACGTTGTGGGAATCCCGGTTTTGCTCCCTGAGGAAATTCAGGTGGATTTTCGAAACCGAAAACAGTTTCGAGATTTCCTCGCCGTATACAGCTCTTCCCTTCCAGCATCCGCGCACTGGCTTCGTTTCCGGAACTCGCTCCCACATGTTTCCCCAGACAGACAGATCGGGAGTGGCCACCGAGTTCAACCACCATTCCCTCTCGGGTTCCCAGGTGCCGGCGAACACCACCTGCGTGGAGTATTTTCGGATATCATCTTCCGATATTGTTTCCGGCCGCTTCAGCATGTGCGGATCGAAACAGAAAGGCAGGTATTCCACCCGGCGGGCGCCGGCTTCGCGGAGAGGCCCGACGAGCGAACGCGCGTAGATGTAGTAGATGTCGAACAGCGGTATGGAGGCGACGCTCTCTCGAGTGGCATTGCGGTCGGCTGTGTTGAACGGACCGTCAGGGTACCATTGCACAAGAATCGGCCTGCCGTTTTTGCGGACTGCTCTCAAGGCGGAAGCAGTCAGCGTCTCGCCTTTCAGCACGAACACCAGGTCGGGCCTGGTTTCGGCGGCGGCGCGCACGAAGGCCTTGTTCATCATCCTCCTGTTGATACGCCTCGAAACCGCGGAGGCGACGGGCAGGGAGACTCCCAGCGAGAACCAGGAACTCCGGTAATCGAAGATTTCGACTTCGCAACCCAGATCGCGAAGGGCGCGGGCGTAGGACCAGCCGCCCGTACCATACCAATACTCGCATACAAGGAGGATTTTCATGGCCGATTCGTCGTCTTGACGGCTTGGAATACCAAGCCGGCTGAGGTCATGGACAACCAAATGCCCCGTTTCGCAAGGAAACCGAGTCCGCGTGTCGCGATGTTCAAGCCTCGAAGACAGGCCGCGAGCGGCGGGGGCGCGTACTCTGACAATGCGCCCGGGAAGCCGGTGTAAGTGCCCTGCCTCCTCACCACGCGGAATCCGACTCGATTCAGGAAGGCGGTCAGGGTCCCGGTCGTGAAATGCCTGATGTGCATGTTTACTTCCACGGGATACGCAGGACTGTGCCCGAAACTTGGTATGCCGAGCAGCAGCGATGCCCTGTGAGCCCACCATGCCGCATTAGGGGTGGAAATGAACAAGCTTCCGCCGGGCTTCAGAACGCGGTGAATTTCGCGAAGCGTTGCGACCGGATCCATGAGATGCTCGATCACCTCGATGCATTGCGCGGAATCGAAAGCATCGTCCGCGAACGGGAACGACGCTTCAGAATCCGCCACGAACACCGGGATGCCGCGGTCCAGGGTCGCTCGAGCGGCATTTCGGACAAGTTCCATGCCTATTACCATATTGCCGGCGTCCCGCACATAAGCGGAGTATCGTCCGGTGCCGCAGCCGACGTCGAGCACTCTGCTCCCTGTTCCGGACGTCGAGGTCAGAAATGAGCCGAAGCGCGGTTCGACTTCCGATGCTTCCCGGTTCACCGAAGTCGAATCGTACACGAAAGTCTCGTTGAATCTTTCCTTGGACTTCATTCGTCGTCCGTTTTCCGCGTGGGTTCCTTTTCCGACAAGACGTTCTTCAAATACTTGAGATGACGGAGAATCTCATTCCTCTCGAACACCGCCTCACACAGCCCAAAGATCAGGAATATTACGGCTGAGGACAAGAGCAAACGCGCAACATAACCCGCGGGCACGGGAATCGGTAGGATTTCGTACACGATGATGGTCATTGCGGCGAATACGAAAGGCGTCACGAAAGAACGCAGGAACGGGAATGTGACACTGGCCTTCGCGCGGATTATGAAAACCGCGAATGCCACTCCGATGCCCGCCAGGGCGGCCCACGCCGCGCCGACTATGCCGTATAGATTCACAAGCAGTATCAGGGTCGGAACATACACGACGATCTGCACCATGCGGCCCTTCGCGACGTCCTCGGGCTTGCCGAGCGAGTAGAGCATCACGCGCACGTTTTCTACGGCCGGGTAAAGGACGGCGTACAACGAGAGCACCTTCAGCACAGGAGCCGAGGCGAGCCATCTCTCGCCGAAAACACCCGCCATGAAAGCGTCCGGCGCCAGGAAGAACACCAGTCCGAAAGGAATCAATGCCCTCAGCAGAAAAAAATTGACCAGCGTGTAGGCTTCAGAAAGCCGACCCTCGCCGACCTTGGCTTTCGAATAGACCGGCAGAGCCACGTTGAGTATGGCGGGATTCACAATGCGCGAAGGATAACGGGCCGCCAGGTTCGCTCTGTCGTATATTCCGACCTGTTCGTAGTTGTTCATCCGCTTGATCACTATCCGGTCCAGTTCGTTGAACACCACCTCCAATGACCTGGATCCAAGATATTTCCACCCGAGCTTGAGGAACCAAACGGCCGTATCCCTCGAGAAATTCAGGCTGACCTTCCATCCGGCGAACAGGTAGCTTCCCAGGAGGAAAACGATGCCCGCGGACAGCTGCCCCGCCACAATGCTCCAGACCCCGGCGCCGGCAAAGGCGAGAGCCACAGCCACCAGAGGATTCAGGAGGTTCATCGCGAGAGAGATCGCGGAGATCTTCTTGAACTCGAAGTTCCTCTGCAATATGGCGTCGAAATGCTGCCCGAACAGGTTCAGGATATTCACCAACGCGAGCGATAGTATCACCGCGAATTCCGTCTGCGTCAAGGCCCGGAAAAAGGAATACCCTGCGGCGGCTATCAGGGTCATCACGATTGACACGGCGCTGAGGAGGATGCTCAGAACGAAAGCGGTCGGGTAGAGCCGATCCTTGTCCTCGGCCGACTGTATCATGGCGATGTTGAAAGAAAACGCCGATATGATGAAGACAAATTGAATCATGCTGTTCGCCGTGGCGAAAAGTCCGTATTCCTGTTCGAGGATCAATCTTCCCAGCACGGCTTGGGAAAGCATCCCGACGGCCTGACTGATGTAATTGGAACCGCTGGACCACAGCACGCCCATCAGCGCACGTTTGGCGATGGTCACGAACCCGCTCCGCGTTTCTCGAGCACTGAACGATAAGCGTCCGTCACCGTGTCGGCGTAACGTTCCCAGGTGAAATTGCGCACGTGTTTCATCGCCTCGTCGCCCATCGTCCGGGCTTCGTCGGGATTGTCGCGGAGCCGCAGCAACTTTTCCGCGATGGCGTCGGGATCCCGGACCGGCACGATGAAACCGTCGCGCCCGTCGCGCGCCACGCTGCCGGTGTTTTCGGTGACGATAAGCGGCAAGCCGCAGGCCATGGCTTCGTACGTGACCAGAGCGCTGCCTTCCTGGAGGGACGGCAGCACGAAAACGGACGCGTCGCTGTAGAGCCGGGAAAGCTTTTCCTGCGGCACATGCCCGGCCAGCCGAAAACATCCTTCATGCCGCGCCAGGATGGCGCGCGCGTCCGCCTCCACGGATCCGACCAGCACGAGTTCGCCTCGCGCCGAGCCGAGACGCTTCCACGCGTCCAGCAGATAATGCACACCTTTTTGAATCCCGATATTCCCGACGAATATCACCCGGAACACATCGTCGCGCTTGGGCAATCTGCGGAACAGGGACAGGTCGGCGCCGTACGGCGCGACCACGAGCTTGTCGGAAGGCACTCCGTTTTCTACAAAGGTTCGCCTCACGAATTCGGAGGGTATCACGACCCGGTCGGCCAGTTCGATCTCCTCCAGCCCTTTTTCTATGATCTGCGGATGCGCCGGCTCGCAGCGCAGTCCATACTTGTCGAACTCCTCTCTGAGGATCCGCTCCTGAAAACGCGGGTGGGTGGAGCCGCGCTCGATCACGATTCCCGCGCCGAATTTCCTCGCATAGGGAATGCTGATGAGAGCGTAGTTGCCCCAGGCGTGAAAAATATCGCAGGGAGGAATGCGCCGGCGCGCCATCGCGTCGAACAGGTTGTCCTTAACGTATGAATAACAGCCCCTTCTTCGCAGAGGTCCCAGAGCGCGCACAAAGGCGCCGGCATACTCCGGCGCGGGAATCGCGATCCAGCGTTTGCGCGGCAACCGGTCGCGCGCGTACCATGCCTTGGTGGTGATCAACCGCTCCAGCAGACCGCGGGCTTCAAGCCGCTCCGCCAGAGCAATGGCGTGAAAGCGTCCGCCGACGGAGATCACTACTCTCATCGCAATACGCTGAGAAGCGGCTGCGATCAGCCGGCGGATTGCGGATTCGCTGGACTCAGCTTCTCGCGGCGTCGCTTCAGGACCTGCCTTACGGCGTAGAACAACAGGACGGCGGCCAGCAGGTAATTAGTCAGAATAGTGACGGTCAATCCCGCGCGATAGCTCCTCGGCTCGAAGCTCATCGTTATCGTGTGCTTTCCGGCCGGAACGACGAGGGCGCGCAGGAGATAATCGCAGCGCAGGATTTCCGCCGCTTCGCCATCGATCTCTGCCGTCCAGCCGCTCGGATAGTATACCTCGCTCAACTTCAGGACCGCATCGACAGGCGTCTCGGCTTCGATAGTGATCTGGTTGATACCGAAAGACGTCACAGCTGCGCGCGCCCGGGCGATCACGGAATCTTCCGCCGCGGCCGGCGGTCGGGACGGCGCCGCGCTGAGATACGCCACCTTGTCGGGCTCGTAGCCGGGAAGGGAGGCGATTTTTCGGAACATCAGGGAATCCTCGGGGATCACTTCGTGACGGCCTACGAAGAAAGCCCTCGGAAGCACGGCTGTGTTCTGATAAACCCTCTCGTTCGCGCCCTGGTACGCCATTCTCAGCCATGGCGCGTTCAGTTCCATGTTGTTAGGCACAACGGCGTATTTCGTATTGAGCATGCTGAGGAGCGCCCAGTTCGCGCTATGCACCTGGTCCGCGGTCTGGAAACGGAATTCTCCGAAAAGCCGGTTCCTGATGTCGTCATAATACTTCATCTTCGCGGGATGGTATCCGGCCACGCTCTGTATGCCGAAGGCGACATAGTAGTTGTCGGTCCCGTGCATGATAGGGAGAATTCGGAACAGCGACTTGTCCTGCTCGAGAAGCTCCACGACATCGGTCTTGGCCAGCGACTGTTCCTGCGTTCGCTTATGCTCCATTTTCATGGGCTTGTAGTCTACGATCCAGAGGTCCGCTATCAGTATCAACAGCAACCCTCCGTGCAGCGGCGCTGTGGAGAGGCTGCCGCGCGAGTAGAGCCAGAGCAACAGGCCGGCGGCGGCCATGAGGAAGACGGCGAGCAGGGCGTCGTTGACGGCCATTTTGTAGATGCCGTCGCGGGTCATGTTCCTGTACTCCGGCTGGACCTGGCTCAGCTGTCCGGCTTGGGCGGCTTCCTCCACCTGCCTGATGTATTCCCACGATCTCGGCTGATTCTTCTGGAGATTTTGGACGATCTCGTCCTTGACGACACCGCCCAGAAGCACAAGCAACAGAGTCAATCCGCCGGCGGAAGCCACAGGAATCCAGACGGCTTTCGCGAGTTTGCGCGACACATCCCCGGAGTCGGCCCTGCTTCGTTCCCGCACACGCTTGATTATCTCGGTCAGCCCGACACCCGCAAGCATTCCCATGCACAGAGCATTGAGATAGAGTATCATCGATGGAATGCGGAAATTATTGAAAAACGGCACGTACTTGAAGAAGAGGTCGTACAGGACGCCGAAATTCCGTCCAAAGGATACCAGCAGAGAGACGAGGCCGAGTAAAATCCAGAAATGGACGAAGCGATTACGCGGCTGGAGAATAATGCCGAGCAGGGCGAGGAAACTTATAACCACGCCCAGATATATCGGCGATTCAGTGAAGGGCATAGTGCCCCAGTATGTAAAATTACCGAAGCCCACGAAGGATGGGACGAAGAAGGTGATGACCTCGATAGGGCTGAAAGACCAGTTGGTGGCATAATCGTAATCCAGGCCGCCTCCCGCCGGCGCGTGGCCTGATCCGCCCGAACCGGCGCCGCGGATCGAGAAGTCCTTGTATTCCCAGGTGGCGAAGTAAGGTCCCGACAGCATTAAAAATGCGAACACAGCGGCGGCGATCGCGATTCCGGCGACAACCGCCGTGTTGACCGGCTTCTCCCCCTCATAGAGTTTGAAGAGAATGTAGAGGAACACCGCCATCATGTTGTAGAAAACCATCTGCACATGGCCGGAGTTGAAAGTGAAATGCAGAGCGGCGACAAGAAAGGCGACGGTGAGCAGGGACTTGCGCTCGAAAAGCCTGTCGACCAGCAGCAGCAAGGCCGGAAGCCAGGCGAACACCGTGATCTTTGTGTTGTGCCCGGCCATTATCCAGTTCAGAGAATACAGGGAAAAGACCACCGAGACCGCGATCAGGAGAGCGGTCATCGGCTCGAATTTCCTCCTCAAGCCGAAGAAATATGTGAACAATCCCAGCAGGAAGTAGTTGAACACGTCCCAGAATATGGCCGGCAGCGGCAGAATGTTGATGACGGCCTGTATCCAGCCGTAGACCTGGAGCAGCAGCATGGGCTTGAGCGGATCCAGAAAAGTGTGAAGATACATACCGTGGCCGGGAGAGGATGATCCCCAGGTAGGCATTCCGGAAAAGATGTACGGATTCCAGAAGGCGTTAACGCCGGCATCCTTGGCCGCTTCAAGATATCCCTGCTCGAACTGTATGGCCGAGATGTTGTCCGCCGTGTTGAACACCTTGCCGGAAAAAAAAGCTTCATGGAAAAAGACTATCAGAAGCAAAGCCAGGACCGACAGCAGTATCAGATGTGGCCGCTTCTGCAAGAAGGAATACTGCGCCGGTTTCGCCGCGGCTTTTCTGCCCGGAGGGCGGCTGGATTTGGATTGTTGCTTTGCCATGATCCTGGAGTGATGATTTGTGGCTGTTCAGCTCGGATTAGCAGCAAAAAATAGACAAGGCGGGAGCAAGAAACAATGCATCAATGATCGGATTTGCATAATAGCGAAGGCCCCGATGCCGGGGCCCTGAAATCCGTCGGAAAGCTTAACCGGAATTACGCGACACGCTTCGGAGCGCTCTTGGATGGCGTGGTTTTAACTCCTCGCACCACGACTTCAACCCTGTCCATGTCGACGCTTACCTCAGCATTGCAGTAAGGGCAGAATTTGGCCGTCTGAACATCGAAGCTGATCGTGTTCTGGCAAAGCGGACAGTCTGTGATGACCATCCCGATGACTTTGCCCGTCTGTTTCACTTTTACCGGTTTCGTGATTGGTTTGTCGGTTGCTTTCATTCCTGTACCAGGGTTCTGAAAAAGTTCGATCTGAAATATAATGACTTTTAACGAAGATTCAATGCCTTAATTCGGTAGCAAGGCGCCGTGAACCGTGCAAACCGGCCTTCAGGCGCGGTCTTCCGGCAGCGGGCGCGGCGCGTCCGTGTCGCCGGTCGTCAAGGCCACTTCAATGACTTCCTTCATGTCGGAGACCAGGAAGATAGTCAGCTCCTGGCGCACTTTTTCCGGAATTTCCTTGAGGTCTTCCTCGTTTTTCTTCGGCAGCAGCACGGCTTTCAGTCCGGCGCGATGGGCCGCGAGAACTTTCTCCTTCACGCCGCCTATCGGCAACACAGCTCCCCGGAGAGTGATTTCGCCGGTCATGGCCAGGTCGTTGCGCACGAGACGGCCGGTCAGCAGGGAAGTGAGCGCGGCCAGCATGGTGACGCCGGCGGAGGGGCCGTCTTTCGGCACACCGCCGGCCGGCACGTGCACGTGCACATCGAATTTCTCGCGGAAATCAGGTTCAATGCCGAACTCCGCGGCTTGCGAGGCTATGTAGCTGAGCGCCGCCTGCACGCTTTCCTTCATCACGTCCCTCACCTGCCCGGTGACGAGCAGCGATCCCTTGCCCTTCATGCGAGTGGCTTCGACGAACAATATGTCGCCCCCGACGGGAGTCCAGGCCAGGCCTGTCGCGATGCCGGGCCGCGAGATTCGTTCAGCGGCTTCCGGGTAAAACCTGTGAGAAGTGATGTATGCGGGCAGCATGTCCTCGGTGACCGCGATTTCATCGGCTTCGCCCTCGGCCACCCGCCTCGCGGCGCCGCGGCAGACATCGGCGATCTTCCGCTCCAGCGCGCGGACTCCCGACTCGCGAGTGTACCGGTCAACAATCGCCGATATTACGGAGTCATCCATCCTGAGCTGTTCGGCCGAGAGGCCGTGTTCGGCGAGCTGTTTGGGCAGGAGATGCCGCCTTGCGATACGGACTTTCTCCTCCAGTATGTAGCTGGGTATTTCGATGATCTCCATTCGGTCCTTGAGAGCCGGCTGTATCGGTTCCGTCAGATTCGCCGTCGCGATGAACAGCACCCTGCTCAAGTCGAAAGGCACTTCCAGATAATGATCGCTGAAATTGACGTTCTGTTCAGGATCGAGGACTTCGAGCAGGGCCGACGTGGGGTCTCCTCTGAAATCCATTCCGACTTTGTCGATCTCGTCGAGCACGAGAACGGGATTGTTCGAGCCGGCCTTGCGTATGTTCTGTATGATGCGCCCGGGCAGCGCGCCAATGTAGGTCCGCCTGTGACCTCTGATTTCCGCTTCGTCCCGGATTCCGCCGAGCGAAAAACGCACGTACTTGCGGCCCATCGCATCCGCGATGCTGCGGCCGAGGGAGGTCTTGCCGACGCCCGGTGGTCCGGCGAAACAAAGGATCGGACCCCGCATGTCGTTTTTCAGCTTCCGCACGGCGAGGTATTCGAGTATTCTTTTCTTCACCTTTTCGAGTCCGTAGTGATCCGCGTCGAGCTTTTCGCGCACGGTCTTGATGTCGAGGGAATCCTCGGTGGAGATGCTCCAGGGCATTTCGATCAGCCAGTCGAGGTACGTTCTCGCGACCGTGTATTCGGCGGATGCCGGATTCATCATGTTGAGCCGGTTCAGTTCCTTTTCGGCCGTCGAACGCGCGTCCGGAGGCATGGCCGCCATTTCGATTTTCTGTTTCATCTCGTCCAGTTCCAGGCGGTCCTGATCTTCGCCGAGTTCCTTCTTGATGGCGCGCAGCTGTTCTCGCAGGAAATACTCGCGCTGCGTTTTGTTGATCGTGTCCTGGACTTCGTTCTGGATCTTGCGGCTCAGTTCATGTCCCTGGATCGTCCTTGTCAGGGCGACGGTCACCTTGTTCAATCGTTCGAGAAGATCTGCCGTTTCGAGCAGTTCCTGTTTTTCGGGCACCGGCAGATTGGTCAAGGCCGACACGAGGTAACCGAAAGTCGACGGTTCCTCCGTATTCATGATGAGGCTCAACTGTTCCGGATTGAAGTCCGGTATCAGATCCGACAACTGTTTGAACAGATTGCGGATGTTCTGCATCATTGCGGGAATTTGATCGGACGCGCGGAGTCCTGCGTCGGCGTCTTCCACGCGAACGACGTCCGCCCGCAGATAAGGTTCTTCACTCACGGCCGCTATGAATCGCGCTTTGTGCATGCCTTGCACGACAATGCTTTTGGAGCCGTCCGGCATCGGGTAAATCTTCACGATCCGCACTACAGTGCCCACGGAATACAGGTCGTCGATGCGGGGCAGGTCCACGGTCGAATCCTTCTGCGTCAGCACGATAACGTTGTTCTGCGTCCTGTAGGCATCCTCGACCAGCCTGATGGAACTGGGCCTGCCCACGAACAGGGGCATGATCTGTCCGGGAAAAAACACCATGTTGCGCAAAGGCAGAACGGCCATTGTTTCGGAATCTACGTTTTCCGGCGTTCCGGCGTTCGGGATACGGTCGGGTTCGCTCATAAGTTTTCCTTGCTTTCAGTTTCGCGGGCGATGTCCTCGCCTCGCGTGTATAAATGTATCTGAATTTCCCGTGCATTTCCACATGGCGCGTTCCGCGCTCCTTCCCGGGATGCGGCGGGGATTGCAGTTCCGCCGGATTCGCGGTATGTTGGGATCGAACACAAATCGAAACGCCGATGCCCGTCATTGTCTGCAACATGATACAGCTTCACGTTCTGCGAAAGCGGCGCGACGGCAGGCACGAGCATCTGCTTCTGCGCCGTTCCGACGATGAAACTCTGTACCCGGGCGCGTGGCAGGCCATCACCGGCGCCATCGAGGAGGGGGAAACCGCGGTAGCGGCGGTTCGGCGCGAGCTGTACGAAGAAACCGGCCTGCAGGCCGATTCCCTGGCGGTTATTCCGACTGTCGCATCTTTTTTCGACGCAAAAGCGGACTGCCTGCACGTGGTCCCGGTCTTCGCCGCGTTCGCCGGCGAAGGAGCGGCAGTGCGGCTTTCAGCGGAGCATCAATGCTTCGAGTGGCTGCTGCGCGACGAGGCGGAAGCCCGCCTGCCGTTCCCGACCCACAGGACCGCCTTGCGGATACTCTACGATTACGTGCTGGAAACGCGAAATCCGGAAGTCATCGTCCGGATATAATCACTCCACATGAAAGGAGCAATCATGCGCCCGTCCATAATACCATCAGCCCTTCTGCCGCTGCTTGCCGGCGCGGTTTGGGTCTCCTGCAATTTCTCGACCGCGCATTTCTCCGAGGCGACCCTCTCGCGCGGCGTTGACGAAAACAAAGCGCCCGTCGAAACCACCTCGTCTTTCAATAAAAGCGACGCCCGACTCTATTGCGCGGTGAAGATGGCGAACACGCCCTCGGGCACATCCGTGAAAGCCGTCTGGCAACACCTGCCCGAAGGCGGCGACGCCCGTTCCATCGATTCCACGACTCTGGAGGTCTCGGACGACGTCAGGGTGGCGTTCAGTCTCACTCTCGCCAAGGACGCCCTGCCCTACGGGAACTACGTCGTGCGGCTGTATATCAACGATAAACCGGATCGTGACATCCCTTTCCGCATAGAACCGATGCTCTCGGCGGGGCCGGTCAAGGAGGCGGTGATAGCCGCCGATGTAGCGGAGGATTATTTCCCTTACAAACAGGCGAGCGCATTCGCGGAGACTCCGCCGGTCATATACGCGGCCGTCTACGCCGTGGATCTGCAGCAGAACTCCGCGATCACCGCCGTATGGCGGCATGATGACGGGGAAGCGAAGGTCATCGACTCCGCGCAGTTCCCGGGACCGGGCACCGGTTGGATAGGATTTTCGCTCAAACCGAGCGGCGCATTCCCTCCGGGGCCTTATGCTTGCGACATACTTCTGGACGGCGCGCTCGCGCACACGCTTCGATTCACCATAGGACCATCATGAACACAACAGTATTGGTCGGCGTCCCCGATCTGCTTCTCGGTTCCCGCATCAATTCCGTCGCGCGGGCCAGGGGCGCGGCGACGGTGCCGACGTTTACGCCTCACGACCTGCTGTCCAAGGCGCACGGAGAACACGCATGGCTGCTGCTCATCGACCTGTCGGCAGCTCAGCTACAGCCCTTTCAAACCATTCATGCGCTGAAATCGGATCCTCACACCAAGCTGCTCCGGATCGTCGCCTTCATGCGCCAACCGGACAATACAGTCAGAGAAAAAGCCGAGAAAGCCGGATGCGACCTGGTGATGACGCAGGATCAATTCCTGGATTCATTGGATGACATACTGACCAAGAGCGTCATTTCCTGACTTCGCGAGCGGTTTGCGACGCATCAGATCCACGGCCAAAAGATAAATTATTGCTATAATAGAGTTAGCACTCGTAGGTATGGAGTGCTACCTTGACGGGCGACTTTCCATTCGCTATTTTGCAGGTATGGACGAGCGGGATCGTTCCACACCGGACGAATATGAGAAGGAAAAAAGGAGAATTTTCGAACAGGTATGCTTGAAGTCGCTGACAAATACGGATTGACATTGAGAGAAGCGCTGGTTTTGCAGCACATCATCAGGCAGTACGTCGAGACGGCGAATCCGGTCGGTTCCCGGACCGTGTCGAAGCAGATCGATCTGAATCTGAGTCCGGCATCCATCAGAAACATCATGGCGGATCTCGAGGAAAAGGGATTGATCGGGCATCCGCACACATCGGCCGGCCGCATACCCACCGACAAGGGTTACCGCTGTTACGTGGATTCGATCATCAAGATGAACTCGCCGAACGACACGGACCTCGAGTACATCGAATCACGTCTTGAGGAGAAGGCGGCGGCGACGGTCGAGGATCTCATAAGAAAGAGTTCGCGAATATTGAGCGCCATATCCCATCAACTCGCGATCGTATCACTTCCCCTCATCGGGAACGGGCGTCTGGAGCACATCGAGCTCGTGCCGGTGTCTTCCTCCAGAGTGATGGCGGTATTGTCCATCAGTTCCGGGATAGTCAAGACAATAATTTTCGAGATCGAATCGGAAGTTCCAAGACAGATCCTGCAGGAACTCACTTCGTCCCTCAACGAGCGCTTCGGCGGTCTCACGTTGCGGGAGATCAGGGAGACCTTTGCGGACAGAATCCGTGACACGGCCAGCGAAGCGCCTTCGCTGATCGAACTGTTCATTCAATCCAGCGAGCGTCTTTTTTCCGACGAGCTCAACGACGCCCGCCTTTACATAGACGGCATCGGCGAGATCACGCAACAGCCGGAATTCGGCGATCCCGAACGCCTGCGCGACATGATCGAGATGGTCGAGAACCGCAACATCATCATTCACGTGCTCGACTCGATTGACGAGGTGAGGGAAGTTACCATACGCATAGGCAGCGAGATAGGCGACAGCAAATTCCGCGACTACAGCCTGATCACCTCGCCTTACGCGCTCGGGGCGGCCTCGGGCACCATCAGCATAATAGGTCCGCGGCGCATGGATTACCCGCGATTGATCTCGCTTGTCGATTACTTGGCAAAAACAATATCAAGAGACAGTTGAGAGCTGCATGAGCATGGAAGAAGAGAGCGCGAACATCGAAGAGAGCCGGGCGGCGGCGGATCAGGGCGTGGAAGACCGGGCCGGAGCGGGCAAGGATTCGACGGAGCAAACAGAGGAATTGCGCGCACAGATAGACCAACTGAAAGATCAGCTGCTCAGGAGAGCGGCGGAGTTCGAGAATTTCCGGCGAAGGACCCGCGAGGAGCAGAACACTCTTGCGGCTTTCGCGGCCGAGGGCTTGATCATGGAACTCCTTCCGGTACTGGACGATTTGGACCGCTCTCTCGGCGCCGGAAGACAGCATCCCGATTTCGATTCATTCTTCAAGGGCATGGAACTCGTCAGGACCAAGCTCGCCAGAGTTCTCGAACTCAGAGGATTGAAACCCCTCGACTCCGTGGGAAAGCCGTTCGATGTGGATTTCCACGACGCGATGCTGCAGATACCGAGCAAAGACATTCCGCCGGGCACCATAATCGACGAAATCGAAAAGGGTTACATGCTGCATGACAGGGTAATACGCCACGCGCGGGTTACGGTCGCGTCCGAAGCGGCAGAGCAATCAGATCAATAACTCCAGCGCGGAAGGATAAATGAAGCGCGACTATTACGATGTGCTCGGCGTAAGCCGCGGAGCATCCACGGACGAGATCAAGAAGGCGTATCGTGCGCTGGCAATGAAATATCATCCGGACCGAAATCCGGGCGACGCGTCGGCCGAAGAGAAATTCAAGGAGGCGGCGGAGGCCTACGAAGCGCTCGGCAACGAAGATAAACGGAGGAAATACGACCAGTTCGGACACGACGGACTGCGGGGAGGCGACTTCGGCGGATTTTCTGATATCAACGACATCTTCAGCCGCTTTGGAGACATTTTCGGGGGAGCTTTCGGTGGAGGAATTTTCGACGAGATGTTCGGCGGAAGCAGAGGAGGACGGCAGCGCGGCCGCTCCGCTCTGCGCGGCTCGGACCTGAAGGCCGAGATTTCTCTGACGCTCGAGGAGATAGCCGAGGGTGTCGAGAAAACCCTGAAAGTGCGAAAGCAGGTCACGTGCGACAAATGCGACGGCAAGGGGGCCGAAAGCGGATCGGAAAGCATCCGCTGCGCTTCCTGCGGCGGGAGTGGAGAGATCCGCCACATGGCCAGATCGATTTTCGGACAGATCGTGAACGTGGTTCAATGCACGGCCTGCGGCGGCGAAGGACACGTGATCAAGAATCCCTGCGACAAATGCGGCGGCGACGGGCGCGTCCCGGGCGAGAAAACGCTGAAAGTCAAGGTTCCTGCCGGCGCGGGCGACGGCAATTATATCCCGCTATCCGGACAGGGCAACGCCGGTCGCAAGGGCGGACCTCCGGGCGATTTGATCGTGACCCTCCACGAACTCGAGCATGACACATTCGAGAGGAATAACGACGACCTGATACTCGAGCTTTTCGTCAGCTATCCCGACGCGGTACTCGGTGCCGAAATCGAGGTCCCGACCATAAACGGCCGCGTCAAGCTCAAAATTCCAGCCGGCACTCCCTCCGGCAGAGTTTTGCGCATGAGGGAAAAAGGCATACCGCATCTGAACGGCCGCGGACGCGGAGACCAACTCGTGCGAGTGAACATTTTCGTGCCGACCAAACTATCGTCCCCCGTGCGCGAGAGCATACGGGAACTAAATTCTCTGCCGGGCGTACAACCGGGCGAGGAGCGGGCGAAGAAGAGCTTCCTGAACAGGGTGATCGACGCTTTCTCCTGACGGACCCGTTACTTTAAGGCAGCGGGAAGGATTTTCACCTGACCGGGGAGACCGCCATGAAAAAGTTGATAGGTTTCGGCAGAGCGATCGGATTCACGCGGAATGAAACCGCGGTAATCATCTTCCTCTCGGCGGCCGCCGCCGCGGGCGGATTAATCCGCTTCCTTTCTCCGCCGGCGAGCAGGCGCGACTACGCCGAGGCATACCGGATTCACGACTCCGTTTTCGCGGCTCGCGCAGCGGCGGCCGCCGTGCGCGAGGATGCCCTGCGCCGGCCGGAGAACGAAACAGCCCGGCGACCTGCCCCGAAGGAACGCCCCTTGGAAGCATCGCCGGCTCGTCCGGCGGATCTCAACCGTGCCGGCCCTCGGCAGCTCGAGGCAATCCCGGGAATCGGGCCGTCCATCGCCGGCCGCATACTCGAGTACCGTGAGAGAAACGGCCCTTTCACCTCCGTGGACGAGCTCCGGAAGGTGTCGGGCATAGGTCCGAAAACATATGAACGAATAAAACCTTATCTTCGTGTCGGAGAATAGCCGCTCACGGCCGCCTGTCTCGCGGGCGGCTGTGCGGACGCGGCGAGCGGCACAGACAAAACATGTCCGTCGTACATCACATAGGCGTGGAAATCACAGAGGGCGAGTTCCGTCTTGCGGAAGTTCGCTTCGTTGACGGATATCCGCTCGTGCTCAGATGCGACTCAATGGAAACCAGCCGCAATTTCGCTTCCGCCGTCCTCCACGAAGCGCCTTACTCCCGGGATCTGGCCAGGGAATTCCTGACGGATTTCGCGCGCCTGCTGCACGGCCGTCCGCTTTTCTCAAGCAGTCTGTCTTTCGTGCTGCCGGCGTCCGCGCCTGTGCTGGAGACGATCCCGATCGACGATCGGCTCGGTCCCGACGAAACCCGCACACAGCTGGAATGGGCGTGCGGAATTTTGGGCGGACGCCCGATTGGAGCTCCCTATCAAATTTTCACGCAACCGTTGTTCAGAGAGCCGAAAACAGGCGCCATGCTGGTGGCCGCGATACCTCAGGACACGATAAATTTCCTGAAGGCGGCAGGCGGGCATCTGATGCTGGAAGTGCCGTCGATAGAGATCGATCACTTCCTTTTTGAAAGCGTGCTCTGCGGAGACTCCTCCGAGGGCGATTTCAAGGCGGTTATGGGTCTCGCGCCGCGTCGCTGCTCCGCCAGCGTGCTGGACGGCAGCCGTTATGTCGGCTTTTACAGACGCGCGGTCGAGCGCAATGAGAATTCTCTCAGAAGCGCGTTGGCTATTCTGAAGGAACTGCTCGAGGCGGCGCCGGTCACGGTCCGCGACGCCGGGATTTACGGTCCGGACGCCGATGAAGCCGCGGCGCGCGAACTCCGCTCGTTGCTCGCAATCCCGGTGAGAACGCTGAAACCCATCGGGCGCCTTCCCTTCCTGTCAGGCAGCCTGGCCCAGGAAGCCGGAGCAAAACCGGGCCACACATACAGCGCGGCGCTGTACGCCGCCATGAAGGGAGCAGCATGCGGGTAATTTCCGGCGCATTCAAGGGCCGCATTTTGCGGGCGCCACGCTCATTGGCTTTCAGGCCGACGACGGACAGGGTCAAGGAAACGCTGTTCAACATTCTGGCCGCTCGGATGGCGATGGACGGAGTGCGCGTATGCGACCTCTTCGCGGGCAGCGGCAGCCTCGGTATCGAGGCGTTGAGCAGAGGCGCGGCAAGGGCATGTTTCGTCGAGAACGACCGCGGTTCGCTCAAAATACTGAACGAGAATGTGCGCGTACTCGGCCTGGAAAAAGTCAGCGAGGTGCTGGCGATGTCCGTCGAACGTTTCCTCTCCGGGGCGTCCGCGGTATTCGACCTGTTTCTCGCCGACCCGCCGTACAGTTCCGACAGCATACCTACCTTGCTTGAACTGATTTCAGCCCGCGGCTTGTTGTCGGGCGGCGGACTTCTCTGCGCGGAACACGATGGTCGCAACCCGCCGCGAATTCACCCGGACTGGAAGGTCGAGAGCAAGAGAAACTTCGGCACGACGGGACTTCTGATACTGGCGCAAAAGTAGAAACAGCGAGAGAAGCTTAAATGAAAACAGCCGTCTACCCTGGTTCATTCGATCCCGTGACATACGGGCACCTGGATGTTCTCAACCGGGCGCTGGCTCTTTTTGACAGTGTTATAGTAACCGTCGCCAGGAATCCCGGCAAGACATCGCTGTTCACCGCCGAGGAACGCGCGGGACTGATTGTGGACGCCACAGCGGGAATCGCGGGCGTTTCGGTCAGGACTTTCGACGGATTGATTGTGGATTTCGCGAGAGAACACGGCGCGGCGGCCCTGCTTCGGGGGCTTCGCGCGTTGTCGGATTTCGAGTTCGAATTCCAGATGGCGCTGATGAACAGAAAACTGGCCCTGGACATAGAAACGGTTTTTCTCATGCCGAATGAGAAGTTCACATACTTGAATTCGTCCATCATACGGGAACTCGCCCGCCTGCGTGTGGATGTTTCCGAATTCGTGCCCCCGAACGTGCTGAGGGCTTTGAACGACAAGTTTTCCTGAAACCGATTCATGACGCTTTTCCGACCGTCATAACTAATCCGTCAGCAATACATTTACAGATCCATGCCAACCTACGAATACAGATGCCCGGCCTGCGGGTATTACCTGGAAGTTTTTCAGAACATGAAGGACGAGCCGCTCACCGAGTGCCCGCGATGTAAAACCGCCTCGCTCCAGAGACTCATCGGCGCGGGCGCCGGACTCCTGTTCAAAGGCTCCGGCTTCTACCTGACCGACTACAGGAAATCATCCGCCGCCCCTTCGAGCGGGAACAAGGAGACAAAGTCTACGACACCCAAGCCCGAGCCCCCGGCAGGCAAGAAGGAAACGGATTCAGCTTAACGCGTCGCGCCGGCTACACGCGGGGGCTTCCGGTCCGACAACACCTTCCTCGCGGCCGAAATCACGCTCGTGGAGGCAAGTTCTCTCATGCACTCGAAAGTGCCGATGGGACAGCGCCGCCCGCCGTGGGCGCCGCAGGGCCTGCAATCCAGGTCTTCAAGTTGAACTACTCCGCCCGGCACTCCGAAGGGTGCGAAGCCGAGTTCGGGTGTCGTGGCGCCGAATATCGCGATGACGGGAGTCCCCATGGCTGAAGCCATGTGCACGGGGGCGCTGTCGTTGCTGACGAGCAGCGCGGACATTCCGATAAGCGCGGCCGAAGCAGTCAGCGACAGCCGTCCGGCCGCGTTGACGCAGGAGGCCGCGCCGGATCTGATCCTGACTTCCTCGCAAAGGACTCTGTCGGCGGCCCCGCCGATCAGCACGACGCGGTAATCACGCCCGAGATCGGCTGCCAACTCCGCAAAACCAACCGCCGTCCATCTTTTAGTGGCCCAGACGGATCCCGGCGCGATACATACGCAGGGCGCGCCGTCGTGATTTCCCGCAACAGCGGCGGCCGCTTCCCTGTCCGCCACTGAGGGATAGAGTCTCGGGGCGCGCTTCAGATCGACGCCGCCGGCGATCGCCGAGAGTAGCGACAGATTTCTTTCCACCTCATGACGCTCCCCTGCATAACGCACCCGCTCGGTGAAAAGAGGCGCCCCCGCCGAGCGGTCGAACGATACGCGTATCGGCGCGCCTGTAATCGCGGCGAGGACGGCGCTGCGCATCGAGCGGTGAGGACACAACACGACGTCGTAGCGAGCTGATGACAAGAGTCGGGCCATTTTCCAGAAACCTCCGGCGCCGCGCTTGTCGTACGGAAGCACCCTCGATACGTCGGGATGATTGTCGAGAAGCTGGGCGGACGCCGGAATACACAGCATATCGACGCTCGCATCGGGGTAGAGCCGGCGAACCTCCGCCGCCACAGGTAGAGCGAGGATAAGATCTCCCGCGAACGCCGTTTGAACGACGAGGAAGCGCTTCATGGTCGAGTAATCGCGGAATCCGTGGAATCGGGTGGCGGGGCGTGCTTCCAGCGCCTATGCTGCCACAGCCAGTCGCCTGGATTCGCGGCTATGCGCCTCTCCAGCGCTTCCACGTGCCTGCGTGTCAGTTCCCTTATGTTTTGTTCGCTCGGCCCGTTCAGATCCGAAGTCGGGATTTCTTCTATGTGCGCCGTGTAGTTGCCGTCCTCGCGACGATCGGCCGTGGCGAGCAAAACTGCCGCTCCGGTCTTGAGCGCGAACACCGCGGGACCTTCGTATGTTGCGGCCGGCCGGCCGAGGAAGGGAAGAAACAGCCCTCCACCGGGGCCGCTCTGGTCGGCAATCATCGCCAGGACGCCGTGTTCGCGGAGTGTGCGTATCGATTCGCGGACCGCGGCGCGCATCGGAACCACGCGGTTCCCGAAGAGGGTCCTGTACGACTCGACGAGGCGGTCGACGTAAGGATTGTGCAGGGGATGCACCACAACGGTGAAACGCAGGCCGAAAAGGCGGGCGGCGAGTATGCAGAGCCATTCCCAATTTCCGTAATGGCCGGACATGACGATGACTCCGCGACCCCTGCGAAAAGCGCTCTCGAAAATTTCACGATCCCGCAATTGAAGAATCGCGGACGCGTCTTCATCCCGGATGCGCGATGTCCACATCAACTCGAAGACGGTGGTGAAGAGATTCCTGTACGATCTGCGGGCCGTGCGCAGCGCCTCGCGTCGGCTCAGTTCGGGAAAAGCCGCCATGAGCTGCCGGGCGGTCAGTTGTTTTCTTACCGGGGCCAGAAAGAACACGGCGTCGGCGAAGCAGCGGGCCGCGCGCCGAACCGCGCCCAAAGGAAGCTTCTGCAGCATCCAGGCGATGGATGCGAACGCCGCGTATTCGATACGGTGCTTCATGGGATTCCAGGCGGTTGCCGCTTCCCCCCGTTAAGACGGACGATACGGGTCAGCGGGTCTTGATGAACTGCTGCCAGTTGGGATTGCTCAATTCACTGCGTAGCGTGGAGTGTACAAGCTCGAGTTCGTTGAAACCGCCCCTGTCGATGAAAATGAATTCCACTCCGCCCTGGAGGTTGTCGTAGGTCCACCGTTCATAAGGTTTAGCGTCGCTCTCCACCTGGTTGCGTTCTATGTAATCCGGCGGACCGTAAGTGACGTAAATGCGTCCCCGGTCCGTTTTCCAGCCGGGCCGGTAAGCCGTGCGGAACTGCTCGCTTGCGACCCGGACCCTGTTCGTGTACTCGATGAACAATTCGTTCTCCGAGGTAGCGGGATCCGTATCGCGCGAGTTCCAGAACGTCGTCATGAATTTCCGTTTCGGTTCCGCCCCGCGAAGGGCCTTCCAGGTGTTCCGCTCGTCTCCGGTCGCGATGTAGGTGGCGGCGGCGAAATGATTGTCCAGTTCGTCCTCGGAGAGCGCGGCGAATTCAAAGGCAATGGACGATGCCGTCTGCATCGCCTGCACCGTATCCACTTTCGCATCGGGATTGTAGATGTGGAAGCGCTTGCTCTGTGATACCTTCATGGCGCCGAGAGTGTCGCCGTACGAAAGTATCAATGTGTACGTTCCGCTTGCGAGTTCGGAAACATTCAATGCGCCGGCTTCGACACGCGAGGCATGCCTGCCGCTTTTGCGCTGGGATTTCGTCAGTACCGTGCCTCCCCAGGATGTGACCACCTCGGATCTCAGGACATATGAATCCAGATCGCCGTTATAGAGCTCCGAGTAGTAATAGAGCACCGGCTGGGAACGGCCGTATAAAATGGTGGGATTGGGCACGGCTTCCAGCGTGTTTTTGTAGAAGATGTTGCTCGTGTCCCGGTCAATTTGCCTGAGGGAGGCGCAGAGCTCGATGTCGCTGATGACCGGGGCTCGCAGCGGGAATTCCCGCACTTCGAACGGGAATTCAGCTGTGTCGCCGATGGCGCTCTGTGATTCATCCCTGGCCGATAATGAAAGCCGATAGCGCCCCGGAACCAAAGTGAAACTCACCTTGCCTATCATGAGCCTGTTGGCTGCGGCGTCGGCATCTGAAAATGCGACCGGCACGCGCCAGACCCGGGAAATGGGATTCCCAGCCTCTCTATCGGCGGCTATCACTGCGGACATTATGACCGATCCCTTGAAGCCGCCTTCGTCCTGCTGAAGCGTTACCGCGTCCCTGGGAAAAGCATAATAGCACTCGAGAAAGCTGTTATCGCCGTCGTAACGGAACGCGGCCGCGTCCGCCCAGAGCCGGAAGTCCGATTTTGGCTGTCCGAAGGCCGCCGAAAACGCGAAAACTAGCGCCGCAAGGCATGCATATTTGGTCATGTCGTCCTCAAGTTTGCCATGCGGTAAAATACCTTCCGCATCTTTTGAAAACCAGCCGAATCGCCGGTAGCATCGGATTTGCGCTTGGGATCGCGCGCAGTGAGGTAAACGGTGCGGCGCGGCTGCTGGGTAAACGAGCAGGGCCGGCCCCTTTTGAGGACCGGCCCCGCTGCATTCATTCAACAGCGGAAATCAGAAGCCGATGTTCAGCGTAAACACGTGGCTGCCGCTGAATATCTCGCTCATGCGGTAGGCGTAATCGAGTCCGAGGACCAAGTCGCCGGTGTCGTAATTGACACCCGCGCCGAGAGCGCCGCTGTAGAGATAGGCATCCTCGTCGAAAGCGTCCGTGCCGGACTGCCCCGGGAAATTCCAGGAACCGCGAACGAAGAAAAGGTTCCGGAATGCATACTCGAGACCGACGCGGAACTGATCCGCCTGGAAGTTGTTGTTTTCAAACGCGCCCGAGACCATCAGCGAGTGCATCTCGGCGAGTGCGTAGTTGTAAGCGACGCCCAATTCCAGCGAAGTCGGCAGGCCGAAACCGGCCGCGTCGATTTTGAGGAGCTGTGCATCTCTTTTCATGTCGGTTTCATCCGCCCGTCTGTAGAGGCCCGGCCCGTCGTAAGTCATCGCGCCGCCGAGATGGCGGAGCGTGACGCCGAGCTGCAGGCCGCGTACCCCGGCGAGACCGTTGTACTGCACGCCGACGTCGAAAGCCATGCCGACAGCCGAAGCCCGGTCGATGGATTCCGAGACAAGATTCGCCGTGACGCCCGCGCGGATCCTGTCGGTCAGGGCTCTCGAGTATGTCAGACCGACTGTAATGAATGTAGGCGAGTATGTGCCGCGTGTTCCGTCGGGATTGCGCTCATCGGTAAGCACGATGTCGCCGAAAGAGATCGACTTCACCGAGAAACCGATATGACCGAAACCCGAGAAATTCGCGCCAACGGCCGCGTAAGCCACGCCGATGTCTCCGATGAAGCTCATCTGCGAGAACATCACTTCGGCGCTTGACGCCGAAGCGGAGAGGCCCGCGGGGTTGTAATAGATCGCGTTGAGGCCGGTGATGCCCGCGGTATAGGAACTGCCGAGAGCGATTCCCCGCGCGCCGACCGGAATAAGAAGCTGTTCCCCGCTGGCGGTGCCTGTGCGATTGCCTCCGCCTGCAAGGGCCGCCGGACCCGAGAGGGCCAATACAACGGCGGCTGCCGTGATTAATGTGAGCAGTGTACGCATAGTGGGATTCTCCTTCATGCTTTTCGATTCAATCTACCGTTCGCTTGTTTCCGTTTCGATCCTAGATACGATCCAGGAACTGCGTTTCGGAAACGACACCGAGTTTCAGAATCTTCTCGACGCCGAGATCCGGCATGTCGATATGGATGATATAGACGCCGCTTGCGACCGGCAGGCCGTTTTCGTTGTGGAGATCCCAGTTGATGATCTGGCTCGCGTCGTTCTTTTCGAACGATTTGACGAGCGTGCCGGAAAGGGTGTAGACTCTGAACTTGGCCCGCTGCGGGAGATGATTGAAGGTTACAAAGCGCTGATACTTGTTCAACTCCTGAGCGTTGGCGCCGTAGTACGGGTTCGGGAACACGTTGATCGCGGCCACGTCCTGAGCGGCCGTCTCATTGGTGAAGCTCGGCGGCGTGGTCGTGAAGCGATACAGGTCGGCGCTTGTGAAAGGCACTTTCGGCGTTATGCGGTACTTGTCGCCTTCGCGCCACGGAGGGTTGGTCGGGTATGCCTGATTGTGTATCAACCAGGATGCGTACATGATGGGATACAGGGGCGCATCGTTGAGGAAAGTCCTCGTGGTGTACTCCGCTTTCGGCGTCTCCTCGTAGGTCTCGTCGAGTATGAAAAGGTATTCGCGAGCGTCAGCCGAGATGGGATCCCAGGTATTGTTGGCGGTTGCGGAACCCTGCTGTTCGATGAAGACAAACGCCAGCTGACGCTCATTGGCGGGATTCGATATGTCCCATACGGTGAACGGACAGTCGAAGTAACCCTGGTAACCGTAGTTCGGCGAAGCTCCGCGGCGGTAATTGTACCCCTTGGAGGTGTTTGTCTTGCTGAAGCGGATTTCGACGGTCTTGTTTATCTCATGCCAGAGCAGGGATGAACCCCAGCCCCACACCTCGGCGGTTTCCCATTCCACGTATTCTTCGTAAACGGGTGGACCGCCGATCCATTCTACGCTCTGCAGAGGATGTTCATAATCCGGCAGTCCGGCGCCCTTCGGGGCAATGATGAAACCGTCGATCGAGTAAAAGCCGTACTCCAGGCCCTTGAAGTCCTTGGCCTTGTTCACGAGCAGCGCGGGCGCGCTACCGGCCCTGATGCGGGTCAGGTTCCATGCATGCTGCGGGAACGGGAGCGAGTCGACGCCGTCGTACACGAGTCCGATTCCGACGGAATCGAAAGTGACTTCGTAAGTATCGCCGGTGAGGAGCATGGGATCGATAACCTTGACTTCCACGACTCCGGTCGAGAAACCGCTGACATGCTGCGGCTCGATGTCCGTGTCGTAGGCGATGCCGTAGCGCCAGCCTGGATTGTTGGTCTGCGGCCGGACTTCTATCACAACCGGATTCGATTCCAAGGTCCGCGGAGGCGGAGCATCCTCGTTGGGGATGTACGAGTAAGCCGTCACTGCGTAGTAATACGGCTGGTTGTTTACGAGAGGCCTGTCGATAAGATAGTCGCGGTCGATTTTGATGCTGCGCACAAGGCCGGCATCCACGCCGAACTGTACCGGCAGTGTGACCACGGCGCCGGAACGGTCGTCGATGACCTCATCGAAAATGGTGGCTATGTTGTCCACTTTGTCGAAAGTAGCGATGCGCTTGGCTTCCGCCAGGGTCGAGCTCTTGCTGGGGAACTGATATACGTTGTACCCCTGGAACTTGTAACCCCTGTCCTCGAAATTCTCCGTCACCGCTGAGGACTGCGGATTGCCCCAGTGCAGCACGATTTCCTTCGGCTGACGGGACGCCTGCACGACCGGCGCCGGCGGCGATTTCGGAAGATCGAAATTCTCGTCGAACGCCTTCTGGGCGAAACGATCGTAATATTTCAGCACTTGAAGACTCGACAGACGGTCTGAACCGCGGCCGACTATCGTTGCCACGACGATTTCCTGCGTGTCGCTCTGAGCAAGCGTGAACGGGCCGGTGGTCATCAATATGCGGCGGTCTCCCGGAGGATGCACGAGTCCGTCGGTCCAGCCGGTCTTTGTGATCGGATCTCCCGAGAGGCAAACCTTCGACTGCAAGCCGGTGGTCGGATCGATGAACGGATTGCCGGCATAGAGGCGGCTGTTCATGTAGTTGTACATCTGTGTCGCGCCCTGGGGCTGGCCCAGAACCGGATCACGGTAGATGTTGTCGCCGTTGATATAGAAGGCGAAGGACGAAACGCCGAGATTCTTGAATCCCTGTCGCAATCCGAAATTGTAATGCGCGACATCGCTGGGATCGGCCGGGACGATCGGTCCCTGGAAGAAGTCATAGCCCGTGGATGGCGGGACGCCGTAGATGCCGTCCTTGGCGAAACCGTTGTAGGTATAACCGAGCACGAGGTTGGTGTCGATGCCGACGAGATCGTCGTTCGCATCGCCCAGGTCGGGATCCGACCATTTTGCGAGGAACGCGTTCTCGAGATCGTTCACGCCCTTGTTGATGATTGTGTACTTGGTGAATATCATGTTGCCGAGCGGCCCGGTCTGCTCGTATCCCCACAGAAGCGTGTGGACCTCGATGCCTATCGGGGCGGTGCCGTAGAGGTTGCTTGTGCGCGAAGGATTCAGATCGTTGGAGACAAACCAGATCACCTCGTCGCCGATGAACCACGGCGTGTCGGACGCGGAGTTCTCGCCCTCGACGAGCCAGTCGTCGAAGTCGGGTTCGTATGCGCCGTTCTTGTTCTTGTCCACCCACGGAGCGCCGTCCGCTATCGGCCACTTCTCGAAGTCGTTGCGCAACCTGGCCTGCTCCTCCGCGGTGAGCCGCGGGAAGGTCTCTTCGGAAACCTTGCGGACCTTGTAAATCGTGTAGCGCGGATCGGATGGATCGGCGGCCGATCCATCGGCCTTGATCGGTCCCGCCTGCAGTCCGTAGCGATAGGTGGCGCCTCCGACGCGCACTTCGCCCTGCACTGTGCCGCCCCAGATCAGACCGTCGGTGAATATCGCATACTTCGCGCCGCCCCTGGGCCATTCGAGACCCGAGGCGTCCGTCTTCGGATTGTGCGCCGTGGCGCCGTTGTTCGAAATATACATCAGGATGCTGTTGATCGAGATGAAATCGAACACGTCGTCCGCGGTGGTTTTTGCCATCCCCTTCTGCTTCTTGTCGCCGCCCGGATACTCGCCCGCCGACAGCGGCAGGACGAAGCCAAGCAGCGTTAGAAGCAGAATTATATTGCGGAGTCGTTTCATGCCTGCTCTCCTTATTGTTTTATTGCTTGTCATGCTCTTTGCTTGCCTTTCCTGCGCGTTATCAGAAGTCAATGCGCAGACCGAGGTACATCTGACGCGGACCAGTGTAGGTGCCTGCATTCATGATGTTCATCTGGTAATAGTAATCCTCATACAACTGCCTGAAAATCTCGCCATAGGAACCGTAGGTCTTCAGGAAAGCCTGGCCTTCCTCGGTGGCAAGGTAGCCGTTGTCGTTCGGAGTGCCGGTCGTGGTGAAAATTCCCACGCCCTGACGCAGGTTGAGAACGTTGAGCACGCGGAGATATACGTTGAAATTGAGTCCGGCCAGTGTGAACGAGCGATCCAGACGGCCGTTGAGCGAGAACGACCACGGCTGGCTGGAGCTGTTGATCGGCTCGACCGGCTGGCGGCGGTTGCCGAAGCTGAACTCATCGATTCGCGTGTACGGGAAACCGCTGTTGAACGCGAAGATCAGGTTCACTCCCGTCTGCTCGAGGATTTTGATGCCGCCGATCGAGGGTCCGTCGTCCCTTCCGAAGCGATAGTCGACGTTCACGGAACCGCGGTGCGTCTGGTCGAAATCGAGCGGCTGCGTGTATTTCGGCAGATACGGAGTCTCGGTGGGAGACTGCCAGATGGCATAGAACGACTCCGACGGAGACGAGCCGGTGCCCCGGGCGTCTGAATATGTGTAATCCAGGGAGGCCTGAAGGCGGTCGACCCGGCGGAGGTCAAGCTTGAGCGAAATTCCGGAGGTGGTGGCGAAATCGCCGTTCACCCAGGCATAATAAGCCAGATGCTGCGCTCCCGCGGCCGCGGTGATCTGCTGCATCTGAGTCTGATCCTTTATGTCCTTGTAAAACGCTCCGATATCGAAAGCGAAATTCTCGCCGATCTGCTGGCGGAAACCGAAGTCGTACTGCGTGGTCTTCTCCGGCTTCAGGCCGTAACCCACCGGCGAGGAAATGGCGTAGCCGCCTCGGATATTGCTGGCGCTGATCGCATTTCCGAGATAGATGTCGCGCAGCCGGGACTGCTGTACGAAAGTTCCATACTGCGCATAAAAGACGGTCTGATCCGTAACCGGGAAGGAGAAGCCGAGGCGCGGGCTGATGGTCTGCGAAGCTTCCACGTCTTTCATGAAATTCTCGTCGATATTCCCTTCCGGTGTGAAACGGACGTTGGTGGGATCCTGGAACTCTTTCGAGGCCGTGTTGATATAGTCGTAGCGCAGACCAAGGTTGATGACAAGGTCCTCGAGCTCGATTTTATCGAGGGCGTAGAACGCCGCGAACACCGGTTTTTTCGGTCCGTCGAAGCCGGTGTCGAGTTCCCTGCCCCACTGGTCGTAACCGTAGAAGCTCGCCCGCTGATTCACGGCTATCTGCTGGGCCGTGGCGTCCGGATTGCGGCGCACGAAAGTCCAGAGACTGTTCGCGTCGATGCCGTAGCTGCGGATGGTGTACATCGTGGCCTCGCCGCCGACTTTGATCTCATGCGTGCGTCCGATCTGATGCACGAGGTTGATCTTTCCGCCGATGCTGTTGTAGCGCGTCTTTGCGTAAGTCGAGAGGGGATATCCGTACGGCACGTAATTGCCGCCGAAAAGTTCGATCGGCAAAGGCGTGAGATCGTTGGCGCGATACTGATAACCGAACTGCGCGTTGGCGATCGAGTCGCCGTAAGCGAAGATGTTATGCTTGTGATCGGGATCGTAGCCGACGCCGAAATTGCCGAAGTAGTTCAGGTAGATTTCGTAGAACGTGCTGTTGCTGAGCAGATGCGTCAGCTTCAGATTGGTGGTGTAGTTCTCGCTCTCGGTGATCGGCACGCGGCGTTCGTCGAGTATCGTGGATGGACCCGCCCCGCCTTTGCTCGTGCCGTAGGTGTAGGATCCGCCGACGCGCACATTGATCGGCGTGAAGTCGAAGGTCAGGTTTCCGTTCAGCGAATAGCTCTGGCTCGCCGCATTGACGATGTAACCGGCCGGATAGGATACGTCCACCTTCTGCGCGGCCGAACCAAGAGTGGGATCGAATATTCCGATTTTTGCCTGCTCCTCGGGAGAAAGCAGATTGTGAGCGGGCGTTTCACGCAGCGCGTCGCTGTATTTCTTAGTGAGGTCAATCTCCCGGCGGCTCGCGCCTCCCGTACGGGTGAAGGCGTTCTCGGCCGCTATGAAGAATTTCACCGGTCCGTACAGCGGGCCGCCCGCGGTCAGAGTGTAAACGCTGCTTCCGGTGCTGTAGGAACCGAGGGCGCTCTCACGGCCGGGAATGCGCGATGCGGTGGGAACGGCCGGATCGTAAAGGGTCGGCTGTGTGGAACGATCGTAGCCCGTCCAGTAGAACATGTCGGTGTACGCCTCGAGGCCGAATCTGAGCTTGGAGCTGCCGGTGCGCGTCGTGGTGGCAACCAGGCCGCCGTTGGCGCCGCCGAACTCGGCCGAGTAGCCGCCGGCCTGGAAGCTGACCTCGGCGATCGAGTTCTGAATGACGGACAGGGAACGTCCGCCGGTGAGCGGGTTGTTGACGAGCACGCCGTCAACGATATAGCCGGTTTCGTCGCCGCGGCTTCCGCGCACGAACATCGTGCTTCCGCTGGCGACCACGCCGGCCTGAAGAGCGACAATGGACTCGACTCCGCGAACCGGCAGGTTCTCGATGTCTTCCTGCGTCACCGTCTCTTTTGAATTGGTGACGTTCTTGTCGACGAGCGGTTTCTCGGCTATGATCTCCACCTCCCCGACCTTGAAGGCCTCGGAAGGCAGCTGGAAATTCCTCGTCGTGGTCTCATCGCTTCGAATGAGAATGTCTCGAACAGTGATGGTCTGGTAACCCACGTAGCTCGAGATTACCGTGACCTTCCCGATTGGCACGTTCAGGATGACGAACTCGCCATTGATATTGGTGGTCGCTCCGCGCGTAGTTCCGTCAACCCTGACGTTCGCGCCTATGAGCGGCTCGCCGGTTTCGCGATCCGTCACCTTTCCCGCGATCTTGCCCGTCTGCGCGGTGAGCGCGAGAGGGAGCAAGGCAAAGCAGAGAACGGCATACAGAATCCGTTTGAACATAGTATCCTCCTGAGAACTTGGTGTCGTGTGGTGACCGTGGGATGCGTTTCAGCGCAAATCCCGCGGGATCGTCAACGATCGCGCGGGCGCGCGGTCAATTCGGATCATCGACCAGCGTGAGCAGTTCCGGCGTCGCAAGATCGCCGACCGCGATGAATGAGTAACGGGTCTTCGCCTGCAGGGAATAATTTACCTGCATCATCTCGTTGCCGCCCTCGGTCATCAGATAGAAAGTGTAAGTGCCGGTCGGCACCTTCGCATAGGATGTCAGCGAATAAGCGTTTGCCGGGCCCACGAAGGTCGGGCCTGTCGCCGAATTCTCGGCCAGGCGCACTCGTTCCTCGCTTACATTGACGTTGATCAGCTTGATTGCGGCGCTGTCCCCCAGCGGCGTGAGTTCGTCCGCGTAGGTGTAGCGTTCCTGGGTGATCAGAAGTCGGATCGATTGCGCGTCGGGCCCGTAAAATACCGCCGTCATTTTGGTGAAGGCGCGCAAACTGACTTTCTGACGGAAAACCGCCTGTCCTGTGTCGGACACTCCGGCTGGCACCAGCCTGATGAAGCGGTCTCCCGCCTTTATGTCGGCCACATACTGCGAGCTCGCCTTGTAGGCGATATTGCTCAATAATACCTGCCCGTCAACCCAGATATCCACCGGCGGAGCGTCTTTCACTCCGTGGACGAAGCGCACCGTGCAGGGCACTTTTTCCACTACCGGCGGATTGGGTTCATCGATGCAGCCGGTGAGAATTACTCCCGAGACTGCAAGAATGACGCCCAGCAACCCGGCTTTTCGTAACAGCTTTTGTTGCATATCGTCCTCCTTTGAATGGATGGAAGGAATGTGATATTGGTGAATAAAGCGCATATCAATCGGCATGACAAACGGGCGCGCGCACCTTTTTCGTCACCGGCACGTCGCTGTTTCGGCCATGCTGCTCATGTTGTTCACAAGATGAAGTTGCGTATAGATCGGTAGTTGAAGGGGCACCGGTCAATCAGCTTTAAGAACATACTATCGGCATCCTTGAAAAGCAACTCGCGGAATCCTGAACCGAATTAACTTGATTTCGAGGGATACCGGACGGTTTCCGGCTTCAGGAGCGACCGGAATCCCCGATGATTCCTGACACCTCGAGGGCTGAAAAGTAACAGCGGTGATTCGCCGTTTCTTGAGTACTGACAACAATTCATGGGCTTCCGCATTGCTCGATTTCTCCCCTGCTTCCGTTATCTTTGTTGCTTGCTGTATGTTTTCAGCGTGATTCCGGTTTCCCATTCCACAAATTTAAGGACAATCCATGAGCGCCACAGACACCAACGCCAAGAAACAGGTGCAGGATATGTACGATGGCATCGCCGATGAATATAACACGGAAGAATGGTTGGAGAAGGGGGGGGGTGCCCGTGTTCCCGAAGCGCGGTCGGCCTTGTATTTCATCGACAGGAAGATCCGCAAGGCGCTCGAGCTCAGCCGGCCGGAACCCGACTGGAAAGCGCACGAAATCGGGTGCAGCCTCGGGCAAATGACCGCGCTTCTCGCGCGACATTTCAAAAAAATGACGGCATCCGACATTTCCGAGAAATGCGTCCTCCTCGCTGACAAGCGTCTGAAACTCTACGGAATTACGAACATCGACTTCATCCAGGCCGACGCGGAATCAATGCCCCACGTGCCTGACGACAGTTTCGACGTTATTTATTCCTTCTCGGCCATCCGTTACTGCCCCAATCCGGATGAAGCATTGAAAGAAATCTACAGAACATTGAAACCGGGCGGCGTCATGGTGGTGGACTTCCCCAACAGCTACTCTCCATGGCATCGGATAATCAAGCCGTTGATCGGAATGAGACCGCACATCCACGACAATCTCTTTTCCGCGCGGAAAGTATCGGACATGGCGCGCGCGGCGGGATTCGAAGACGTGAGGCATGTGCACTTCCTGTTCACTTATCGCGGCGAGCCCGATTTTCTGCTGCCCTTCACCAAGTTCATGGATGTCGTTTTCGAGCGGATTCCGCTGCTGCGATCGCTGGCCGGCATCGTGATGGTGGCCGGGCGGAAGCCGTGAAACCGATCCGGCTCATATGGCCTCCGAAGCCCTACCTTGCCGGATTCGCGGTCACGGACGACACGGATTCAGCCACAACGGCGCAGGTGCGGGCCGTGTACGACTTTCTCTGCGAACACCGCTTCTTGACAACAAAAACGGTGTGGCCCTTCAAACCCGCCGAAGCCACCGGAAAGCCGGGTATGCCGGGTTGGACGCAGTGGGGCGTTACTCTGGAGGATCCCGATTACCGCGCCTACTGCGTGAATCTTTCCCGGAAAGGTTTTGAATTATGTCTGCACGGCGCGTCGGCAGGCAACAACCGGCGCGAACGCACTGCCGCGGCCTTCCACGAAGCGAAAGCTCTTTTCGGCTCTTCTCCGGTCTATATTTGCCACTCGAAGAACACCGAGAACCTGTATTGGGGTCGACGCGTCACGCGGTTGGAGCCGTTCCGGATCTTGGCGCGCTTGGCCGAGCGTCATGTCTATTCGGGGGATATCGAAGGAAGCCCTTACTACTGGGGCGACATTTGCAGCGAGGAAGTGGATTTCATTCGTCTCTTGAGGACGCGGAGAGTCAATACTCTCGCGGCGAATCCATCAATGCCGTATCGGGACGATGCCAAGCCGTCGGTGCGCGGATGGTTCAGCGCAACGCGCCGCAGGCTTCCCGACTGCGGCACTGCAACCGAATTGAACAGGCTCAAGCGGGAGTTCGGATGCACAATCCTCTACCAATATCTGCATCGCTATGCGCATCCGCTGACCATGGATCTCGAACCGGCATTCGTGGATGCCGTGCGACGGATTTCCTCGGACCCGGCCATACTTGTGGCGCCGGTTGGAAAGATTCTAAGGCGCCTGCGAGCCATGCAGGGCGTATTCCTCGTCCGCGACGGGGATGCGCTGTTCGTTGTGAACAGCAATTCATATCCCGTGCCCGAAGTGCAGGCGGCCGTCGGACCCGGCTGCAAAGACGTGGTGTGCATCGGATCCTTGGACGCATCATCCACCGTGCCGCTCCCTGACTTCCGCGGCTATCGTCCGTGCGGCGACAGAGCGCTCAGGCTCAACGGCGACGGACTCTCATCTTTGCGGCATGACCGCTTCCCGCTTAGCGCGTCCCGCTCTCAAACCACCGAAGCGGTTCAGCGCAATCGCTTTGACATCGATCTTCCACGTGATGAACGGACGCCTCATAAGCGGCTTTCCCTACGCGAGGAATACCGGTTGCTGGCCGGCCAGTTGTTGATTGTGGCCGGTGACCGGCTGCGCCGATTGATTAATAGAGCCAAGAAGGACACGTTGGTCGTCGACGGCATACCTCACTGGAATCACGACGGATGGTAGTCTGAGAACCCCGTTTCTCAGGCTCTCACGACGCGGCGCACTCCTTCGGGACGCAGGACTGCATTGCTCCTGACGCCGATCTTCCGTATTTTCAATATTCGGCAATCCAGCGAATAAAAGCCCGAATCCCCGCAATTCTCATGAACACGACACACAATAACCAATGCTCCCGGATGCGTTCGGCGTGGCATATGGCAGGCTTCGCGCTGTTGATGCTGCTCCCTGCCGCGCTGAATGCGCAATTCGGCGGGCGCGGGGAGCAGCCATCCTCCTCCGACCGGCCCTCTCAGTTGAAATCGGGACTGCAGGATCTGCAGCAATTCAAGAAAGACGCGGAATCGAAACTCGCCTTGCTGCCGATGGACGGTCCGGTCAATCCCGAATACTACGTCGTGGGGCCTAACGACCTCTTCACGGTCGGTGTTTGGGGACCCGTGATGTTCCAGCTTGCGATTCCGGTGAGCCCGGAGGGCTCGTTGATAGTTCCCACCGTCGGAGAAGTGCCGGTGGCCGGCAAGACTCTCGCCGCCGCCAAACGCGAGGTCGCCGACCGAATCCGTTCGCGATACACGATGGGCGACATATCCGTCACTCTCACGACCCCGCGCAGTTTCACGGTTTCACTGCGGGGATCCGTTCTCGTGCCCGGGACCTACACCGCGTCGGCGGTGGACCGCGTCGACAAAATACTGCGCCTGGGCGCCGCCGTAATTACGCCAACTCCGACGCTCTCCGTGCTCGCGGTCCCGCTGCGCGAGCATCGCATGGACGACCTCGGCATTCCGAGCATCGAGCAACGCGCAGCACTCTACGACAAGGCATCCACCCGCAACATATTGCTGGCGCGCCGTTCGCGCGACACGCTGCGCGTGGACCTCGGCAAATACGAAGCCACGGGGGACGACCGCTACAACCCCTACCTCCGCGACGGCGACGCCATCATCGTCCCTCGGCGCGATATGGAACGAAACTTCATATCCATACAGGGCGCCGTCAACATGCCCGGCAACTACGAGTACGTCGAGGGCGACCGACTCTCCGACCTCGTCGCGATCGCTCACGGCATGACCTCCGACGCGTCCGGCAGCGCCGTTGTTTCGCGCTTTTCATCCGACGGCGCTTCGAGCCGGGAAATCCGCGTACCGCTGTCCATCTTGCGTTCTGGCGGGGCCGATGAGCAGCTGCTGCGCGGCGACCGCATAATCGTCGAACGCGCGGCCGACGCGCGCGGCAATTTTTCGGTTTCCGTGCGCGGCGAGGTGGCGTCCCCCGGCGTTTACCCGATCAGCGGAGGCGGCACCCGCCTCACGGCGGTCCTGAAGGCCGCGGGCGGACTCACAACCGGCGCCCTGCCCAGGGCGTCCGTGATTCTCCGCAGAATCGACCAGCTCAGCTCCGATGTGACCCTGCGTTACGATATCGCGCGCAACTGGCGCACCGCCGAGTTCACAATCGCGGATTCGCTGTATTACCTTCAAGTGCTGCGCGAGGGTCTGGCCCCCGTGAAGGTCGACATGGCCGCGCTCATGAACGGCGACAGCTCGCAGGACGTGGTTCTGGAGGACGGCGACATCATTTTCATCGCCCGCGATCTCCGGACGGTCTACGTCGACGGACAGGTGGCTCATCCGGGATTCCAACCATGGAAGCCGGACGCCGATCTGGACTGGTACTTGGACGCGGCCGGCGGCACCACGGACATGGCCGAAACCGGTGACATCCGCGTCATAAAGAGCGGATCGCTCGAATGGGTGGATCCGGACGAAACCGAAATCCAATCCGGTGATAAAATCTGGGTGCCCAAGCACGTGCCCCTGGATCTCGCCACCTTGCTGTCCATTTTCCGCGACGTGGCGACCTTCCTTACCGCATTCGCGACGGTCGGCATTCTGATTTACCAGGTCACCAAGGACTAACTTTCATCGCACTAACGTCAATGCAGCGCGACCAGCACGATCTTCCCGAACGGAGTTTCCTTGAGTATCTTCTAATACTCAGCAGAAGAAAGGCATTCGTTATTCTCACGACCCTGGCGGTGACGGTGACGGCGGCCGTTGTGAGCTTCCTCCTGCCGAAAACCTACCGTTCGAGCGCCACCATCATGCCGCCCAAAAACACCGGGAGCATGAATCTTCTGAGTCTCTCATCCTCGACGCTGATGCGCCAGTTCAGTCCGCTGCGAGCGCTCAGCGGCGGGCTCTCGCCGGACCTCTACGGATACGTCTCGATTCTCAAGAGCCGCACGCTGGCCGAACTGGTCGTGAACCATTTCGACCTCAAGCGGCGCTACGGCACGACCATGATGATGAAGGCGGTCAAGCAGTTGCAGAACAACACCGATTACACGGTGAACGAGGAAACCACCATCACAATCATGGCGGAGGATGAGGACGCGCGGATGGCCCGCGACATCGTCGCGTATTTTCTTCTGAAGCTCGACTCGCTGCAAAGGGATCTGACGGTCCGCGAGGCCCGGGAAAACCGCGAATTCATCGAAAAGCGCCTCCAGCAGAACAGGGATGAGATGCGCGCGGCGGAAATCACGATGAAGGAATTCCAGGAGAAGAACGGCGTGGTGGCGCTTCCGAGCGAAGCAACCGCTTCGGTGAGCGCATATGCCGAGGTTTACGCGCAGAAAATGATGAAGGAGTTGGAGGTAAGCTATCTCGAGCGCGCTCTCGGCCGCGACAATCCGCAACTCCAGACCTCGCGTCTGGAACTCGCGGAGTTCAACCGCCTCCTGTCGGAAGTCCCCGGACAGGGAATGGAGTTCCTCAGACTGTACCGGGAGTACGCGATACAGCAGAAGTTGTTCGAGATACTGCTGCCGCTGTACGAACAGGCGAGAATTGAAGAGCAGCGCAACACTTCCACTCTGCTCGTAATCGATCCTCCGGAAGTGCCGGAGCGTCATTCCGCGCCGAAACGCATGATCATCACGATAGTGTTCTTCTTCCTGTCGCTGATTCTCGCCGTCGCCGCCGTTGTCGTGTCGACGCGTCTCGAGGACATGCGGCAGGCGCGGCCGGAACAGCACGCCCGCCTCATGGCTCTCCTCGGCCCGTTCGCGCGACTGTCCCGCTCGCGTAACTGAGCCGGTGCGGATCGGTCGGGAAACGGAGCAGGAACACGGCGGCATGGAACGGGTGATTGTCCGTGACACAATCGTCCTGTCCGGGAGCAGGTACATCATGCTGGGCCTCGGCATGTTGCGCAACCTGTTCATGGCGCGGTTGCTGGGCGCCGATTCCTATGCTTATTGGGTCCTGTTCCTGCTCGTGCTGCAGTACGCCGATCAGATGCACTTCGGGCTTCGACTCGCGGGCGATTGCGAGATCCCGGCGCAGAAAGGGCGCGGGGACATGGCGCGCGCCCGGCACACCGGAAACGTCCTGCTCGGCGGGACGCTGGGCGCCGCGGCGCTCGCCGCCGTGCTCACGGCCGCGGCGGGCCTGGCGTTGGCACAGCGCGGCGGTCCGATCGGCGACTACGACGCGCGGCTGCTCGGAATCGGCCTCGTCGTGACCGCGGTGGTGCTGTTCGGCGACCAACTCGGGCGCTTTCACCTGATGATTCTCAGGACAAAAAAACGTTTCGTCCTGACAGCGGGCGTGGAACTGTCGGCTGAGTTCATCAGGACCACGAGCGTCATCGTTCTGGGCATGGTATGGGGGCTTCCCGGAGGATTCGGCGCGTACATCCTGGCGTCCGTGTCCATGGCGCTGTGGCTTCAACTAAAGGCAAGGGGCGAGTTCCGACCCGCCTGGGAAGTGCCCGCGATACGCGCGCTTCTGGCGATCGGCTTCCCGCTGTTCCTCAGCAATCTGGCGGCGCTTCTCATCATCAGCTGCGATCGTATCGTGGGCAGCCTCATGCTTCGCGGGCAGGAGTTTTCTCTATACGGCTTTGCCACCACACTCACAATGCTTCCGGTGCTGGCCTCGAGCGGTCTGCGAGACGTGCTCTTCCCCACTTTCGGGGAGCGTTTCGGCCGCGGCGGGGAGGCGAATGCGCTGTACCCGATCTACTCGCGGTCCCTGTACACCGTGGCTTTCGTCACTCCGCCGCTGGTGGCGGCGGTGCTCTACGGCGGCGAAGCGATCATCCGCCTTTTGCTTCCGGCCTTCGTTCCGTCCATCCCGATAATGGAATTGTTGTCCTTCGGCATCACGTTCATGTCCATCGCCTCCCTGCCAGTCACCGTGCTCATGATCACGCGCCGCGCCTGGCTGGCGCTGGGGATGGAAGGAATCGCCGTCGCGGCCGCCGCGATCTGCTACGTCCTTCTTCCCGCCCTGACGGGATCCGTGACGGCGCTCGCGCTGGGCACTTGCGCGCTGTACGCCATATACGGCGTCGGCACGCTCGTGACGACCCTTCGCGACTGCCGGCTCCCCTCCCGTGACATAGCCCGGGAAACTGCATTCATCATATTCCCGGCCGTCACGAGCATCGCTCTCATCCTGCTGCTCTCCCGCCTGTTACCGGCGAATGCATCCGGCGCTATGCCGGACGCGGCAATCCCGATCATGAAGTTCCTGGGATTCGCCCTCGTCTACGCGCTGCTTCTCGCCTTCACGCGGGGGAAGACGCGGATATTCGACACGCTTCGGGGAATGCGCGGAACGGAGCCGGCATGAGCGGACGAAACGGAAATCCTTGGCGTATGCATGCGGACGGCAGGAACGCCGCAGGCATACTGCTGACCGACTCCATACTCGCCGATTCCCGCGTAGGACTCCCTCTGCTGCTCCGCTCGGCGCCGATCGCCGTATCGGCCCTCCTGCTGGGCGCATTATTCATGTTCGATCCCCTGCTGGTGGCACTGGCGGCCGCGGCGCTCATCGTGATGCTTTCCACCATAAACGTGTGGGCGCAGATGGCGCTGCTTGTCGCGACACTTCCCCTGTACCGCATGGGAATGGGATCGGAGGTCGGTTCGGGATTCGGACCCTTCGACCTGTACACTGTCTGGTTCGCGTTGCTGTTCCTATGGAAGCTGGGTCCGGTGGAATTGCTGCGCATCCGCCTCCCGGGAGTGCTGCTTCTCGCTTTCGTGATGCTGTTCGGCTTCGTCCCGAGCGCCATACACGCCGATTCGTCCGTGGCGTACTGGCGCGGCATGCTGCAGGTCGTCATCGGTCTTCTGCTCATGGCGGGAGTCTACACGAGGTTGATACAGAAGGGGAGCGAACGTTTCGTCGCGCAGCTGCTCAGGTTGTTCACGGTATCCTCGGCGCTGTTCGCGATCTGGGGGATCATCATGTCGGCGCGGAGCGGATCCTTGATGCGAATCGCGGGCGTCGTGGGACGCTATTACAATTTCCTATTCAGCGATCCGAACTTTTACTCGGGATTTCTTCTGATGGCGCTGTGCATCGCGGTGGGACTCGCGCTTGCCGCGGAAACCCCGCGACAGCGATTTATTCAGTGGGCCGCGGCAGGCGTCCTCCTTCTCGCGGATCTGCTTACCGTCTCGAGAGCCGGCTACCTCTCGACATTCATCTGCGGAGTCATCTTCACCGCATACCTTTGGAGGCACACGAACCTGAAGCGCGTGATCGCGACCCTCGCGCTGCTTGCCGCGGCCGTGGGAACCGGCATACTTCTCCTCACGGACCTCGGTTCCAACCTGCTCGGCCTCCTCACAGTATCCGATCGAATGACTTCGGCGGTATCCGGACAGGACGCATCCATGAACCAGCGCGCGAACATCCTCAAGGTCGGCTGGCGGATGGCATGGCACACTCCTGTGTCCGGAGTCGGTTTGGGCAACTTCGAGCACACATTCGACCGCTACAGGGAGGCGGAGCTTTCGACCACTAACCATCAGGCCTGCCACAACACCTACCTCAAACTTTTCGCCGAAACCGGCGCAATCGGATTCCTTACGGCGATTCTTTATTATGGGCTGTTAATGCGCGCGCTGTGGAAATCCTACCGCGCACAGACGTCAATCCGCCGCAGGCACATGATGTTCGGGTTGTGCATCGGCATTTTCTCCTACTTTCTGATGAGCGCGACGCTCGACCAGCTCTATGAAGCGCATTTCTGGATCATGAGCGGCTTCGCCGTCGCCTGCGCGCACATATTCGCACAAACGGCCGACCGCACATGATGGAAGCAGCAAGCGGAATTCCCGATCTCTCGGTCGTCATTATAACCTGGCGCATGCGCGAGATGCTGCGCGACCTGCTGGCATCATTGTACGCGCATACAAAGGGAATCTCCTTCGAGGTGATCCTGGCGGACAACAATTCCCGCGACGGCACGCTCGAGATGCTGCGCGCGGAATACCCCGAAGTGCGGATCATCGAGAACGACCGCAACCGCGGAGTCGCGGCCGCGCGCAACCAGTGCTTCGTGCTCGCGCGGGGACGCTACAGGGTCACGATCGACGCGGACATGGTATTGCTCGAAAACGCGCTCGGCCGGTTGGTGGCGTTCATGGACGCGCGTCCCGAGGCGGGGCTCGCCGGCTGCAAGCTGGTGTCGGTGGACGGCGAGGTGCAGCGCAGCGCCCGCCGCACACCCACGGCGGTCAGCTTTCTCCTGCGCCGGCTGAGCTTCATGGAGGCCGTGCGGCGCAGCCGCGCGCTCCAGTATCACGAGATGGCCGAGTGGGACCGCGGCGACACGCGCACAGTAGATTATGTGATCGGCGCCTGCCAATGCATACGGCGCGAGGCCATGGAACAGGTGGGTCTGCTGGACGAGCGCATTTTTTACGGGCCCGAGGATCTCGACTACTGCCTCCGTATGCGCCGCGCGGGCTGGGAGGTCTGGTACGTCGCCGACACACGCATAGTGCATTACGAGCAGCGGATCACCCGCAAGAAACTCTTCTCCAAACTGACGTACCTCCATTTCAAGGGCATATTTTACCTGTTCCGCAAGTATCGGTGGAAACTCGCGCCGGAGAACGCGCCGGCGTCCGGGCGGAGACCGGAAGCGAGCGATCCCGCATGACAGCGTTGCGAACCGCCATCGACAGCTGCCTCGCGCCGCTCGAGCGCCTGCCGCGGCGGCGCTATCTGCTCATCCTGACCGCCTTGCTGGCTCTGACGAGAGTCGCGGCGTTATGGTTTTACGCCGATCTGTCGAATCCCGATCTCCTGGAGACGGGAACGATTACCAGGAACATTCTCGCGGGCCATGGGTATTCGATAAATTTCCGGGCGCCGGTGCCCGAGGAGGACCTGGATCCCGCCGAGACGCCGCGCCCCATGCCGACCGCCTTCACGCTGCCCGGCTATGTGGCGATAACCACGGCAGTGCTCGGAGTCTTCGGCGACGGCGCCGCCGGTTACGCGGCGCTCTACGCGGTGAGCCTGCTCGCGACCATCGCGGCCGGCGTCCTGCTCTTCTTTCTGGCGAGGCGTCTCTTCGGCGAACGCTGCGCCCGCCTCGCCGCGCTGCTCTTCGCCGTCCATCCGCCGGCGATCGCCATCGTGTCCACTTTCGGCGGCGGTCCCGTCTACCAGCTCGTCATCTGCCTCGGCATGCTCGCCGCCGTGCGGGCCGACGAGACCGGCCGCAACGGCGATTTTCTCGCCGCCGGCCTGGCGGGGGGCGTCTGGCTGCTGTTCCGGGCCGAGGCGCTAGCTCTCGCGGCGTTGTTCGCCGTGTGGTTCGCGCGCCGCCACGGAGCGCGGAAGGCTGCCGCGTATTTCGCCGTCGTCGTCCTCTGCGCGCTGCCGTGGAGCATCCGCAACTACGCAACGTTCGATTCGTTCGTGCCGCTGACCAGCAACGGCTGGCTGAACATCTGGCGCGGCAACAATCCCGAGGCCACCGGCGGGAGCTGGCATACGGACGGTTCGTCCAACTGGTTCGACCGGCGCCAAACGCTGGTCGGCGAGTTCAAGAAACTGCCCGTCACCGACCGCTATGAACTCGACGTGATGGCCATTTACCGCGAGCGGGCGCTCGATTTCATTTTCGAGCGCCCCATGCAGGCGCTGAGTCTTTACGGCAAGAAATTCCTCATGTTCCTCACCGTCGAGACGTCCGATAAACGGGTGTATCAACTGCCGCTGTCGCTGCCGAATCTCCTGCTCTCCGCTCTGACCGTGGCGGGATTTGTCACGCTGCTGCGGCGCAGGCGAGGACCGGCCCTGCTGCTGATCGCGGTCGCTTTTTACTGGTTCTTCATCCCGCTGTTCCATGTCGAGACACGCTACCAGATCATGCTGTCGGTCCTGTACGCGCCGATCGCCTCCGCCCTGCTCATAGGCATACGGCGAGCTTCCGCGGATTCCGCGCCTGGCGGGAAGACCGGCCTGCCGGATTGATTCCATGGCGGATCCACGACGTTCTCCCGCGGCGTTGTGGAGAGCGCTGTTTCCGCTGTGGAGGAGCGCGGCGCCGCTTTGAACCGCCATGACGCCAGGGATTTTTTATAGGATCATGTAATCCGCCCGGGGTAGCCGCTACGCGTCAACCCCGGGCTCAGTTGATGGAATCCCTTCGGGATAGGATGAACAAAAATTGCCGTCCAACGTCCAACGTCTAACGTCCCAGCACCCTATCCCTGTTTTCGCCGCCATGACGCCGGAGATTTTGTATGCGCTCCGCGCAGCCACGACACGCTCGTATATGGTACCCAGTTGGTTAATACGGTGAATCTGGTGAATTCGGTGAATGGGGTCCACCCCCTTCCCCCTTCCCCCTTTCCCCCTTCCCCGGGACTTCGTGCAGATAACCCCCCTTGCAAATTTACAGGCGTCCTCGTGACGACTTGCATAAGTCCTTTTGCCGACTTGCACTGTTTTTCCACCGCGTGCAGCGCCCTTCGTGACGACTTGCCGGCGTCCTCGCGGCGACCTGCACAGCCACTCGCGCCCGCTTACCGGCACTTAAAGCGCGCTGACGAGCACCGGAAGCGGACTTGCCCGCACTTTTAC